>JAQERH010000001.1 GCA_027698105.1 Lachnospiraceae bacterium AM93-12TA
GACCATGTCTATTTTTATGAAATTGATTTTGCGAAATTAATTATACGTCATCTATTTTTTAGCAGTTTTCCATATATTTTTGTTTAGTTCCATACTGGTTTTGTCAAAATAGCCAGTTTCCCTGTATTCAAAGCTGGAAAACAAAACATCTTCTATAACGAAAAAAGGCTCTGGATATTCTGCCTTCTCATCACAAAAAAGCAGCTCCAGAGCCTTTATCGGTATCTTCCATATTTTAAGTTTAAACTATTTATGATATTTCTATCATTAAACATATTCAGAAGTATCTATGGCCAGGCCATTATCAGTGTTCCCACGGTAATCAAAAGAGCACCCACTCCTGATTTCCATGTAAACTGCTCATGCAGCAGCACAAAGGAAAGAATCAGAGTAATCACAACACTCATTTTATCAACAGGAACTACCCTGGAAACCTGCCCTATCTGGATAGCCCTGTAATAACAGAGCCACGAAGCGCCTGTGGCCAGACCTGACAGAATCAGAAACAGCCAGCTTTTTTTACTGATTCCCCCGATTCCATTCTGCCCGCCTGTCAAAAAGACAATTCCCCATGCCATAATCAAAACCACAAAGGTACGTATCGCTGTGGCCAGATTGGAATTCACTCCTTCAATTCCTATTTTAGCCAGAACTGACGTCAAAGCAGCAAATACTGCCGAACCGACTGCATAGATCAGCCACACTTTTGTCATCCCCTTATCAAATAATATGCAGATCATCTGACCCTGTTTTTTATCCCTGTTTTTTTATTTCCTGTTACTCTATTCCATCATAAACGTTTCTACCACATGGGCCACACCGTCATCATTGTTGGAATAAGTGATAAAATCTGCCGCTTTCCGGACAGGAAGCACTGCATTCTCCATGGCAACGCCCAGTCCGGCGTACTGAATCATCGTCAGATCATTGTAACCGTCACCGCAGGCAATCATCTGTTCCCGAGCCATGCCGATATGCTCTAACAGCCGTTCCAGGGAAGCAGCCTTGTCAATTCCCTTGGGAAGAATCTCCAGGAAAAACGGCTCAGAACGGTAAACACTGAACCGGCTTCCCAAGGCAGCTTTCACTCGCGGCTCCACCATGGCCAGATAATCTCCGTCATCTAAAAACAGGAATTTCGGTACAGCAAAGTCCAGATACGACTTCATATTTTCAATCTGCCGTATTTCCATACCGTTAATCTTCTGCTCAATCAGTCCGTATGGACAGTCCTTATTATTGGTAATAATCGTGTCCCCCTCATAAGTCAGGAAATCAACCCGCTCGTCCTCCGCCAGACCGATAATTTTCTCATTGGACTCCACAGGAAGCAGCCGTGAAAAAATCACCTCTCCTGTCCTGCAGTCTGTAATCATGCCTCCATTGTAGGAAAGAATATAGCTTCCGTACCGGTCCAGTTCCAGCTCCTTCGCCAGAGGCATGACCCCCTGAGTCGGACGGCCGGAAGCCAGCACGATTTTCTTCCCCCTCCTCTGGATTTCCAAAAGGGCTTCCTTCGTTTTCGGTGTAATCACCTTGTCCCGGTTCGTCAGGGTTCCGTCCAGGTCAAGCACAATAATCTCATATTGGTTCAATGGATTTTCCTCCGTTGCATCTCATTTTATAATATTAACTCAACACAGCGTCTGCTCAGACCGCTGTCTGAAGTCCTATTATAATAGAAGAGAGCAGAAATGGCAATGGGAGGGAAAATGCTAACTATCAACACCCCTTCTGCAGTTCTCCTATTACCTGCTCTATTTCCTGAACTTTCTCTTCCAGTTCCTCCGCAATCTGTTCTGCTGTCTTGCCCTTTTTCAGCTTTTTCACTACCTGAGAACGCAGATGACTTTTTAGCCCATCTTCACGCCCCTCTTCGCGTCCTTCCTTCAGACCTTCCTCATATTCTGCTCTTCGGATCAGCTTCAGTTCCCGCTCCTCATCATACTCAAAAATACTCATTTCGATTGCCTCCCCTCGGTTTTTTCTAAGAAAGTCCGACAATACTCCCTCATGGATACATTCGTCTACTGCCCTCTCTGCCGCTGCGTCTAACTCCATGGTTTTCGTGTAAAGGCGGATCCTGTCTACAAAAATCATATATTCCTTAAGCGTCCGGCATAATTCCAGCAGTTCTTTGTTTTTTCCCTGGTTAATATTTAACACCTGTACCTTCAGTTCCAGGTTGGGTTCTTCTTTCTGAGTGCCCACGTATTCAAAGGAATCTGACAGCTTCAGAATGCTGCTCTCTTCCCGCTCTTCCGTTCCATTATAAAATACCAAAAAGTGGGGAGCTGGAAGTTTTAGTCTCTTAGAAGAATATAAGGTTTCATCCTTCACCAGACCCTGATACGTCCTGGATACATAAAACAGATCTCTAAGGGGCATATTGGGGTTCCAGGTGGACTGGTGTTCATAGAGGCTCAGCCTGTTATCCAGCAAAAAGGCTACGTCATTTTTCATGTTCATATACACGGCGTTCTCCAGTGTCACCACAGTCAAAGCCTCTGCGTCCGTATAAGACGTGCGGTTCACTGCATTGTACAGACTCAGCAGATTTTTTCTGTCCTGAAACAGCCTGCGAAAAATCGTGTCCTTGTAGTCTCTCCTGGCTGGCAGCGCGGATCCAGATGCCAGTACCGTTCCATTTCTCTCCTTATTCATTTGTCCTCCTTCGCAGGAGAACGAAAATCTCCTGCTTTTTCATTATTTTTTGGAAAAGCATAGATTTTCTGAAATGATAATTAGAATCGTAGACGGCCATGAATCGGCCCATGATAAGAAATATATGCTTTGAGATAAGTATAACATGGAAGGGGGAGGGAAGGCAAGGTGGATTGCCTTCCCTGGTGGATTCTTTAAACATAAATAAAATCTACTTTCTCAATGTTATTTTTTGAATATTTCTTGGATTTTCCAATAATTTGTTTTTTACAACTTGAGAGAGCTTTCATTTTCATATATTATTTAAATTTCAAAAATTCTGATAAATAAATGTACTAACATCATATCCAGGACCATAAAAACCAAAAATGAGAATAGAAAAAATCATTCCGTAATATATCATCCAACGAAACGGAAGCTTCTGTTCTGCCAATCTGCTGCGTAAAGTCTTTCCTTTTGCATGAAAATGTTGTTGCAGCAAAGATACTGAAAAGAAAATTAGAATTGCTATGATTCCAATGGACAAATCATATGGATCTAATCCTAAACGGAATAAAGAGCCGTCTATAAAAATCCACGGATTAAATAATAAAGAGGCTCGCAATATTTGAAAAGCTTCTTTTACAGTTCCAGCTCGAAAAAAGACAAAACCAATACATACCAGAAAAAAAGTCCTCAGCATCTGAAAAAGGTAATAACCGAAACAAGCTGTGTTAATTCGAAATATGCTAATTATTTTTTTAAATGCAGGATCCAAAAGCTGTCCCGATATGATATAGAAGCAATGTAAAAGCCCAGAACCAATAATATATTTCCATTCTCCTCCATGCCAAAGCCCTACTGTAAACCATAGTATAACCATACCCAAATAAGTTGGAATTTTCTTTCCTCTCTTTTTTCCCAACCTTTTTTTAGCTTTTTCTCCAATCGCCACAAATAAATCTGATTTTAATAATGGATAAAACACATAGTCTTTCATCCATGTTCCTAATGTAATATGCCAGCGACGCCAATACTCAGAAACAGAACGGGAAAAAAACGGAGTATCGAAATTTTCTAGCATACGAATTCCCAGTGCCTCCGATAATCCCAGCGCAATATCCATAGCGCCAGAAAAATCGGCATATAGCTGTACAGCAAAGCAAACTGTTCCTATTCCTATATAAAATCCCGAATATGTAAAATAATCCCCATAAATAGTTCCGACAATCACAGCCATTCTTTCTGAAATCACCAGCTTTTTAAAGAGTCCCCATACCATACGCTGAAGTCCAAATGTCACTTTTTTATAATTAAACTTCTTTTCCAAATAAAGTGTCTGCGCCATTTCTCCGTATCTATTGATAGGACCTTGTACCAATTGGGGAAAAAAACCTGCAAATAGCATATAACGAAGTAAACTTGTTTCAGCTCTGCAGGTTTTTCTCGATACATCCAGTAAATATCCTAACACCTGAAGGGTATAAAAAGATAAGCCCAATGGCGCTACCATACATATTTTTTGTAAGGGAACTTCTATACCTAAAGTATGTCCAACACTTTGACCCGTATATACAAAAAAATTTAAATATTTAAATATAAACAGAATTCCTAGGTTTAATGCAATAGTGCTGCCTAAAATCGCATATTTTTTCCCCCTATCAGTTGTTCTCTCTAACAAAAGCGCAGATACCCATGTTGTAAAGATAGACATAGATAAAAATAAAAGCATCCTTCTTCCGCCTGCATACCAGCAGAAAATAAAAGATGCTAAAATTAAAAGATATGGCTGACAGCGACTGGGAAGATAATAGTATAAAACAAGCAAACCTCCCACTAGAACAAAGAACGGGAATGATGTCATTGTCATTGCAATACAGAATCCTTTCTCTCAAGTAATTCTATTATCCCCATACTTTCTCCAATTAGAAAAGCCACCCTTTGATTTTTTATGCATGGTGCCTCTGATGGTTTTTGAATCAGTACATAGCCTTGGTTTTCTAACATTGAAATTGTTGGTTCTAACGCTTCAGTTTCGTAACAGATATGATATGGTGTATTTTTATACTTTTTTAACAAACTATACATCGGTGATTCGCTTCCACATGGTTCAATAAGTTCTATTCTGTATGATTCATTCACTAAAAAAGAAATCATTATTTTACGCAGTGGATCATAATTGGCTGGGCTCTCAGTTTTATATCCGAGTTTCATAAAAGCCTGTTCTGAATCTGACAGATTCTTTGTCAAATATCCCACATGATGTATTTTCATAAATCTACTTTACTTTCCTCTCTCCAAAATAATATCTACCATAGCTCCTACATTTTTCATTCCCGTTACTTCTCCCATAGTAAATTTTATTTCAAAAGATTTTTCTACTGCCACTATCAGATTGATATGCTCCAAGGAATCCCAGTCTTCAATATCATTCGCTGTTGTGCTATCGTTCACTTGGATAGTTTCCTCATCAAATACATCACGAAATACCTCATTTAGCTTCTCATACACCTGTTCTCTTGTCATTTTTTCTCTCTCCTTTTATATTGCAGCTTTCCTATGAATAGTTTCAACATTTTTTTAATTTACTTTGATAACTCGATTTCTGCTTTTATCGCAGCAATTCAAATCCAATTTCCAAACGGTACTTCCATTATCTGATTCCGATTCCTTAGAAAATCCCTGCTGTTCATAAAAATCTTTTACCATTCGATTTTTGACTGTTGGATAATAATATCCAAAAATTGTTTTAATTCCTCTTTCCTGGCAGAGACGAAGCAGTTCATCCATCATAGCGAATTCCATATCTCGTTTTAAAACTCTGCAGCTCATTAACCAAAGATCTATATGAAAGTAAACTGGCTGTTCCGGATCACAGTGCCCAAAGACAACGGAAACTACTCCATTATCACCAAATTTATCTTCAAGCCTTCCATACAATGTAATATAATCTGAATTTTTATTTAATTCTTCCAATTCCATCTGTGTACAACGGCGGGTAGTTAAATTAAACTGATTGCTCTTATTAGTCAGCTGTGCAATTCGCGACATATAAATTGAAGAAAAAGGTCTGATTTCTGCCTTCATTTCTAAAGATTTCAAATATTCCTCATAGTCACCATATCTTATTGCCTGCTTTTTCCTGGCTGCATTGGCCTCGTACATGGCATTTCTTCGGCGATCATCCTCTGAAAAACAAGTTACCTCAAAAAAATCTGAGCGGTCTAATCTTTGAATATATTGTTCTGGTGTCCCAATGTCTGGCACAGATGCCTCCGGAATTCCATTGGAGACAATATAACGTTCTGCCGGATTATCATCCACGAATACTAGACTCTCTGTTCCAATATTCAGTTCTTTGGCAATCTCCTTCATATTCTGATCTTTTGGTTCCCAATTAGCTTTTATCACAAGAAAATCCTCCGGTTTTAAAATGCTATCTGGTCTTTTTAAGCCGGCCAGTGCATTCTCCTCTTCATTCTTTGAATCAATCGTAAGAAGAATACCCAAATCCTTGTAGGATTTAATATACTGTTGAAACTCTGTATACAGCTGTCCTACTGATGTTTCCTGTCCAATCTCAATATTTTCTGGTCCATCATCTCCAACTACTCCACCCCAAAGCGTATGATCCAGATCTAAAACAAGTGCTTTTTTGTTTTTTCCGTAAATTGATTTAATAATATTGGACAGATTAAAACTCAATTCAGGGATTGCTGATATACTACAAGCATATTTATACATGTGCCAACAGAAGGAATCTGCCCATCTTTGAATTCCATAGCACGAAGAAATATAATTAATATCATTTATATAAAAATTCTCATGATTCCTAGCATATTGAGAAAACTTTTCATTCATCCGGTTTACAAAGTTTACCCGCCCACTTAAATCCCAGCAATCTCTGTTTCCTAGAATACGATAAAACGGCAGTTCAAAATTATTTTGAATTACTGGGCAGGCATATGCTTCCTCAATCTTCTCCCACATACCTAAAAAATGAGAAAACTGTCCCTTCAGCATTGCTTCAATTTCCTGCTCTGTTCTTTCAGAAGATGGCCACTCCGTAATGTTCCGCGTACTGGTATGAATATAAATCAAATCCGGTTTAAATGTTATTAATGTCGGATTATCAAACATTACATCCTGATAATACTGATTATATTCTGACTCATAAAACTCTGGTATAATTCCCTGTTCTAAAAGAAATAATTCAAGCATATCTTTTACATCATGAGTAGTAGAACCACCCAAAATAGCGATACGCTTTTTTATAAATGATTACGGATTTAATTCATACTGTTTTATCAACTCTCTTTTGATAGATTTCCTTTTTGTCAAAATGAAGCCACTGTCAAATGGATACTGTAATTCCTTTCTCATTGTTTTTTCTCCAATTTTTCTTTTCTATTCTCCATATATTTTTTACATAAATATCGACTAAATTCTCCAGCCCCCTTTCCATTTAAATGAGATGCGTCCTGATAATACTGTTTTTCTGTTTTTACTGTACAATTTTCATCTAAATTAAAATCGACATAAGTAATCCCTGTCTCATCAGCCTTTTTCTGAAAAAATTCGTAGATTTCCTGATATCTTGGTTCCTGCCTCAGGTAGTTTTCATAAACAGGAATTGAAATAAATTGCAATGCAACACCACGTTCTTCACACAGAGAAACGATTCTGTCCAAATATTCAACCTGTCTCCAGCTGATTGTCTCCTCCTCCCAGAGAACAGAATCAGCTAATTCACTATCCATTATTGGATAAGAGTAAACAAATCCTCTCCCGGCATATTTTTCTGTCTCACGTTCTGCATAACTGTAATCTAATGTTTTGTATCTGTTGTCCGTTAAATGCATCGACAGATTTACAAGCATTTGTCTCGGCATCTTCCAACCTTCTTTATACCGTATAACATTAGAAACGACTGTATTAGAATATATTGGATTTTTTAATACATCTTCTGCATATAAGACTTTATTCATGCTAGGTTTAAAATAATCTAATAAAATATGTGTACGAATCGTTGGATCGTTTAAATGTTGCTGAAACATAACATAGTTAATATCATACACAATTGTTTTAACTTCTGTCTCATTTAAAATTTCCTTCAGCAAATAATAACTGTCTTCGGGGCGCTGATTAGAGCTGCCTGCATTATAACTACGGACTCCCAGACTTTGATCTATATATTCAGGATCGATTCCCCGATAAACATGGGAAGCTCCCAAAAATAACACATCAATCTGTTCTTCCTTGTACATTTCTTTTATCATGAACCTAGTATACGAGGCTTTATCATTGACTACGCTCAAAGAATAGAGCCAAAAAATCACTGCTCCTATCAAAATAAAACAGACAGCTCTATTCCACTGTCTTCTCTCCATAACTAACATCACCCAAAAAATTCTTTTACGGAATCTATAATGTAATTCTGTTCTTCTAGTTCCATATATGGATGTATAGGCAATGACAGTACTGTTTCGCAAAGTTTATCTGTCACAGGACATAATTGATATAACTTATTTCCTTCGAAAGCCTTCTGCCGATGCATAGGAATTGGATAATAAATCATCGTTGGTATCTCCCGTTCCTTCAAAAAATTTTGGAGCCTATCTCTAATTTCTCTGTCTTTTACTTGAATGGTATACTGCGCCCAGCTGGAATAAAACGATTCTGGAATAGCAGGCGTCTTCATCACATGCTGAAGTTCTCTAAAGCTGGTTTCATAGTTTTCTGCAACTTTATTTACCTTTTCTAATTCATAGTCCTGAAAAGCCTTTAACTTAGAAAGCAGAATAGCCGCTTGAAGCGTATCTAAACGGGAATTCCACCCAATACGAATATTCTCATATTTGTGAGAGCCCTTCCCGTGCACACGAATTGATTTTAAATACTCTGAAATTTCATCATCATCTGTAAAAACTGCTCCTCCATCTCCATAGCATCCTAATGGCTTTGCCGGAAAAAACGAAGTAGTAGAGATTTCTCCAAAGGCACAGGATCTTTTCCCATTCAGGCTTCCTCCAAATCCCTGCGCGCCATCTTCTAAAACTTTTAAATCATATTTTTTAGCAACCGCCTCTATCTTCTCATAATCTGCAGGTAAACCAAATAAATCTACAGGAATCACCAGCTTAGGAACCAGCTTTCCTTCCTCTAATACTACCTTTATCGCCTCTTCCAGCTTCTCTACATCCATATTGAATGTATCTTCATCTACATCCACAAAAATTGGAGTTGCACCTTCAAAAGATACTACCTCTCCAGTAGCAAAGAAAGTAAAATCCGGAACAAACACAGCATCTCCTTCTTTAATTCCCCAGGCCATCAAAGCCATAGATAAGGCGTCTGTACCATTGCCACAGGTAATACAGTGTTTTCTTCCTACATATGCTGCTAGCTGACGTTCTAATTCAGCAACCTGAGGGCCACTGATGAAAGATGTATTAACAATAACATCATGAATAGCTGCATCAATGGATAGTTTTAAAACTTCATATTGTTTTTTAAGATCTCGAAATTGCATAATTATCCTCCTCATCTTGAAAATTTCCTTTTAAAATAACTATACATCACTTTCTGTTATATAAAGTGCTATTTTATTCTCCTAATGCAATGCGTTTAAATGTTGTTGGTTGATACTTTTTCCCTCTACCTGAAAAAAAGTATACTAAATCCTTTACTTTTCTAACATTATTACCATACCAATAATTAGGATGTGACAAAAAAACTATTCTCGCTTTTTTATTATCAATTTCCTCAATTGGATTTTCATTATAACTAAAACCACTATTGAAACAAATATTATTATCCATAATATGAGAATCTATATACTTGTTATAAAGTTCTTTATCATACGCTTCGAATAAGATATTATACTTTGAATAACTTTCATTTTCTAATATATAATTGTTAGAATATCCTAATTTTCTATTTAATGGATGCCCATGACTGGCAAGGGATTTTATTGTTATATTAGTTGTTTTTTCGAATTTATCTATTTCCATTTTTAGTTTTTCTTGAACTTTCTCTATGGAAATTTCATCAATTCTTTCTATGCCAAATTCATTTGCATAATTAGCTAAAGTTTCAAAATGAAACCCCACTTCAAATCCAGCATCTTCCATCTTTTTTATTAATTCAACATCAATTGTAGAAAATCTAAAATAATATGTACTTGTCACTCCCAAAGCTTTTTCTTTTAAAAACATTTCTTCAGTTGCCTCAGAAACAATATCTACATCATGTCTCAATACAAAATATTTATTTCCATCGTCTCTATTTTCATAAAATTTCTCTAATCCGCAAACATTATATCCATTATTTTCCGCATGTTTGATATAAAACTCATATGCATTTAATCTATCATTATTTAATATTGTTTTTAAAATAAATTTATTTCCTCTATCAAATCGCTCCATTTACTGCGCTCCTTTTTCAACTAATCTTGCTATAAGTCTTTCATAAATCTCCGATAACCATGTATATTCACCAATTTTAATCGTACTATTATGAAATAACACACATAGCTCTCCATTAACGCTTTCTACAATATTGATAAAATGTTCAATCGTATTCCAGGCTACCTCCTTATCCAAGCCAAGGTATTGTTTTTCACAAAGAGAATTATCCATAATAATCAAAGGATGTAAATATAAATCTGTTAATTTCATTTGTTCAGGATCTATCCACCTAACAGTTTTTGATGTACCTAATCTAAAACCTGGTATATCTGCATAGCCCATGGTAAAGTCTTCTCTGATTCCAATTTTCAATAGAGTTGTTAAATCTTCTATATCTTTTGCAATTAAATAATGATTTCTATTACTTTTTATCTCTTCCCCTAGTCTTTCCTCTAATGCTTTTTTTTCGGAATATACTTTTCCATTATTCATATCTATCCCTGACTCATAGCTCATATGTAAACCTATTATTTTAGCATTACTTTTTAGCTTATTAAGTAATTTTTCGCTTTTATTATCTTGCAGATAAGAAGGAGTCATAGAAGTTTCCAACATATTAGCTATAATAAAATAAACATCATCACATTGATCCCCATACTTATTTTTTACTCTTTTATCTAATTCTATAAGCCAATCGAATGTATCATATTGATTATATTTGTAAAATCCAAAACTATTAAAAATAGGAGAAAAATTTATTCTTTTTTGATATAAAAGTGTTTTTATTGTCTCTTTTATAGATTGTCCTAATGTATAGTTTTTCCATGGTAAATCAACATCATGGGTCAAATATATATGTGATATTCCTTCTTTATTTTCTATAGGAATACCTTTACCCTTTAGCAATTCTCTAATCTTTTTACTATATTCATCTACGATAGGTCTATCTAAAAAATTGCATTTTCCCATAACAGAACCTTTTCCGATAAAACGTTTATGCTTGTCTCTATTATCGTCATTTATCAGTTCTTCGTAGCGTGTCAGTAAAAAAAATGAAGAAGCAACCAAATCCGCCTCTATTGTCAATCTACCATTTTTTTCATAACTATTATCTTCTCCAAATAAGATTGGAATTCCCTCCCACTCTTTTAAAGGAATTTGTGGATATGTCTTTTTCGTTTTATAAATATCTTTTTCAAAAAAAAATGAAGGTTTTATACATATCAATTCCTGTCCTTTTTCTTCTCCATAAGAAATCAAATACCTATATTTTACATCTCCCACAAGCAATTTTAAAATATAATCGATAATTTCTTCAGTAACAATCAGCTCTCCCATTATATTATCCCTAACATTTTCTACTATATCAATTTTAACAGTTCTTTTATTTTTATAAGTATTTTATATCTTCTGCTTTCTTTTGAAATGACAAAATAAGGTTCCATTTCAGCATTGTAACGTCTATTATATTCTGCCACTCCTGATATCATACTTCCCTCAAAATCATATGTAATTTCTTGATTTACAAATTTACATATTCCATACCAATCTAAAAATGCCCTAGCTCCTGCCGAATCATTATCAAAAGCAACAAATAATGTATAACTTCTTTCTTTATCGTAAATTGTAAATAATTCTGCTACTAGAGTTCCATTTTCTGAGTATGCACCCGTAACTATTACAGCATTATTCTTTTTTGCCGCTTGATATAAGGCTTCGAATTGTATTCGACTGAAGCTTACATCCTCTCCCTTTTTCTTATAATATTGTTCAAAAAAAATATAAAATACATCCGATGAGTTGATTTCTTTTACAGTATAAGTCCCTATTGCATTTTTTATTTCTTTTCTTCTGTACTTTTGCAAATTATTCCATATTACTTCCTGTTTTTCTGGATAAATGACTTGAGAATATCTAGTAGTCTGAGTAAACCCCAACTGATAAAATGGCATCCAGTTTTTCATTTTATATGAAAATGCAATTTGAAAACGGTCATAAGGAGGTAGTAATTCAACAACTTTTTTTACTATTTCTTCATAATATGAAAACTTTTTATATTTCGATTCTCGGTTTCCATAATCAATCCAAATATCTAAACGACATACTTGAAATGGATTATATATATATCTAAAACCCTTTTGTTTCTTATATCCAAATGGGAAAGCTGCTATTATTTTTCCATCATTTTTTATTAATATAACTTCCCAGTTATCACCTTTATCAATGCAAGCAGCATCCAAATACCACGGTTGTAAAAAAATACCGACTGATGTGTTTTCAATACAAAATTCTCTATATTCTTTTTTTGCTTGTTCAAAATTATATTTTTCCATTTCTATTCCTTATTCTCTATTTATTTTCCAAAACTTAAATAAACTAATTCCTCCCCATCCCACCTCAAAACCAGTTTCTACCTTTTTATATCCGACTTTTTGAATTCCTTTTTGTGAAGAAATATTATTTTTATTTGCGCCACCATAGATTTCTTCGATTTGATACTGTTCAAAAGCTATCGCCGATAAATTAGCCATCATATATGGATAAATATTTTTCCCTCTATATACTGGAGATACAAAGCAATAATGAATAAAAGAAGTATCAAACCAATGTTTTCCTAAATAATTGTCTTCCGAAAATTTTAAGACCGCATGCCCTGCAACTTTCCCATCATACCTGGCCAATAGAACAATCTGCTTATCACATATTTCTTCAAATGTTTTTTTTACATTTTCTTTGCGAATCTCCATAACTTGATAACATTTTTCTTTCGTGAGTATTTCATACTCACATGATTTTACATTTAAATATGGAGCGAAAATCTTTGAGGAGTCTTGATCCATTTTATAATAATACGTAATATTAAAAAAAGGACCTTTTAGAATTCTCTTTATAATTCGTTTTACACTTTTCATACAATTTCCTTTCCAACTATAAATAAACTTATTAAGTATATACTGACTATGTATTTCAAAATCAGATAACTATATTTTTTCAGCGAATACTTCAACATATAGAACATAAGTCCTAAAAGTAGTAACTGAAAAATCATATCGACACCTGTAAATATTATAATTGCAGAAATTAAGTCAATTTTTTGTCCATTGAGCCATGAGAAAGTTACCAAATTCAATAATAGCTTCATGCATGCCGATATCATATTGATTTTCTTTTGATTAATTAAAACAAATACTCCGCTAAAACATCCACTGCAAAATTGCACCAAATAGTACACTCCTAATATACGAATATATTCTCCAGCTGTTCCCCATTCTTTTCCCAAAAAAAATGTTAAAATTTCTTTACCAAAAAAGATTAAAATACAAATTGGTATAATCGCAATTTTAATATTAGTCGCGAGTATCTGAAAGGAAAATCCCCCTATTTCTTCTCCATTATTAATCTTTTCAGCAGCAGTTTTATAATAGACCTTATTTACCGAAACAGCTAGTAATGAAACTGGAACACTTAAAATTCGACAAGCCATGGAGTAACCGCCTAACACTACACTTCCAAAGAATCTTCCCAAAAATTGAATTGGAATTTGAGAAGAAAAATACCCAATCATATTAGCAGGCATTTGGATGAGGGGAAATGTACGATATTGATATAAAGTATTCATTAAATCTTTACCGGTTGTCTTTCCTCTAAATGGATGTACATAGCGATTCATATATATAATAGTTACTAAAGAAGCACAAACCGTTCCGCTTAAATATCCTAATGTACTAAATCCTAATAAGCCAAAAAAAATACTAATTCCTGCATTTAAAGTCGCATAAATAATTTGATTCCAAAATAATACACGATACTTTTTTTCCCTATTAACATATCCAAAATAGATGGATTGTATGTTATATACTATTGTGTATAAAAAAAGTAGCATACATGCGATATTATAATTTTGTTTTATCTCAAAAATTTTATATCGTGGTGAAATCAACAAAATTATTGGAAATATGAGAATGCAAAAAAATATAATTGAACATGCAATTAATTTGCAAATATTTTTTGCTATCTCCTCTTTTTTAGGAAGCATAATTGCAGTAAGCATTCCCAAACACATCATGTCGAAAAAAATGCTCGCAGTTGATATAATTAAGTTATACTCTCCTATATCAGCAGGAGAGAAAACACGGCTTAAAATCGGTAAAATTAAAAAATTGATGCCATATGCAATTAAAGAACCCGATGCTAAAATTGTAATATTTTTAAGAAAATCATTTTGTATTTTATCTCTTATTTTTTTACAAACCAATTATTTATATCCTCGTACTATGTAATTATTTCTTAAATCTAAAGAAGTAATAATTCCCAAAAAAACATAAAATGATGGCTCCTGAATATAACTTCCTGATAACATTAAAGGTAAAATACTAATAAACAAAAGTAAAACCGCAATATCCTTGAAGTCACCTTGATTTAATAGGAAAATTTTTATAATTTTATTAAGAAGCCACACACACATTACTGTTCCAATAACGATACCAAACTGAACAATTATTTCTATAAACAATAAGTGGGAATATGTTCCCATAAACTTTTGCCCAGAAACTCCTCCTGACAATTCAGCTAGCAAATATCGATCCGTCAGTATCCCTGTACCTAGCAAAGGTGTCCTCATAATTAATCTTACACTATTTAAATATGCTTGTATTCTTCCACTACTTTTAAAAAACTCACCGTCTGTTAATGCTGTAAAAACTCTTAGGCTCAACCCTGTTTTTTCTGCGACTTGTTGAAATACACTGCTTCCAAATATCGTTAGAATTAACATTGTCATCCCTAAAACTGTTATTAAAACTAACATGATTTTATTTTTGGTGGAATGCATACTTGCGTAAAAAATCATATACACATAAAATATTCCAAAGCACAATAAAGGTCCTCTTGTTCCCATAAATATTACTTCTACTAAGGAAACCATGAAGGATAATGCTGTAAACCATGTGAATTTTTCCATGAGGAACCAAAAATTGATTATTGTAGCCGGAAAGATCATGTAAGCTAGGGTCATATCATATCGATCCATTGTTCCTAAGTGTAATTTAACTCCTATTACCAATAAACAGCTCATTGTTATGATATGGCCTGCTTTTTTTAAATATTTTTTTACTAATTTAAAATCTTTTATTTGACAACTAATAATATAATACGGATATGATCGGAATAAAATTTTATAAACTGCTAAAATCCCCTCTTTTACATGTTCTGGATATCGGAATACAAATATGGTCAATGAAATCATAATAATAGAAGGTATAATTATCATACTTTTTGTCCATTGAATTTTAGGTATTGCCGGGATCACATATAATACAATAAATAGAATCCAAAGAAAAATAGAATCCAGATGATATGGTATATCTAATGCTAAAGATAATAAAGATGAAAAAGCATATTTTATTGGCGAAAAAACCAGACTACTCATCAGCAATATCGCAAAATAATACTGCTTATCATGATAACTATGCAACATCACACTCTCCATCCATTTTATATAGTATTAATATCATAAAATTTCTTGTATTTTTTTACTAATTCATTCTTTTCATTTTCCCAACATAAAATCTCTTTTGCATTTTTTAAATTCATTTTTAGTTCCATGGTTAATACTGGATCGCAGACTATATTGTGGATTGTTTTTTTTATTAATTCTATATCAACAGACAATGAATATCCAATTTTATATTTAGTTAAAATTTCTTTCATCTGAGGGAACTCTCCACATATAATTGGCGTTTCAGCCTGAATACTCTCGAATAATTTATTTGGTAATGACCATAAATAACTTTTACTGCTATTATCTGCTAATATCATACTAACATCTGCAGCACTAATATAATCCTTTAATTCATACAATGAAACTGCTTTATGAAAAAGAACTCTGCCCTCAGCATTCGAAGTATGTACTTTCTCTTTTAATTTATTTATGTACCCTTCCGTTCCATTTCCAAGAATTATTCCTATTGCTTCTGGAAAACTTGCAATCAAATCGATAAACCTTTCAATTCCTCTATCTTCTGTAATCATTCCATGTGTAATTAAAACAATCTTCCCTTTATCAATCCCAAGGGAAGCAAAATATTTTTCACGAATTTCATTGGTTTTTTTGTAATCAAGAATCCAATACTCTGGAATATTTCGTATAACCAATGGTTTTTCTTCTAGTCTATATATCTTTTGTATTTCATCTGCAATTTTTTTATTAACAACCATCGTCATGTCGACTTTTTTAATTAGAAAATGTTCTACTAAATATATTACTAATGTTTTTAGTTTGCTTTTTCTTCCCGCACGGCCTAATTCAAATTCATGTGAATCATAAATCAATACCGTATGATTTTTCTTCCTGGTTCCAAAAACTGCTAGATAAGCAATTATTAATGTAATAATATCATGACAGCTGATCACATCCGCTTTAACTGCTTTCACTTCTTTTATCCATAAAAAAACCGAACATAGTCTATTTAATCCATTCAATTTCTGTGGCAATTTGAATGGACGCGTCGAAATTCTAATCACTCGTTCATCATCAATGTAATACCCTAAGTTATTTTTTTCTTTTCTCGCTATTATAACAACATTGTACCCTATTTCTTTTGCTACGGATATCTCCCTCTTATCTCGACTTGCATTTTTCCATTCTGAAGGCACTATTTTCAAAAAAGTCTTCATCCTGACACCTCAAATTATGTTTTGATAGACCATACTCAATTTTTTAAACTCATTTTTCCAATTATATTTTTCAGAAACAAGTTTTTTCCCTTTTCTACCCATTTCTTTTTCTATTTCTGGATGCTCTGATAAATATTGGATCGCACTAATTACCTCTTTTTCATTCAAAGGATCAACGCATATTCCACATCCACTTTCCTCTATCATTTCCTTCCAAAGAGGAAAATTCGAACAAATAATTGGTAGTTCCGCCCCCATATATTCAAACAGCTTAATCGCATATGAATTGATATGATTAGGACGAGGTTCGGGAATCATAATTCCAATATTCGATTCTTCATAAAGCTTGTTTACTTCATCTCTCGTCAAATATCCTATATATTCCACTTTATCGAATTTTTTTATTCGCTCTTTCTCTAAATCATCAATAGAACCTGCAAGTTTCAAATGGCAATCCGTTTTTCCCACTGCCTCCATCATCATATTCAGTCCTCTGATTTTTGTCAGGCTCCCCGCATAACATATTTGCTGCTGTTTTTCTGAATATTTTCTCTTTGAAATGTCAATATCAAGGCTACTGTCTATGGGAAAATTACAAATTTCACATACATTCTTTGTATATTTCAAGAACACATCTCTAATATGTGGTGTTGCTGCAACGATATAATCTATTTTCTGAGCAGTTCTCTTTTCAAAATATTCATAGATTACAGAAATCATTTTACGTATTAGCCTAGGAATCCATTCTTTAGCTAAAATCTGTCTTGGTACATCTTCATGTGAATCGTAAATCACAATTTTTTCTAATTTTTTTAATTTTCTGGCATACAACAAAAGTTCTGGATCATGTATATGATATAATTGTGCATCTAGTTTCAACGCTGCTTTATATACTTTATGACTAGTTGATAAAAAACGTTTAATTCTTGATTTTGGTATTTCTCCAATCCCCATAATATTAACATGCTCTTTTTGGAAAGAATTTCCTGGAGCAATAATATAAGTATCATATAAATTCGCTAAAGAACAACATTCTTTTTCAAAAATCCTATCATCTAAACTGTTATGGGCACTTGTTAAATGACAAATTTTAATTTTTTCCATTTTATTTATATCCTATTATTTTTTTTATGAATGGTTTTATTAATTCTTTAATTTCGTCTATAATTGTAAGTTTTCTTATCTCAAAATAGACTGTTGGCTCTCCGCCAAAACGTTTAAAAAACTGTTCTATTCCTTCGATCATAGAACCCTCAAAATCAAATATCGATGAGACATTAGAAGCAAACTCTATGCATTTCCACATTACAAGAGTTTGTGCATTACTCTTTTTAAAGTCAGGATCTTTTCCTGCAAATAAATAATAACAAGCTCTCTTATCATAAACTAAATATGCTCCTGCATGGGTGTTCCCATTCTCATCCACAGCTGTAATCAATTTACCTTTATTTCTTTTTCTAGACTCTTCCATTATTCTAACGATTAAGTCCTCTGAGCACGGTAATTTTCTTCCTTGTTCCCGAAATGTTTTCTGCAAAAGCTTTATCATTATATCTGGAGATGTATCATATTTTATTTCTACCTTTTTTTCAGCACTTTTTATATCTCTCCGTATATTTTTGCTGAAATTTTGGTAAATCCTCTGCAGATCATTCAGATTATTTATCCGGTATGTAACTTTAGGAATGATAGAAAAACCTTGCCAATAAAACGGTAAAAAGTACTGCATGGATGGATCTAGCCGCAATTGTACTGAACGATAATTACTCAGTTCTATTATTATTTTTTCTGTGATTCTTTTAATATTTTCATTTTTTTCTTGAATATTTGCGCCTTCATCATCTTTAAACCAAATTCCACACGTAGGTGTAAACTGAGGCATAGCCACTTTATTTCTCTTTATACTGTATGGCAATCTTGCAACTAAACGATTATCTTCTTCTATCAATATTTCTTTCCAATTATTTGGAGATACTATGTCCAGCCACCATGGCTCTTCAAATATACTATTTACATTATTCTCCATGCCCTGTTTCCATCTCCTTTATTGCTTCTTCATAAGAAATGAACTCATAACCAGAATTTTTGAGATAATCCAAAAGCCAATCATACCATTTCTTTTCTACCGGGTAGCATTTTTCATTATAATAGCTATCGTGAAATAAAATCACACAATATGGCAATCCATTATCACGGCATTGCTTTATAATTTTTTCAGTTCTGATTTTTCCATACTCTAAATCGCCTTCTTTAAGGACATATCCATCCATAATATGTAAAGGGAATTCCCACATACTATTAACCTTATATGGCTTTTTAAATATCTTTTGTTCTTTATCAAATTCAGAAGTATCAAAATAATATCCACAATCAGATAACTTTTCAAATGTATTTTTATCATACCTGACATAATGCATTCTGATTCCAAATTTGTTTTCATTGCTTATGCCACCAAACAAGTTATATTCTTCCAGCATTAACGGAATTTCTTTATATTCAATTCCATGTACTCCGACCGAAAATCCGCTATTTTCCACTTCAGAAATTAAGCTAACTGCTTTTTCACTTCCGTAAGACATTCCTAATCCCTTTTTCATTCCAAAAAAGAAAGTAGATGGTATATGATATTGTTTATCTTTTATCATAACTTCTTGAATCCGATGATACCGGATTTGAAAGGGATATACTAATCTATTTATAAACGTATTAAACCTAATTTTCCCACTCAATAATTCTAACAGGCTTCTTACCCAGAATTTTTCCACAATCAAATCAGTGAAAATATGTTCCATTACATCTATATGATCTACATCATGTGAAATGATAATTTTCACTTTATTTCCCCTTTTTTATCAACTATTCCTACCTCTTTTGCAGGCACTCCTGCCACTAAGGTATAGGCTGGCACATCCCTTGTTACAACAGCCCCAGCTGCTACCATGGCGTATTCTCCAATAGCATGACCACACACAATCGTTGCATTCGCACCAATACTTGCCCCATGCTTTACCAGTGTTTTTTTATATCCTGCGCTTCCTTTCGGAAATTCCGCTCTTGGAGTCAGATCATTAGTAAAGACACAGGAAGGGCCACAGAACACTCCATCCTCCAATTCCACCCCTTCATAGACAGATACATTATTCTGTATTTTTACGTTATTTCCAATTTTTACCCGATTAGAAATATTCACATTTTGTCCTAGCGAACAGTTTTTTCCGATGCGTGCTCCACTCTGGATATGACAAAAATGCCAGATTTTCGTACCTTCTCCGATTTCCACATTCTCATCTATGTAACTGCTCTCATGAACGAAATACTTCTTCTCCATTCAAAATCTCCTTCTTGCACGAGAGGGATTCTTTACAGTTTCCCATCATTATCTCTGATTATCTTTGCCGGAACTCCTGCCGCGATCTTCCCAGGCTCAATATCTCTCGTTACTACGGAGCCCATTCCAACCACACTGTCATTTCCGACCGTTACCTGATTTTTCACAATTGCACCAGGAGCTACATATCCATTTTCCTGTATTTCACTGCTTCCTCCTAACAGTGAACACGCTATGATAAGACTGTTTTTCCCGATTCTGACGTTATGTGCAATATGGCACAGATTATCAATTTTCACATTGTCCTCGATTCTCGTATCATCCAGGGTTCCTCTGTCTATGCAGGTATTAGCACCGATTTCTACTTTCTCTCCGATATATACCCCACCAAAATGTGGCACTTTTCCGTATTCTGCTCCATCTTTGTAATACCCGAATCCATCGGTTCCAATTACTACACCGGAATGAATCAGACTTTTTGCACCAATTACGGTTGGACATTCTATTGATACATGATTTCCAATTGTCACATTATCTCCTATAACGACTGACTCAGAAATATAACAACCATGTCCTATAGAAACATTTTTCCCGATTCTTTTTGTAAGGATAGTAGAATCTTCAGCGATTTCCGCCCTTTCTTTCTTCTTGTAAAAATGATCGAGAATGGAAAAAAACACTTTTTTCGGCTCATTTGTAAAAATGTAATTTCCTGCCTGGAAAATCTCTATCCCCGGGGGGGCAGTTACAATTACCATTTTTTCTCTTTTTTCCAAAGAAATATCTTCCAATTTTTTTATACTTTTAGCCCAGGTAATACACCCGTCTCTCTGTGCCTGTAAAGAACAAAATCCTTCTATCTGAAACATTTCATTTCCAACATACGAAGAAGGTTCTCCCTTTTGCTCCAGGTACAGGCAAATCTCTTTTATACTCAGCATATAATTTCCTCTATTTTTAAAATGCTGTTTAAATCCCGCAGATTATCATCCAGATTTTCATATCGCTCTATGCATGCAGATCTCACAAACTCTTCCAAAACCCTATGCATATCCACTTCATTCTCACGATACCAGATCGGGTGTGTTAATATATGCAATGCCTCTTCCTTTTCTCCTGCCACAATTTTTTCTACCGGTTCTCTCCAATTCATTCTGGAATCTGAGATATATTTAAATTTTTGGAAAAACATCGAATCATAACTGTTTATAATTCCCTCAAACTCCATTTCACTCTCTAAAAATTTCTTAGATGGGCGATGCATGGATACTACTTTGACTGGATTTTCTATGATATCTTCCAAAAATTTTACTTCTCTAACAACTGCCTTTTTCAGGAGTTTCGCATCAAAGTTCTCTTCTGTCATATACTTCTTTTCGTCAAAATGAAGTCCTATTTCATGTCCGGAACGAACCATCCGATGAATAAGCTCCTGATTCTCTCTGGAAAATAAATTATAAAAATTACTGGAAACTAATACAAAATAGGTTGCCTTTACCCCTTCTTCCAGACCTGCCTCCATCTCGGCAAATGCCGCTGCCCTTTTCAAATCCATATCCACATCATAGCGTAAAATACAGGGCTTTTTGACAGTTTGATACGAATGATAATCGGTTATTGCATATCCATGTTTTACTATTTCTGAAATTAAATTTTTGTATGCATCAAACGTAAAGTACATATCGTTCTCCCTCTTTAGAATTCCCCTCTCATATCTGTACTGGCAAATTCGCCAAGCGGAAGTTTCACTGCTTTTCTTTCTTTCTGACTCTTATAAATGGCCAGAACTAATTCCAGCGCATCCCGCCCTGCATAGGCATCCACATAAGGCTTTCTATCTGTCTGGATGGCATCCACCACATCAGCAAACAGACTGGTGTGACCATTTCCATAGACATTGCTGGTGGCCTCTTCCAGTCCTTTATTTTTCGTATCTGCTTCCGTTTCATCGGCAAAATCCCATACATCTATGTTGTTCGTAGAAGTTCCTCCAATTTTTACAGTTCCTTTTTCTCCAAAAATATAAAGAGTTTCTTCCAGGTTTTTCGGGT
The DNA here is from genome assembly GCA_027698105.1 of Lachnospiraceae bacterium AM93-12TA. Lineage (GTDB taxonomy): Bacteria > Bacillota > Clostridia > Lachnospirales > Lachnospiraceae > Otoolea. Next base: position 22,107 of record JAQERH010000001.1, read on the forward strand.
ATACATTAGTGGTTCCTTCAATCGTGGCAATGGCCCCATTCTTAAATTTCACAACTGCCATTCCCACATCCTCCGCCTCCAGATAATCATGAAACTGCTGACGGGTCTGGCCATAAACTTCCTCAATTTCTCCTCCAAATGTCCAGCGCAGCAAGTCAATTCCGTGAATGCACTGATTCATCAATGCACCGCCATCTTGAGCCCAGGTTCCCCTCCAGGGTGCCTGGGTATAATAATTCTGATTCCGATTCCAGCGCACATGGATGGAACCATGAGACAGTTTTCCGAATCTGCCTGCCTCTAATGCCTGGCGCATTTCCTGTATGGCAATATTAAACCGGTTCTGGTGGCAGGCACTGACCTTGACCTTCTTTTCCTCTGATAATCGGATAATCTCGTTAGCATCCGCCATACTCATAGCCATTGGTTTTTCAATAATTACATGAACCCCATGGTTGATACAGAAGATGGCAATTTCTGCATGAATCCCACTTTCCGTTGCAATGCTAACTAACTCTGGCTTAACTTCTTCAATCATAGTTTTATAATCCATATACCGTTTAATAGAAGCATCCGCCTGTAGGCCATGTTTTTCCAACAGCGTTTCCATATGTTCTTTCTGTACGTCACATACTGCTGCAATTTCCAGTTGATTATTTACTGCTGCCTTGATATGATTGGTCGCAATGCGGCCGCATCCGATTAATGCATATTTCATGATTTTTCCTCTTATATCTTAATTTTATAAAATTTCTATATTGCTTCTGTCTTTTAAATTCTTCATGACATTTTTAGTGTCGAAAATCGCTTTTGCATGCTTCTGAACCATTTCATAATCCACATTGCTGTGGGCCGTTGTGATCATGACCAGATCATAACCAGCTACGATTTCCGGCGTGATTTCAGAGAGTCCCGTTACCACTTTTCCATGCTCCTTATACTGGGAAATCCACGGATCATAAAAATCAACTAACGCCTGTTCCTTTTCCAGTTCTTCAATCACGCGGATGGCCGGACTTTCCCGGTAATCATCAATATCCTGCTTGTAGGCCACACCAAGCACCAGTACTCGAGCATTTTTCAAAGCTTTTTCATGATTGTTTAAAATCTTTCCAGCTCTCTCCACGCAGTATTCTGGCATTTTATCATTAATCATCATAGAGCTCTCAATCATGGACGTATGGAATCCATACTCTCTTGCCTTCCAGGAAAGGTAATAGGGATCCAGCGGAATACAGTGGCCGCCAAGTCCTGGACCCGGATAAAAAGGCTGGAATCCATAAGGCTTTGTCTTCGCTGCATCTACGACCTCCCAAAAGCTGATCCCCATTTTATGGCACAGCATAGTCAGCTCATTCACAAGACCAATATTAATATTGCGATACGTATTCTCCAGAATCTTCTCCATCTCTGCAACAGCCGGAGAAGACACCTCATATACGTCTCCTTCCAAAACGGCACGGTACATGGTTGCAATTACTTCTGTAGCTTCTGTTCCAACACCGCCAACTACTTTCGGCGTATTTTTTGTTTTATAAGTCAGGTTGCCCGGATCTACCCGTTCTGGAGAAAATCCCAAATAAAAATCAGTTCCGCAATGCAGTCCGGAGCCGGTTTCGAGAATAGGTTTGATTAACTCTTCGGTCGTTCCAGGATATGTAGTAGATTCCAGAACTACCATGGTTTCTTTCTTCAGGTATTTTGCAATTTCAGCTGTTGAATTTTTTACATAGCTGATATCAGGCTGTTGATGCTGATCCAGAGGGGTCGGCACACAAATGGCAATAAAGTCTACATCTTTTATAAAAGAAAAATCGGTAGTAGCAGAAAGGATTCCTGCTTCTACCAATTTTTTTAAATCACTATCTACTACATCGCCAATATAATTGTGTCCGGCATTGACCAGATCCACCTTTTCCTTCTGCACATCAAAACCAATGGTTTTGAATCCTGCCTTGGCCTTTTCCACTGCCAGCGGAAGTCCTACATAACCAAGGCCCACGACACCGACTACTACATTTTTTTCTTCGATTTTTTTCAGTAATTTTTCCTTCATATTCATCTTTTTTTCTCCTCAAATACAGAGGCAAACTCCTCTGCTAATTTTGTATATGTAAATTTTTTTAGTACTGCATTGCGCCCGTTTTGGCCCATCCTAAATCGCTCTTCCTCGGACATTTCTTTCATTTTTTTAATTCCGTTCATTAAAGCATCTGCATTTTCTGCTTCTACCGTAATACCGCACCCATATTCTTCAATATAATTATTAGGTGCATCTACCGCATACAGAATGGGTTTCCCGGACATCATGGAATCGAATAATTTATTCATACAAACACCAAACCGATATAAAGGTGATTTTTTAGCGCCAACATAGAGACAATCAAAATAAGAAAGCAACTCTGGAATACTACTTTTTTCTACGGCATCTAAAAATACTGTATTCTTTATCTCCTCTTCTCGCACTCTTTTTTCTAAATGTGCTTTTTCTGGTCCTCTTCCTGCTAAAACAAAATACAAATCTATATCTGTATTCTGTTTTGCAGCATCAATAAAAGGATCCAGTGCATTCGCTAAGCCATGACCACCAAAATATCCAACTATAAATTTCCCTTGCTGTCTCAGTGTTTTTAATATCTCTTTATGTTTTTCAGGTATTTCCGTATAATTAATCCATTCTTCTTCCACAATCCCATTAGAAATACAGGTAAACGCCCCTTTTCTCATTCCATGTTGTTCCATATATGCCTCAGCATTAGGAAGCAAAGACACTACTCTGTCAGAATTTCGATAAGCACTGTTTTCCGCTATCTGCATCAACAAAACAAACGGATTCTTTTTTGACATTCCGCCTACTTCATATAATGTCGCTGGCCACATATCATGCACCTCATGAATCAGCTGCGCCCCAGCCTTTCTGGCAATTCGCTGTGCCGCGAAGGTATCCAGCGGGTATGTGGAAGAGGCTATGACCACATCCGGTTTCCAGTTTTTTGTAATCCATCCGGCTTTCAGCCAAAGTTTTCCGGTAAACCGAAACATAGTAAACGCCCTCCGAGCCCCGTTTCCCTTATAGTCTCCTGTCCGAATCCAGGAATATGGGATTCCATCTACTACTGTTTCCTGAAAATCTTTGGTAATATTCGGATTTTTAATTCTAAGATGGGAAAAATCTCCTGCCACAATCCGAACCGAATGTCCCATTTTTATCCATTCCCTGGCAAAATAATAGGGCCGGAATTCCATTCCCATTTCAGGACTTCCGGCATAATGATTTAAAAGTAATATGTTCATTTTTTACTTCCTAATGTTTAACTTTTTTAATTTTTCATCATAAATTTTTTTGCTGACTTGGCCAACTCGCAACAGATAATCCCCTAAATCCTCTGCTGTTTCCATTCCTTCTGCAGAAATACCTTCTTTTACTAAAACCTTTTTTACTGTTTTAAACAGAATCACCATATCTGCTCTAAAAGATATATGGTTTACATACTGCAAATCCCATCTAAATTTCTCTTCCCAGGAAATGTTATTTCTCCCATTCACCTGAGCAAGTCCAGTAAGTCCTGGCATTACATAATGACGCCTCCTCTGCTGATGAGTCATAAATACTAAATCTTTTACCAACTGCGGCCTCGGCCCTACCACGCTCATATCCCCCTTCAGAATATTAAACAGCTCCGGCAGTTCATCCAGACTAGTGGCACGCAGCTTCTTTCCAAAGGATGTCAACCTTACCTCATCAGGCAGCAGTTCTCCTTTTTCATCCCTCTCATCTGTCATACTTCGAAATTTATACATACGGAAAATCTTCTCTTTTCCATCCTTTCCGATTTTTCCTGGACGTTCCTGGGTAAAAATCACTGGGCTTCCCAGCTTCATTCTCACTAAAATAGCAGTCACGGCCATGACAGGAGATAGTACAATCAAACCTCCCAGCGCCATGAAGATATCAATCAGCCTTTTTACATAGTTTTTATACAACTGCTTTCCTTTCATCGGAAGCACCCCCGCACGATTTCTATAATCCGCTCCATATCTTCCTTGGTATTTTTAATATCGCTTGGTAAGCAGAGTCCTCTTACAAAAATATCTTCTCCCACAGACCGTCCCCGACAGCTTTCTGTCTGGATAAAATCGTTATTTCCGTATACCGGCTGCAGGTTCATAGGCTTCCAGATAGGACGGCTCTCAATATTCTCTTTTTCCAGGGCTTCTCCAATCCGTTCCGGAGTAATTCCCTCTTTCATGCAATCTTCGCTGATAGTCATACAGGACAGCCAGTTATTAGCCTCGCCATCCGGGTTTAAAGGATTCATCGTAATCTCCGGGATATCGCTGAATGCCTGCTGATATTCCTGATAAATGGCCTGCTTCCTCTTCTTATACTCATCCAGCGTTCTCATTTGGCCTCGCCCGATTCCAGCCACAATATTGCTCATTCTGTAGTTATAGCCGATTTCCTTATGCTCATAATATCTGGCTGGTTCTCTGGCCTGAGTAGCCAGAAATCTGGCTTTTTTTATTTTTTCTTCATCCTCTGATACCAGCATTCCTCCGCCGGAAGTGGTGATGATCTTGTTTCCATTAAAAGAAAAAACTCCGTAGTCTCCAAAACTTCCGCAGGCCTTTCCTTTGTATGTACTGCCCAATGCTTCTGCTGCATCTTCTATGAGTACAGCCCCATGTTTTTGACAAATGGCCTGAATCTCATCTGTTTTTGCCGGAGTCCCATACAGGTGGGCAAACAGCACGGCTTTAGCGTTAGGGTATTTCTTGAAACCTTCTTCTAAGGCTTCCGGCGACATATTCCAGGTATCCTGTTCTGAATCAATAAAAACTAACTGTCCTTTTTCATAAGCCACCGGATTACAGGTAGCTGCAAAGGTTAATGAAGACGAAAGAACCACATCTCCCATTTCTATTCCGGCCAGCTTCACTGCCAGGTGAAGAGCCGCAGTTCCTGCGCTCAATGCCGCCGCATGGCTGACCCCTGCGTAAGCTGCCAGCTCTTTTTCAAATTCATCTACATTTTTTCCCAGGGGAGCTACCCAGTTAGTGTCAAAGGCTTCCTGAATGTATTCCATTTCATGTCCGTTCATAGTAGGACTTGCTAAAAAAATACGTTTCTTTTCCATACGAACTCCTCCTTAGCATTTTCCGTGATCAAAAAAAGCCCTTCACAGGCTTTTTCTATTGGTTCTTCTTATCTTTTTCTATCTCTATTTTAATATTTCATCTAGCTTTCTAACTTCTTCTCTCTCCGTCCTTCTCCATCACTATCCCAAACAGTACTGTCTTTTCTCCCAGCATTTTCACCTTTACCACTGCATACCGTTTATGGAGATTGACCCTTAGAATCTCTTTCTCAAATTCCTTCAGCGGTCCACTTATTACATCAATGGTTCCTGCTTTATCCACAGTAATTCTGCTTGGATGCACCAGAAGCCGCTGTTCTGTCCCGTTTTTCTCTGCTGTCTTGGAAATCTGATACAGAAACTGAATTTCTTCCTCTGCCAAAGGAACAAACTCAAATTTCTCATTTCCAAGGATCTTTGTCAGCTTTGGAATCTGCTTCAGCTGAAAGAACACTTCCTCCGCTTCCTCTGTCTCCACAAAGATATATCCGGGAAACATGGCTTTTCGCAGAAGCAGCCACTGTCCGCCAGATCGCTTCGGCCATTCGGCCTCCAGAATCATATATCTGCTGCACAGCTTTTGATCCAGCAGCTGACGCATCAGGTAAAGAACCTCTTCCTCTCTCCCGGTCTCTGTCTGAATTACATACCACATAGGTGCTTTCCGCCTTCCTGCAAGCGCCTGAAACAGCAGAAAAAGGTATAGCTTCGCCATACCAGCATAATCAGCTGAAAAAAATTCAGCGTTTACCCTGATTTTCTATCTGCGTTTTGGCGCCTGTATCACATCCGTTCAATCCAGCATGCCTCATAAGCTGTACTGCATATTCCGGAATTTTTCATCCAATCTCTTAAGTCAGTTTTCCTGACCTCCCTCCCAACAGTTCGCAGAGTCCCCTACGACACTGCCGCCTCGTCAAGAGCCAGTCCGGCCCAGACAGACGCTTTCCTGTTTCCGATGGAAATCTCCATCCTGGCAAAACGTCTGTGCCAGTCAAAGATTTTTACCTGATTCTCCCGTCCGGCTAATGGTCCCTTTGTGATTCTGGAGCATCCCGTCACCCGATCCTTATAGCCATAGGACAAGGGCAGAAGGTGTTCCTGACCACAAAGTCCCCTCAGATACGCCTCTTCCTCTGGATAGACAGAAATCAGATATCCCGGCTCTTCCATGATCCGGACAATCTGGCGGTATTCTTCCAATGCCTCTGACAGCAGTCCGGGATTTTCACTCTGAAGAAAGACATACCCTGGAAACAGTTCTTTTTTCTGACGTTTCCAGCTGCCTTCTGACCTCCAAAGCCGTTCGCTCTGGAAATAGAATGCTTCCTCCAGCGCCTCTCTGGACAAATGCTGGTTCAGGGAATTGACAATTTCCGCCTCTCTTCCCGCACGGCACTGCAGTACATACCAGCTCATCTGTACTCATCCTTTCTGTTTGTGTCGCTTAACAGACAGTTAAGCGACACTTTTTTTAATGGGTTATAAAAATCTTTTTCACTGTCAGAACAAAAATTTTGTTCCCGTAAATTATAACACCCTTTACAGGGGGAGTCAATCGCCACAGGCAGTCACATATTTCATATATTTCTAAAATTTTCTTAGTTTTCTTTAAATTTTCAAGTAACTGCACACTATTAAAAAAATCCTATATTGTCCAGTCCAATCAGCTGCTTTTAAAGAATTCCTTAATCTGCAGAAAAGTGTCGCTTAACTGTCTGTTAAGCGACACTTTTCTGCATAATTATACCCTGATTCTGTGTTTCTATTCCCGGTATTTCCTCATAATCATCAGCTCTACCGCCAGCCGGTCTCCCAGCTGGCCTGTCTTGACTGCCTCCTCAGCCTCCACGCAGGCCTCCACGCAGCCGGTCAGCTGCTCTCTTGTAAAAGTCCTGGCCTGGGGCATCAGTTTTCCGGCCACAAAAGGCGGAATTTTCAGCTTTGAAGCAATGGCGCTTTTATCATTTCCGGACGCCATCATTTCCTTTACCAGAAGAATCTGGTTAAACTGTCTGGCGATTAAAAAGAGGATTCTCATAGGAGGCTCTTTCAATGTCAGCAAATCCTCGTACAGATCCATGGCTGTTTTCGTCTTTCCTGTCACAATAGCTGTCACCATGTCAAAGATCTTATTTGTCACCTGCACAGTGGTGACTGCCTCTATGTCCTCCCTGGTCACCACTTCCTGCCCCATAGTATAGGAAATCAGTTTTTCCAGCTCTGTGCGGATGGTTTCCATATCGTCTCCTGTCCGTTCCAGAAAGAAATTCATATCAGCAGACGTGATTTTTCTTCCGTTCTGTGCCAGGATCCTGCCTGCCCAGACAGCCAGCTGGGAGGCGCTCTGCCGCTTCAGTTCTACGGCGCTTCCCAGTTCCTTAACCTTCTTATATAAGCGGTTTCTCTTATCTACTGCTGACTCTGCAAATACTATACAGGTGGTATCCGGTATGTCCGGAAGAGCCTCCACCAGCTCGTCCGAGGCTGCCTTAAAAAATCCGCTGTCCTCTACCACAATCAGACGTCTGTCGCTGAAAAAAGGCATGGTATTAGCCAGACTGATCAGCTCTCTCACGTCCAGCCCTTTCCCTTCAAAATAATTGTAGTTCATGGTATCGTCCCCTGCCACAGCCTGGCGGAGACGCTTTTTATAGCTCTGCTTCAGAAATTCTTCCTCTCCGAACAGCAGATAAAAACGCTTGAAATTTCCCGACTTGATATCCTGATTTAATGTCTCCATATCCGTTTCTCCGTTCACTGCTTACACGCTGCAGTTTCTGTTTTACTGTAATCTTACCGTTTGGTACTATTATATAATCAATCTCCCTGTTTGCCAATCCGATTTCTGCATCTATACACAGCAGTCGCACGGATACTTCAACAGTGGCTATTAACAGCAGTGTAAGCTTAATTAGACAAAAACTGCTGTTTTTATCTATTGGGGATAAATCCCTGAATTTCCATCTTCTCTCCATCTGTCCGGATGGTAATCATCCCCTGTTCTTCTGTGGCCCACCAGGCAATGCCCCGCTCATCAAATCTTTCGATGACCTCTGGGTGGGGATGTCCGTAGGAATTATCCTTTCCATAAGACAGAATGGCTATCCTTGGGTGTACTGTGTCAAGAAACTGCTCTGAGCTGGAGGTGGAGGAACCATGATGCCCTGCCTTCAAAATCTGAACCTGCCTGTTTTCATCCCACTGCTCTGCAATCTCTGCCTCTCCTTCTGCTCCCAGATCTCCCATGAGAAGCATGGAAAAATCACCGTATTCTGCCAGAAGCACCTCTGAATGATCATTTCTGTCACTGCTTAAGGTGTCTCTGTAGGGGTATAGACAGGAGAGAGAAAGTTTACCGGACTGCACAAAGTCTCCGGCGCAGATATAATCCGTCTGCACCCCCCTTTTTTCTGCTGTAGACTCCAGCTTTTCATAAACCTCCTCCCCCTTGCCGGGAAACGGCAGAAACAGGCGGCTGATTTCAATTCCTGCGTCCTCCTCCAGAAGCCATATAAGACCGCTGATATGATCCTGATCTCCGTGGCTGACAAAGGCCATATCGATTGTTCTGATTCCCCGGCTCTTTAACAGAGGTTCCAGCCGTTGCTCCCCCAGCTTTTTAATCTGAGTGCTGCCTCCGTCTACTAAAATCACCTGCTCCTCTGTCTCCAGAAGAATACCGTCTCCCTGTCCTACGTCAATAAAATCGACTCTGAGGCCGGAAACAGAGCGGTGCAGGAGAAAAGCAAGGAGTGCGAACAGAAACCCCCAGGTTTTTATATTTTCCGTCCCCCTGTCTCTTCCTGCCAGCTGCAGGCTCTTTTCTGCCCTATCATTTCTCGCCTTCTCCTTTTTTTCTGCTTTCTCCTCTTTTCCCTCTCTCTCAGCTTCCCGTCTTCTTCCCCGGTTCCCTGCACAGGCGAGAAACGCAGCCAGCACAGCATAATAGGCAGCTAACTTCCAAAGCTTCGGTCTCCCCAGGATCAGGGAACTGCACGGCAGTCTCTCTGCTGCCCGGCAGAGGATTTCATAAAATGCAAAGCTATAGTGGCAGGTTCCCATACTTCCCACTGCTCCCAGGTCCAGAAGCTGTTTCAGAAAAAACGCTGCCGGGCCAGGTATAACGCTGGAAACCAGAATTCCTCCCATTCCCATGAGAAGCCCGGCCATCCCTGCACCCACCACATAGGTCATAAGGGGAATTACAAGAAAATTTAAAAAAATCCCATATAGAGGATATTCAAAGAAATGGTACAGTACCATGGGACCTGTGACCAGCTGAATCGCCAGACTCATCACCAAAGCCTTCGTCCAAGCTTTTTTGTATCCCAGTCCGTCTGTCAGTTCCTTCCCTGCCCAGCCAATGGCAAACACAGCTCCAAAGGAGAGCTGAAATGCCCCTGTAAATATGATAAAGGGATTTTCAAGGGACAGGCAGATCACCGCCAGAGCCATAGCGGACAGGAGATCATAAGTTCTGCCCAGCCAGGCTGCGGTAAAAGCACAGGCAAGCATCAGACAGGCCCGAAACACGGATGGCCCGAAACCGGTCATGGTTCCATATAGGAAAATCAGTCCTCCGGCCCACACTCCGGACCATCCAAACCCCAGCCCCAGATGTCTGAGCAGACGATAGACTCCCATTCCAATCAAAGAGATGTGAAGGCCGCTGACAGCCAGAAGATGGGCAATGCCGTTTTTCTGATATAACTCATTGATTTCCTCATCCATCCTGGTTTTGTCTCCCAGAAGAACGGCAGACAGAAGTCCGGCGTCCGCCTCTGTGCAGTATTGTCCTAAAAGCTTCTTCGCCTGTTCACGAATCCTGTATGTCACAGCCTGCAGAGGCCAGACGGAATGTTCTGTTATTTCTGCCTTCTTTGCGCTCATCCTGCAGCAGATATCCCTGGAACGGTAATAAAGGCGGTAGTCAAACTCCCCCTCATTTCTGGCCGGTTCAAAGCTTTCCAGCTCCCCTGTGCAGAAAAGTCTCATTCCAGGCAGCAGTTCCCCATTCCCTATGTCATCCGGCGGAAGATAGACCAGAAGACGTTTTAAAGCGTACTCCTTCCATTCTGCCTTTTCTTTCTTCTCCCTCTCAGACTTTCCCTCCTCAGACTTCCCCTCTTGATCTCCTGGCGCGGCTTTTTTTCTCACCGCCATCTTTACATGCTTCAGCTGAACCGATATACTTCCATTCTTTTCCTGAATCGCCTCCACCGTTCCTTCCGCTCTGGACGTCAGATCAGAAAAGCCTGGATTGCCCTCTTCTTTTATAATGACTTCCTCCTGAAGTCCGGCTTCCATCCTGGCCGCTCCCAGAAGAGCAGACACTGCCAGAATGCAGAAAGGCGCCAGCCGCAGTTTCTCATAAATTCCTGCTTTCCAGAAAGCTGTTCCCATTGAAAAAAGCCCTTTTTCAGACCTGGCTGTCCTGCCTCTGTCCGCAAAAAGGGCATAGAATATCAGCGCTGCTGCCAATATGGCCGCGCCTCCTCTTACGATTATCTCATCTGCCGCCTTACTCCAGTTCAGATACGCCCATGCCTCTCCAAGTACAATGGCTGCTGCTGTCCAAAGTAGCGGTCGTTTGATATGTTTTCCTCCTTTTCTTCTATCCCTCCTGCTTTAAAATATACCTCTCATCCCTTTCAAAAGGCTTATCCAGAGGGATTGCGTCCCGGTACATAATGTCCTGGGAACCATTCACTGTTATCTGTACCTTATTTACGGTCTGCAGTTCTGTCAGAGAATCTACAATCGCGTAAACTGCCAGCTTTTCCGAGGTATTGGGAACCCCGGCCAGAAAGCTGCTGTCAAAATTTACATAGCAGATATTTTCAGCTACCGATATATTTAAAATCTTGGTCTCCTTGGGAAGCACCGGATTCATGGCATCATCCGAAGGGCCTGCCACCAGCTGCTCCACCACCAGCCGTTCCAGGGATGTATTGGCGCTGTGTACCACCGTTCTGGTTTCCGGAATCAGGGCCGTCCCGTCCTCATTGGAAAAATAGAGGGTCAGTTCTGCCTGTTCATAGGAATTAATGTCCGTGATTCCTTCTACAAAATCACTTTTTCCTAATGCTCCCACAGGATTTCCGGCACTGTCCAGCTTCGGCTGTCCCTCACAGCTGATACTTACAAACTCGATCCCCTCTGCCTGGGTCAGGGTCTTTACAAATGCTGCCCTGCAGAGAATTTCCCTGACTGGTTCCATGGAATTGTACTCCTTGCTGAAATCCAGATAGAGTATATTGTCATTTTTCTTCATGCCTAACAGCTGCGTTTTCTCCGTCAGCACCGGCTGGTACTCTGTATCAGCCGGAGGAACCAGAAGCTTCCCTGCCAGCTCTCCGAGAAGCTGTTCTGTATCCTCTGCATCGGCCTCATAACTATATGGACTCAGTTTCAGTCCTGAAGCATCCAGATAATAAATCTGATATTCTCCCCGGCTGGCCGTCTCGTCCCCTTTTTTCTCCTTTCTGCCGCATCCTGTGCTGAGCGCTGCCAGAAGAAACACAGCTGTCAGACAAACTGCTGTCTTTCTCAATTTTCCAGACTTTTTTCCGGCTGTCCCCATTTCTGTCCTCCTGTCCTTTCTGACCTTCTCTGCGGAAGCAATCCCTTTCCTTCCTGGCAGGCCGCCTCTAGGGAATATAATTTAACGGAATCCGGACGGTGAAGGTAGTTCCCTCCCCCTCTTTGCTCTGAAGCTTAATCGCTCCCTGGTGCATCAGCACAATACTCTTGGTAATGGCAAGTCCCAGGCCGGTTCCTCCTGTCTCCCTGGATCTGGCCTTGTCCACACGGTAAAAGCGCTCGAATACATGCTCCTGCTCCTCCTGGGAAATTCCGATTCCGTTATCTGAAATTTTTACATAGAAAAACTTGTGATCCGCATCCAGTGTTACGTGAACCCATCCGTCCTCGTGGTTATACTTCACAGCATTTTCCACTAAATTGGTAAGAGCCAGAGAAAGCTTTACCTCATCTACATCTGCAGACACCTGCCGGATGCTTTCAAATACCAGCTCGATATTTCTCTTCTTGGCAATCGGCCGGAGGCGCTTTAAAATCTGCTCCATCAGCTCATTTAAATTGGCCGGGGCCACATTCAGCTCTGCATTGGACTTATCTGCCCGGACTAACGTGAGCAGATCGTCAATAATCTTGCTTTCCCTGTCAATCTCATCGGAGATATCAGACAGAAATTCCCGGTACAGCTCTGCCGGGGCATCCTCCATTCCCATCAGGGAATCAGCCAGAACACGAATCGATGTAATCGGTGTTTTCAGCTCATGGGACACATTGGATACAAATTCCTGTCTGGACTGATCCACCGCCTTCAGTTTTCCCAGAGTACGGCTCACCGCTTCGGAAATATCCCTGGTTTCCTTATAAGCGCCTACCAGAATATCCTGCTCCAGATCTCCATCCGCTACAATCCCCAGCACATGTCTGAGTCTTATAAACGGCCGGATCAGAACGCCGGCTGCCAGACATGCCAGTCCTGCTGCCAGCCAGAGAATCACGATCTGAAAGAAAAACAGCTTCTCTGATATCTGGCTGTCCAGCAGCTCAATGCCCTCTGTTGATACCGTAAACATCAGAACTCCGTCTACTCTCCCATCTCCATCCTTCTCCTGAATGGGAAAGGCCAGAGAAAAATAATCCTTTTTTCTGTTGTAACTGCTCTGGGTTTCTCCGGAATAAGCCTTTAAAACTTCCTCCGTAATATTAAACTTTCCCTCCGCCAGCCCATAGGTGTCCTTTACAATCTTAAAATTCTGATCTGCCACAAGGATCCGTCCGTTAAACAGGTCCGCCGTCACCGCCAGCTCTGTATCCAGAATCGGATTTTTCGCTCCGCTGTTGGCATAATCGCAGCTAAGCATCTTGTTGACCAGAATCAGGCATTTATTCTGGGCATGGATCATAGTATCCTCCACCTGGCTCTGCCTCAGAGTGGAAGTCAGCATAGCCGACTGAGCCAGAAGAGGAACAATCGTAAACATGAGAATACAGAAAATCAGAGGGAGCCGCATGCTGACTGCATGGCGGGCCTCCCTCCTTGTCTTCTTCTTAAAAACACCGCTCCACATCTATTGTTCCAGCCTCCTGGTAGCTGCGACAGCCAGAGAACCTGGGCCAATATGGCAGGCAACGCTGAGAGGAAGGGGATCCAGATAGATATCTGCCTCTGGAAACAGTACCTTCAGCTCCTCGCTGAAAGCCTGTGCCGCCTCTTCATTCTGTGTATGGGCAATTTCAATATGTGTTTTCGTACAGTTCTCGTCTCCCAGACGCTCCTTCAGGTCCTTCTGAATCGCTGAGATCATAATATTTTTCGCCTGCTTTGTCGTTCTGGCTTTTGAAAAGGCATCCAGCTTTTTGCCAAGAATAATCAAAACCGGCTTAATCTTTAAAAGCGTGCCTAAAGCTGCCGCTGCTGCAGTAATGCGTCCGCCTTTTTTCAGGTACTTGAGAGTATCCACTGTAATATAGATCACAGAATCCCCCTGAGTTTCCTCCAGCTTTTTCTTAATATCAGCACCGCTTACACCTGCCTTTGCCAGCTGCAGCGCGTCTAAGGCCGACTGTCTCTGGGTCACTGAAACCCGGTGATTATCTACCACATGAACCCGTCCCTCATAGTCCTGCGCCAGAACCATAGCTGTCTGGCAGGAGCTGGACAGGCCGCTGGACATGGGGATGTGGACAACTTCATCATAGGTTTTGAGAAGCCCGTCCCACAGCTCCATCACCGAAGCGGGAGAAGGCTGGGAGGTGCTGATGTCAGCTCCCCCGTTCATTTTCTCATAAAACTCCTGATGAGTCAGATCTACTCCCTCCAGATACGTTCTGCCGTCCACCATAAACGGCATAGGAAGCACATAAATCCCCAGCTCCTCTCCCTGCTTCTGGGTAATTCCGCTGTTGCTGTCCGTGACAATCGCTGTTTTCATTCCTTCTCCTCCCACAGTGTTCCTGCTTTTCTACTTTCTAATCAGAAGAGATTTTCCTGTCATCTCCTTCGGCTGCTCCATACCCATCAGTTCAATTAAAGTCGGAGCGATATCTGCCAGGCATCCGCCTTCTCTCAGTCCCCAGGAGGCGTCTGCCCCTACGAGGATAAATGGAACTGGATTGGTGGTATGGGCAGTCCATGGTTTTCCTGTCTCCGGATCCACCATGACCTCGGCATTTCCATGATCCGCACAGATGAACATAACGCCGCCCATCTCCTTTACTGCGTCCACTGCTTTTCCAATGCACTCGTCTACTGCCTCAATCGCCTTGATAGCGGCAGCTTCCACACCTGTATGGCCTACCATATCAGGATTTGCAAAGTTTACAATCACTACGTCATAATCCCCGGATTTAATAGCTCCCACCAGCTTCTCGCATACAACAGGAGCGCTCATCTCAGGCTTTAAGTCATAGGTCGGAACCTCCTTCGGAGACGGAACAAGAATGCGGTCCTCTCCCTCATTCGGCTCCTCCACGCCGCCGTTAAAGAAGAAGGTCACGTGAGCATATTTCTCTGTCTCTGCAATTCTGGCCTGAGTCTTGTGGTTTGCTGCCAGGAACTGTCCAAATGTGTTGGTAATACTCTCTTTTTTAAAGGCCACCAGCTTGTTTCCAATGGTCTCATCGTAATCGGTAAAACATACGAAAGTCAGGTTCAGGCGCTTTTCGCGGTCAAACCCTGTAAACTCGTCGTCGCAGAAAGCTCTTGTAATCTGTCTTGCGCGGTCTGGACGGAAGTTATAGAAAATCACAGAGTCATTATCCTGAATGAGGCCGACAGGCGCGCCGTTCTCTTCGATAACAGTAGGAAGCACGAACTCGTCAAACTTCTCTGCGTCATAGGAAGCCTGAATGGCTGCCTGGGCGCTGTCTGCGCGCTTTCCTTCGCCCTTTGTCATGGCATCGTAGGCCAGCTTATTTCTGTCCCAGTTTTTATCTCTGTCCATGGCGTAATAGCGGCCCATCACAGAGGCCACCTTTCCAACGCCGCTCTCCTTCATCTTTTCCTCAAGCTCTGCCACAAAGCTCTTTCCAGATGCCGGCGGCGTATCGCGTCCGTCTAAAAAGCAGTGTACAAACACCTTCTCAAGGCCGTTTCTCTTAGCCAGATCCAGAAGACCATAAATGTGGGTATTGTGGCTGTGTACGCCCCCATCGGAAACGAGACCAAACAGGTGAAGAGCAGACCCGTTCTTTTTGCAGTTCTCTACTGCCTGTAAAAATTCCGGAATTTCAAAGAAGTCTCCGTCCTGGATGGACTTGGTGATTCTTGTGAGCTCCTGGTATACGATGCGTCCGGCTCCCATATTCAGATGGCCTACCTCAGAGTTTCCCATCTGGCCGTCAGGAAGTCCCACTGCCATTCCGCTGGCATAGCCCTTTACAAACGGGCACTGGCTCTTTAACTGATCCATCACCGGTGTCTTTGCCTCACAGACTGCATTGTGATCGCAGCTGTCATTTAATCCATATCCATCGAGAATCATCAATACCGTTGGTTTTTTGCTCATAATATTCTCCTTCACTGTCTCTGCCTGTCCAGAGCTGTCATGATGGCTCTGAAAGCGCTGTCATTTATCATCAAATTTATAAAATCTCTCAGTTTTCTATTCTACATGATTTCCATTTAAGTTTCAATGGGATAGTGTCAAATTTTTATCAAAATGCCCCTTTCCCGCTCTTGTTCTTCTTTTGCGTTAAATTTCAAAAGTTTAACGCAATAAATTATTGACAGAAGCAATTTTCTGCTCTACAATAAGCCACATAGCTGCACGCTGACAAAACACTCTGTTAAATTAGCAGTAAAACCCAAGCCAAACTCATTCGCTGCATTCACCTGAATTCTGGTGAAAGAAAGGAAATCAGATATGATTATTATTATGAAACCCGGCGCTTCCGAGGAAAATATCAGAAACGTAGCCGGACAAATCGAAGAAAAAGGACTGACTGTCCACCTGTCCCATGGAACTGAGGTGACGATTATCGGTGTAGTAGGAGACAAATCAAAGCTTCAGGGTTCCAATCTGGAAATTGCCGCAGGCGTTGATAAAGTCGTGGCTGTGACAGAATCCTACAAGCTGGCAAATAAAAAATTCCATCCGGAGCCATCCTCTGTATCTCTGTCCAATACCTCTGTGGGACCAGGCAGTCTGACTGTCATGGCAGGCCCCTGCGCCATCGAAAGCTCCAGCCAGCTGATGGAGACAGCCTTTGCTGTAAAAAAGGCCGGGGCAACTGTGCTTCGCGGCGGCGCCTTCAAGCCCCGCACCTCCCCCTACTCCTTCCAGGGTCTGGAGACAGAGGGACTTAAATATATGAAAGAAGCCCGGGAAGCCACGGGACTTTCTGTCATCTGTGAGGTCACCAGCGCCCGCGCCATTGAAGACGCTGTAAAATATGTGGATCTGCTTCAGATTGGAGCCCGCAACATGCAGAATTTCGAGCTTTTAAAAGAGGCTGGAAAGACTGGTCTTCCCATTCTTTTAAAGAGGGGTCTTTCCGCTACCATTGACGAATGGCTCAATGCCTCTGAATACATTATGGCAGAGGGAAATCCAAATGTGATCCTCTGCGAGAGAGGTATCCGTACCTTTGAGACTGCCACCAGAAATACGCTGGATCTGTCTGCTGTGCCGGTTCTGCGTCAGAAGACTCATCTTCCTATTATCGTGGATCCCAGCCATGCTACCGGTGTGCGGGCCTATGTAGAGCCCATGGCCAAAGCTGCTGTGTCAGCAGGCGCCGACGGACTGATGATTGAAGTTCATCCTTGCCCGGAAAAGGCCCTTTCAGACGGCCCCCAGTCCCTCACCTTCCAGGAATTTGACAGTCTGATGGACCGTCTCAGGCCTTACGCATCCCTGGAGGGAAGGACACTGTAATCTTTAAATCACGTCAATCTGACACATTTTCATGGCCTCGAGAGCATTTTTATGGCTCTCCGGGGTCACTCCTGCACAGCAGGAAGAGTCTACCTTTACGGGAGTTCCAGGCAGGACTGCCTTCATCAGCATGGCATTGGAAATCACACAGATATCTGTACAGAGTCCTGCCAGTTCTACAGACTCATACTCTCTTCCACCTACATATCTGCCCAGTTCCAGGCTGGCAAAAGAAGGCTTCTCAAAACGTGTTCCCTCAAAAGCATCTATCTCAGGACAGAGCTCCCAGCCCTTTGTGCCCTTCTGACAGTGAACCACTGGCAGTTTCTTGCCCTCTAATGTTTCCAGATAATTCTCATAATGGGTATCCATGGTAAACAGAACCTCGCAGTCCTCTCCCTGATACTCCTGAATTTTTTTCACCACCGCCGGAACAATTTTTTTCGCCTCCTCTGTTCCCAGGGAACCGTCTATAAAATCGTTCTGCATATCAACTACAACTAACAGTTTTTTCATCTTAATCTGATCCATTCTATTTCCTCCTGATATTTCTCTTTCTTGCTATTTTTTGAAATTAGAAAACAGTATATCACATCGTCTTTTCTGTATCAATGAAAAACCTCTTAATTATTTCTGTACTTTTCCGGCAGAATCCAGACAGTCCGGCTGCCTTTTCAAAGCTTCCATAAAGCCAAGAGGCACAGGATTTTTTCGATCACTGTGCCTCTCTTCTTATGCATTTCCTATTTATTATAATTTACAATCTGGCCGAAATCTGGCTTTAAGGAAGCTCCTCCCACCAGTCCTCCGTCAATGTCTGCCTGTGCAAACAGCTCTGGAGCGGAGGCGGCAGATACGGAACCGCCGTACTGGATACGGATAGCTTCTGCTGTAGCCTCATCATAAATTTCACCGATGCACTGACGGATAGCTGCGCATACTTCCTCAGCCTGCTCTGTGGTAGCTACCTTTCCTGTTCCGATAGCCCAGATCGGCTCGTAAGCGATCACTGCTGTCTTAGCCTGATCGGCTGTCACATTTAAGAAGGCAATTTTAATCTGCTGACGGATCCAGTCAATGGTGATTCCCTGCTCTCTCTGTGTTAAGGACTCGCCGCAGCAGATGATCGGTGTCAGACCGTGCTCGAATGCCTTTAATACCTTCTTGTTTACAGTCTCATCTGTCTCTGCGAAGTATTCTCTTCTCTCAGAGTGTCCAATGATTACATACTTTACGCCTGCGTCAACCAGCATATTCGGGGAAATCTCTCCTGTGAAAGCTCCCTTCTCCTCAAAATACATGTTCTCAGCGCCAATCTGGATGTTAGTTCCCTTGGCAGCCTCCATAGCCGGAATGATGTCGATAGCCGGAACACAGAATACTACGTCTACCTCGTCATTTGCCACTAATGGCTTTAATGTATTTACAAGCTCTACTGCCTCAGAAGGTGTCATATTCATCTTCCAGTTTCCTGCAATAATTTTCTTTCTTGCCATGTCAGAATTCCTCCTCTTCCTATTTTTATATTTATTTTAATCAAAAAATGGCTGAAAAGAAAGCCGATTGCTCCGTGTTTCACACTCTCACAATCGCCGCCGGTATTCGTAATCCGGGCTACAGCCCTGCTTACTCATACCGGGCTGCCCGTCCGATACCCGTGAATTAGATCATACAAGTATGTCTTATTCACGGCTGCCGTCCGGGACTTTCATAGTAAGTGCTGTACGGGTATGTTCCCTCAGCTACGCCTCGAAAAAACCTCGGCTAGATTCGGGAACGACCTTCGCACTAAGCTCGAAAAGACCTCGCTAAGTGCTATCGGTCATTTGCGGCTGCTACACCTGGAAGCTCTTTGCCTTCCAGGAACTCTAAGGATGCGCCGCCGCCTGTGGAGATGTGAGTCATCTTATCACCGAAACCTAACTGATTTACTGCTGCTGCAGAATCGCCGCCGCCGATGATAGTGGTTGCATCTGTCTCAGCCAGAGCCTTCGCTACCTCGATGGTTCCCTTAGCCAGAACCGGATTCTCGAATACGCCCATCGGGCCGTTCCATACGACTGTCTTAGCAGATTTTACTGCTTCTGCGAACATCTTAGCAGACTCTGTTCCGATGTCCAGACCCATCATATCAGCCGGGATAGCGTCTGCAGATACGTTCTTTACCTCGATCTCAGCATCGATTGGGTTCGGGAATGCTGCTGCCACAGCCGCGTCTACAGGAAGAAGAATTTTCTTGCCAAGCTTATCAGCCTTTGCAAGCATCTCGCGGCAGTAATCTAACTTGGTATCGTCTACTAAAGAGCTTCCGATTTCCTTGCCCTCTGCCTTTAAGAAGGTAAATGCCATACCGCCTCCGATGATCAGGGTATCACACTTCTCCAGAAGATTGGAGATTACATTTAACTTATCTGCTACCTTGGCGCCGCCAAGAATCGCTACAAACGGGCGAACCGGATTATTCACTGCATTGCCCAGGAAATCAATCTCCTTCTGCATTAAGTAACCTACAGCTGCTGTCTCTACATACTGTGTTACACCTACATTGGAGCAATGTGCTCTGTGGGCAGTTCCAAAGGCATCGTTTACATATACGTCACAGAGGGAAGCCAGATCTTTGCTGAATGCCTCACCGTTCTTTGTCTCTTCTGCTCTGTAGCGTGTATTTTCCAGAAGAATGACCTCGCCGTCCTTCATAGCCTCTACAGCTGCCTTTGCATTTGGTCCTACTACTTCCGGATCAGCGGCAAATTTTACTTCCTGGCCTAACAGCTCAGAAAGGCGTGCTGCAACAGGTGCTAAGGAAAGCTCCGGCTTCGGCTCTCCCTTCGGCTTTCCTAAATGGGAGCAGAGGATTACCTTTCCGCCGTCGGCAATTAACTTCTTAATAGTAGGAAGAGCTGCCACCAGACGGTTCTCATCTGTGATTTTTCCGTCCTTTAACGGTACGTTAAAGTCACAGCGCACTAATACTCTTTTTCCCTTTACCTGGATATCGTCAACAGATTTTTTATTAAGCATGGAAATGCTCCTTTCTCATTTTTACCTAAAAAGGCAGTCCGGTCCAGGACGGACCGGACCACCTTTGTCGTGAATCCTATTCTCTCTTTGTCAAACAAATCGGAAATCCGAAATTAGTTTAACTCAGCAAAGTACTTAATTGTACGAACCATCTGGCTTGTGTAGGAGTTCTCGTTGTCATACCAGGAAACAACCTGTACCTGGTAAGTATCCTCGTCTACCTTGGAAACCATGGTCTGTGTAGCGTCGAATAAGGAACCGAAGCGGATACCGATGATATCGGAAGATACGATCTCCTCCTCGTTGTAGCCGAAGGACTCTGTAGCTGCTGCCTTCATAGCTGCGTTGATACCCTCTTTTGTTACGTCCTTGCCCTTAACAACTGCTGTTAAGATAGTAGTGGAACCTGTCGGAACCGGAACACGCTGAGCGGAACCGATTAACTTTCCGTTTAACTCAGGAATTACAAGGCCGATAGCCTTAGCTGCTCCTGTGGAGTTCGGAACGATGTTTACAGCGCCTGCTCTTGCTCTTCTTAAATCGCCTTTTCTGTGCGGTCCGTCAAGAATCATCTGATCTCCTGTGTATGCATGAATTGTGGACATGATACCGGACTGAATCGGAGCGTAGTCATTCAGAGCCTTTGCCATCGGAGCCAGGCAGTTTGTTGTACAGGAAGCTGCAGAAATAATGTTGTCTTCCTTTGTTAATACGTTGTGGTTTACGTTGAAAACGATAGTTGGAAGATCGTTTCCTGCCGGAGCAGAGATAACTACCTTCTTAGCACCAGCATCGATATGAGCCTGTGCTTTTGCCTTGGATGTGTAGAAACCTGTACACTCCAGAACTACGTCTACGCCAAGCTCTCCCCAAGGAAGCTCTGCTGCGTTAGCCTTTGCGTAGATTGTGATAGTCTTTCCGTCAACTGTGATGGAGCCTTCTCCAGCCTCTACTGTATGTCCCTCGTATCTGCCCTGGGAAGAGTCATATTTTAATAAGTGAGCTAACATCTTCGGATCTGTTAAATCGTTGATAGCTACTACTTCGTAACCCTCTGCGTCAAACATCTGTCTGAAAGCGAGACGGCCGATACGGCCAAAACCATTAATTGCAACTTTTACTGCCATGATTTCATTCCTCCTAAGAATTTTATTTCATGATGGTTAGTTAATAGGATTGTTAAATAATAATCAACCTACTTTGTATTGTACCTAATTCTTCCAGAAATAGCAAGGGGTTTTTTAGAACTTTTACAGGTTTTATCGGTTTTTTCCTGTGACATGTTCAAAAAGCCCGCTCCATCTCTGTCAGTATGCCCTGACGCCGGAAATCCATGCGTCAAATCCTGGAATAAAAGCTCCTAAAGCTCCCCATTTTCCCTGCGCCTTAAAATTTTCTTCATGGTCATCAGATACACGGTAATGCTCACTGCCGTTCCCAGAAAATCAGAAATCGGCTCTGTATAAAACACTGCCTCCACGCTGAAAAACATGGGAATCAGGACAACGCCCAGAAGATACAGGGTTTTTCTCACCGTTGACAGGGAAATTGCTATCGGCGCGATTCCCATGCCTGTGTAGCCGTCCACAATCTCATACTGGACTGCCAGAGGAATAATTCCCAGAGTAAAGATCCGGATCGCCCTCACAGTCAGCTTCACATACTCCGGATCCCTTGTAAAGATCTGGACAAAATAGTGGGGTACAGTCTGGGCAATGACAAACATCACTGCTGTAAACGCCATTGACAGAATCACAATATACTGCTGGGCGGCCAGCACCCGGTCAGACCGTCTGGCTCCAAAATTATAGCCCAGAATCGTCTGGGTTCCGCCTGTAATTCCTCCTAAAGGCATGGTCACCATCAGCATAAAGCTCTGTACAATCGTGTTGCAGGTGAGAAGCATATCTCCCTCCGCTCCGCCAAAATGCTGCAGTGAGGCATTCATGGCAATAATCAGCACGTTGTCAAAGGCAATGATTAAAAACGGAGACAGTCCCAGCAGAATGACCCGCTTCATAATTCTCCACTGGTAACCGCCGAACGTAATGGGAACCGGCACCTTTTTTCCAAATAAAAATAAAAGCACGTATCCTGCTGAAGCCATCTGGGACAGTACTGTGGCCAGTGCTCCTCCTTTTACACCCATACCGCAGGCAAAGATGAAGACTGGATCCAGGGCAATGTTGACCACCGCTCCCAGTACAACGGACTTCATGGCCACCTTTGCAAAGCCCTGGCAGATGATAAACTGGTTCATTCCAATCGAAAGCAGGGCAAATATGGTTCCCAGCAGATAAATGGTAATATAATCATCTGCATAAGGAAAAATCGAAGGGCTTGCTCCAAACCAGACTAACAGCTTATTCTTCATGACCAGAGACAATCCAGTGATAATCACTGAAATAACCGAAAGCAGCAGAAAGCAGTTGGCCAGAATCTGGGAAGCTCCTTTCTCATCCTTCTCTCCCAGACGAATACTCATAAGGGGCGCCCCTCCGATTCCCACCAGAGAGCCAAAGGCTGTGATCAGCGTCACAATGGGGCCGCAGACCCCCACACCTGCCAAAGCAGTTTCCCCTATCGTCGGAATATTTCCTATATACATACGGTCTACTACGCTGTAGAGTACACTGACAAACTGGGCCAGCATAGACGGAAACGCAATCCGCATCACCAGAAGGCGGATATCATCCCGCCCTAAATCATTTTCCATTTTCATGTCATTTCTCCCCCTTGTGCAGTGACTTTTATATCGCGTTTTCCGACAAAAGTCAACTCTTTTAAAAGGCAAGAAAAAATTCTGATGTTACAGTTCAGCTTTGTTTTCTATGAAATAAAAAAGACCGGCGCTGATTTCTCAGACCGATCTTTTTTATTCGCCTACAGACGGCAGATTGGTTGGATGCTGCCGTCTGTATTTGAAAATTTTCTGTACTGCTTTAGAAGGATACATGTAACGGGGTGTAATGCATCAAGGAATTTCGAGTAACTTGATATGTGTTCGTGTATGCCCTCTGTCTGCCAGAAACAGAAATCATTTTCATCCGTTCAATTAGTTAATGCAACAGACTTTTGTTTTATTGCATTTATTTCAAAAAATTTTTTAAAATTTTTTGAATCATGCTGAAAAGTAAAACCTGTACGGTTTTATTCCATCCTATTCTAATATGAATCTCCGTTTCCGTCAAGCTTCCTGCCCTATTTTGTTAATTTTTGTTAAGCTAATTTTACAAATATATGTCATAACTGCCAATTTTCTCCCTGAAATTCTGCATAGAACACAGGTTTTTTTATATTTATGCAGTTATAGTGTATTTTTCTGCTCTCAGACCTTGCCGAACGGAACTTTCTATATTATAATGTAGCCACACACACTTTCATATTGAAGCATGAATATTTATCTATTTTCAGGAGGATTATATTATGGGATTTGAGTATGTCAGCAAGCTTCCTACTCCAGATGAAATCCGGGCGCAGTTTCCATTAGCCCCGGCTCTGGCGGAAGAAAAAGCAAAAAAAGACAAAGCCATTAAGGACGTGTTTACAGGAAACAGCGATAAATTTCTCGTTATCATCGGCCCCTGCTCTGCAGATCGTGAGGATTCTGTATGTGAGTATGTGTCCCGTCTGGCAAAGGTTCAGGAAAAGGTAAAGGATAAGCTGATCCTGATCCCCAGAATTTACACCAACAAGCCGCGAACCACCGGAGACGGCTACAAGGGTCTGCTTCATCAGCCAAATCCGGAGAAGAAGCCAGACCTCTACGAGGGACTCATTGCCATCAGAAAGCTCCATATGCGGGTTATCGAGGAAACCGGCTTCTCCACAGCAGACGAGATGCTTTATCCGGAAAACTTAACCTATCTGTCTGACGTTATGTCCTACATTGCAGTAGGCGCCCGCTCTGTGGAAAACCAGCAGCACCGCCTTGTATCCAGCGGAATCGATGTGCCTGTAGGCATGAAAAATCCAACCAGCGGCGCTCTTTCTGTTATGCTGAACGCTGTCCATGCTGCCCAGCACGGCCATGAGTTTATCTACAGAAGCTGGGAGGTAAAGACAGAGGGAAATCCTCTGACTCACTGTATCTTACGAGGTGCAGTCAACAAGCATGACCAGTGTCTTCCTAACTACCATTATGAGGATCTGAAACTGCTCCACGAGCTCTATGCAGAGCGGAACCTGAAAAATCCGGCCTGTATTGTGGATGCAAACCATTCCAATTCCAATAAGCAGTATATGGAGCAGATCCGCATTGTAAAGGAAGTGCTCCACAGCCGCCGCCACTCCTCAGATATCCGCGACTTTGTCAAGGGAGTGATGATTGAGAGCTACTTAGAGCCAGGTTCCCAAAAGGTGGGCGAACACTGCTATGGAAAATCCATTACCGATCCCTGTCTGGGATGGGATGACTCTGAGCGTCTTCTCTACGAGATTGCCGAGGGAATTTAACTGCTAACCATTTGATCATGAATACCAGAGACCGCTTTTCCGTCTGAGATCGGAAAGGCGGTTTTTTATTTTATGGTAAATGGAAAATTGCTGCGTATTTTCCCTTCCTTTTCCCGTCTGCTGTTTAATCTGTGTCCGTTTTATTGACTGATTATGGATCCGTCTTAAATTCGTGTAGTTTATAGGAAAATACATTCATGATATATAGGAAATTATTTTCCTATATATTTCCTATTTACCAGAATTTACACATCTTAAATTTTCTGCTATCATATTGCCAGACACAAAAGCAGAACAGGCAGCGCCTGCATCCTGCCTGCAGCAATCCAAAGAGAGGAGAAGCCATATGCTGAACTTAAATTTGAAGAAAAAAGAAACTCTGTTTCAGAATACAGAAGCTGATGCGCTGTCCCTGTTTTACGCCAGCAGTACCAGAAAATCAAACAAGGAATTCCATTTTGCAAGAGTAGACAAAAATTTTCGTGCATTTCTGCCTTATCTGACAGAAGGTGCTGTCAAGCTCTATCTGTATTACGCATTTTCCGCCAAAAATGAGACTGGTGAATCCTGGCACAGTGTGGAGACGATCAGCAGAGATCTGGGGGCGACAGAGCGGAGTATCGGAAACTGGAACCGTCTTCTGGAGGATCTGGGACTGATCTATCGGGCAAGGCAGGGAAAAAAGAGTAAAACAACCTTTCTTCTGCCGCTGACCAGCTTCGCCGCCAGTATGGGAAGGGGGCAGATGGGACAGCTTCTTGATGAGCTGAAGCTGCGCCGCCCAGGAGAGTATACCAAAGTCTTCGGAGCGTTTCAGTCTTTAATCAAGCTGTACGTCAAAACCGAAGCAGAGGATCGGGTCAGCGAAGTTTTATGCATGCATTTCAAAAGAACCTGCCAGGCAAAAAGAGGCGATATCTGCCGAATGGATATTTTTATTTACGATACGGCAGTCAATCAGGATTTGGCGCTGATCCAAAAGCTGCTGCAGGCTCCCAGGGAAGAATTAGCTGCAGTTGTAAAAGGAGCGTCTGAACCATCGCTGGGAAAGGAATGTTTTCCAGACTTCTCCTGTTTTTTCATTAATCAGGCTGTTGTCATTGACGACGCTTCTGTTTTTAACCTGATGAGCCAGCTGACAGACGATATTGAGCTGTCAGAGCTGCCTGTTATTTCACTTTAGATGTCAAAGGAGGAATTTCTGTGAGCGAACCTAATTTAACTTTATTTCTTATATTGGCAATTCTGATTATCCTGAAAAAATAGAAGTTTGCATCTGCCCCAGTCAGCTTCCTCCAGACTGTCAAAAAGTACATCCCTGCATATAGTATAGTAAAGCAACTGCTGAGGATGAATCTTATGTATTATAAATGTAATGAAACCTCTTATCCCTGCGGCCGTCCCTGCCCGCCTTCCTGTTCACCAGCCCCACTGCCGCCTGGAACCTGTCCTTCTCCGATTACTATCGGACAGACAGTCACTGGGCAGCCTGGAACTGTTGCCTCCGTATATAACAGCGGCACTCCTTACCGTCCTGTCTTAAACTTCACGATTCCCCAGGGCGGTACTGGTCCGGCCGGACCTGCCGGTGTTCAGGGGCCTGCCGGACCTGAAGGACCTCAGGGTGCTCCGGGCGCTGCTGGTTCTCAAGGTATTCAGGGACCGATGGGACCTCAGGGCATCCAGGGACCTGCCGGGCCGACCGGATCTGCTGGCGCTGAGGGACCCCAGGGGCCGGTTGGAGCTACCGGACCGACTGGACCGACTGGGCCAACTGGACCTCAGGGGCCGATGGGACTTACCGGACCTGCTGGTGCTGAGGGACCCCAGGGGCCGGTTGGAGCTACCGGACCGACTGGGCCGACTGGACCAGAAGGACCTCAGGGGCCGATGGGACTTACCGGACCTGCTGGCGCTGAGGGACCCCAGGGGCCGGTTGGAGCTACCGGACCGACTGGGCCGACTGGACCAGAAGGACCTGCTGGCGCTGCCGGTCCTATCGGTGAAGCACCTCCTGTCAGCGCACTTTATGCAACCAATGTTCCTGTACAAAACCCTGTCTCCGCCGGTACAGCTTTAGTTTTTAATACTAATCAGCTGGAAAAAGGTTCCTCCATTGTTCATGCGCCTGACAGCGGTGTATTTTCCATTGTCCAGCCAGGAATCTACCTGATCTCCTACTCCATCGTAGGCACAAATCCTTCTGAAGGAAGCGCTATCCGTGTTGAACTTCAGGTAAACGGAGCTACAGTTCCTGGAAGCCGTACCTCGGAAACGATTGCGGTTGCTACTGGAACCGCTTCTCTTTCCTCCTCTGTCCTGATTAATGTTCCTGCCTCTTCCTCCTTATCTCTCGTAACACTGGAAGACGGAAGCACTTTTACCAACGCAAACCTTGTAATACAGCGTCTGGGGGATACCTTATAGTTTTACATTTTGATAACTGCTTCCTGATAACGAAAAAATCCCTGCACCTTTCGGTGCAGGGACTCTTTCGTTAGGATTTTCGGAATTTCAAAAAGCTTAAAAGGTTTTATTACTTTTGTATCGTGCATTTATTATGGTTTTAGTATAGCACGGTTCTCCCGAAAATGTTTGTATACTCTTTGAATAAATTATGAAGATTTTCTTAAGATCGCATCTGGCAGTGCAATAAAAATCGCTTTTCCTGCATTATAGGGCTTTCAAATGCCACTATTTCACATTCTGGAATAAATCACAGAAATCAAAGGTAGCAAAATAATCCTTCGGAGTCTCCGCTCTCCTGATTAATTCCACTGTCTTATCCTCTTTTAACAGAAGCTCTGCGGAACGCAGCTTTCCATTATAATTGTATCCCATAGAGAATCCGTGGGCTCCCGTATCGTGGATTACCAGCAGATCTCCCATATCGATCTTTGGAAGCATCCGGTCAATGGCAAACTTGTCATTATTTTCGCAGAGAGAGCCTGCAACATCGTATTTGTGATCACAAGGCGCGTCTTCCTTTCCCATCACCGTAATGTGGTGGTATGCGCCGTACAGAGCGGGACGCATCAGATTCACCGCACAGGCGTCCACTCCAATATACTCTTTATGGGTGTGCTTTTCGTGGATAGCTGTTGTCACCAGGCAGCCGTAAGGTCCCAGCATAAAACGGCCAAGCTCTGTATACAGAGCTACGTCTCCCATACCGGCCGGAACAAGGATTTCCTCATATACCTTCCTTACGCCTTCTCCGATTACAAAAATATCATTCGGCTCCTGATCCGGACGGTACGGAATGCCGATTCCTCCTGAAAGATTGATAAACGCAATTTCAACCCCTACCTCTTCTTTTAAGCGGACAGCCAGTTCAAACAGCACCTTGGCAAGCATCGGATAATACTCATTCGTCACTGTGTTGCTGGCTAAGAATGCATGGATTCCAAAGCGTTTCGCTCCCTTTTCCTTTAAAATCCGGAATGCTTCAAATATCTGCTCTGTGGTCATGCCATACTTGGCATCGCCCGGATTGTCCATAATATCATTGCTGATTTTAAACAGTCCGCCTGGATTGTAGCGGCAGCTGATGGTCTCTGGAATATGTCCTATCGCTTTCTCAAGAAACTCAATATGGGTAATATCATCCAGGTTGATCACTGCTCCCAGACGGTCTGCCATCTGGAACTCCTCTGCCGGCGTATCATTGGAGGAAAACATAATCTTCTTTCCCTCATACCCCATGGCCTCTGCCAGCATCAGCTCTGTCATGGAAGCGCAGTCCACACCACAGTCTAATTTCTTTAAAATATCAATAATAAAAGGATTCGGTGTAGCCTTCACTGCAAAATACTCCCGAAAGCCCTTATTCCAGGAAAACGCTCTCTTTAAGCGTTCTGCATTTTCCCGGATCCCCTTCTCATCATACAGATGAAACGGCGTCTTGTATTCCTTCGTAATTTCCTTCAGCTGTTTCAGTGTTACAAACGGTTTCTTTTCCATAGTTTTTCTCCTGTTTTCCCCTCTTTTATCTGCTAATCCACCTCGACCACACGCATAATATTCGTGTGGGCTGCCGGTGAATGACGGCTTGCATAGGTCACAACACCTGCTGTGGCAACAACTATATCTCCTGATTTTACAATACCTTTTTCCTTTAAAAGCTCAATGGACGAGTAGACTAAAACGTCCGTGGAATCTGCGCGTCTTGCATGAAACGGCTTTACCCCCCAGTAAAGCTGCATCTGGCGTACAGTCGTCATGCTGGGAGAAAGTCCCACAATGGCTGCGCTGGGACGCCACTTTGACAGCATCCTGGCAGTAAAGCCACTGACAGACGGCGCTACAATGGCTGCCGCTCCCAGATCATGGGCTGTGGCCACAGAAGCGTAGCAGACTGCATTGGAAATATTTTTCTGATTTTCCTGGCTTACCCTTCTCTGGCGGTAGGAGGAATAATCCAGATATTTCTCTGAATCCTCCACAATCTGCGCCATCATCTTCACAGCCTCCACTGGATAACGGCCCATGGCTGTCTCTCCGGAAAGCATCACTGCATCGGTTCCGTCATAAACGGCATTGGCCACGTCGGTTACCTCAGCGCGGGTTGGCCTTGGATTGCGGATCATGGAATCCAGCATCTGGGTAGCTGTAATAACCGGCTTACATGCCTTGTTGCATTTTTTGATAATCATTTTCTGAATGTGGGGAACCTTTTCCGCCGGAATCTCCACACCCATGTCTCCGCGGGCCACCATAATACCGTCGCATTCTTCCAGAATGGAGTCGAGATTTTCAATTCCCTCCGCATTCTCGATCTTGGCAATCACCAGCATTCTGGAACCATGGGACTCCAGAATTTCCTTGATCTCACGGATTGCCTCTGCATTCCGCACAAAAGAAGCTGCAATATAGTCAAAGCCAGCCTGGATTCCAAACAGGATATCCTCTTTATCTTTATCAGTCAGAGCCGGCAGCTTAATGCTTACATTCGGTACATTGACGCCCTTTTTCTCTCCCAGCTCTCCGCCGTTCTTTACCCGGCAGACTATGTCATTTCCCTTTACTTCCTCCACGTCCAGCTCAATCAGACCGTCGTCAATGAGAATCTTATTTCCTGGCTTTACATCTTCCGGAAGACCTGCGTAATTAATAAATCCCCGCTTCTCATCGCCAGTGGTCTCCTCAGTAGTCAGCGTATAGATGTCTCCCTCTTTCAGGGTAATTTTCTTTCCATCTTTTAAGCTTCCGGTCCGAATCTCCGGTCCCTTCGTATCCAGAAGAGCCGCAATCGGAAGTCCCAGCTCCTCTCTTACGCTTTCCAGAATCTTAAACCGCCCCATATGTTCCTCGTAATCCCCATGAGAGAAATTAAATCGAGCCACATCCATGCCGTTTAAAGCCAGCTGCTTCATCAGCTCTCTGTCATTGGTGTTCGGCCCCATCGTACAGATAATTTTCGTTTTCTTCATCTTGCTGATTCCTCCTGCATCCAGCCGGCTCCCCTTGCCGGCCTCTTCAACTGGTTTCCCCCGTTTTTTGTTCCCCTTTGCAAAACGTCTATTCCAAATCTTCCTTTGTCACATGCTTATGGGTGTAGAGGTGATCCATACAGTATTCCAGGTTTCCCTCGCACTTGGAACAATAACGGAACTCCAGATTCGGATCGTCCTTCTCAGTTCTTCCGCAGACAGCACACTTGTGATGAGTCAGCTTGATTTTCTCCGCCTGCGCTGTCTTCATATCAGATTTAAACTTCTGTTTTCTTTTGATCTCCTTTGGATTAATTTTGTTGTAATTTCTCGTCATCAGGAAGAAAATTACAAAATTCAGCATAGCCAGGCCGACACAGATTCTGGCAATCAGGCCGCCAAACAGGAATTCATATAAGAATTCTGCTCCGATGAAAATTCCCAGCCAGTATGCCCGAATTGGCAGCAGTCCGTAGAGATAAAACTGCATCTGTGGAAATGTAGCCGCAAAGGCAAGAAACAGAGAGTTATTCAGATAAAACGGTGTCAGAGGCACCGATATCCCCAGTGTAAAATAGATCACAAAAGCTGCGATAATGTGGAACAGTATTCCTGAGAAAAAGTACAGATTAAAGCGGAAGGTTCCCCACACCCGCTCCAGCGTTGTTCCCAGAGAATAGTACAAAAACATGGCAATCAGGTTAAAGAAAATGCCTGCAGACGGCGGACAGATTAAAAACGTAACAAGCCGCCATACCTGGCCTCTTAAAATCGCTGCCGCATCCAGGCATAAATACTGATAGTACAGCCCAGGAGCTGCCAGATCGATGACTATTCCTGCTCCATACATCAGAATAATGTAATACATCAGGTTTGGAATCGCGTATTTTCCAAATTTCCTTTCCAGTTTTCTTAAAAATTTCATCTCTTTTCCTGCTCTCTCTTTATTATTCATTGCTCGTTAATTCATTATTATAAATTTAGCCGATGCCTTTGTCAAATAAATTGTATCCTTCTTCTTTCTTCGTGCATTTTTAATGATTTTCGACATTTTTTTACAGGATTTTAACGCACCTGATCAATTGTATTCTTTCCTATTCTATGTTACACTATGGCCGAATAAACCTGTAGTACAAAGGAGGGACGGGGATTTACCCCGGTTTGATATATGAAATCCTGTAAGAGACTGGGAATCGACATCGGTTCCACAACCGTAAAAGTTGCAATCATTGACGACAGAGGCAGTCTTCTGTTCTCTGACTACGAACGCCACTTTGCTAATATCCAGGAGACGCTGGCCCTGCTCCTTGAGCGGGCTGTACAGGCTCTGGGGGAAATGGAGCTTTATCCTGTGATCACTGGCTCCGGCGGACTTACGCTTTCCTCCCACCTGGAGGTTCCGTTTGTTCAGGAGGTCGTAGCAGTCGCGTCCTCCCTTCAGGACTATGCGCCGCAGACCGATGTGGCCATTGAGCTTGGAGGCGAGGATGCTAAAATTATCTATTTCACTGGAGGAATCGATCAGCGTATGAACGGCATCTGCGCAGGGGGAACCGGTTCCTTTATCGATCAGATGGCGTCCCTGCTTCAGACAGATGCCTCTGGTCTGAATGAATATGCTAAAAATTATAAGGCGATCTATCCGATTGCCGCCCGCTGCGGTGTCTTTGCCAAATCAGACATCCAGCCTCTGATTAATGAAGGCGCTACCAGAGAGGATCTGGCTGCCTCCATTTTTCAGGCAGTTGTCAACCAGACCATCAGCGGTCTGGCCTGCGGAAAGCCAATCCGCGGCAATGTAGCCTTCCTTGGAGGTCCTCTTCACTTCCTGTCTGAGCTTCGGGCCGCTTTTATCCGTACCCTGAATCTTGGACCGGATCAGATCATTGCTCCGGATCATTCCCATCTGTTTGCAGCCGTAGGTGCTGCCATGAACTCCCGCCGGGAAGTAAAAATCGACGCTCACGACATGATCTGCCGTCTGTCTGAGGGAATTCATATGGACGCTGAGGTGAAGCGTATGGAGCCTCTGTTTGAAAACGAGGAAGCCTACCAGAAATTCCAGGCCCGCCATGCAAGCCACTGTGTTAAGAAGGGAAGTCTGCGGGATTACAAAGGAAACTGTTTCCTTGGCATTGACGCCGGTTCCACTACCACCAAGGCAGCTCTGGTAGGGGAGGACGGCACTCTGCTCTATCACTTTTACAGTAATAACAACGGAAGTCCCCTGGCTGCTGCCATCCAGGCCATGTCAGAGATTCAGAAGGAGCTTCCAGAGGAGGCCCACATCGTCTACTCCTGCTCTACTGGCTATGGTGAGGCACTGTTAAAGGCTGCCTTTATGCTGGACGAGGGAGAGGTGGAGACTATCTCCCACTACTATGCCGCCGCTTTCTTTGAACCGGATGTGGACTGTATTCTGGATATCGGAGGCCAGGATATGAAGTGCATCCGGATTAAAGATGGAACCGTGGACAGCGTACAGTTAAACGAGGCCTGCTCCTCCGGCTGTGGCTCCTTTATCGAAACCTTTGCAAAATCTTTAAACTACAGCGTCATTGATTTTGCAAAAGAGGCCCTGTTTGCCAAAACTCCTACGGATCTTGGAACGCGCTGCACTGTATTTATGAACTCTAATGTGAAGCAGGCCCAGAAGGAGGGAGCGTCTGTCGCCGATATCTCTGCAGGGCTGGCTTACTCTGTTATCAAAAACGCTTTATTTAAGGTAATTAAAATTACTAATGCCTCTGATCTTGGAAATCACGTAGTGGTTCAGGGAGGAACCTTCTACAATGACGCAGTCCTCAGAAGTTTCGAGAAGATTTCCGGCTGCCAGGCAGTCCGTCCGGATATCGCCGGCATTATGGGGGCTTTCGGCGCTGCACTGATTGCCAGAGAACGGTACGATTCCTCAAAAAAAACCACCATGCTGCCTATGGAAAAGATTTTAAATCTGTCCTACAAAACCAGCATGACAAGATGCCAGGGCTGTACCAACCACTGTGTCCTGACTGTCAACCGCTTTGACGGAGGACGCCAGTTCGTTACAGGCAACCGATGTGAAAGAGGACTGGGACACGCCAGAAAGAAGGCTGATATTCCCAACCTGTTTGATTACAAATACCACAGGATGTTTGACTACGAACCTCTGACCGCCGATGTGGCAGAGCGGGGAACCGTGGGAATTCCCAGAGTTTTAAATCTCTATGAAAACTATCCCTTCTGGGCTGTCTTTTTCAAAGAGCTGGGATTTCGGACTGTCCTCTCTCCCCAGTCCACCCGAAAGCTCTACGAGCTGGGCATTGAGTCGATTCCCAGCGAGTCAGAATGCTATCCGGCCAAGCTGGTTCACGGCCATGTGGAATGGCTGATTAAGCAGGGGATTACATACATTTTTTATCCTTGCATTCCATACGAGAGAAATGAAACTCCGGAGGCTGGAAACCACTACAACTGCCCTATGGTTACTTCCTACGCAGAAAATATCAAAAACAACGTAGAGGAACTTCATGGGGACAAAATCCTGTTCCGGAATCCGTTCATGGCCTTCACCAACAAGGAGGTACTCTCTGAAGCCCTTGTAAGAGAGTTTACAGAGCAGTTCCAGATTCCGGAGCATGAAATCCGGGACGCAGCTGATAAAGCCTGGAAGGAGCTGATTTCCTCCAGAGAAGATATGAAGAAAAAGGGCGAGGAGACTCTTCAGTGGTTAAAGGAAAACAACCGCCACGGAATTGTTCTGGCAGGACGCCCCTACCATGTAGATCCGGAAATCAACCATGGAATTCCTGAACTGATTACTTCCTATGGTTTTGCTGTCCTGACAGAGGATTCTGTGTCCCATTTAGGACATGTAGAACGGCCTCTGATCGTCACAGATCAGTGGATGTACCATTCCCGCCTCTATTCTGCCGCCAATTTTGTAAAGACGCAGAAAAATCTTGATTTAATCCAGCTGAATTCCTTCGGCTGCGGACTGGACGCGGTAACAACGGATCAGGTGAATGATATTCTCACCCGCTCTGGCAAAATTTACACCTGCTTAAAAATTGACGAGGTCAATAACCTGGGGGCAGCCAGAATCAGAGTCCGCTCTCTGATCTCAGCTATCCGCGTCCGTGAGATGAAGCACTATGAAAAACCTGTGGTATCAAGCGCCTACAACCGTGTCTTCTTTACAAAGGAGATGAAAAAGGACTACACGATTTTATGTCCCCAGATGTCTCCTATCCACTTCGATCTGGTGGAAGCGGCTATCCGAAGCTGCGGTTACCGGCTGGAGGTTCTTCAGAACTCTGACAGGACTGCCATTGACACAGGCCTCAAGTATGTCAATAACGATGCCTGCTATCCATCCCTGATTGTAGTCGGACAGATTATGGACGCTTTGCTTTCAGGAAAGTACGATTTAAACCGCACGGCTATTATTATGTCCCAGACAGGAGGCGGCTGCCGGGCTTCCAATTACATTGGATTTATACGCCGCGCTCTGGAAAAAGCCGGAATGCCGCAGATTCCTGTTATCTCCTTGAATGCCAACGGCATGGAGACCAATCCAGGCTTTTCCTTCACTCTTCCTATGGTCATCAAGGCCATGCAGGCCGTTGTGTACGGCGATATCTTCATGCGGGTTCTCTACGCTACCAGACCCTATGAAGCCAAGCCCGGAAGCGCTAACGCTCTGCACCAGAAATGGAAGGAAAGATGTATCCAGTCCTTAAGCCGGAAAAAGCCGTCCATGAAGGAGTTTGGAAATAACCTGCGCGGAATTATCGCTGATTTTGACGCTCTCCCCAGAAAAAATGTGGTAAAGCCTAAGGTTGGAATTGTCGGTGAGATTCTTGTAAAATTCTCCCCGCTGGCCAATAATCATGTGGTCGAGCTGCTGGAAAGCGAAGGAGCGGAGGCAGTTATGCCGGATCTCCTGGATTTCCTCCTCTACTGTTTCTATAACTCAAACTTTAAGGCAGAAAATCTGGGTGGAAAGAAGTCCACAGCCTGGCTCTGCAATGTTGGAATCCAGCTTTTGGAATACTTCCGCCGCACAGCCAGAAAAGAGCTGAAAAAAAGCTCTCATTTCATGCCTCCTGCCCATATTCACGATTTGGCCGCCATGGCCAAATCCTACGTGTCTCTGGGCAATCAGACCGGAGAGGGATGGTTCCTGACTGGAGAAATGCTGGAACTTCTCCACAGCGGTACAAACAACATTATCTGTACCCAGCCTTTCGGCTGCCTGCCAAACCATATTGTAGGAAAAGGCGTCATCAAGGAACTGAGAGCCTCCCATCCAGAGGCGAATATCATTGCGGTTGACTACGATCCAGGCGCCAGTGAGGTCAATCAGCTGAACCGGATTAAACTGATGTTAGCCACAGCCCAGAAGAATCTGGAAAGGGAACAGGCAAAGGAGGCAGCCGCTTCCAGGGAAATGGCATAGTGCTTTCCCTTCTGTTTATGAATATTCTGTGAATATTTGATTACAATTTTTTTAATGACAAATATTCCTTCCTGTGATAGAATAAAGACAGATAGGAGGTTCTTACTATGGGTTTGAAAACATTTGCCTGCGCCCTTGCGCTGACCCTTTCTTATACAGCCACAGCCTTTGGGGCTGAACCGCAGACTGCTCTTCAGACACTGTCTTCTGACACTGTGGCAGCAGCTTCTAACGAAGCCATTCCTATGACTGGCACTAAAATCGTCACAGACGATTTTTCCTTTGTGGTTCCAGAGCGCTGGACCGGAAAATGCGTTGTGCTTCCCACAGAGCAGGGACTGGAAGTGTATGATCAGGATGACTATGAGGACGATGGTTCCGGCTTTATGTTTTCCATCTCCATCTATGAGGATGACAGCTACTCCTCTCTGGAGCATTACGCTGTTCTCGGATTCTGTGGAAGTGATACCTTTATTCTGGATACCTCAGAAGCTGATGGGAGCAAAAGCATGAAAAAGGGCTTGAAAGAGCTTCAGGAAACCTTTGTTGCCTTTGCAGGAAGTGAGAATTAGATTTGCTTTTAACTTGATATTCAGCAGTTACACACTGTCAGGAAAACTCCCGACAGTGTGTTTTTTATTTTCCATACTTTCTCAGACACCTTTTATTTCCCACTGGTAGGCTGCAATCGCCTGGATAAGGTCCCGATTGGCCTGCTTAAAGGAATTTTCCTGCTGGAGATAGGAAACCTCCCCTTCAAGATAATCCTGCCTCGAGAGAAGACCTGACTGATATTTTGTCTGAAGCGCGCTGTAATTTTTCTTTGCCGCTTCATAGCTGCTTTCTGCTGCCCCAAAAGCCTGGAGTTTCGCAGTCATCTCACTGTAAAGCGTATCCATTTCCAGATTTTTCTGGCTTTTCGCCTCTGCTATCTGACGGGATTTCAGCTCTGTTTCAGCGCTGCCTGACGAGGAGCTTCTTCTGAGAGCCTGAATCTCTGAATCACTGGTAACTGCCAGTTTTTTGTCATCCTCCAGAACAACCGTATCAATAAAATCAGCATTGGCTGACGGAACCTCCCCAATCTCTGTCTCATCTGGATTTTTCCCTATTAAAAGAGCCAGCTGCGCCTTCATGGAGGATTCGCTTTTTTCTGCAGACTGAAAGGAAATCTGAGCGCTCAGAAGGCTCTGCTCTGCTTCCAGGAGTTCCTGCTCTGTGATCATTCCCGCTTCTGCCATTGTCCTGGCCTTTTCACAGGAAGCCCTGGCGCTTTCTTCCTGTTTTTCTGCCAGCTGTCTCTGATCTCTCATCTGGTTGTAGCTGCACATCACTGTCTGAGCTGTCTTTACCATGGCGTTGACAGAGGATTGCAGAGATTTCGTTCCGCTCACTCCTGTCAGCTTTCTGATAGTACGGTTCATCTGCGCCACAGAAACTCCCAGCTGACTTTCATTCATCTGATACTGGGCAATCAGCTCTGCGCTTCCGTTCTCATCCTCCAGTTCCTCTGCATTTTCTTTCATCTCCTGCTTTGCAGATGAGAGGGTATCTAATGCCTCCTGATAAATTTCCAGATTAGTATCATACTGGCTGACTGCCGATTTCACAGAAGCATTTCCGCGTTTCAGCAGTTCCTCCAGTTCCCCGTACTCTATTCTGGAATCTGCCAGCTCCTCTTCGGTAAAAGAAATGCTTTCTTCTTCTGTGCTTTTTTCTCCTGCATTTTCCTCCAGTCCCGGCCCCTCTGGCTCTGCCTCGTCCCCTTCCCCGGAGCGCAGCAGCTCTGTCTCTGTCACTTCCGGAGATCTGGCCGCCTGGGAGGGAAAGGAGACAGACAGGGTAAGGAAAATCAGACTGCCTGTCAGCCATTTGTTTCGTATTTTCTGTTTTTTCTTCAATGAAACATTCCTCCTCGCTTTTTTAATCAGGATACCGCTGCCAGTCCCGCCACCGCCCAGTCGTATTCCAGTTTGGCAGAAAGAAGCTGACAGGCAGCTGTTTGTTTCGATGATTCAGCCATTTCGCAGGCGCTGACGGCAGATTCCAGACTGCTGGAGCTGATAAGTCCGGCTTCCTGCTTCCTTTTGGCTGTTTCTAAAGACTGACTCTGAAGAGACTGTGCCTTGACAGCCTGTTCATACTGTTTTTCCGCAAGGAGAAGGGTTTGATAAGCTACCGTTACATTGGAGCGGACGGCCTGGCGTCCGCTTGTCAGTTTTTCCCTGACTGATGCTTCTGTTGTGCTGGAATGTGCATTCTGAAGCTGCCTGCTCAGGATTTTCAAGTCATAATTGTTCTCCAGTGCCTGTTCTATATCTGTCTCCAGGCTGATAGCTGCTATGGCAGCAGTATCTGGCTCTGGAAGATTTCCTATTTCTACTGAATCTCCCTCATTCCATCCCAGCATAAGAATGAGGCTGGTTTTTGTCTCATTCAGGCTGCTTTCAGCGGAAGTAATTTCCGCTCTTACGTTCAGTACAGTCTGCTCTGCTGTCAGCACCTCAGACTGGACAGCCATTCCTGCGGCAAGCTTTCTCTTTATTAATTCCTCGCTTCTCTCCGCCTCAAGAAGCTCCTGCTCTAAAGATGACAGCTTCTCTATGCCGCTCCAATAGGAAATCATCAGAGACTGCGCCTGACTGATCAGCTTCTTTTCTGCCTGGGTATAACCCCATTTAATGGTATCCTCGTCCTCCACACTGTCGTCTCCCGATTCTTTCAGGCTTTCTGCTCTCTGCTCATTACTGATGTAGGAGGCCAGATCTGATGCGTAGGATGCAGAGTCCGGATCCAGGTCCGGCTGGCTGTCATAAATCTCCTCAGCCGCATCATAATACTCCTGGGTGATTTCGCTGCTGTCTTTCCCCTGATAATCTTTATAGCTGATTTCATTCTGCCTTACTGTGGTATTGTATTCATGAATTCGCTTGTCAATCTCTGTAAACTCCAGTTTATTGTCGCGGATTGCAGCCCACTCCTCCTCTGTGTAGGCAAAAGGAGGGCTGGCTGCCCAGGCCTGAAGCGGAGTGAAGATATCTAAAACTGTCATCAATCCTGCCGCCAGAACTGCCATTTTCCCTATCCACCATTTTTTCATTATCATTTCACTCCTTCTGTTTTTTAATCTACATCCCAGTCCTCACTGAGCTCCTTGGGCTTCCGGTTCATCAGTCCATAGTACACCGGCAGCATGAACAGAGCGACAAACAGACCTACTGTCAGACCTCCAATATCTACTACTGCCAGACCCTGGGTTGTGGAGCCGCTGCTTCCTACCGCAGCGGCCATTGGGAGCATTCCCAGAATGGTCGTAAGACTTGTCATCAGCATCGGCCGCAGACGGGTGGCCCCGGCTTCTATCATAGCAGTCTCCATATCCAGCTCCATCCGGTACTGGTTCACTGTATCTATATAAAGGATGCCATTGTTGACAACGGTTCCCACCAGAATCAGAAATCCAAGAATGGAAGTCATACTCATGGAAACCCCTGTCAGCTTCAAAAATCCAAATGAGCCAATCAGACTGAATGGTATGGTTGTCATGACCATAAACGAAAACTTTACTGATTCAAACTGGGCCGCCATGACGACAAAAATCAGAAATACTGCCACAGCAATAGCCTGGTACAGGGAAGAGAACTCTTCATTCATCATACGATCCATACTGTTGGTTCCCTTTTTTATGGTTCCTGTCAGATTAGGGGCAATCACCTCACTGTCTATCTGGGCTGATGTATCCTCACCTGTGTATTCTCCGGTAATCGTTACTTTAAATGCTTTGTCCTCCCTGCTGATGGAAGACGGACTGTCCTTATACACAATATCTGCTACGTCTGTCAGGGCTATGGCCGTTCCGTCTCCCGCTGTCAGAATTATATTTTTCATCTGATCAATGGTCTCATACTCTCCTTCCGGAAACTCCACCTTTACGTCAAGATCCTCTCCGTCCACAGTCAATGTTGCCGCTGTCATTCCACTGAGCGTCTGATTCACAGCAGAGCCGATGGAAGAGGCTGTCAGCCCTTTTTTGCTGGCCATAAGAGGATCCACGTCAATGGATACAATGGGAGCGTTATTTTCAAAGGAAGAATGTATGTTGATCACATCGTCACGGCTGATTAGCTCTGACACAATCTTATCGCTCAGTTCTTTTAGGTCTTCGTAGTCCGTTCCTGTTAGAATTGTCTCATATCCCCGCGTTCTCTGCATAAAGCTCATAGAACTGCCTGCTGTGACCTCTACGCTGACATTTTCAATGTCCGACAGTTCCTGCTGCCACTGCTCTGCCAGTTGATCCGTATCCTCTGTTCTGTCATCTTTCAGATAAGCTGTGACTGAACCGCTCTGATTCTGATAGCGAAGCATATAAGAGTCTACATTTTCATCAGAAGATACCACTTCCTCAATCCGGGCCAGGGCATCGTCTGTCTTCTCCTCAAGCAGTCCAGGACGCGTTTCTATCTCTATGCTGATCTGGCCTGTATCATCTGCGGTGATCAGCTCTGTCCTCATTCCGGATGCCAGATAGAACGTCGCAGCCAGCATTGCTGCCGAGACGGCCATTACCCGCCCCTTATGATGAAGCAGTTTTTTCATAATGCTTCTGTAGGCGTTCTGTAAGCGTTCCACCGGCCCTGACATAAAGGCTCTTGCCTTTTCCTGTGGCTTATACATGACATAGCACAGCGGCACTACTGTAATCGCTGACAGTAAAGAAGCCAGCATACAGAACACAACGGTGTAGCCCAGAGGGCCAAACATCTGGCCCGACATGCCCTGAACTGCCGCCAGGGGGAGAAATACCACACAGGTGGTAGCAGTACCTCCGATAATAGAGGCCAGGACCAGATTGCTTCCCAGCAGGGCAGCCTTGGCATATCCGAAAATTCCCTTATCCCGGTTTGACTCTGTTGCCCGAAAACAGCTTTCCAGAACTACAATGGAGTTATCCACCATCATTCCCACGCCGAGAACCAAGGCGCTCATGGTAATGATATTCAGTGAAAATCCTGCCGCAGTCATGGCAATCAGAGACAGCAGAATCGACGTGGGAATAGAACTTCCTACAATCAAAGAAGCTTTTAAATCTCCAAAAAACAGGAAAATAATGATCATAGAGATAATCACTGACAGTACCATGGTCTCTGCCACATCTTTCAGAGAGTCCATAATTGTGTCTGCCGTATCATTTACCACCTCTACTGTCAGATCCGGATCGGCGGCCTGGAGTTCTTGTATCGTCTCCCTTACAGCTTCAGAAACCTCAATATCCGTATTACTCTGATTTTTCATAACAGAGATAGAAATGGTCTCCTCCCCGTCATACCGGGAGGTTCCCCCCATTTCCTCTTCCTCTGTGTGAATATCCGCCACATCCTGTAAAAGGACAATCTCTCCAGTGGATGCAGTGACAGGAACATTCTTTAATTCCTCTATATCCGATGTTTCCAGAGAGGTTGTAACGGACAGTTCCAGATTCCCGGAAACCGTGTCTCCAGAAGGGGAGGAGACATTTGCATTCTGAATTGCCGAAGAAACCTGGGACATGGTCACTCTATACTGATCCATCTTTTCCCTGTTCAGTTCCACCTGGATATATTCTGAGGTTCCTCCCATGGCCTCCACGGAAGCTACAGAAGCAATTTTCTCAAGTTCAGGCACTATCTGCTGTTCTGCATAGCTGTACAGGTCCGTCTCCGTTTTGTGACTGATGGACAGCATCATGGAAGTCCCTGCATTCTGGCTCATTTCCATAACAGTGGGAGTGTCCATGTCTTCCGGAAGCTGACGTTCCAGACTGCTCATTTTTTTAGTCAGCTCATTATATGCCTCGTCCATATCAGTTCCATAATCATACTCCAGCATAATCCTGGCAGAGCCGTCGCTGGAGGAGGAGCTGATACTTTTTACGCCCTCCAGGGTGCTGACGGCATCCTCTATAGGTTCTGTTACCAGCTCGCTGATATCCTCCGGTCCGGCCCCCTCATAGCGTGCCATAATCGTCATCATCGGCGTTTCCATCTCCGGCATCTGCTCTAAGGATGCCTGAAATACTGATGAGATTCCAAACACCAGCAGGCAGAGAAGCGTCATAATGACAGTAACTGGACGTTTCAGAACAAATTTTGTAATTCCCATGATCTTCCTCCTCCGCTACTGTTCCGGCATGGGAGCCAGCGGTTCCCCTGCACTTTCTTCCGCCTGCCTGTCTGCCTGCCCTTCTGTTTCCTCACTTCTGAGTTTTACTGTGCTTCCTTCATAGAGCTCTGAACTCCAGGTGCTGATCACCAGATCTGACTCTGTCAGGCCAGACTGAATTTCAGCCAGGCTTGAATCAAAAATTCCCACCTCCACTTCCTGTTTGTGAACCTTTCCATCCTGGTAAAGATAGACATTTCCCACTCCGCCGTCAAAATAAACAGCATCCACAGGAACTGTCATCACATTCTCCGCTCTGTCGGAAACAAGATAAATCTTTACCACACTTCCCGATGCCACAGAATCTGCCCCATTTATGCTCCCCTTCACTTCAAACAGGCCTGTGGAGGTATCTGCCATGCCGCTTACCTCTGTAATCGTTCCGCTGTAGGTTTCGCCATCCTTTTCTGCCCTCAATTCATCTCCCGCAGACAGATGGCCGGCAACCCTCTCTGTCACATTAAACTTCAGGGTCTGAGCTCCTTCTCCGGAAATCACGCACAGCTGCTCATTGGCTGACACATGATCAAATGCTTCGATACTGCAGCTCTCTATGATTCCCGAAACAGGCGCTGTAATATTGCTGTATTCCACCTGATTTTCATAAGTCATTTTAGCGGACTCATAGGAAAGGCGCGCAGACTCTGCCTGATTCTGATACTGTTCATATTCCTGATCCGAAATATCTCCTCCTGCATACAAAAGCTGCTGGCGGCTGAGTGTGCTCTGAGCAGACTCATAGGAAAGCCTGGCGGACTCCATGGCATTTTCAGCAGAATCCACCTGCTTTGTATCAATCACAGCTAAAAGCTGCCCCTTCTCCACAGAATCGCCTGCCTTAATCAGAACAGAGGTTACCTCTCCCGCCGCTCCTGCATAAAGATAAACTGCATCTGCCGGTTCTATAGTTCCTGTTACAGATGTCTCCAGTTCTATGCTTCCTGTCTCAGGATGCTTTGCTGACACAGTTGTCACATTCGTCTCCTGGATCATGCCGGCCTGTCGGCCTTCCGGCCTTTTTCCCGCTTTTCCTGATACAAAGGCTGCTGCCGCTATAAAAACCAGAGCTGCCGGAATCACTATTTTTTTCTTTTGCATCAGAACGTTTATTACCCGGAGCAGCCACTCTCTGTTCAGATTCTTTTTATCCATAACGATTCTCCTCTCATATATTCTGAGAGGCAGTATACCATTTCTCCTTAAATTGAATTTAAACCCTCTTTAAACCAGATATAAACTAACCTTGAAACTTTTGTGTCTCTGTTTATGGAAAGTTAACATTCCTGTGTTATACTATTTTACAGCAGCAGGAAAACAGGCAGCTGCAAAATGCCGAAGAGAGGGGAAAAGGATGTTTAATATTCTCGTAGTAGAAGATGACCGGAAACTGAGAAATCTGTTCTGTACCGTTCTGATGCACAGCGGATATTATGCCATACCGGCAGAAAACGGCATGTCCGCTCTTGAAATCCTGGATACAGAATATGTAGATCTGATTATTTCTGATATTATGATGCCTGGAATGGATGGATATGAGCTGATTGAAACCTTACGGGATCACGGGTATACGATGCCCATTCTGATTATTACTGCCAAAGCTCAGTTTGAAGACAAGCAGAGGGGATTCTGGGCCGGAACTGACGACTATATGGTAAAACCCATTGATGTCAATGAAATGGTGCTCCGTGTAGGAGCTCTTTTAAAAAGAGCCCGCATTTCCACTGAGCGGAAAATTGTCTGCGGCAATACGCTTCTGGACTACGATGCCTTAACCGTTCGCTGCGGCAAAGAGGTCTCTCTGCTCCCTCAGAAAGAATTCTATCTGCTCTATAAGCTGATGGCCTACCCTAATAAAATCTTTACCAGAAGACAGCTGATGGACGAAATCTGGGGCATGGATTCTTCCTCCGATGAGCGGACTGTGGATGTTCATATTAACCGGTTAAGGGAGCGTTTTAAGGGCTGTACTGATTTTCAGATTCAGACAGTACGGGGGCTGGGGTACAAGGTGGTGAAACAGGAGTCATGAAACATCGTATATCGCCTATTAAGCTTTATATTATCCTTATTATTCTGGTCTGCACTACGATCACTCCTACTCTGGCCGGATGGCTGCTCTTCCACTTTACGGACTGGAAACACGGTCCCAACCCATATTTTCCACTGATGAATACACTGATTGAAAGTCTTCTTGCTGGAATTTTTCTGACTCTGGTGATTAATCACTTTCTTCTGTCTCCTATTATGTCTTTTATTGATGCCATCAATCAGGTTTCAAAAGGTGATTTTTCTGTCCGGGTAAAAACTGACTACTCCTCACCAGAATTAGACGAACTGGCCGGGCATTTTAACAAGATGGTACAGGAGCTTGGAAGCATTGAAGCCCTTCGGAATGATTTTGCCGCCAATATCAGCCATGAATTCCGGACTCCCCTGGCTGCCATTGAAGGATACACTACCCTGCTTCAGGATCACAATCTGTCTGAGCAGGAACGGGATGAATATATCCATATTATTATTGACAGTGTTCACCAGCTGTCCAGCCTGTCCGGCAATATTCTTTCCATGTCCAGACTGGAAAAGCAGGAGATCGTCACCAACAAAACAAACTATTCTCTGGATGAACAAATCCGCCAGGCTGTGCTTCTTTTAGAGCCGCTGTGGAGCGAAAAAAAGATGGAACTGGATATTGATCTGGAACCTGCTGTCTATTACGGAAATTGTGATATGATGATGCAGGTCTGGCTGAATCTTCTTCAAAATGCCATCCAATATACTCCGGCAGAAGGCACGGTTTCTGTTTTTTTAAGGAAGCAAAAGCGCAGTCTCCTGATTACAGTTGCCGACACAGGCATTGGCATGGACGAGGCTACACTGACTCATATTTTCGATAAATTTTTTCGAAAGGATAAATCTTTCTCTTCCGGAAACGGCCTGGGACTTCCTATGGTAAAACGGATTCTTGAACTGAATCAGGGCTCTGTTACCGTCGAAAGTACCCCTGGAAACGGCTCCTCCTTTGCAGTATCTCTCCCTATTGAAAAATAAAAAAGCTTTTCCATACTCAAAAGACGGATCTGACTCTTTCCAAGTGTCAAATCCGTCT
The DNA here is from genome assembly GCA_027698105.1 of Lachnospiraceae bacterium AM93-12TA. Classification (GTDB taxonomy): domain Bacteria; phylum Bacillota; class Clostridia; order Lachnospirales; family Lachnospiraceae; genus Otoolea. Next base: position 66,818 of record JAQERH010000001.1, read on the forward strand.
TCTTTCCTGTTCTGCATCTGTCTAGTCTCCGCTATCTGCTCTTTTGTTTCCTGCATAGGCAGCATACATCTGGGTAGTAGCCATATCCGAATGCCCCAGAATCTGCTGAACTGCCTTCATATCAGCCCCGCTGCCAATCAGATGGGCTGCAAAGGAATGGCGGAGCGTATGGGGCGTGATATCTTTCTGGATTCCAGCCTTTTCCCCATAGTATTTTAGGATCTTCCAGAATCCCTGCCTGCTCATGCGTCCTCCGCTGCAGTTGACAAACAGCCATTCTGACTCTTTTTGTTTTAATAACTCAGGCCTGGAATGTTTCATATAATCGTCAAGAGCTTTTTTCGCTACGCGTCCAAAGGGAATCGTCCTCTCCCGGCCGCTGTCGCTGCAGGTGATAAAGCCTATCGTCATATTCACATGGGACAGGCCAAGATTCGTCAGCTCTGACACACGGATTCCCGTGGCATAGAGAAGCTCCAGCATAGCCTTATCCCGAATCTCCTTGGGCGTCCTGTCAGCTGGCTGTTCTAGCAGCCGCGTTACCTCTTCCACCGTTAAAATAGCAGGAGCCTTTTTTTCAACCTTAGGAGCTCTCACCAAATCTGCCGGATTTCTCCGGATATTCCCCTCCGAAAATTCATAGTGAAAGAATGCCTTGATGGAAGCCAGCATACGGGAAATAGTAGTAGAGGCCTTTCCTTCCTTCTCCAAAAAAAGGATATACGAATCCAGGCTGGTCTTCGTTACCTTTCCAGCCTCCCTCACTCCTCTATTCTCCATATAAGATGCAAACTGCAGTAAATCGCGCCTGTATGAGAGAACTGTATTCTGCGACATCTGTTTCACGTCCTGAAGATATACTGTAAATCTCTCTATCTCATCAAACATACTTCGTCCCCTAACCGTTGTGTATTCCTGTAAAACCAAGGAAAAATCCGCTTGTATCTACCATTATATCTACATTTTTCCCATAAATCAAACACATTTTTCCCACTTTTCCTCACAGTTTCAGGAGATTAACATAATATATACAAGATATTGTTTTATCATCTATAACAACGCAATATATTGAATTTTTTTAAATTTTTTTTTAATTCTTTTTAACGAAACAGAAGCATTTTCACCCATAACATCCACTGGGAATTCAGCCATACCTCTACGGCAGCGCCTGCTGCCAGAAGGATCTGAAGAATCAAAAAAGCTGCCGCCCGAACCTTTTTTTCTTCCTTCATTCCCCACTTAAAAAGAACGACAACCACAGGGATATAAAAAAGACACTGGGGAAACAGCGCCAGAAGAAACAGAGGAAGGGCCAAAAGCCCCGTCTCCATTGTGAGGGCAGAAAGGACAGCTGCCATAGAAAATCCAAATATAGCTGCTGCCAGGCACCAGACTGCCAGACTGCACGGGGTCATTCCAGCCAGCCAGAGGACAGCTGCCTGTCCGGCCCTCCTTATGAATACAGAACATACCGCTCCCCCATCTGCCCGTATTCTGAATTCCGGCTGATTCATCCATGCCCGCCCCAAAATTCCCAATGGTTCTTTTATTTCCTCAGGCAGCTGGTTAAACCAAAGGCTTCCCGCTGCGGCTGACAGAATGAGACAAAGAAACAGCGGCATAAGAGGTTTTCTTCGGAATGCGCCAAGAACTGGTTTCATATTCTGTCCTGCTTCCTTTTTTTCATCTTATGCCGCTGTTATGATTTCCAGACGTTTTATTTTTCTTTTTCAGGGCATCCATATTTTACCGCATAGGCAAGAATGGATGCAGCTGTTTTTCCGTCTGTGATGGTTCCAGAATAAATCAGCTTCAGCAGATCCTCCAGGTCCCACTCCTCTACCTGGATATTCTCATCTGGATCCAGGTGCTGTTTTGACGGAATCAGATCCCTTGCCACAAACACATCAATGGCTTCATCACAGAAAGCAATCGTTGTGTTAATGCTTAAAAGATATTCCAGATGCTCTGTCTTAAATCCTGTCTCCTCCTCCAGTTCCCTGTAAGCGCACTCGATCTTAGGCTCCTCCGGATAGTCCAGCGCTCCAGCCGGGATTTCCAGCGTATAACGGTCCAGGGCATTTCTGTACTGGCGTACCATCAGAAGTTTTCCCTCCTTTGTCACAGCTACTACAGCCGCTGCCCCGTTGTGGTGAATGTAGTCCCACCTGGCCTCATGGCCGTTGACCTGAACGGTATCCTGATATACTTTCAGAATTGCTCCCTGATATTTCAGTTCCCGGTTCACCCGTTTTACAGGCGCTTCTTCCACGTTCCTCACTTCTTCTTTTCGATCCTTTTCCATAGAGTTTTCTCTCTTTCTCTTATCTGTTATTTCATATTCAGGCATTTCTCATAGCAGGCGTCAGCTGCTTTAATCACTGCGCTTCGGAAGCCATGTTCCTCCAGGGCAGATACAGCAGCAATCGTAGTTCCTCCCGGAGAGCAGACGCGATCTTTCAGCATTCCCGGATGTTCCCCTGTCTCAAGAACCATTTTTGCACTTCCCATCACAGCCTGGGCTGCCATACGGTAGGCTGTATCTCTGGGAAGCCCGTATTTTACTGCGCTGTCTGCCAGAGCCTCAATAAACATGTAAACGTAGGCCGGAGAGCTTCCGCTGGCGCAGACCACTGCGTTAATCAGCCTTTCCTCTACCAGCTCCATGGTTCCAAAGGATTCAAAGAATGTGCGGATGATTTCTTCTTCCTCCCGGCTGAATTCTGCCTTATCGTAGCAGACGCCGGTCACTCCCATTCCCACTAAGGCCGGCGTATTGGGCATAGCCCTGACAATTCTCTTATCCTGTCCCAGCGCCTCCTTTAAGTCTGCTATCGTAACAGACGGGGCGATTGAAATAACAATCTGTTCCTTTGTCAGAGCATTTTTAATGTCACTGAGAACCACGTGATAAAACTGTGGTTTGACTGCCAGAACTACAAATTCTGCCTGCTCTGCGCAGGCTTTGTTATCCTTTGCAGTCTCCACTCCTGTCTCCTGGGAAACTGCTTCTGCTCTCTCCTGATTTGCATCCGTAAAAATCAGTTCTGTCTTGTCAAATACCTGCAGCAATCCCTTTAAAATGGCGTATCCCATGTTTCCCATTCCAATAAAGCCAATCTTTTTCATTCTGCATTCTCCTCCATCTGCCTTTTTCTATATTCCTTCTGCCAGATTTGTTTCTGTTATTCCAGCCAGACTGGTTTCATTGTACCCCCATGATTTTTCCCTGTCAAGAATCCCCTGAACAGGCAGAGGGCAGATTTCGGCCGCCTCTTCATTTAATAGCCGTATTTTTTTCTGTATCTGATAAACAAAATGAATGACAGAATAAGCGCTGTAAATTCTGCCGCCGGTACTGCCAGCCACGCCCCTGTCACCCCAAACAGGGCAGGCAGTATCAGCATGGCAATTACCATAAAGACAAAGGATCTTGAGAAAGCGAGGACAGCTGAAATCAATCCGTTAGACAGCGCCGTAAACATTCCGCTTATGAACACATTAAAACCAATAAAAATAAGTGCGGCAGAACAAATACGGTTTCCAGTCACCGCCAAATCATAGACAGGATTATCCGGCCGTGCAAACACCAGAACCAGCGGTTTTGCAGCAATCAGAGAAAGAACCAGCGCTGCAGCCGCTGTAATGCCAATCAGTTTCAGACTCAGCCTGATTAGTTTTTTCAGTTTTGCATGGTTCTGCTCTCCATAGAAAAAACTGATCATGGGGGCAACCCCATAGGAGTAGCCTGTATACAGAGAGGTGGCAAACATCAGAACATACATAATAATGGTAATGGCCGCCACACCGTTTTCTCCTGCATATTTCAGCATTGTCCAGTTAAACATCATCGTAATAATGCCTGTCACCAGTGCAGACGCCATCTCTGAACTGCCGTTTACCGCAGCATCCCATAATGTCTTCTTCCTGTATACCGGCTTTACGAAATGAAGCAGACTGCTTTTTTTAGAAAATAACAGTATTCCCACTGCCGCTGTAACAGAATATCCCAGCCCTGTAGCAACTGCCGCCCCTCCTATTCCCATATCACATACAGCAATCAGAATGTAATCCAGCGCTATGTTAAGCACACCTCCTGCAATCGAACAGATCATGGAAAGGGCTGCTTTCCCGGCGGCAATCATATACAATGTAAAATTATTCATTAAAAGAATCGGAATTGTGAAAATCAGATAGCGGCTCAGATAAACATGGCAGTACTCAGACACCTGCAAAGATAAATTCATGCTCGCAAACATACTGTCCATGACAAGATAACCGAAACAGGACATCACCAGACCAACTGCAGCATTCACAAGGATCAGGCATGTAAAATCCTCATTTGCTTCCTGCATTTTTTTCTCTCCGGCTTTTTTCATAATGACCGCACTTCCTCCTGCGGCAAGCATGGTTGAAACAGCCGTAACTGCTGAAATGACGGGAGCAGTCAGATTTACAGCGGAAAGCGCATCCGTTCCAATCAGATTGGCAACAAATAAACCGTCCACCATTGTGTAAAACGACATAAAAACTGTCATGATAATCGTTGGAACTGCAAATTTCAAAACGCATTTTAGTGTAACAGGCTGACTATAGACATTTGCATCAGACATAGACAATAATCCTCCTTTTCTTATCTGTATTTGACATCATAAAATGTACAGTAACTGTACAGTCAAGGAGAATCTGTCACTAGGATGTAATTTTTTTGAATATGACACAATTTCCCATAAAAAAAGCCTGTTTTATCGGTCTTACCGATAAAACAGACTTCTTTTCTGCCTTATTTCTCTGGGTGCAATATTCAGAACCTATTTCCTTTATCTACTTCGCGTAATCAGTTACCCTTGACTCGCGAATTACATTCACCTTTATCTGGCCAGGATATTCCAATTCTGCCTCAATTCTCTTGGAAATTTCCCTTGCCATCAGTACCATGCCATCATCGTTTACCTGTTCTGGTACAACCATGATTCGTACTTCACGGCCTGCCTGAATTGCAAAGGACTTATCAACTCCCTTAAAGGAGTTCGTGATATCCTCAAGCTGTCTCAGGCGGTTTGTATATGTTTCCAGAGTTTCTCTTCTTGCCCCCGGTCTTGCGGCTGAAATCGTATCAGCTGCCTGAACCAGACAGGCAATCAGGCTCTGCGGTTCCACATCTCCATGATGGGATTCCACTGCATTAATGACAATGGCTGATTCCTTATACTTTCTGCACAGATCCACGCCAAGCTTCACATGTGTGCCTTCCATCTCGTGGTCCACAGCCTTGCCAATATCATGTAATAAACCGGCTCTCTTCGCCGTGCGGACATCTACTCCCACCTCTGCAGCTAACAGCCCTGCAAGCTGGGCTACCTCGATTGAATGCTTCAATGCATTCTGTCCGTAGCTTGTCCTGAATTTCATTTTTCCAAGAAGCTTCACTAACTCCGGATGGATTCCATGGATTCCAACCTCCAGAAGAGCGGCTTCTCCCTCCTCGCGCATCATGGTTTCAACTTCCTTCTGCGCCTTTTCTACCATTTCCTCAATTCTCGCCGGATGGATTCGTCCGTCTACAATCAGACGCTCCAGGGCAATTCTGGCAACCTCTCTCCGAATCGGATCAAAGCCGGAAAGAACAACTGCCTCCGGTGTGTCGTCGATAATCAGTTCTACGCCTGTTAAAGTCTCCAGTGTTCTGATGTTTCTTCCTTCACGTCCGATGATTCTGCCTTTCATCTCATCGTTTGGAAGCTGCACTACCGATACAGTAGTCTCTGCCACATGATCTGCCGCACAGCGCTGAATGGCGGTCACTACGTAGTCCTTAGCCTTTTTATCAGCCTCTTCCTTCGCCTTAGCCTCCATCTCCTTAATCAGCTTTGCCGTATCATGTTTTACATCTTCCTCAACGGATTTTAACAGGTATTCCTTTGCCTGCTCTGATGTAAGGCCGGAAATCTTTTCCAGCTCCTGCATCCCTTTCTCGTAAAGCTCTTCTACCTCTGTGGTTCTCTTTTTCAGAGCATCCTCACGGGTATTCAGTCCTGCCTCACGCTTTTCAATGGCCTCTGATTTCTTGTCCAGATTCTCTTCCTTGCTCAGCACACGTCGTTCATAGCGCTGAAGCTCTGCTCTTCTTTCCTTTGTTTCTTTCTCAAGCTCGTTCTTTGTCTTCAGTGACTCTTCCTTTGCTTCAAGGAGAGCCTCTCGCTTCTTTGTCTCTGCAACCTTTAATGCTTCATCTATTATTTCCCTTGATCGTTCTTCTGCACTGCCAATCTTTGCCTCATAAGTTTTCTTCTGATGATTAACAGCGACGAGCCAAGTAATAACAGCAACAATAACCGCCGTAACAACGCACATAATTATTACTTGTGGCACAGGAGCACCTCCTTATTTAGTTTTCATTGTACATATCAATACAACACTACAATTTTAAACTGTTTTATACACTATGTCAAGTATAATAGGAAGTGTTTCCACTTTTTCGTCACTATCTAACAAACAATTCCGCGAAAACACGTTTCACTGTTTCGTACGAAAATCCTTTCCTCATCAGATACGCCATCTGCCTGGCTGTTTCCTTTTGATCTGCCTCTTCAGGATGAAACCGGCGTTTTTCAAGAATTCGAAGGATCTGTGACTCCTCGTCTACCGGGCATTCCATCATCAGGCGGCTGACACACTCCCGGCTGATGCCTTTTCGCGCCAGCAGGGCTGTCAGTTCAGCCCTGCTTTTTCCCTTTGAATGGATCTCTATAAAATTCCTGGCATATTCCTCATCGTCAATATACCGGTATTCCTTCAAAAGTCCTATCACATACTCCACTGCTGCCGGAGGATAAGCGCCGTCCCGAAGCTTTCTTCTCAGCTCCTCCTCTGTCCTGGCAGAACACTTCAGCCAGTAGACGGCACGCTCTCTGGCACGCTTAAATATAATTTCACGAAGAATCTTCTGATACAGTTCCTCTGTCAGTTCTCTTCCTTCTTCCAGTCCGAACTGTCTTATCTCCCCCAGATAGAGTGCAAAGATGAATTCGCCGTCAGCAAATATCTTCTTCCGTCTTCTATCCATCGTCTCTATCCTGTCGATTATCATAAGCTAATCCCTGCCTGTTTCTCCTGCCGCTCTGTTTCTTTCTCCTGTCCCGGATGCAAGGTCTGATTACTCTTCTGAGTCAAATGACGGCATGGCAAGCTTTGCTGCATCTGTCTCTGCTGCCTTCTCTGAACCTTCGTTTTCCTCAGAGGCTCCGTCCAGGCTGTACTTGGCGCGGACCTTGGCCTCAATTTCCTGGCACATTTCCTGATTTGCCTGAAGGAAGCCCTTGGCATTCTCCCGTCCCTGGCCAATCTTGCTGCCATTATAAGCATACCAGGCTCCGCTCTTCTCTACGATATTCTCCTTCACAGCCAGATCCAGAATATCTCCTTCCTTTGAGATACCCTTTCCGAACATAATGTCGAACTCTGCCTCCTTAAACGGCGGAGCAATCTTATTTTTAACAACCTTAATACGAACGCGGTTTCCAACCATCTCACCGCCCTGTTTCAGCGTCTCAATTCTTCTGACATCCATGCGGACAGAAGAGTAGAACTTCAGCGCACGGCCTCCTGTGGTTGTCTCTGGGTTTCCAAACATAACTCCTACCTTCTCACGAAGCTGGTTGATAAAAATAACAATGCAGTTCGATTTGCTGATAATAGCTGTCAGCTTTCTCAGAGCCTGGGACATCAGACGGGCCTGGAGTCCTACATGGGAGTCTCCCATCTCGCCGTCAATCTCTGCCTTCGGTACCAGGGCTGCCACAGAGTCTACAATCACAATATCAACGGCACCGGAGCGGACCATGGTCTCTGTAATCTCCAGAGCCTGCTCTCCATTATCCGGCTGAGAAATGTAGAGATTGTCAATATCTACGCCAATATTCTTCGCATAGACAGGATCTAATGCGTGTTCTGCATCAATAAATCCGGCTATTCCGCCCCTCTTCTGAACCTCTGCCACCATGTGAAGGGCAACCGTTGTCTTACCACTGGATTCCGGTCCGTATACTTCAATAATACGGCCTCGCGGCACACCGCCCAGCCCCAGAGCAATATCAAGGCTCAGGGAACCTGTTGGAACTGTCTCGATATTCATATTCGCGCTGGAATCTCCCAGCTTCATGACAGAACCCTTTCCGTATGCCTTCTCAATCTGTGTCAGCGCGGCGTCAAGCGCCTTCAGTTTTTCTTCCCTATCCATAATTTCCTCCATCTCTGCTGTTTTATCATGATTCCCGGTATCCTGCCCTGCTTCCTGTACAGAGCCTGAGGTTTCTTCCTGATGTCTGTATTTTAAATAGAACAAATGTTCTGTTTTCTATGACTATCATAGTATAGCTGTCCTTAAATGTCAACTGTTATTTTAGTTTTTCGCTTTTCAAACTCCCAATATGAAACGGCTGCCGAAACGGCGGAAAATGAAACCTGAAGCCTGTGTAACCAGGCAGAAAATAAAGAATCTTTTGTCTCATCAGTGTACCATATTCCCCGCTTTCTGTCCAGACAGAACTCTGTTTTTCACCTGTTTTGCACAGGCCTTTCTTCTGGGTTTTCGCGAGTTTTGGCGTTTTTCTCTCCCCGTTGACATTCTACTGTGTTATATATATAATCGTTATACTGTATTGTGAGTGAAACATTAGGACAGTTCAAATATATGACAGCATTATAAAGGAGTTTTAACCATGTTGAGCAATCGTGTCTGGGCATTGACTCCCGCCAAAATCATTTTAGGCGGATTCTTTCTGATTATTACAGCAGGGGCCCTTCTCCTGGCTCTGCCTGTTTCGTCAAAAAGCGGAGAGTTCACTCCCCTTATTGACGCATTTTTCACGGCTGCTTCGGCCACCTGTGTGACAGGATTAGTGGTTCACGATACCTATACCTACTGGTCTGTATTCGGCCAGTCTGTGATTCTCCTTCTGATCCAGATAGGAGGAATGGGAGTCGTCACCCTGGCGATTGCCATTACGATTCTTTCAGGAAGAAAAGTTGGCTTAAAGCAGCGCTTTGTCATGCAGGAATCCATCTCAGCCCCCCAGGTAGGCGGTATTGTCCGCATGACCAATTTTATCATCAAGGGCACTCTGGTTCTGGAATTAATCGGCGCTCTTATTATGGCGGTTCAGTTCTGTCCGCAGTTCGGCATTCTGAAGGGACTCTGGTTTTCTGTTTTTCATTCCATTTCCGCCTTCTGCAATGCCGGCTTTGATCTGATGGGAGGCACCTCAGGCCTTTACTCCTCTCTCACCAGCTATCATTCCAATCTTCTGATTATTATTCCGGTTATGCTTCTCATTATAATCGGAGGAATCGGCTTTTTTGTATGGGATGATGTGATCAAACACAGACAGAACGGTAAGGCTTTCCGCCTTCAGACAAAGGTGGTTCTCACCTCTACCTTTTTTCTGATTCTGATTCCGGCGGTTCTTTTCTTTTTCTTTGAATTTACGCCGCAGCGCTGGGCAGGCTATTCCCTGGGCGACCGGATCTGTGCATCCATTTTTCAGTCAGTCACCCCCAGAACAGCCGGTTTCAATACGGTTCCCTTAGACGGGCTGTCTACCCAGGCGCAGCTTGCAACCATTATGCTGATGATCATAGGCGGTTCTCCTGGCTCTACAGCCGGAGGTATTAAAACCACTACCTTTGCTGTAGCTATCCTGTGCATCCGCTCTGTCTTTCAGAATCAGGAAGGCATCCATTGCTATAAGAGAAGGATCCCTTATGAAATTCTCAGAAACGCCATTGCTATTTTAGTGCTGTATCTGGGGCTGTTTTTAGCTGCCAGCTTTCTGATTACCTGGGCAGACGGAGTAACACTGATGGAATCCTCTTTTGAAGCGGCATCTGCCATTGCCACTGTAGGTCTTTCTCTTGGTATTACAGAAAATCTCAGTATTTTTTCAAAAGTGATCCTGATTCTCCTCATGTATTTTGGAAGAGTCGGAGGGCTTACCATGCTGTATGCCCTTACAAACCATAAAAAATTCCCTGTCCATCTGCCGGAAGAACGGCTCACCGTAGGATAACGGCTGGATAAGGCAAACGGAGGTGCTTTATGAAATCAATTCTTTTAATTGGTCTGGGACGTTTCGGAGCTACCATGGCTATGAAACTCCACGAACTGAAACATGAAGTGATGGCCATTGATATTTCCGAGGAGCGGATCAATGCCATTCTTCCCTATGTCACCAGTGCTCAGATTGGCGACTGTACCAACGAGCAGTATATGTCCTCCATAGGAGTCAGAAATTTTGATCTGTGTGTGGTAGCGATTGGTGATAATTTCCAGAGTTCTCTGGAAACCACTGCCCTTTTAAAGGATCTGGGCGCCAAATTTGTCCTCTCCAGAGCGAACCGCGATATTCATGCCAAGTTTCTGCTGCGAAACGGAGCTGATCAGGTTGTCTACCCTGAAAAAGAGATGGCTATCCGGTCTGCAGTCCGCTATAGTTCCGACAATATCTTTGACTATATTGAGCTGACACCGGATCACTCTATCTATGAGGTACCTGTTCCAGCCAGCTGGATCGGAAAAAGCATTGTGCAGATCAATGTGCGGAACAAATACCACATCTCTATCCTGGCTGTAAAGCTGGGACAGAAGCTCAGTTCTCTTCCAGGCGCAGACTATGTCTTCCTCGGAACTGAGACTCTTGTTATTATGGGAGCCAATACGGATATTAAAAAATTCCTCTCCACAGCCAAATAGGGAAAGAACAAAAAAGAAGCGCTTTCGCAGCTTTCACAAGCACGAAAACGCTTCTTTTATGTTTCATGATTTCCTGCAGCTTTAATTGAATAGAAGCCTTTTTTAAAGCTCCACCATGGCTCCTGTTTCAAGCGTCCTGCACTGTTCCTTCAGGGCTGCTTTCATTTTTCCGATCCCGTAAATTCCCGTACAGTGGACTGGCATCAGCAGAGGAATATTCCATTCCTGCAGAGCCTCTATCGTCTTATCAATCCTGTCGTCTCCTGCTGCCGACAAATGCATTCCTGCCAGAACGCTGTAAATTGGCCTGTCTGGGAACGATTTTCTGACATAGGATAAACAGTTAATAATGCCTGCATGGCAGCAGCCGGCAAACACACACAGTCCTTTTTCTGTATCTATCACCAGCAGCTGTTCATCTTCCATATAATCCGGCTCTTTCTCCCCATTTCTGTCAATGAAAAATATCCCCGGCTTCTTCTCAAACGGCACGGTATAAGGTACATTTCCAAGCACCCATACTCCTGGAAAAATCTCCTGCTTATCCTCTGTCAGAACTTCTGCTCCCCTGAGAAGTTCCTGCTTCCATGGAATACCTATGATTCGGTAGGTTTTTTTGTCGTCATTGACAGCCTGCTTATTAAAAAAAGCAGCTTTTCTCACATAGACAGCAGGCAGCGCATGCTGCTTCGCCAGATATTCCATTCCTCCGCAGTGATCAAAATGTCCATGACTCAGGATAATACCGTCCAGATCTGACAGCGTTTCCCCCATCTTTTCCGCATTGTGCAGAAAAACATCTGTCTGTCCTGTGTCAAATAACAGCTTTCTTCCCTCATGAAAAATCAGAACAGAAAGTCCGTGCTCTGCCAGAAATCCTCTTTTTCCCGCTGTATTTTCATTTAATACTGCAAATTTCATAATCATTCTCCTTTGTCTATTCCACTAAATTTCCTACATCCAGAAGTCCCCAGCCCTGTTGGTTTCTGGGAAGTCCCAGATCCACTGCCCGCTCTCTCAGGCGGAGCTTTACCTCCAGGTTTGTCATTTCCGGATATTTTTCCAGAAGGAGGGCAATAGCTCCCGACACCAGAGGTGTTGACATGGAAGTTCCGCTTTTGCCTGTGTAGCAGCCTTTCCGGTTCGCGCAGCTGACAATATGAGAACCCGGCGCTACAATATCCGGTTTCAGCACACAGGCGCTGGTAGGACCTCTTCCTGAATAATCGATCATCCTGTTTCCTGCCACATCTATCTCTTTGTGATCGTCTGAGCAGCCAACTGTGATAACCTTTCTGCTGATTCCCGGAGTTGTGATCGTGTATCGCCCCGGACCATTGTTTCCCGCTGCCACCACCACCACAAGCCCTGCGTCCCAGGCGGCATCCACCCCCTTTACGAGGGCTGAATTTTCACTCATTCCTTTTTTATTAAAAGAGCCGACTGATATATTGACAATCCGGATGCCCAGCTCGTCTTTGTGCTCCCGAATCCACTTCAGACCAGCCAGAACATCGGACGCATATCCGTTTCCCCGGTGATCCAAAACCTTCAGACTGATTAAGCGGCATCCCGGCGCCACTCCGTGGTACCGCCCTCCTGACTCCAGCCCTGCGCCTCCGATAATCCCTGCAATATGTGTTCCGTGACCATTGTCATCATAGGCTTCCCGCCTGCCCCTGACAAAATCTGAAAAGCAGACAACTCTATCTTCAAAATCCCGATGTAGGAAAATCCCCGTGTCCAGAACTGCTACTCCTATATTTTTTCCTGTCAGGCCAAGCCGATACGCTCCGTCGCAGTGAATCCAATTCTTTGCCTGATCCATCCTGCTTCCTCGCTTCCTTTTCTATCAGGATATTCAGCGGGACAGGGCGGCGTATACATCCGCTGACTGTTAAATGAACATAAAGGTTCACTTAACCTGCTGCTTTATGATATAATATCTGCTGATATTATATCGTCAATCCAAGATACCTATTGAATAAGAAAGAGAGGATGCTGTGACTAGTTCAACATTTCTTCTTGCGGCAGGAGCAGTTCTGGCTGCCGCCCTCCTTCTATTGGCTGTTTTAAAAAAAAGCCGGCTTCCTTATGAGGCAAAGCCGCTTCTTACCAAACGGGAATATGCTTTTTACCGGATTTTAAAACGGGAGGCTGATGCCAGACAGCTTTTAATCTGTCCTAAGGTAGGACTGAAAGATTTAATGGAGGTCACCAATCGAAAAAATTTTTTTAAATATTTCCGAAAAATCTCCCAAAAGCATGTGGATTTTGTCATCTGTGATAAAAATCTTCAGGTTCTGTTTGCCATTGAGCTGGACGACAAAAGCCACGATACCAAAGATGCACAAAAACGTGATTTGTTTAAGGATCAGGCATTTAAAGCTGCCAAAATTCCACTGAAACGAATCCGATACTTTAACGAGCAGGCTGTAAAAGAGCTGTTTCGCTGATGCAGGCCAGATGCAGCCGGCACCAGCAAAACAGTTCTTATTTACTTTGGTGGAAATTTATAGTAGAGAGTTCCCGGCGCAGCACCTCCCCGGAAGCGTATCAGCTCGCTGACTGTCACCAGCTGAAATCCCTGTTCTGAGAGGGCAGGAACCAGCCGCTCCGTAGCGTCTGCTGTCGATTGATACAGCTCGTGCATCAGCACAATGTCTCCGTCCTTCACCTTTCCCAGAACTGCGGCTGTTGTCTGATCTGCATTTCTGGTTGCCCAGTCTCTTGTATCCACATTCCACAGAATAACAGGCTGATGGATATTGGCAAGCACTGTGGCATTGCTGCCGCCTCCCGGCAGACGAACCAGAGCCGGGGACACACCTGTCACAGCGGCTATGGCCTGATTTCCTGTCTCAATCTCTTTTCTTATATCTGCTGCCCCCAGCTTCTGAAGGTATTTATGGCTGTAGCTGTGGTTTCCAGCCTCATGGCCAGAGCTATGCATTCTTCGCATCTCATCCTGGTAGGAATTAACCCTGTTTCCCACCACGAAAAAAGTGGCCCGTCCATTATACCGCTCCATACAGTCCATAATTCTGTTTCCTACTGGTGCATAGGGACCATCGTCGTAGGTAAGGGCAATCATAGGCTTAGCCGGATCAATCAGACGGCCTCCGCTCATAATGCGTCCATCGTCTGCCTTTTCCTCTGAAGCCTGACTTTCTGTACTGCTCTCCTGGTTCGCTGTTTCTGCCGGCTGACCTTCTGTACCTGCCTGCTGGCTGGCTTCAGAACCTGCTTCTTGGTTTCCAGTCTCGGTCTGTTCGCCTGCTTCTGCCGCCAGATCCTTTCCCGGTCCTTCTGCCAGATCTTCCCTGGCTGCACCTGCTGATACAGCTGCTCCGTCAGATGCCGGGCCAGCCGGACCATCTGCATAGGCCGTTATCTCTCCCGCTGATAAAAGCCCCAGACAAAGACAAAGAGCCAGTCCTTTACCGGCCTTTTTCTTCATTTTTTCTGCACCGCGCCGTATCATCTCTGCTGTACTTCCTGCAGCCGCTGTATTTTTTCTCACTGCCATTCCACATCTCTCCCCTCTTCTGTCTGATTTATTCTCTCAATGACTCTATTATACCTGTTTCACCAGAGGAATACAATTAAGTTTTCCTGACGATTTTTATATTTTGGGCATATGACCAAAATACTAATTGACATATGCCCTTTACAGTTCTATACTAAGAACAGAACTTCCGGTGTTTCTGTCTGCACCGGAACAGCTGAAAACAGGAGGACTTCTTATGCCAAGACCAACTAAATGCAGACGTGTCTGTCATTTTCCTCCATCCCTTGAATTTTATCCGCTTCAGGAAGGAGAAATGGAGACACCTGTGATTCTGACTATAGATGAATATGAAGCCATCCGCCTCATGGATCTGGAGTGTCTGTCCCAGCAGGAATGCAGTCAGTGGATGGAAGTTGCCAGAACCACTGTTCAGAGAATCTATGAGAGCGCCAGAAAAAAGCTGGCCCTCGCCCTAGTAGAGGGACGCCCTCTCCTCATCGCAGGAGGTGATTACCGCCTGTGTGACGGACAGGCAGGCTGCAGCTCTGACAGCTGTTTTAAACGCATGTACCATCAGCAATATAAAAAAACGAAAGGAGTATGTATGATGAGAATTGCAGTTACCTATGAAAATGGCCAGATTTTTCAGCATTTCGGCCATACAGAACAGTTTAAAATTTATGATGTCGCAGAAGGCTCTGTTGAACATTCTGAAATCGTCTCTGCAAATGGAAGCGGCCATGGCGCTCTAGCAGGGATTCTCCACGCCCTGAATACAGATGTCTTAATCTGCGGAGGCATTGGGCAGGGTGCTCAGGAAGCGCTGGCGGCAGCAGGCATCAAGCTGTACGGAGGCGTATCCGGAGAAGCAGATGAGGCAGTCTCATCATTTTTAAAAGGAACTCTCGCCTTCCAGCCGGATGTCAGATGCAGCCATCACGATGAACGCCACGGTGAAGGCCATACCTGTGGAGAACATGGGTGTGGAGAACACTGCCAGTAGGCTTCTAATTTTCTTATCAGGAAACCGCCCATTTTTTATTAATTTTTTTAATAAATGAATCCTATTGTCCTATTTACCTTATATATGCTAAGATAGAGTTGATTTTTGCCCTTGGGCAGATAAAACTATAATTAATCACGGATCATTACGACTGAAAGGAAGGAAAAAATGGGCGGATTTTTTGGTGTAACCTCAAAAACGAACTGTGCTTTAGATTTATTCTTTGGAGTAGATTATCACTCTCATTTAGGAACGAGGAGGGGCGGCATGGCGGTTTATGGACCGAACGGCTTTAATCGTTCCATCCACAATATCGAAAATTCCCCGTTTCGTACAAAATTTGAGCGCGATGTAGATGAACTGGAAGGAAATATGGGAATCGGCTGCATTTCCGACATGGAACCCCAGCCCCTTTTAATCCAGTCTCACCTGGGCAGCTATGCCATCACCACTGTCGGAAAAATTTCTAATGAAAAAGAATTAATCAAAGAAGCTTATGAAAAAGGCCATATCCATTTCCTGGAAATGAGCGGAGGAAAAATCAATTCAACTGAGCTGGTAGCCGCTATTATCAATCAAAAAGAATCTATGGTAGAGGGACTGCGCTACGCCCAGGAACGTATTGAGGGATCCATGAGTATCCTCATTCTGACACCAGAAGGAATTTATGTTTCCAGAGACCGGTTAGGCCGCACTCCTGCCATGATCGGAAAGAAAGAGGGCGCCTACTGCGTTTCCTTTGAAAGCTTCGCCTATATTAATCTGGGATATAAAGACTGCCATGAACTGGGACCTGGTGAAATTGTCTTTATGACACCAGAAGGATTTGAAATTTTAAGCAAACCCAGAGAGGAAATGAAAATCTGCTCCTTCCTGTGGGTTTATTACGGTTACCCTACCTCCACCTATGAGGGTGTCAATGTAGAGTCCATGCGCTATGCATGTGGAAAGATGCTGGCCAAGCGGGATCATTCTGACGCAGATCTGGTAGCGGGTATTCCCGATTCAGGTATCGCCCATGCAGTTGGATATGCCAACGAATCCGGCATTCCTTTTGCCCGTCCGTTTATTAAGTATACTCCTACCTGGCCCCGCTCCTTCATGCCCGCCAATCAGAGCCAGAGAAGCTTGATCGCCCGCATGAAGCTGATCCCGGTGGATTCCTTAATCCGCGACAAAAGCCTGCTTTTAATTGATGACTCTATCGTCCGCGGAACGCAGCTGGGAGAAACGACAGAATTTTTATATAAAAGCGGCGCCAAGGCAGTACATATCCGTCCGGCCTGCCCGCCTCTCATGTTCGGATGCAAATATCTGAATTTCTCCCGCTCTAATTCTGAGATGGATCTGATCACCAGACGGATTATCAGAGACCGCGAGGGAGAGAATGTCTCTGAAGAGCTGTTAGCTGATTATGCCAATCCGGACAGCACAAACTACAAAGAGATGGTGGAGGAAATCCGTAAAAAACTGAATTTCACTACCCTTCAGTTCCACCGCCTGGACGATCTGGTGAAGTCTATCGGAATTTCTCCCTGCAAACTCTGCACCTACTGCTGGAGCGGCAAGGAATAATGTGCGTCGGAGCCGATACTGTATAAAATAAAAGGAAGAGGAACTGCATTTTCCTCTTCCTTTTATTTTGCCTGTTTTTTCTCTTTCTTCAATTTCCATATCCTCATGACCGACTCATCGATCCGTTTCTCTGTCAGGGTTCCTTCCTCCACAGCAGCTTTTACAGCCTGTACGGCAGCCCCAAAGTCCTCCGGCATCAGAATCATATCAACACCTGCCAACAGGGCCGCTACGGCAGCTTCCCCGCTGTCATAGCTCTCTGTCACAGCTCCCATATTCATGGCATCTGTGATAATAATTCCTTCAAAGCCCATCTGCTTTCTCAAAACGTCTGTTACAAAAATCCTGGAAAAAACTGCCGGACGGCCATCCTCCTCCACTTCCGGGACACTGATATGGCCCACCATTACAAAATCAGCCCCGCTTTCAATTCCTGCAGCAAAGGGTAAAAGCTCTGTCTGTTTCAGCTCTTCCAATGTTCTGTGCAGGACAGGTTTCGTCTCATGGCTGTCCTCTGCTGTCCCTCCATGACCTGGAAAATGTTTCAGAACCGGACTGACTCCGTGCTTTTTTAATCCCTTTACCTCCTCAGAAACCATGCGTGACACCAGAGCGGCATCAGAACCAAACGCCCGTCTGGCTGCCACTGTATTATCCGGATTGGTAAATATATCTGCCACCGGGGCAAAATCCACATCAAAGCCCAGCTCTGCCAGATACCGTCCAATGGAATCTCCTGTCTCAAAGGCCTTTCTCTCGTCTCCGGAAGCGCCAATTGTACTCATATCCGGAAAAGCTGTCAGAGAAAATCCTTCTTTTCCGCTGATTCGGGCCACCTGCCCTCCTTCCTCGTCCACAGCCAGAAAGGGCGGCACACCGCTTCGCTCAGTTCCATACTGGGCAGTCTTTGACAGCATCTCTTTCGTCTGGGCTTCATCCTTTAAATTCTGACTAAAATAGATAATTCCACCTGCCGGACGCTCCCAGAGAGCATCCTTTGTCGTCTCCCCGGCCATATAAACTTCATCATAGCCTGTCAGAGCCTCCGGTGTAACCATAAACAGCTGAAATATCTTTTCCTCCAGAGTCATGGAAGCAGGAAGGTTCTCTGCCGTCCCGGCTGACTCTGATATCCTGCCGTCTGCTTCGCTTTCCTGTCCTGGATTTTTCCTAGATTCTCCCAGTCCAATCCCTGTATCATCCCCTGGAAGCTGCTCCGGATGTATCAGACCGGCTTCCTCCCGCTTCCCGCCTCTGTCTCCTGACAAAGCTCCTGCTGCTGCAAGAATGGCTGCTGCAAGAACTGCCAGAAGCAAAATCAAAAAGCGCCTTCTCTTTTCTTCCTGGCGTCTTCGCCTGCTACGCGCTCTGGAACGCCTTCTCCTCTGCCTTACCTGTTCGTCATCCATTACTGTTCTCCCAGCTGTTCTGTCTGAATTAAGGTGTGCTTTCTGTAAATCTCAAAAAAGTCAGCGCCCTCTGCATACGCTTTTCCCGCAAGGGTCAAAGATTCCCAGTCCCTCACTGAATCATTCAGGGTAAGCCCCGCCTGAAAGCCGCTGTAAATATCCTGAAAGGCCTTCTGCCGTCTGGCATTATAAATCTGTTCCTTTCTCTGGGCGGTAGCTTCCTGATCGTAGTCATTGTCACAGCGGATAATGCAGTATTCCCCCTCGTCCTCCACAACCTCACTCACTTCTCCTGTCTCTAACGAGAAGGCTGCATAGTCATAGGCTTCTCCTTTGTCCGCCCGCCCAAGCTTTTCAGAAGACACTTCCAGCCCTTTAGCCGCTGCGGCTCTTTCCATGGAAGTCCCCTCCTTCAAACTGTCTGCCAGAGACTGAGCCAGCTCCAAATCGTCTGTCCTCACCTCTGAAATCTCAATCACCTTTGCTTCGCTGTCACTGACCTCCATATCCAGATCTTTTGTCAGCTCTCCCACTGTTTTATTGGCCAGACAGTAATCGTGGAACATGGTACTGACAGAAGTTTCATCCACTCCCATGTAGGAAATATCCTCTGAAGTCAAAGCAGCCAGATATTCGTCTGCCGCCTGGGACATAGCCGCTGCTTCCTCTTCTGTCAGGGAAATATTTCTCTCCTTAGCCAGGAGAGTCAGAATTTTCAGTTCATCCATAAAACTTTTCAGCTGTTCCTTTGTGTATTCCTCAAAGGTTTTACCTGACTCGTCCACCTGGGCAGACCAGATTTGATCAGTACACAGACTCTCACAGGTATTTTTCTGGGACATAGCTGCTATCATAATCTCCGGCAGGCCGTAGCCTCTCTCGCTTCCCATTCCTGCCAGAATTGATTCTGTTTTCTGGCATCCTGACAGGAGAAACGCCAGAGAAACCAGAATTGCTGCCCTGACCCTCCATATTTTTCCTCTGCTCATTGTTCTCTCCTTTGCTTCCAGCTCTCCTGCCAAGCTAGAGCAGCGCTTTTAAAATCTTCAAAACCCCGTCTCTTACGTTTGTGTCTGTCTGGAATCGGGCAGCCTGCTTTACCTCTGGTCTGGCATTTCCAACAGCAAAGCTGTAGTAGGCTCTGTTTAACATTTCTATGTCATTCATCTGATCGCCAAATGCCATCGTTTCCTCAGGTGCAATGCCAAGACTCTCCTGAAGCGTTTTCACTGCCTCGCCCTTGTTGACTCCCAAAGCCATACAATCCATCCACATATCACCGGAAAGCGTAATCTTCATCCTGTCCTTGTACTTATCCCAGAAGGCCCCTGCCTCCGCCTGAATATCAGCTTTCTTATAGGCAGCTACCTTGATAATGGAATCGTCCACCTTCGTCACGTCCTCCACCTGAACCACGTCAAAATGGTAGCCGTTCTTTACCCAGTCGATAAATTCCTGATTTTTCGTCTCCATATAAGCATGGCTGGATCCGCTGATGACCAGATCCAGCTGTGGATTTTTTCTGATATCTTCAATCAGTTCCACAGCATCTCTCCTCTCCATCGGGTAGAGAAACAGATTTCTGCCCAGGCAGCCCAGATAAGCGCCGTTTTCTGCAATATAAAAGATTTCCTTTCCAATGGGGGCAAAGGTATATTCAATGCTGGCAGCCTGACGTCCGCTGGCCGCTGCAAAGTGAATCTGCTTCTCCCTTTTCAGCCGCATGATCACGTCGAACAGTTCCTGGTTTATCCTGTTTTCCCCGTCCTGCACCAGCGTTCCATCTATATCAGATACTATCAGTTTAATCATATACTTCCCTCCGCCAGATCTCTCAGTTTTCGATAGGTTTTTCCTGCCGGAAGTCCCACCACGCTGGTATAGGATCCGTTCACTCCTTCGATAAAAGCGGCGAATGCTCCCTGAACAGCATAAGCTCCCGCCTTATCCATGGACTCCCCGCATGCAATATACTCCTCTATTTCTGTTTCTGTCATCGATGCCACCCTTACATCTGTTTTCTCTGCAAAGGTGAGCTGTCTGTCTTCATAGATAATCGTAACTCCTGTATAAACCTGATGAACACGCCCGGCAATCCGGCGAATCATCCTTTTTGCATCCTCCTCGTCCCTGGGTTTTCCAAGAATTTCTCCGTCTGCCGCCACAATCGTGTCTGCTCCTATCACCGCAAAGCTGCCTTCTGCCTCCGCCTGATACCTGCTGTACACATCCTCTGCCTTCTGCATGGACAGTTCCTTAACAATCTGCTCCGGATCAGAAGCAGTCATGTGTTCCTCCACCTCCGACGGCATAATAACCGGCTCTATTCCAAGCTGGTTTAAAATATCACGCCTTCTCGGTGAAGCAGATGCCAGTACAACCGGAAACGAAAATACCTTCCAAATATGCGATGAATATTTATTCTCTAATGCCATATATCAATCTCCTATTCTCTCTGCTGTCTCCTCTTTTATACCACAAAAACAAAGGTCTGGCAAACCTCCCTTTTTCCTCCTAAGATTCACCAGGCTTCTCTCCGGCCGGAAACAAATCAAAAAGGCTCAGCTGTCTGGCTCTGGGAGCAGAAGATCCTGAAATTTCTTCTTTCTGAACTGTGCTCTCCGCGAGCTCTCCTAAAAACGCAGACGGCTCTCCCGATGTTATGAGAACCAGTTCCTCCTTCGCCCTGGTCATTCCCACGTAGAACAGACGGCGTTCTTCCTCTGTCTTTTCTGTCTCCAGAGGAAGAATACCTCTTCGCATTCCAGGCATAATGACAGCCGGAAATTCCAGTCCCTTGGAGGCATGAATCGTCATCAGGGAAACCGCGTCCGCTGTATAACGCTTTTTTCCGCATCGCTTCAAATCGCCTTCTTTTCCCCAGAAAAGGCTGAACAGAAGATCTTGCATTGTCTTGTGAAACAAAGCCATGGACATCAGCCTGGAAAGAGGCTCGTCCTCTGCCAGTTCCCGATCAGCCATCCACATATTGATAAGAACCGCAGGTTTTTTTCCTGCCATGGGACGGTATTTTTCCAGCAGTTCAAGCAGTCTTTCCCTGCCCAGACGCCGGTCCAGGAATTGAATGGTCCTTCGAAGGGCTGACTCCTCCAGGCCGTGCCCTGTGTCTGTCAAAAGAGTGAAAAAGCCTTCCGCCTCCCGGACCGTATCCGCTTCCAGAAATGTTCCGCGGCCTGTGACAATATAGGGGATTCCCTCTGTACGCAGATACTCCTCCATCTCCTCCACCTGACGGTTTGTCCGGCAGAGCACGGCAATATCAGAAAAACTCCTGACACTTTTTTCTGCAGTGTCTTTCCTCTCCTGAGCATCCAGCATATCAATGCCGCCTATCATCCTGTTGATTTCCCTTGCCGCAGCAATGCCCTCCGATCTCCTGCTCCCTGCCTTTACCACCCGGACCGACTGCCCTGCCCCGGCCTTTGCAGTCAGACTTCTTTCACCTCCCGAATTATGAGAAATAACGCTGCAGGCTGCCTGCACAATCTGTTCTGAGGAACGGTAATTATCCTGGAATACAACCTCCCTGGTCTCTGGCATATCTTTTATCAGCCGTTTAAAGCATTCTGCATCAGCACCTCTGAAGCCATAAATTGCCTGATCTGGATCTCCGATAACAAACAGCTCCCTTCCATCCCTGGCCCATTCCCGGATCAGAGCATATTGAAGAGGGCTGATATCCTGAAACTCATCTACCAGAAGATAGCGAAAGTGGGTGCAGAAACGGCGGGCAGCCGGACAGTTTTCCCTCAGCCGCCGAAGGACTTTTATAAGCAGATCGTCAAAGTCCAGCCAGCCCTGTTTCTCCATGGCAGAGCTGTATCTGGCAAACAGCTTCTGGAACAGCGCTTCCTTCTGTTTAGCTCCCTCTTCCTGTCTCACTCCCTCTGTCTGTTCCTTTTCTGGTTCTGCATTTTCCTGTTCCAGCAGAAGGCAAACCTTTTTCTTCGAAACCAGACGCAGAAATTCCTCTGGGCGCAGCTTTGCTCCTTCCTCCTCAAGAATCTCTTCTGCAAGAGCAGAAAGCTCCATCGGATCTGCCAGTTCTGCATTTTCACCTGCCTGTTTCAGCATATTTCTGCAGATGGAGTGAAAGGTTCCGGCCTGGATCAGACTCTGGCTCCGCTTATTAGACAGCTCCTTTTTCAGACGCTCCTTCAGTTCTCCCGCCGCCCGGTTTGTAAAAGTTACCGCTGTGATTTCAGATGGCTTTACCTTCCTTTTTTCGATCAGACACTTGATTCTGGCTGTAAGGGCAGCCGTTTTTCCTGTGCCCGGACCTGCTGTGACTGCCAGACAGGAGGTCTGAAGCTCTGCTGCCTCCCTCTGCCGTTCATTCAGCCGGACCAGAAAATCTGTCTTTTCGTCCGGCAAAATGTTCCGGGAAGGCAGCTGATCTGCTCTTTTCTCCTCCTGCTGCTGTCTCTCTTTTTTCTCCTTCTGCTCCTGTTTTTTCTCAGGGCTTTTCTGCCGGTCCCCAGAAAGCCCGTTTTCTGCAGACAGCCCAAGCAGACCGCTCATGCTCATCTGTCCCTCTGGATTAAGAATCTCATCCGGGTCGAACAGCTGTATCCTGCCATATTCTCCGTCAAAACCAGGCAGGCGCTCCACCTTTCCTTCTCTCAGCCTGCGAATTCCCTCAGCTGTCAGATGGCCGCATTCCCGCCTGATATCCTCAATGGGAACTTCCCGGAGAATGGCAAATTCTGTCCCCAGCTTCTGAAGCATGGTTTCATACTCCTCCTTCACTTTCTTTCCGGCAGCGGAACGCCCTGTAGAAGCGGCAATTACCTCCAGCAGAGGAACCAGGCTTTCAAAGGGCCTGGCTTTCTCAGGAACAAAGCCCTCGGGCCGGTCGGCCAGCTGGGCAATCCGGTGGGAAACTCCCATGGTCAGACGTTTCTGACAGACAGGACAGAGCCCTCCCTGCTCCTCTGCCTCTGCAGGACTCAGACAGATATGGCACTTTCTATGACCATCAAAATGGTATTTTCCCTCTTCCGGGAAAAATTCTATTGTCCCCTCCAGACCCTTTCCTGTCTCTATGGCCTGTTTCAGATTGTAATAGGATAAATCCCCGCTTAAAAGATTCGCCTCCCGGCCCAGCTTAGACGGAGAATGGGCATCTGAATTCGAAATCAGCTGAAATCGATCCAGCGCAGAGAGCTGCCAGTTCATAGGGGGATCGGAAGACAGACCTGTCTCTACTGCATGAATATAGGGCGTCAGTTCGCCAAAACACTCCTCCACCCGGTCAAAGCCGGAACAGGCTCCAAACATGGAAAAATGCGGCGTCCAGATATGGGCAGGAATAAACATACCCTCCGGACAGGTCTCCAGCATAATCTCTAAAAGATCATGGCAGGACAAACCCAGAATCGGTCTTCCGTCTGAGTATATATTTCCGACTGCTTCCAGCCTGGCAGACAGCTTTTCTGCATCCTCAAGCCCTGGCAGAAGAATCAGGCTGTGAACCTTTCTCACCTTTCCATCCTGTTTATAAATAGAGCTGATCTCTCCGGAAACCACAAACCTGGTTCGCTCCTCCTCTAAACCAGCTCCTGGACTTACAGCACAGTCCTCCCGCAGCCGATAAAGTCCTTCCTCTGCCGGGACCAGCTTTTCCTTCAGTTCCTCTCTCCAGGCCGGATGGGTAAAATCACCGGTTCCCAGCAGCCGGATTCCCTTTTTTCTGGCCTGAATATCCAGCTGCTCCGGCGTCAAATCGCGGCTGGTGGCCCTTGAATATCTGGAATGAATGTGCAGATCTGCAATATACATAAAACCCTCCCTGAACGCTGATTCATTGTTTCGCTGTATTTTTGTTATTCGTCTTTACTTCCGCCTCCCCACAGGATTCTTACAGCCTCGGAAAGCCCCTCTGTGGAACATGATTCTTCACTCCAGAAGGCATTCTGAAGATACTCCAGATTCTCCTCAGAATACTCGATTTCCTTTGAAAGAAGACGGATGTGCTCCATCTGAGCCTCTCTTAAAAAGCTGCCATGGATGCGGACTGCATTTAGATCCATCAGCTGTACAAGCACCGCAAATAAGACAGCCAGACGAACCTTGGAACTGATATCTCCGTCAAAGGCACATTTTCCAAAATAGCGGTAAATCATGTGCTCCATCAGCCGTTTACAGCATTCTGCCCCCTCTTCCTGACGGGATGCTGCCAAAGACAGAAGTTCGTCGATATAAAAATCAAGTTCATCCAGAATGTTAAGCCAGAAATCCCCCATTGGCTCCAGCTCTCTTAAAATAGAAAACAGCTGTCTGAAATACACGCTGCCTTGTTCGTTTGAAAGATTTTCTTTGTATTTTCCTGTTTTTTTATACAATCCCGACTGTTGATAATATTTTGAAATCTTTCGGATGTTCTCTGCTGTCTCCGCCAGATTCCCAGAAACATCCATACAGTCCTGGATTTCTTCTGCCATCTGAAGAATCTGAATACTTCTGTCTGCCAGGCCGCTCTGTCCCGCCTCATTCTGGTTTCCGTCTCCTTTTAACAGGCGAAATACAGTCTCTCTGGCAGAAAGGACAGCCAGCAGATAGGAGGCCTCCTCTGTCTGGGGATGCTCTGTCATCTTCTCCCACTGTCTCTGTTCCTCTTCACTTTCCCACTGAACCACAAGAGTAAATGGCTCTGACACCAGAAGCCTGACTGCTTCCTCACAGCACAGGCCAAGTCCTGTTTCTGTCCAGTCCATCAGTCCTGGAATGTCCTCATACCACTCATAAAATCGTGGATGTTCCCGACAGATGCCGCACAGATGCTCTTCTCCCAGATGAATAAAAATATCGCAGAGATTCTGATCATTTAAAAAAGCACACCGTTCCTTCTCCCCTTTCAAACGGAAATGGGGTGTTCCATTCCTGGAAATTTCCTCCTTCAGCCGTTTTCCGAAATCGCCCGATACATTTTGATAATACTGGTCCGTCTCCTCGTCTATATCAATTTCCCATCCGATACAGCAGTTATCCCTGCATCTGGATGCAATACACTGAAATTTATCATAATACGAAGGCTTTACTATCATCATCGTTTCCTCATCTCTTTTATTCCGACAGTCTCTTTTTTCCTTTTTCCTGCAGCAGGCAGAACATCTGCCGGGGCACGTTCTGGATGTTTACAAGCATTCCTGCCGGTTTCATTTTACCACGAAGGCAGAAAGAATTCTATACAGGTGATCATGGCATACCCGGAAATGATTGTAAGCCTTCTTTTTATATGATACTATAAAAAAGAAATATGGCTCTTATCAGAGGCCGTCATACAAAACATGTCAATGCATCCGGGCGCTAAGCCTGCATTGACCCTGAAGAAAGGAGAATACAATGGATCATTTAGAAGGAACACGCCTGCCGTTAATCGGCGATACTGCCCCTGCATTTCAGGCGCTTACCACAAAAGGAACGGTTCACTTTCCAGAGGATTACAAGGGAAAATGGGTGCTCTTTTTCTCACATCCCTCTGATTTCACCCCTGTATGCACCACAGAATTTATGACTGTCGCTTCCATGGCAGAGGAATTTAAAGCGCTCAACACAGAGCTGTTAGGACTGTCTGTGGACTCTCTTTACTCTCACATCGCATGGATCCGGCGGATTGAAGAGCTGTCCTGGAACGGCATAGAGCAGGTTCACATTGATTTTCCTGTCATTGCCGATTTGAATATGAAGGTATCCCATCTGTACGGAATGCTGCAGCCCAATGTTTCCAGCACTCAGGCTGTCCGGGCTGTATTTATCATTGACCCTCAGTCTGTCATCCGGGCTATTATCTATTATCCCTTAAACCTGGGACGAAACTTTGATGAGCTGAAACGTGTCATTCAGGCCCTTCAGAAGGCAGATGCTGACCACTGCTCCACGCCTGCCAACTGGCGTCCGGGAGACGATGTAATTCTTCCCTCCCCCATTACCTGCGACGAAGCGAAGGAGCGGGCCGAGCATCCTAGTGAAAACGAATATTCTCTTGACTGGTTTTTAAACTTCCGAAAAGAAAATTAAAACACAGTTTCGTCAGAAAATTGACCATTTATCTTCAGATATTCGTAAATTGCCTTTTTCCTCCTGTTCCCTTATAATGGTGACAGAAACACCACACAGTGGTTAAAAGGAGGATTATTTATTATGATAAAAAAACAGTTGATTGCATGTTTTATGGCAGCTTCTCTGGCTGCTGCATCTCTCACCGGATGTTCCGGCAGCTCTTCTTCCAATGAGACATCTGCTCAGGAAACTGTTGCTGATGTATCGTTAGATGATGTTTTAAATGATATCAAGGAGGCCTACGGAGAAAATTATGTTCCGGATTCTGCGGTTGATGAGCAGACGCTCTCCGATATCATCGGACTTTCTCCAGAGCTTTGCGAAAGCTATGTGGCAGAAATGCCTATGATCAGCATCTCCGTAGAAACCTTCATCGGCGTAAAGGCAAAGGAAGGAAAGGGAGAAGAGGCAGAAAAAGCTCTGAACGCTTACCGCGATCAGCTGGTAAACGATACCATGCAGTATCCGATGAATGTGGCTAAAATTCAGGCTTCCCAGGTAATCCGCCATGGCGACTATGTATTCTTCGTTATGCTCGGCGCGCCTTCCGACGAGGCCATGGAGGAAGGTGATGAGGCAGCTTTAAAATCTGCTGCTGAAAATAATCAGATCGCTGTCGATATTATTGACGGATACTTTAAATAAGCCATGGTATTCAGCAGTCTTTTATTTCTGTTCCGTTTTCTTCCCCTGTTTTTGGCGCTGTATTTCGCAGCGCCAAAACGGTTTCGGAACAGTATTTTATTTCTTGGAAGCCTTATTTTTTACGGCTGGGGGGAACCAGTCTATATCTCCCTCCTGCTTTTCTCTACCCTGGTCGATTTTATCCACGGAAAGCTGGTGGGCAGCTTCCGCGAAAAAGGAAATATGACAGCAGCCAAATGGGTCGTGGCCTCTTCTGCCGCTATCAATTTAGGACTGCTGATTATTTTTAAATATACGGATTTCTTTATCCGCTCTTTCAATGAACTGACCGGCAGCAGCATTCCCCTTCTGGGACTGGCCCTGCCTATCGGTATTTCCTTTTACACCTTCCAGACCATGTCCTATACCATTGACGTCTATCGCGGGCAGGCTCCTGTTCAGAATAACCTGATCTCCTTCGGCGCCTATGTATCCATGTTCCCCCAGCTGATTGCCGGTCCCATTGTCCGCTATCAGGATATTGCGCGGGAATTAAACAGCCGCCGGGAAACAGTGGAGCAGTTTGCCTTCGGTGTCCGCCTTTTTATCATAGGACTGGGAAAAAAGGTGCTGCTGGCTAACCAGGCCGGCGCTTTATGGACGGAAATCACCGCGATTCTCCCTGGAGATCGAAGTATTTTAATGGTGTGGATGGGAATTCTGGCCTTTTCCTTCCAGATTTATTTTGATTTTTCCGGATACTCTGACATGGCATCCGGACTGGGCCATATGCTGGGTTTTTATTTCCCGGACAACTTCCGCTATCCCTACATTTCAAAAAGTATTACAGAATTCTGGAGAAGGTGGCATATTTCCCTGGGAACCTGGTTTAAAGAGTATGTCTACATTCCCCTGGGAGGCAATCGAAAAGGAGGTCTGTTCCAGATACGGAATATTCTCATTGTATGGCTTCTTACGGGAATCTGGCACGGCGCAGCATTAAATTTCCTTTTATGGGGAATTTATTTTGGAACCTTGCTGTTATTAGAAAAATTCATTTTGAAACGATGGCTGGAACGGCTTCCCTCCTGGATACAGCATAGCTATACATGTCTGCTCGTCCTGTTGGGATGGGTGCTTTTTGCCTTTGAAGATATGAATGCCGGATTTGTCTACCTGACCCAGATGGCCGGAGGCGCCGGTCTTCCTCTCTGGAATGACAGAACTTTATTCCTCCTGTGGGGCAGTCTCATTCTGCTGCTGGCCTGCGCAATCGGCTCCACACCGCTTCCTGCTGCAGCAGCCAAAAAGCTGTGTTCAGACATCCAGGGAAAGCTTAAAACTGCAGGACTGATTCTGGAACCTCTTTTTTTAGGCCTGGTGTGCTTTCTGTCTGTTGCCTACCTGGTAAATGCCACCTACAACCCGTTTTTATATTTCCGCTTTTAACGCGGCCAGAAGGAACCTATTATGAAAAAACAATCACTTTATCCGGCTGTTGTAACCGGTCTTTTCTGTGCCTTTCTGGGCTGCGGCGCTCTCTTATCCGTCCTGATGCCTAAGAAAAGCTTTTCTGAAACGGAAAACCGCTATCTGGCACAGCTGCCCATATTTTCCTGGGAACGCCTGGCAGACGGCACATTCGGCACAGATTATGAAAAATACTTAAGCGATCAGTTCCCGTTCCGAGACAGCTGGATCGGGGTAAAAACAGCGGCTGAACAGCTTCAGATGAAAAAAGAAATTAACGGGGTGTGGCTGGGATCCGATCAGTTTCTGTTCGAGGCTCTCTATCCGGAAGATATTGACAGGGTTCTGTACGAAAAAAATGTGAAACGGCTGTCTGTATTTGCCCAGGCACAGGAAGAGCTTCTCGGCTCCTCCCATGTCCGTATTATGCTGATTCCCTCAGCATCTCAAATCCTCACAGAACAGCTGCCTGCATTTGCCAGCCCGTTTCAGCAGAATCAGCTTGTCACTGATTTAGAGAACAGTGGGATTTCTTCTTTGATGGTTCCCGTTCAAAGTGCTCTGACCTCCGCCCATTCTGAACCCCACCCATCAGACAGGGAGCTCTACTACCGGACCGATCACCACTGGACCTCTTCCGGGGCTTACGTCGGCTACAAAGCCTGGGCTGATTCCATGGGATTTAAACCTTTATCTCCATCTGACTTTACGGTAGAGACTGTTTCCGGCAATTTTCTGGGAACGATTCATTCTAAGCTGAATCTCCCTATCAAACCCGATTCCATCGAGCTTTACCGGCCCTTAGAGGAACCTGAATGGAGTGTGTACTATGACGGCTCCAGCGAACCGTCCCACAGCCTCTATTCGATGAAAGCTCTGCAGACCCGCGATCAATACCGGGTATTTCTGGACGGAAATCACGGCTGGACAAAGATTGAAAATCCTGCCCAGCCATCTGATAAAAAGCTGTTGATTCTAAAAGATTCCTACGCCCACAGCTTTGCTCCCTTTGCCGCTCTCCATTTCGGGGAAACCCATATGGTGGATCTTCGATATTTTAATGGAAAAATCAGCAGCTTTATCAGGGAGCAGGGAATTACGGATGTGCTGGTTCTGTACCATATTCCCGGATTTATGAAGGATGCCAATATCAGCAAGCTGGGGTGGTAGACTTCAGCTCTTGAATATTAAGAATTTCAAAAAGGAGAAAGAAGCGAACTTTCATATAGGAAACTCGCTTCTCTCTCCTTTTCTGTCTCTACTGTTCAAACAGAACTTTTCTGCCCTGCCTTTTATTTCCGGAAAATTCCTGTATACTCCCAGGTAACTCCCTGATCCTCTGACTGAAAAATAAAGCCATCTGTTTCGCCTTCTTCTGAAGTGACGGTGATCAATAACTTCTCTCCCTCCTGTTTTGGCATACTCAGATAATCATAATCTTCCATGGTAAGGCCATATGCTTCTGCAGTTTCCGGAAGCTCTGTTACCTGGTCAAATGGAAGTTCTGTCATTTCAAAGGATACGCCTCCATCCCGTGTCAGGTATATGGACGAATGGGAGCGGGACGCACCGGTAAGCCCTGCTGCCCCGAAATTTTCATCAAAAAACTGCAGCCCCTCCGCTGCTCCTATCTGTCCGCCAAATGGATCTGCATTGACACAATTCCAGGTGCTTCCTCCGTCTTCTGTCTGCTCCAGCTGATAAAATCTGCTTCCTGCCGCTGCATCGGTTACCACAAGACGCCAGCCCTTTTGATCATTCAGGAAAAAATACATGGTTTCCGTGCTGCGATCTATGGTCCAGCCGTCTTCCTCCTTAGCCTTCTCTGCCTGAAGGACCGTATTCTCCTGAGCCAGTTTTGCCTGGCTGATATACTCCGGCTCCATGATGTACCGGACCGGTGTAATGCCGGATTCTTCCGGAATGTGCAGTGACACCTCGAATCCGGCTATTTCTCCGCCATTCTGAAGCATGTGGGAGCTTCCTGTTCCTGTTTCTGTTCCATCACCGTCTGCATCTCCTGAAACATACTCCAGTCCCTCTGAGGAATGAAATGCTCTCCGTCCCAGATACAGCAGTTCATAGGTCTTCTGCTCTCCCAGAACATCTGCCCACTCCTTTACCTGCCCTTCCCAGTCTGCCTTTTTCAGGATTTCAAGCATGGGAGACAAAAGTTTGCCGGAATCATATACCGCATCTGTATTCTTATCTATCCAGACAGTCATCGTTTCGCCGTCATCTGCATCATAATCTATGAGATAGGTATTTGTCTTCCCGTTTTTATCTTTTCCGTAAATCAAAGTATCCAACTCTTGAATGGTTCCCGTTTCATCAAACGCTGTCTGGAATCGGCTGGAAATATAAAGCTCCTCCGGCAAACCCAGCGACTTGTCCAGATCTGACAGAATCCCTTCTATACCAGATTCAAATATATTGTTATGTTTGAATCTGATCTGCTTTTTATTCTGCCACTCCTCTATCTTCCATGACAATGCTCCATGATATGGGATCGCTGAGTAGATTATTTTCCCTGCAAAGAAAACAGATGATGTAATAAAAAGGAACATCTCCAGCCAGAATATTGTACTTCTATTCCGCTTCTCTGATTCCGTTTTTCTGCATTTTTTCCTCGCCGCCAGCCATAAAACCAGCGTTCCAACGCATCCTGCTGTCCCTAAAGCTAAAGCCGGTATATGGCTTCTCACACCGCCATACTGGCACAGATGCCACAGACGCTGCAGGGTAAAAATGTAACATACCAGACTTATTTTTCCAGATAATGCATAAATATATTGCATACTGACACCTTTTCTTTTGTTTTATTCATATTTGTGGTTCGTTTCCCTTTTTTCTTATGCCTATTATACTATAGAACGCCATATTAAAACAGTCTTTTTCTCAGCCTCCCCTTGTAATATCCTGCTTCTGATACCACTCCAGAGCTTTGAAAAAATCCTCTGGCTGAAAATCAGGCCACAGCCCATCAACCACATAGAAATCTGCGTAGACAGACTGCACAGGCAAAAAGCCGGACAGCCGCCTCATGCCTCCCCAGCGGATAATCAGATCGATACGGGAAATATCATGGGACTGAAGCTGGCTGCAGATTTTCATACGGCTATTTCCTGGATCCTTTAATTTTGCCAGATCCCATTCCCATCCATAGTTCACAAGAAAATTCAGGCGGATTCCGCCTCCGTTAAAATCTGTTCTCTTGGTATACGGCAGCAGTTCCCTGGGAAATGCAGGGGAATCCTGATTTCCCACTACCAGAAGGGATACAGATTCCGCTGTAATCCAGTCAATCGCCTCGACACAGGCCTTTGAAAATGCTTCCACCTGTTCTTTGGGACGCCCACAGTTATCTGTAGTAAAGCCATAATAGGTAATCTCTTCCACGCCTGCTTCTTTTGCCAGTCTCAGCACGTCCAGTCCCGGCTTTAAGCCATATGCATAGCCGTCCTGCTTCTGCAGTCCTGCACGCTTTGCCCACCGTCTGTTTCCGTCTGGAATAATTCCAATATGTTTTGGAATACGCATATCATCACTCTCCTCCTGGAGAGTATTGACAGGGTTGACGGAGGTTATGCATACGGCACGATCTCAGTATTAAATCATTACCTCTTCAGTTTTTTTATTAAAATCTCCTTCTCTCCGCTTCCATTACTTGCAAATCTCACCAGGGGAACCCCTGCTTTTTCCAGCACCCGGTTCTTTTTCTCATCTCTTGCTGCCTGCACAGTGCCAGCTCCATGAAATGCGGTTCCGTCTACCTCAATCGCCAGTACTGGCATTTTGCTGATTCGGTTGACAATCAGAAAATCCACATGTGAGGCAGGATTTTTTATATATTTTTGTTCTTCCTCATTAAACATCCCAGTATCCCGGATCAGCATATTCAGCGGAACATGGCATACCGTCTTCATAGGAAGATCTGGGTTTTCCTCCAGCACCTCCGAAATCAGTCCGTACATTAAATTTTCCGAATCATATTCCGAAATCCGTTTGTGCTTTTTAAGATACTCTCTCCTGGCCTCTGTATACTGTGCATAGAGATAATCAAAAATGGAGTATACCCTGCTGTCAATCACATCGCAATTGTTGTATGCAATATATGCAGCTAAATCACTGATATTTTGTTCCGGATCCTGTTCATTTCCAGATATCACCAGGATCAGCCTTTTCTTTGCCCTGGATACAGCAACATTTAAAAGATAGGGATCGTCTGTAAAGTCTGAAATCCTATCATCCACCGTAGAAATAATAACCGTATCCTTTTCCCTGCCCTGAAACTTATGTACCGTCGCCGTATCTATATCCATAAATTCCTCTTTCAAGGCTTTCACCTGATCCCGGTACGGCGTAATAATTCCTGTCTGGCTTCTATCCTCTGCATATCTGGGTATGATTTCCTCCCGGATTATATCAATCTGCCTCTGGCTGTAATGTCCCCTGGCATGATTTCCCTTTACAGAGCGGACAGCCACAAGCACATTTTCTTCCCCCTTATCCTGAGTCATAATTACCAGTTCCCCGTGATAAAACTTCTGATTACAGAAATTGATAATTTTAGGATGACACCGGTAATGTTCCCGCAAAAGTGTCTGCTCCACTCCGTCTACCACATCCAGCACAGACTGAAGGAAACTTTTGGAATATTGATAACCGTCCTTTAAGTGGAAACGGGAGAAAATCTGCTCGGCACACTCTTTTCTGTTTTTCGTCACAACATTAGGAAGCTGCTTCGTATCCCCCACAATCACTGCATTTTTAGCGCAGGAGAGGGACAGAGCGCCTGTCACAATATCTGCCTGTGACGCCTCGTCCATGATAAGATAATCGTAAACTGTGCTGTTTCCCAGACTGCTTCTGGAGGAAAAGGCTGTACTCAAAACCACTGGATATTCCCTCAGAACTTCCATAGGCTTTTTCCAAAGATCCTCCTCCTGAAAGCATGGTCTGTTTTTCTTATTTCCATATCTTTCTGCCAGCCGATCCCTTAAAAGCTCCATAGATTCCTTACACATCGTATCCAGCAGTTTAGGATTTTTTGCTTTTAGGGTATCATCTATTATTTTTAATTCCTCTCTGATTTCCCTGCGGCGACATTCATAAAAGGCACTCTTAAAAAACAACAAAATTTCTGTCAGAGAACTTTTATAAAATCTCTGTCTCCCAATCCCGGCCTGAAAAAATGCCCTGATTTTGAAAAGCAGGCCTATTTTTCCATTCTTCTCCGCATAGTCTTGACACTGCTGCCAAAGCTCCATCATGACAGAAGCTTTTACTCCGTTTTTCATTCCTGTTCTTGGAACTGTCATCTGCATTTCTTCCACATATTGTTCAAAATGCTGTACCTCCAGTTCCAGCTCAGACAGCTCCTGTGCAAGTTCTGCCTTTCGTTCCTGAAATTCAAACACTGCCCTTAACTCCAGCGATTTCTCCTTGACTGAATCCAGCGTAACCGGACTTTTATCTCCCAAAGTCCATTCCGAAAAATCTGGATAGACTGTTTTCTGGCGCTCAATAAATTCTTTTTTCTTTTCTGAGCTTCCCAGCATTGCTGCAATAAAATCTATTTGATATGCAGGTGATGCCAGCTTTTCAAACACATTTTCTATCGCTGCATTATTATTAGAAACAATCTGAACTGTCTTCCCCTGCAGCAGAATATTGGCAATTATATTTAAAATAGTCTGGGTTTTTCCTGTTCCCGGCGGTCCCTGTATTACACTGATCTGATTTTCCATAGCTCTTTTCACCGCTTTGTACTGGCTGTTATTGCAGCCAAAGGGAAAAATAGGAATAAATTCCTCACTGGCTTTTTTCTGTGCCCCTGCTGTCCCCAGATATCGGGACAGAACAAGGCTTTTATCCAAAAAATCAATGGACTTGTATCGTTTGGGAAGTAATTTTTCTCCTGTATCCGGATTTCTAATCTCACTGAGCCAGGACAGTTCCTTCAGATACGCAAGCACGTCCTTGGCCTGAGAATCCGCCAGAACCGACTCTTCAATCTCTAACTCTTCTTCCAGATAGCTCCGTTCTTCTCCATTCTCAAAACACACATGCCAGTAATTGTGGTCTGCTCCATGAAAAACAAGCAGCTCCTGTACCGCAAACAGCTCCGTCCCGTTTTTTCTTATCCGATACAGGTTTGGACTCAGACATTTGGGATTTTCTAAATACACCACACTTTGATACGAATAAAAATAGGACTTCCCTGCCGTATATTCAATCTCCCACCTATTTGTATCGGCATGATAGAAGCAGGAATGTATTTCTGATGTTTTTATGTTTCCTTTTATTATGATCATATATTGTCTGGTATTCATGTTTTATTCTCCGCAGCTTCTGCCATATATTCCTCATACTTGCCTAATAGTTCCTTCCTTTATTCTGATTATATCATTTCATAAAAATAATTGACAGCGGCAATTCTGTCCTGTCAGTTCATGCAGTTCTAATACACGAAAAAAGGAACCTTCGGCTTATCACCTCATGGTTCCTCTTACTTTGATCATACAGTCTTTTGTTCTATTCCTTAAACAAACGAAACATTGTCTTATCCAAAATGAAACGGAGATACTGCTGTCAATACCCAAATTGCAAAGCGGCCAAGAAAATTATGAAGGTCTAAGGCTCTATCCATTGCCATAAGGATAACTGGAAGTTCAGCTTGACGAAAATCCAGAAATTTTGAAAAAGTTCCCAAAGCTATTCCACAACAACGGCTGTCCCGCTGGCTGTTACCATGAGCATACCATTATCTGCACCTAGAACCTCATAATCAATGTCTACGCCTACTGCTGCATTGGCGCCTAAAGAAGCTGCCCTTTGTTCCATTTCCCTTAATGCATTTTCTCTGGCCTGAACCAGTTCCTGCTCATAACTATTTGATCTTCCTCCAAAAAAATTGCTGAATGAAGCTGCAATATCCCTTACAAAATTTACACCGGATATTACTTCTCCAAAAACAATTCCTCTGTACTCTACGATTCTTTTACCTTCTATAGAAGTTGTCGTCGTTGAAATCATATTCATCATCCTCTCCTTTAATCATAATCAAAGATCCCATCACAATTTTTTTACAATTTCGATTGCTGTGCAGAGCAATTCATATCGTATATTTCTTTGGGTATTCCAGCTACGTGAATCCCATTCCTCACCACTTACATCATCACCTGCATACAGTAACTGTGCAAGTGGAATGTTATAATAGTGAGACACCGCAAAAAAAGCCGCTGCCTCCATTTCCACTGTGATACATCCTTCCTTTCGCCTGCGTTCAATCATATCCGGAGTTTCCCGATATATGGCATCACTGGTCCATGTTTTTCCGAGCTTAAATGGAATTCCCATTTCCTTTAAGCATGAAATCACCTTCTCAACGGTTTCTTTGTGACATTCTATTTCACGGGAAGGTTCCAGGTAATGATAAGAAGTTCCCTCGTCCCGAACTGCAGAGACCGGGACAACAATCTCCCCTACCTTGCTGTCGTTAGTCAAGGCTCCTGCTCCACCACAAACGATGAATGCTCCACATCCCATGGCATGTAACTCTTCAAGCGCCACTGCCGCACCAGGCCCACCGCAAAGTGCCATTGTAATACAAAGTCTGTCTGTACCATCTGCATATTCATAAATTGGTATGTCAAACACCTCAGAATTAAGATAGCCAATAATCGGAAGCTTGTGCTCTTCTGCAAATTGATTCAATTCTTTCCTCAAGTAGGTAATCACACATTTTTCCGGAAGATTTTTCGTCAAAAAATTCGCCGGATGAATGATCGGATTTTGACTGGTATCAAATTCACATATGGGGTATTGATTCTTCACAATCATATAGTTTTACCTCCCTTATTTAACATTCCCCAGCACATCTCGTTCTGTTATAAGAATTACATAAGTTTCTGCCAGGTTCTCCAGTTTCTCTTCTGGTTCAGTTACATTGGCATCAATCATACTGATGTGATGCCTGGCTCTTTTCGCTCCTGCGTCTCCATTCTCTCATTTTTTAATTCACTCTCTCCAGCTTCACCACACATTCTGTGTGTCCCGTCCACGGAAATAAATCTACTCCCCAGGCCTCCCTTGCCCGGTATCCGTTTCTGGCAAATACCTTCAGATCCCTTGCCAGTGTATCCGGGCCGCAGGAAATATAAACCACCGTCTTGGGGCCTGCCTCTGCCACAGAACGAATAAATTCCTCTGTGCTTCCGCTTCTGGGCGGATCCATAAACACCACGTCCAGTTTCTCTCCCTCAGCCGCCATCCGGCTCATAAAGCGGCCTGCGTCATTGCAGTAAAATTCAATGTTTTTTATCTCATTTCTCTTCGCGTTCTGAACGGCATCCCTGACTGCATCCTTGTTAAGCTCCACTCCAATCACCCGTTTCGCCCTGCCGCTGGCAGTGATTCCAATGGTTCCGATTCCGCAGTAGGCATCTAACACGGTCTCACTTCCTGTAAGAGCCGCTAATTCCATTGCCTTATTATAAAGCTTCTCCGTCTGCACCGGATTTACCTGATAAAAAGATTTGGAAGAAATTCTGAACCGGTGGCCGCACAGCACATCCTCAATATATCCCTTTCCAAAGAGCACATGCTCCTTCTCTCCCAGCACCATGCTGGTACTTCTTCCATTGATGTTCTGGATAATCGTCGTAATTTCCGGATGCTTTTCCCTGAGAGCCTTGACAAAATTATTTTTCGATGGAAATACCGGTGATGCTGTCACCAGAACCACCATGATCTCTCCTGTGGCAAAGCCCCGTTTCACCAGCACATGGCGGAGCAGTCCATAGCCGGTATCCTCGTCAAAGGTTCTGATTTTAAAAGAACGGAGCATGGAGCGGATGGTTCCAATGATCTCGTCAGCCTTCTCATCCTCGATCAGACAGGTTTCAATGGGAATCAGGTCGTGAGTCCCCTCCTTATAAACACCAGAAACGGCATTGCCCCTGCGGTCGTGGCCAAATACTGCGTGTACCTTATTTCTGTAATGATATGGATTTTCCATTCCAATGATATCTTTGACCGGACAGCTTCCGGCAAGAAGTGTTTCCAGCATTTCCCGCTTCTTAGCCAGCTGCTTTTCATAGGTAAGGTGAAGGTACTGGCAGGCGCCGCACTTTTTATAAACGGGACACGCTTGTCCTGTCTCCCTCTTTTTCTGCTCTCTTACCCTCTTTTCCGGCTGTTCCTTTTTTTCCCTCTTTCCGTATGCTTCTGCTCTTCTGTTTCTATCTGCCATCTCTGCTTCTTCCCTTTCTGTTTGTATAATTTTGTTATTTGTAATAATTTTATTATTTTGAAATTTTTCTACTTTTTGATTTTTGTTTTTTAATCTTTTCTGTCTCTCTGGCTCTTTTGTTTCTCTCTCAATTTTTCTGCTGTTTCGGCTATTATAGCCCATCTGCTCTCCAAGTGCAATGCAAACGCCTGCTGTCAGCGTTCCCATTCTGCTTCCAGCGTTCCTGTCCCCATTCTTGAAATTTTTTCTTTTCCCTTTATAATACTTTATAACAGCCGATATAAGGAGGATTTAACTGCCATGAACACAGATACTGCTGCTTTCCAGAATTTCACTGTCTATTCCGGACGCCCTGTCTCAACAGAAGGACGTCTGCCCCGTGAAATCCTGGTCTATGATTTGTTGGACCAGCTCGCCATCTCCTATGAGAGAGTCGACCATGCTCCTGCCGATACCATTGAAGCCTGCCGCGATATTGACCAGGTTCTCCAGATCCAGATGTGTAAAAACTTATTTTTATGCAATACCCAGGCTTCTGACTTTTATCTCCTTCTGCTTCCAGGGGACAAAAAATTCAGAACTTCTGTCTTCTCAAAGCAGGTGGGCACATCGCGTCTGTCCTTTGCAGATGCGGCTCATATGGAAGAATTTCTCTCCATTTCCCCAGGTTCTGTCAGTGTCCTGGGACTGATGAACGATAAACATAACCGTGTAAAGCTGGCTATCGACAGAGAACTTCTTGAGTCCCCCTTCCTGGGCTGCCATCCCTGCGTCAACACCTCCAGCCTGAAAATCAAAACCTCTGATATTTTAGAGAAATTTCTGCCAGCCGTAGAGCACGATTTTACAGTAGTGGATCTGCCGTAGCGGCCGGCGGCAAACCAGTATTCCCGTTTGTTTCTTTTACAAACCTGTTGTATAATAGCATCAGAAGCAATCGCTATCAATACGTGAGACAATACAGGAGGATTCTTATGCATTTTGAAGATTTTGAAGCGCTTCAGCGCACCCGCGAGAGCTGCCGCGTCTACAGTGAAAAACCGGTTTCCAGAGAGCTCTTAACACATCTGGTTGAAGTAGCCGGCCTCTCCCCCAGCGCCTGCAATTCCCAGCCATGGCGTTTCATCGTAGTAGATGATCCAGAGATGAAAGGCCGGATGGGAGAAATCTTAGATGACCATGGTCTCTGCGGCTGTCCCTGGGCAGACCGTGTTCCCGCCTTTATCGTCATCTGTGAGGAGACAGCCCATTTAAAGCCAGCGGTGGAGGCCCAGTACGGCTCCCAGCATTTTGCCCAGATGGATATTGGAATGGCTGCCATGGCTCTGTGCTGCGAGGCCTCTTCTCTGGGACTGGGAACCTGTATGCTCGGAACCGTTAATCAGGAAAAAGCGCATCAGCTGTTTGGAATTCCTGACAACTGCCCGGCCAGACTGGTTATCTCTGTGGGCTATCCGGCTGTTTCCGGCTCCCCCAGAAACAAGATGCGAAAATCTCTGGACGAGATCATCAGCTACAATCAGTGGCAGGCCTAGTATCTTCGTACAAACTTTATAAAAGGAGAAATTTACTATGAACATCACAAAAGTTACAGCTGTCTATTACAGCGCCGTGGGAAGCACAAAGGCAGTGACAGAAAAAATCGCTGGTCTCATTGCAGAAAAGCTGGGAGTTCCTGCTGACTCCTATGATTATACCCTTCCAGAAAGCCGGACTGAAACACAGCACTATGGACCTTCCGAACTGGTTGTATTCGGAACCTCTGTCTATGCCGGACGCGTTCCCAACAAGCTCCTTCCGGCTGTTCAGAACTGCTTTAAGGCAGATGGGGCTCTGGCTGTGCCGGTTGTCACCTTTGGAAACAGAAACTTTGACAACGGTCTCATCGAGCTTCGCAATGAGCTGGAAAACAACGGCTTCCACACCATTGCAGGCGCCGGAATCGCCTGCCGCCACGTCTTTTCCGAAAAGCTGGCTCCCGGACGCCCTGATGAAGCTGACTGGAACGCCATTGAAAACTTTGCTCTCTCTGTGGCTGAAAAAGTGATGACGCTGACTGAAATCCCTGCCCCGGTCTCTGTAAGAGGCGATGATCCGGTAGGACCTTACTATACTCCTCTTGGCACAGACGGAAAGCCTGCTGTATTCTTAAAAGCAAAGCCCCTCACGAAAGCAGAACTCTGCGACAAGTGCGGCATCTGCGTAGAAGCCTGTCCTATGGGATCCATTGATGCAGCTGATCCGTCCCTGGTATCTGGTATCTGTATTAAATGCCAGGCATGCGTGAAAAAATGTCCAACCGGCGCCAAGTATTTCGACGATCCGGCCTTTTTATCCCATGTGGCCATGCTGGAGCAGAACTATACCAGACGGGCAGAGCCGGAATTCTTCCTCTAGGAATCTGACTCTTAAAAATGCCTGTAAAAAATCTCCCTGGCCGGGTATCCGCCGCCGGGGAGATTTTCTCATACTGTTCTTTATTTTACATTCTAAAAAACCTGCATCCTGTGACAGGGATCAGTCACAGAATACTTTCCAGATAAAGAAGCAAGTCTTCTTTGTTCAATGGTTCGCAATGGCTGAGTATGCAGTAATCACAATCCACCTCTTGAATCATCTGCATTAAAGAACGGAGTTTATCCTTATCCATATATCCGTCATGGAAGAAATCCTCACTGGTTGAATCGCCTAAAAACAGCGCTTTTTCTTCTGGTATATAAATACAGGACGTGTCTTCTGAATGGGGTGATACTGCATGAAAGATTTGGGCAGTGATACCGCCTAAATCCAGGGTCATTTTATCTGAAAATGATAAATCTGACAGCACAATGTCTAATTGAGACTGTCCACAGTATTCTTTTCTGAAATGGGCATCCTCTCTTTTTAAATTTTCCATGTAATCGGCATTCTTAGCCAGCTCCTGCTGTTCTTTGAGAAACTCATTTGTTTTGTCATGGGCAATACTGATTCCGCTGATCGCATGCATACCAAAGGTATGATCGTAATGCCAGTGTGTAATTGCTGTAAAATCAGGTTCTTTTAAATGCTCTGATTTGATTGCTTTATAGAAATCCTGAACATGGGATGCCGAATATCCTGCGTCAATGGACAGGGAGAATCTATCTCCTTTAATATAGGCTAACATAGGTCTGTCAGTCTCTGGTTCATGAGCTAAAAAATAAATTCTGTCTGTTAATCTGTTTAATCCCATTTTCTGTCTCCCTCTTTCAGGCCATTATCCCTCTCATGCTATTGCTCTGTATTCTTCCTGAGAAGCCCCTCAAGCTCCCGAAGCTCCTCTTTCGTAATCTCTCTGTATTCTCCGGTCTTTAAGGTTCCCAGCTTCAGATTCATGATCCGCACCCTCTTTAAGGTTCTCACCTGGTATCCTAACGCCTCGCACATCCGGCGGATCTGACGGTTTAATCCCTGGGTCAGAATAATTCGGAAGGACTTCTCCCCTGTCTGCTCCACAGTACAGGGTCTTGTAACCGTGTCGAGAATTTTTACACCCCTTCTCATGCGCTCTAAAAACGCCGCTGTAATCTCCTTATTGACAGTGACCAGATACTCCTTTTCGTGGCCGTATCTGCCCTTTAAAATCTGATTCACCAGCTTTCCCTGGTTTGTCATGAGAAGCAGGCCCTCTGAATCCTTATCAAGCCGCCCTACTGGGTAGATTCTCACCGGATAGTTCAGGAATTCTACGATATTTTCCGCCCGATCC
Organism: Lachnospiraceae bacterium AM93-12TA; assembly: GCA_027698105.1. Classification (GTDB taxonomy): domain Bacteria; phylum Bacillota; class Clostridia; order Lachnospirales; family Lachnospiraceae; genus Otoolea. Next base: position 108,225 of record JAQERH010000001.1, read on the forward strand.
TTGTCTGAGGTCGTGCAGACAATCCCCCTGGGCTTATTGACCAGCAGCACAACCGGCCTGTCCTTTCCGCCAATCACTGTTCCGTCTGCCTCTACCTGCTGCCCTGGCTTTACCTTCATGCCCATGGAAGCAGTAAGCCCGTCTACCTTTACCTTTCCTGCCTCTATCAGTCTGTCAGCTTCTCTGCGGGAGCAGAATCCTGACTCGCTTAAAAACTTGTTCAGCCTCACTGCCTCAGCCCCGCTTGTAATCTCCTGTTTTTCTTTCTCCACGTTTCCAGTCCTCTCCTGTCTGTTCTCGTTTCCATTATTCCTGTTATCACCAGCAGCTTCTGTCTGAAATCTGCCTCTTTCCTGCGTCCTGCTTCTTATCTGACTCTTATTTCTTATCAGCATCCTGTCTGCGTTCGCAAAGCTCCTTCAGCCCCCGCAGAATCTCCTGGGTCTTTTCTATCATCCTCTGGCAGTCCTTATTCTTATTTCTCTGATCCAGATAAATGAATTCCGGAGTGTCGCCAGGGCGCAGCTTTAAATCGCCCCGATAGCGGCTGATCAGCTCGGGAATTCCGGTTACGTCGATTTTAGCCTGTTTGAACATGGTAATTCTGGCCTCCTGACGGTTGATATTCACCTCTGTCACCCCGGCGCTGTGGGCCAGAGCCTTCACAGATGCAATCAGAAGCAGATTTTCCACAGGAGCCGGAAGCTCTCCAAACCGGTCAATCAGCTCATCCTGCATATCCATGTATTCCTCCTCCGACTCAATGGCAGAAATTCTTTTATAGATATCCAGCTTCTGATACTCATTTTTAATATAAAACGGTGGAATGTAGGCATCGATATCGCAGTCCACAGACGTCTCGAACTCCTCGCTCTCGTCGGCTTCTCCCTTTAAAGCCAGCACCGCCTCATTGAGCAGTTTGCAGTACAGATCGTAGCCCACTGCCTCCATGTGTCCGTGCTGCTCTGCTCCCAGAATATTCCCTGCTCCACGGATCTCCAGATCCCGCATGGCGATCTTGATTCCGCTGCCAAGTTCTGTAAATTCCCGGATGGCCTGAAGGCGTTTTTCCGCCTCCTCCCTTAAAAGCTTATCCCGCCTGTACATCAAAAAGGCATAGGCAGTCCGGTTGGAACGGCCGACACGGCCTCGGATCTGATAGAGTTGGGACAGCCCCAGCCGATCTGCATCGTGAATGATAATGGTGTTGGCATTGGGGATATTTAGTCCTGTCTCGATAATCGTGGTGGAAACCAGCACATCAATGTCCCCGTTTACGAAATCCAGCATAATCCGCTCCAGCTCGTGTTCCCGCATCTGGCCGTGGGCAAAAGTAACGGAAGCGTCCGGTACCAGGGAGGCCACATGACTGGCAATTTCCTCGATATTATTGACACGGTTGTATACATAATATACCTGCCCTCCTCTGGCTACCTCCCGGCTGATGGCCTCTCTTACCATCTCGTCGTTGTACTCCATCACATAGGTCTGAATGGGCAGACGATCCACCGGCGGCTCCTCCAGCACGCTCATGTCCCGGATTCCGATCAGGCTCATGTGAAGCGTCCTGGGAATCGGCGTGGCCGTCAGAGTGATAACGTCCACATTTTCTTTCAGCTGCTTGATCTTCTCCTTATGAGCCACTCCGAAGCGCTGTTCCTCGTCTATAATTAAAAGGCCCAGGCTCTTAAATTCCACATCCTTTGACAGTACACGGTGAGTTCCAATAAGTACGTCCACAAATCCCTTTTTCAGATCCTCCAGTGTCCGTTTCTGCTCGGCTGCCGTGCGGAATCTGGACATCATATCTACCCGCACCGGGAAATCCTTCATTCGCTGGACAAAGGTATTGTAGTGCTGCTGAGCCAGAATCGTGGTGGGAACCAGATACACCACCTGCTTTCCCTCCTGAATGGCCTTAAAAGCTGCCCGCAGGGCAATCTCCGTCTTTCCGTAGCCTACATCTCCGCAGATCAGGCGATCCATAATTTTATGGCTCTCCATATCGCGTTTCACTGCATCAATAGCATCCAGCTGATCCTCTGTCTCCTCGTAGGGAAACATTTCTTCAAATTCTCTCTGCCACACAGTATCAGGCCCATACTGGAACCCCTCCTGGTCCTGTCTGGCCGCATAGAGCTTTACCAAGTCTTTTGCAATCTCTTTGACTGCTCCCCGCACCTTCGTCTTGGTCTTATGCCACTCGCTTCCGCCCAGACGGTTCAGCTTCGGCTTTTTCGCCTCTGCGCTGGCATATTTCTGGATTCCCTCCAGTCTGGTAGCCGGCAGATAGAGGTTTCCTCCGTCTGCATACTCGATTTTAATGTAATCTTTAACTACCTTATCCTGCTCAATCTTTTCAATTCCCCTATAAATGCCGAGACCATGATTTTCATGGACTACATAATCCCCTGGAGAAAGCTCGGAAAAGCTCTGGATATGCCTGCCCTGGTAGGAAGTTTTTTTCTTTTTCCGTTTTTTGCCCTGTCCGCTTCCAAACATATCTCCTTCCGCCACAACAGCGAATTTCAGCAGCGGGTACTCAAATCCTCTGTGGAGATTTCCATAGGTAACCATGATCTCTCCAGCCTTTACCTGGCTCTGATCCTGATCTGGAAGATATGCTTTCAGGCCATATTCCCTGAGGTCTCCTGCCAGACGGCTGGCTCTGGTTCTCGATGCAGTCAGCAGAACTACCCTGTATTTTCCCTTCTGCCACCGCTCCAGATCCTTAATTAAAAGCTCAAAGCCGTTGTGGTAGGTTCCCATGCTCTTGGCCTCAATGCTGTATTTTTTCTTCACCGGAAAGCCTGGAAGCTTCTGATCAAGGCCTGAGAGCAGCAGCGTACATGGCAGAGCTGTCATGGAAAGCAGTGTCTTGGCTGAATAGAGGAAATCAGTCTGCCCAGGCAGAAGGTAACCACCCTCCAGACGGTGAGCCATGCTCTCCCTGAACTCTGCCTCCACTACCTCAGCTTTTTCTTTGATTCTCAATGGCTCATCGAGGAAGACCGCCAGCTTCTCCTTTGGAAAATAGTCCAGAAAGGAAACCGTTGTCTTAGAAAAATACTGGATAAAACCACCTAAGCCATGAACCCGGAAGCCTTCCCGGATCTCCTCGGAAAGCTCCCGGACTAGTGATTCTATTCTGGCTGCCTGCTCTGTTTTCACCTGCGCCCGCAGCGCCTTCGTATAAGCCTTTGTCTCTTTCTCAATTTTTTGAAGCCCCTCTTCTACCCTCTCCGGCAGAAGCAGAAGCTCTGTGGCAGGATAGAGGGTAACCTCATCAAGTTCCTCCACGGATCTCTGGCTTTCCAGGTCAAAGCTGCGGATGGAGTCCACCTCGTCGCCCCACAGCTCGATTCGGACAGGAAGTTCCTCTGTCAAAGGGAAAATATCGATAATCCCTCCACGAATCGAAAACTGTCCCATACCGTCTACCTGACCTACTCTCTCATATCCCAGCTGGGAAAGTGTTCCTTTCAGCTTCTCCAGCAGAACCGTTTCCCCGCAGGACACATGAACACAGCTGTTCTCGATTTCAGAAAGCGGAAGGAGACGATCCATCAGTGCATCCGCCGTAGTAACCACTGTCCCTGTTCCGTTTTCAATCAGGCTTTTAAACACCTGCATTCTCTGGCGGGTCAGAAGATTTCCATGGATATCAGAGCTGTAAAACAGCAGATCCCTGGCTGGATACAGATGCACAGCCGGATCAAAGGTTCTGTAATCCTCAAACAGATCCCTGGCTCTGGAATCATCGTATGTGACAATCAGCTTCCACGTCTTTTCTGCTCCTGCCTCGCTGATCAGGTGAGCCTTCTGCGAGTCCACGCAGCCGCTGACCTGAAGAGGTCCACGCCCCTGATTCAGCTCTTTCTTCATGTCCTGAAACTCGGCCAGCTCCTCCAGCGGATTGGCAAATATGCTTCCCATCTGTCTCCCTCCTGTTCTTTTCGTTTCCTGCCTGTTTTATTTCTGCCTATTTTTCTTCTGGTTTTTCCTGTTTCTCTTCTGTCTCTTCCGCCTTTTCCAGCTTCTTTTTCTCAGCCTTCTTTTTCGATCCGTTGTAGAGGTTCATGGCTGTGTCCGCTCCCTGGGTGACAATGGCCGCAGCCGCCCCGGCTGCATTTTCAAAGGCTTCTTTCATAGTATCCTGCTCTTCTTTTAAAAAGCGGCCCAGTACATAGTCTGCCAGATCCATCTTCTCCGGCTTTTCCCCTACGCCCACTTTAATTCTGGTAAACTCCTGTGTACCCAGATGGGCAATAATACTCTTAATTCCATTATGTCCTCCTGCGCTCCCCTTCTTTCGGATCCGCAGCTGTCCCGGTTCCAGACTGATATCATCGAAAATAATAATCAGCTCATCCTGGGCGATTTTATAATAATCTACCAGAGCGCGGATACTCTCCCCGCTTACATTCATATAGGTCTGCGGTTTGGCCAGAATCACCTTCTGTCCGTCAATCATCCCTTTTCCAATCAGAGCTTTATGGGCTTTCTCTCTGATGTCGATATTGTATCTGGATGCCAGCGCGTCTATGGTTAAAAATCCTGCATTGTGGCGGGTATTATCATACTTCTCTCCTGGATTTCCCAGTCCTGCTATAATATACATACGTGTTGTCTCCTTATCTATTCTGCCTTTTTTACACGGCTTTAAGCGCCAGAATTTCCCGGATGGGGAGTTCTGACGCTTCGCTTGTTTCACTATTCTATCAATCAATCCTTATTCTGTAAAGAGGGATGGAGAAAATCAGGCTGTTTAGTTTTTCAGATTCCAATAGGTATAGCAGCCGCACCCAACAACACCTGATGTTCCGATAAATATCAGAATACTCCACAGGCTGATACCCGCCCTGGAAAAAAAGAGAACAGCCCAGATGAGGATCGGCCAGCTATAATGAAGCAGCCTCACAGCCCTTTTTCCTGCGCTGCCCTTTTTCTGTCCATCCTCATGTTCCGCCGCCACAGCCTCCTTGTCTGTCATCTGGCACTGGATGACAATACCGAATCTGCCCGACAGACGGAACGCCTCGTACTGGACTCCGTCTATCTCAAACAGAGGATTCATCCCTTCTCTTGTAATCACCAGGTCAAGCTTCTCCTGCTCTGCAAATCGAAGCAGCTCCTCTGTAAATTCCCTGGATGTCCTGGCCATCGTGTCAGGCACGAAGCTGAATTTTCTCCGGCTCTCTTCTCTGACGATTCTTTTGTAGTCCTCTAAAATATCGGTAAACCGTCTGCCCCGGCTCTCCTCCTGCTCCATCTGTTTTAAATACCGCTCCTGGCTGGACAGATCGGCACCCTCCCGTTCTATCTTTTCTAAAAAATCAATCTGAACTGACAGCTCCTTCTTTCTCTCCCTGAGATTTTCCAGCTGCTGCCTCACTGCCTGAGAAAAATCCATGCTTCCCTCCAGCACTTCCTTAATATTCTCCACTGAGAAATCCAGCTTTCTCAGCATTTTGATTGTCTTCAGCCTCCTGATATCCTCCACTGAATACTGTCTGTAGTCGTTTTCCTGATTCCGCTCCGGCTGGATCAGGCCCTTCTTTTCATAAAAGCGGATATTCTGTCTGGTGATGCCTGTCTCTTCCTCCGCCTCTTTGATGTTCATGCTCCTCATACTGTCCTCCTTTCCAGCCTGCCCTGTTCTTTATCCTGCAGTTTTGTCTGTTTTTCCCTGCTCCCATCTGTATCATATGCCCTATACCAGGTATAAGGTCAAGCAGAAAATAAAAAACAAAGGATTTTTCTACTAAAAATGCGCTGCAGGATAAAACCGCCTGCAGCGCATCATGCTTTTTACCATCCTGGCTGTCTGCTGTTTGCAGAACCTGGATTTAAAATAACTCCTGTATCTGTATACTGTCCCGGAACCTGTTCCCCTGGAGTTCCAGGTACATCTGACGGAGCAGTTCCAGGTTTCTGAACCCCGCTCTGGCTTTCGCCTTCCTCCGGAATGATAATCACGCCGGAACTGCTCTCCTGAGGAGATTCTGTCGGATGGTATCCAGGAATACCCTGGCTCTCTCCAGAGGCTGATGTTTCTCCTCCTGGCCGTGATTCTTCTCCCGGCCGCGCCGTCTCTCCCGGACGTGTCTCCCAGCCAGGATATGTTTCACCTGGGTAGGGACTGCTTCCAGTCTCATAAGGTCTGGTAGCCTTTCCTGGCCCTGTCGCCCCGTCGTCTGTCTCTGATTCCCACGGATACCAATATTCATGGCTGGGAGAAGTTTCGCCATGGCCACCTGTCTCTCCCATGCTGTCCAGCTCCTCCGTGGAGACAGGTTCTGTCTCAGGTTCTTTTGTAGCCTTTGGCGTTTCCTTTTTGCCTCCGGCCCCGCAGTCTAAAGCAATCTTATTGCTGATGGCTTTTACCTGTGAAGATGGTTCATAATTCTCATCTCCGAACAGGAAGCCATGAAGCTTCACCACATTGCTCTCCAGCGTATCTGGAATGACACAGTCTCCCTTTCTGCCAATCTGGCCTTCCTTTCGATCCTCTGGGAACCCATAGGACTCTCCCATATGAAGCTTTGCAATACCGCGGCCCATTTTGATAATATCGTTTAATTCAATACTTGTATCTACATCCTGCTCGATTACCAGAAGAGTCTGAATTACATTGTTGAGAGTCGCCCAGTCTGCCTTCTTGGCCTTTTCAAAGGCCAGGGAAATCACCTTTCTCTGTCTGGCTGTTCTCTCATAGTCAGTATCCATGAGTCTCAGACGGCCGTAAGCCACTGCCTGAACGCCGTCCAGATGGTTCATACCTGCCTTTTTCAGCTGCTTAGACGGGATCCCTGTAGCCTTTACTGTCTCAGTAATAAAGGCATTAATATAATAAAATTCTTTTTTGGTAATCTCAATATCTACGCCGCCCAGAATGTTGATGGCCTCCGCCACTGCCTTCCAGTTAAATACAGCGTAATCATCTATTTCCAGATCCAGATTTTTGTTTAAAGCCTTTACTGCCTGAGTCGGTCCCCCCTGCAGGAAGGCAGAATTAATCTTATTATAGCTGCCCTTATCGCTGACATTCAGATATGTGTCACGGTAGATAGAAGCCATCCTGATTTCACCTGTAGCCAAATCCAGGTTACAGATAATATTGACATCTGAATTATTGCCCTTACCCACAGAACCGTTTCGGCTGTCCAGTCCAAAGACTGCAATGGTCCAGTAGCCCTCCATCTGTTCCTGCTTTTCTTCTGAAATTTCCAGGTTGATCAGATCGTCCGGATTCCAGTTTTCATCCCGCTGGGTCAGGCCTTTCCACTTAATATCAAGATATTTGTATCCTGCAAAAGCAGCGGTTCCTAAAAGGAGCAGAATCCAGAGAGTGACAAGGGCAATCCTTCTCCTCTTCTTTTTTGCCTTCTTTTTCGCTGACGCCCGATAGGAATGATTTTGTCCCTGGGCAGCTGCCTTCCTGTTTTTTTCTTCCTTCTTAGAAGTTTTCTTTCTGGAAGAAGACTTCTGAGTCCCTCTATAGGTCTCCTCCGGTCTTCCGCTCCGCCTTCTTGCATCCTCCTTAAAGGAATCTGTAATCAGCGTCAGCTCCTTCTGCCGGTTTGGCGCCGGGTTTCTGTTGCCCGAACGCTTGACCGTCTCCCTTCCCCGGCTCTGCCGGCGCCTGGAACGGTCTATTTCATCCTCATACCTCATGTAGCTTCCTCATCCTAGTACGCATTCTTGTTGATAAATCCCTTAAAAATCGTCAGAAACAGAATTTTAAAGTCAAACCCCAGTGTCCAGTTCTCAATATAATACAGATCGTGTTCAATCCTCTTTACAATGGAGGTATCCCCCCGGTAGCCATTGACCTGAGCCCAGCCTGTGAGTCCTGGTCTTACCTGGTGTTTCACCATGTAGCGAGGAATCTCTTCCTTGAACTTCTCCACAAAAAAGGGACGCTCCGGCCTTGGCCCTACCAGACTCATGTCACCCTTCAGCACATTAAAAAACTGTGGCATTTCATCAATACTTGTCTTTCTGATAAATTTGCCCACTGGTGTCACCCTGGGATCTCCCGGCGTTGTCCATTTGCTCTTCTCCTGAGATGGAGCCTGTACTTCCATAGATCGGAACTTGTACATTTTAAATGGCTTGTTGTGAAGTCCCACTCTCTCCTGGCTGAAAATAACCGGCCCCTTGGAAGTAAGCTTAACAGCCACAGCTGTCCCCAGCATGATCGGGGAAAACAAAAGGATCGCCACCAGCGCGCCGAATATATCGATGAGCCGTTTCATTGTAGCATTGGTCAGACTGGTAAGGGGAACGTGCCGGATGTGAATCACAGGAAGTCCCTGCAGATCCTCCATATAGGGCAGAGTAGGAATCATGTTATTATAATCTGGAATAAACTTCGTGTGAACGCCTGACTTTTCGCAGGCAGCCACAATTTTCTCCAGCTTTCCATATTCCTGAAGTCCCAGAGTAATGGCTATCTCGTCCAGTGTATTCAGCTCCAGGATGGCTTCCAGCTCTCCTGTCTTTCCGATGACCCGGACTCCCTTATACTCTTTTCCCCAGTTCTCGTGATCATCAAGAATGCCGCGAATCTGGTATCCCCACTCCGGATTCATATTTACCCGGTCGATAAATCCTTCCGCTGCCCGGCTGTAACCTACCAGAAGAATGTGCTTCTGATTATAGCCCTTGGAGCGCATGGAGCGCAGCGTATGCCGGATAAAATTCCTCTCTAAAAATTCCAGAAGAATGTTAAATACATAAAAGCAGACGACCATCCAACGGGAAAAGTTAATAACATAGTCGTTTTTGGCATTCAGGAACAGTACCAGTGCAATTGCCAGAATGCCAATTGTATTGGCTCTAATGATATTGGCCAGTTCCACCCGTCTTCCCTGCACACGTTTAGGCGTGTACAAGTGGAAAAAGGCATACAAAATCAAATACAAAGGTACAATCAGCACCGCAGCCAGAACATACACCTCTGCCATGGCCTGCCGGTTGTGAACAGTAGCCTTAGGGCTCATAACCATGATCACAAACCAGGCCAGCCAGTAGGAAGCCAGTATCACAAATGCATCTAACACTACATGGAAACGGTTCAGTCGTTTCTGATTATCTTTTATCATAGTATCTCACCTGATTCTGCTGTCATACATCCAATCTGGGGAAGTTTATGCAGCAGGGCCGGCAGGACCGGCATTGCCGGATCCTGCTGCTTCCTGATTAGGATTTGGGGTATTGGAAGCCTGGGGCTCATTCGTTTTATTCGAATCTCCTGAACCTCCCTGTGGAGAAACAGGAACCTCTGGATGGCTTGCCGATCCCCCCGCTTCCGGACCAGAACTGCTCTCCTTTATATTCTCTCCGGAAGCCGGTCTGCTCTCGCTGCTTCCTGGATTTCTTTCACTGCTATTTCCATTTCCAGAAGAACTGCTCTGGCTCTCCGGCTCCCTGGAACCATTTCCAGGCTTGGCACTTCCATTACCATTGCCCGGCTTGGAACTTCCTGAACCGCTGGAACTACCAGGGCCGACAGCATCTGCTCCAGGTCCTGTGGCTCCGCTGTCTCCGGTGATGCCATCATCTCCCCAGTCTTCATACCAGTCCTCGCCGTCCCAGAAGTCCTCCCAGTCCTCTTCATCCCAGTCTTCCTCATCCCAGTTACCGAAGTAATCCTTGGTCTCCTCCTGAGTTTCCGCCTGAGCTGCATCCTGAGTCTCATCTTTCTTAGCAGCAGCCTCAGCCTCTTCTCTGGCTTTCTGGTCTGCAGCAGCCTTTTCTGCTGCCCGCTTCTGTTTTGCCTTTACATAGGAGCTTGCATTTAAGCCCTGATCCACTGGCACATGATCAATGGATTTTCCTTCCTTGTACATTCCTGTTGCCTCTGAAATCTGGCTGCTGTAAGACTGTACCTTAGAGGACGGCTGATAATTCTCTGTTCCAAACAGGAACTGGTGAAGCTCCGATACATTAGAAACAAGTGTCTGCGGAATTACGCAGTCTCCATACTTTCCGACTCTGGCCTCACCTCTGGCCATTGGAAATCCCTTTGTATCCCCAATATGGAAATTCGCCAGCTGTCTGGCTAATGGAATCAGATCCGCCATGTCAATATTGGTAGCCAGCTGAGGCATAACCGTCTGGATAATATTGTTGACAGTAGCCCAGTCTGCTGTCTTTACCTTATCAAATGCTGCCTGAAGAACAATTCTCTGACGCTCTGTACGGGCATAATCTGTATCGCCGTATCGGATTCTTCCGTAGGCTACTGCCTGAACGCCGTCCATGTGAACCAGTCCGGCCTTCTGAATCTGATGGGAACCGATACCTGTCTCTTTTACTGTCTCTGTGATATAGGCATTAATCCAGGAGCGCTCATTTTCACTCAGCTCAATATCCACGCCTCCCAGAATGTTGATTGCATCAGCTACTGCCTTCCAGTTGAAGGTAGCATACTGGGTGATATTCAGATCCAGGTTCTTATTCAGAGCCGCTACTGCCTGCTCCGGACCTCCGATGGCATAGGCTGCATTAATCTTATTATAAGAATTTTTGCTGCTGATATTCAGGTAGGTATCACGGAAGACAGAAACCAGTTTGATTTCTCCTGATTCCAGATCCACGCTGCAGATCATATTTACGTCAGCGTTAGCTCCCTTTCCTACATTCATCTCCCCGCCTTTTTCACGGGAATCCACTCCAAAGCAGGCGACCATCCAGTGACCTTTCATCTGAGCCAGCTGTTCTTCTGTTAAATCCAGGTTTTCTACCTTTTTCTTATCGAAGTCTACCTCTGCCATATTTCCGAACAGCTTATGATTTACATAGGCAAATGCCGCTGCCACAAAGAGCACCATAGCCAGAATGACGCCCCCTGCAATCAGAAAGATTTTCTTTCTCCGATCCATACGGGAAGAGCCTCGGCCACCTCGGCCGCCTCTTCTCTGACTGCTTTTGTGGCTGTTCTTAGGACCGTTGTAGCCAGAGCGGAAAGAAGAGCTGCCTGATGCCTCCCTCTCCCTGTCCCTGGTTCTTCCCTGGCGGTTCTGAGCGGTTCTGGTGCCGTCCTGGCGCACTCGGTCTCCCTCTCTCACCCGGCGCTCCGTCCGTTCCCCGGCTCTTTCTGTACTGTGCCGGTTTGTTCCCTGCGGCCTCGCCTCACGGTGCGCCCGGCTGCTTCTCTCATAGGAGTCTTCCCTATAACGGCTGTCCTCGTAGTCGAAGCGATCCGAATCGTGGCGGGCTTCCCGTCTCATCTGACGTCTCTGCCGCATGCGCTCTAATTCGTCATCTCCATCATAATTCATTTGATTCATCATCCCCTTGTATTTGAAACTGACTTAACTGCATCCAGATCATTTCTTAGGCGTTATTCTTTCAGCCAGCTTTCTGGATGCAAATTCCCATGTATAGATAAAAAGGCCCGCTATGAGCTCCAGCTCAATCTGAAGATAGTTTTTCAAATGTTCTCCCTTGTAAGGAACCTTTCTGCAGTTTTTCACAGTAGAAAATCCCTCTTTCAGGCCTTCCATATATTCCTTTTCAAAACCTATTTTTTTAAAAAATCCACATTTCACCGCCATGCCCAAAGCAAGGGGTGCAGCATTTAATATAAGCTGGGGAAGCGGCATATTTTTATAATTTAAATACACACTGTTTCTAGCTGCCAGCCTTACCTTAAACGGATTGTACTTGGAACCGCTGGTTCCGCTGCCTACGTGGTAAACGACTGCCGCCGGACAGTACACATTGTCATAGCCGTAAATTCTGGCCCGGTAGCCCACATCCAGATCCTCCAGGTAGGCAAAATGCATCTCATCAAAATAGCCGATCTGCTCAAACACCTCCCTGCGGTAAATCGCAGCTCCGGCGCAGGCAGAAAACACCCTCCTGGAACAGCCGTATTTCTTCACACTCTGCCCCACGCCTCTCTGGTAGGCCCAGCCCAGAATACTGTACATATCCCCTGCATCGTCCATCAGCTCCGGATGGTACATCTGAATCATCCGGCTGCTGACAGAGAAAATTTTAGGGGAGCGCTCAATGGCTTTCACCATCTCCGCCACATAATATTCATCTGCTTTTGTATCGTTATTTAACAAAATCACATAGGGCGTGTCCGACGCCTTGATTCCAATGTTCACCGCTCCGGAAAAGCCGGTGTTTTCATCCAGAAAAATCGTATCGATTCCCTGAGCGTTCAGCCACTCCTTGCTTCCATCGCTGGAGCCGTTGTCCACTACCAGAATCTTAAAATTCTGATAGGTCTGGGCTTTTAAGGCCTCAAAACACGGCTCCAGAAATTTCATCCCGTTAAAATTTGGGATAATCACAGTTACAGTCGCAGTCATATCGTTTCCTCTTATTTTCCAGGCCTCCCCTGCCAAGGCCTTAGACCTCCAGCTTATAAGGCTCTCCTATTTTCTCCTTTTTCAGATCCCGGAGAGCAAAATTCGACTTTCTGAGGGTCAGATTTGGATTGTAGTAGGGATCTCCCTGTTCCAGAATCTCTGGCCAGCGCTCTGAGAAAATCTTAATCTCCCGGTTAAACCGTGCAATCTTCTCCGGCGTATCCTCCAGGCCCCTGGATTTGGACTCATAGTGGTATAAAAGAGCGTAAGGATTATAAACCACCAGCTTTCCGGCAGCTCTCACCTTCATGCAGTAGTCAATGTCATTAAAGGCCACTGCCAGCTCCTCTGTAAAGCCTCCCACTTCCTCGAACAGGCTCTTCTTGCTCATCATGCAGGCAGCCGTCACAGCGCTGTAGTCCTGAGTGCTCATAGCCCTGTGGAAATAGCTGTTCTCTGCCTTATGAAGTCCGATAAAGGTATGCCCGGCAATACCGCCAAAGCCCACTACTACGCCGGCATGCTGGATCGTATCATCCTGATATAACAGTCTGGCTCCCACAATGCCCACATCATCTCTCTGGCACAGTCCCAGCATCTCCTCAATAAACCGGGGTTCAATCGGCTCTGTATCGTTATTTAAAAACAGCAGGTACTCTCCCTTGGCAAAGGTCACACCAAAGTTATTAATGGCAGAGTAATTAAATTCTCTCTCCCATTTGACTACCCGGACATTTGAAAACTCCTTCTGAAGCTTCTCATAGTAGACAAAAGTTTCCGGATCCTGGCTGTTATTCTCCACTACCACAAATTCCAGGTTCCTGTAGGATGCCTTCTCCATAATCGAACGGATACACAGATCTAAATCCTGCCTGTGATCCTTGTTGGGAATGATCACAGATACAAGAGGATTTCCCGAAATCCTGTAAATGGAGTGGTAAATACCGTAATCCACACCCTTTTCCACCCGCTCTGCCTCAATTCCCACACGGTCATAGTGGGCCATAATGGCTCTGGAACCTGCCTCAAAAGCATAGAGCTTGCTCTCCGGGTTGCTGGCAGTGGAATTCTGATGGCAGCGCCAGTGGTAAAGCACCTTAGGAATGTGGTAAACCTGTCCCGCCGCTTCTACACATCGGAAAATAAAATCATAATCCTGTGCTCCGTCAAACTCCTGACGAAATCCCCCTGTTCTGGCTGCCAGATCATGGCTTACTACAAACAGATGGCAGATATAATTGACGCTTCGCAGAAGGTCAATGTTAAAATCAGGCTTAAAGTGAGGATCAAACAGAGCACCTCCGTCCATGTCCATCTTGTCCTCGTCGGAGTAGATCACATCTGCTTCTGGGTGCTCATTAATAGCTTTCACCACCTCATAGAGGGCGTGAGGCGGAAGAGTATCGTCGTGATCCGCCAGCACAATAAAGTCTCCCGACGCCATGTCCATGGCCGCGTTCGTATTGCCGGAGATTCCCTTGTTCTCACCTAAAATCACATATTTAAAACGGCGATCCTGCTCTGCATAGCGCTTTAATACTCTTTCACAGCTCTCTCCTGCAGGACTTCCGTCTGCAATGCAGATCTCCCAGTTTTCATAGGTCTGGGCCAGAATGGAGTTAAGCATTTCCTTTAAATACCGCTCCGGCGTCTTATAGGCCGGAATCACGATGGAAAGCTTCGGCATATACTCAAACACTGCCGTTTTCTGGGCTTCTAACTCCTCCGCAGTGGGCTTTGTCAGATCATACCACTCAGCATAGTCATAATCATTGTCAATGCCCTGAATCTTGTGTTTTGACTTCTTAATCAGGGCCTTCAGTCCGTTTTCCTTCCAGAAATCATAGGCCACCCGGACTGTCTCCATGTTCATCAGATCCCGGATTTTCTGCATCTTTTTATGGGCCACACTGCTGCGCTTTGCAATCAGATCTTCATTGTATTTGACACGGATTCTGCGCCCTTCACCGCGAATCACCAGATAGTAATCTTTTCCTCGCTCATAAGGAAACTGAATGTCGAATCCAAATTCCCTGTCGATCACGCTTCCAAAATAAATCTGGCTGACATCGTCTCTTCTGGTAGCCACATACTTATGATCCAGATGCTTATGATTTTCATCCTCCACATCATAGGAAATGGCAGCCTCCGGAGTCTTTCCAATGGCCCACCCGTTCAGCTGTATGGAGTTTTCGCGGATTCTCACCACATCTACGTTAAATTTCATGCTTTCTCTCCTGCTTCAAGGCTTTCTTCCTGTTCTTCTGCCTGGGCTTCAGGGGCGTCCGGCTCTGTCTTCACCTGTTCAGCCCTGGTCTCCCCTGTACTCTGGCTGTCAAAATTCAGCCGCTCTTCCTCCACGACCAGAGGGCGTTTCATCACCCTGGCATTGATCGATAAAATGTACTCTCCCACAAGGCCGATAAAGAAAATCTGCACCGAGCCAAGAAAACACATGCCGATCAGCACAGGCGCCATACCTGCCGGGAAATCATTCCAGTGAAGCAGTTTTAAAATCAGATATACAAAGGCTACCGCAATGCTGATTCCGGCACAGATGCTTCCAAAGATGGTAGCCAGTCTCAGCCCCACCTTGGTATAGGAGGTAATGCTCAGCATTGCCGCATCGTAAAGGCGGTAAAAATTATTATGAGTCTTTCCGGCTCTTCTCTGTGGCTGCACATAAGGGATTTCCTTCCGCTTGTAGCCTAACTCTGCCACAATACCGCGAAGAAACGGCGTTGGGTCGTCAAGACGTCTCAGCACCTCGATAAACTCTCTGTCGTAAAGTCCAGAACCGGTAAAGTGCTCAATCTGCTCCACATCAGACAGCTTTTTAATCATCTTATAGTAGCAGCTTCTCAGCCAGTACATCACAGGATTTTCCTTGCTTCCTGTCTTGATTCCAATTACAATCTTATAGCCCTTTTCCCACTCTCTCACATACTGCGGAATCAGCTCCACCGGATCCTGGAAATCAGCCACCATGCTGATCACACAGTCCCCGGTTACCTGGAGAAGCCCATAGTAGGGGGAGTTAAACTGGCCGAAATTCTTAGCGTTAAAAATCGCCTTAATCTTCGGATTCTGCCTGCACAGCTCTCTGAGAATGGGGCGCGTCTGGTCTGTGGAATCATTATCAATAAACACAAGCTCATAGTCATACTCCGGCAGATCCCTTGTCACGGTCTCCACCACAGCCTGGCTGATGGGTCCTACATTCTCTTCCTCATTATAGCAGGGAATTAAAATGCTGATTTTTTTCATTGTCAATCGTTCTCTCTTCCTGTCCCTCTTCAGGCAGGCTTAAATTTCACTTCAGGCCCATCCTGCAGGATTTTCTATTATTCTAATCTTCTGCAGAGGAATTTACAAGGGACATTTTTCTTAAGATAAGCGGACACTGTCAATTACCTGGGCTATTCCATCACGGAATCGGACTCTTGGCTCCCATCCAATCACCTGTTTCATCTTCGTCAGATCCGGAATCAGGTTCACCACGCCCTCCGCATTGGGCTTTCTCACTCCGTATACACAGCTTCCCTGTTTTCCACACAGTTCGTACACAGTTTCCACAAAGTTTTTCAGTGGACCTGTCTCATCCATAGGTCCTCCCAGATTATAGACACATCCCTGTTCCATCAGGCTTTCCTGATATTCACAGAGCATGGCAATAGCTCTTCCTGCGTCGTCGATATGCATAAAATTCCAGTCCTGGGTACAGGCTCCCATCTCCATAACGCCTCCGGAAAGAAAGGTCTTTACGCAGGTGGAAAGCAGGGACCAGGGGTGATCCCCGATCCCATAGGTGCTGAAAATCCTGGCATGGCCATAGTCCATGGCGAGAATTCTGCAGAGAGCCTCCGCCTCTGTCCGAACCCTCAGTTTCGCTGCCCCGTAAGGAGATGTGGGACGGCACTCTGTCTCCTCGTCCATCAGAGTCTGATGAATCCCGTACTCTGCCTGGGAGCCAGTGAAAAGAAATCTCCTGCATCCGAGACTTTTCGCCGCCAGCACAGCTTTCAGGGTATCCTCTGCATTTTCCTCCTGGACAGCCACAGCTGCTCTGGAATCACTTCCCGCTCCCTTCCAGCCCATGTGCAGGAATACGTCACAGGGCTCTGTAATCTGTCCTGTCAGACGATCAAGGCTTCCAAGATCCTCATTGAGAATCACCAGATGTTCTGGCTGGACTCCATTGACCAGAAGACGATCTGCCTTGACCGATCCCTTTCTCAACACTGCGTAAACCTTATGTCCCCGCTCAAGCAGGGCCTTCACTGCCCCGCTTCCGACAAAGCTGGTAGCTCCTGTGGCAACTATTTTCATATGCGGCCGCCTTTCTGTCTCACTTCAAATTTTCTGTCTTTATATTCCGGCTTACTCTACTGCTTCCTGTGCCTTATTTTTGAATTCTGGGGATGATCATGTTTTCATCCATCTCCTCATCAGAGAGGAATGGCGCCAGATCCTCTAACGGCGGAGAAACCATGGTTCCATCCGGCAGTTTCTTAGCTGCTGACTTAGGCTCAAAGTTCTGATCAAGGGTCACAAATACCTCGCAGATCACCGGCCCGTCAATAGCCAGCGCCTCTTCCAGCTTCTCGTCCAGCTCTCTGTTTCCATGGATGGATACATATGGGAAGCCATAGGCCCATGCCAGCTTTTCCATACTTGGGAAGGTCAGATCCTTGCTGTCCACGCCGATTCCGATTAACGGCTCACCGAAGAAATTCTTCTGGGTCTGGCGGATTGAATGGTAACCGCCGTTGTTAATCACAAAAATCTTAATGGGCAGCCATCTTCCAATCACAGTCTGCAGCTCCTGCAGATTCATCTGAATGCTTCCGTCTCCTGTTACCAGGATAATATCATGGGTGCTGTCTGCAATGCAGGCTCCGATGGAAGCGGGCAGGCCATAACCCATGGAAGCGATTCCGGAATTGGAAATAAACCGCTGCCCCTTTTTCATAATGTTGGCGTGACCGCAGACTACATTGGCAGATCCATTGCCTACTACCACGATCTGATCCTCCAGAAGCCGCTCGCTCAGTTCATGGGCAAAGGCGTACACATTGGCCTCGTGCTCTGTGCCTCCCTCCATATGGCGGGGAAGAACCACCGGGTACTTCTCCTTCCAGGTCCGGCACTGTGCCAGCCACTGTTCCTGGGCTTCTCTTGCCGCCTCATCAATGGCATCCCTGGAAAGCTCTTCCTCTTTCAGAACCTCCTCCATGGTCTCCAGCAGATCCTTCACATCTGCATGAACCGGCATATCTACGTGAAGCGTAGGCTTTTTCAGCTCCTCCGCGTCAATATCATTGATGATTGTGTAGGCTTCTCTGGCCCATGTATCAAAGCGATAGCCTACCTGGCGGAAGCTCAGACGGCTTCCAAGAGAAAGCAGCAAATCGCTGTTCTGGATGGCAAAGTTACCGGCCCGGTCTCCTACGTTTCCGCCCTTTCCTGTGTACAGGGGATGCTCGTCCCAGATGCAGTCGATACTGTCTGCTCCCGTCACCACCGGAATGTTCAGGGCCTCAGCCACCCGGATAAATACTTCATGGGCTCCTGCGATTCTGATTCCATTTCCTGCGTTAATGACAGGACGCTTCGCCGCCCGAATCTTTTTAATAATCTCTCTGGCTGTCTCTTTCTCCACCTTTTTCGGAAGAAGTGCCCGGTATTCTCCCTGTCCGGCTGTGTCCATAGGAATTTCAGCTTCGCTCTTTTTCGCCCAGCCGGTTCCTCCTGCCTCATAATCTTTTGGATCAAAGCCAATCAGATCCTCTGTCTCTACCATGGCCGCCTGGACATTTAACGGCACATCCAGCCATACCGGGCCTGGACGGCCTGCATAAGCCAGATACAGGGCCTTCTCCATACAGAAGCGGATTCTCATGGGATCCGTAATCATTTCTGTATATTTTGTCATATTGGCCACAGAGCCGGTAATGTCAAATTCCTGATCTCCCATGGCACGCAGATGCAGATTTGTGCTTCGGGACATGGTATCATAGCGCACCTGTCCTGATACAATGAACATAGGAATGGAGTCCATAAAGCCCCCTGCCACTCCTGTCATGGCGTTAATTCCTCCAGGGCCTGTGGTGACACAGACTGCTGCAATCTGTCCGTGAATTCTGGCATAAGCTTCAGCTGCCATGGCACAGGCCTGCTCATGGTGGTTATAAATGCAGTTTAATCCTTCCTGGTGGCCCAGGGCGTCATCCAGATGCATGGCGCCTCCTCCGGTAATCATAAACACATCCTTAATTCCTGCTTCCAGAAGCTTCTGGGAAATATAGTTGGATACCTTTATCCGCATGATGCTCTCCTTACTCTTTTTCCGGATTCTGAATCCGGCTGATTCTATATTTTGTATTTTTATATGTTACAGTTATATGAACAAATCTTTAAGTTTCTAAAAACCCACGCTCAGTATATCACAATTTCCCGTAAATGCCTATTAAACTTTTTCTTACATTTCACGCAATATTTCATGGTTTTTGCCAGTTTTCCTTGTCTTTTAACTGGATTCTTTTTATAATGAAGTGAGATTTTTAGAAAGGCTGGCAGATGAATATGAAAATTACTGGCATTATTCCGGCCAGATACGGCTCCACCCGCTTTCCGGGAAAGCCTCTGGCTCTTTTAGGCGGACGCCCTATGCTGCTCCATGTATTTGAACACGCTTCAAAATCCCGCCTGCTTACAGAGGTTTGCGTGGCTACTGAAAGCCTGAATATACAGGAAGCCTGTAAGTCCCTTTCCATCCCCTGCCTGATGACGGATCCAGCTCACGAAAATCCAACCTCCCGCCTGTGGGAGGCGGCAAAGAGCCTTCCTTCCGATTTATACGTCATGATTGGAGGCGACGAGCCACTTCTCACAGGGGAAGATATCGATCTTGTCATCCAGGCAGCGCTTAACCGGATGGAGGATGAAAAAGGGCTTTTTGTGGCAAACGCCATGGCGCCTGTGCTCTCTCCCGCCGAGGCCATGGACACTGCCAACATCAAGGTCGTCTGCGGAGAAGACGGACGGGGACTCTACACCTCCCGTTTTCCCATTCCCTATCCCAAGGGAGAACTGAATTTTACCTACTGGAAATTTGCCAGCATCGGCGTCTACACGAGACAGGCTCTGGATTTCTTTGCAGATACGCCTAAAGGGCCTCTGGAAACCATAGAAGAGTGCGATCTGCTCCGCTTTATAGAGCACAATGTCCCTGTATACTTTACCAGTACAGGGCATCCCTCTCTGTCTGTGGACACGAAAAAGGATCTGCGCCAGGCAGACCTGATGATAGAGCAAATGCAGCAATAAAAATGGAGGATTATCATGTACAAAGGAATTATCTTCGACTTAGACGGAACTCTTCTCGACACCTCAGAAGGGGTTCTGGCAAGCATCCGGCACACCATAAAAACCATGAACTACCGGGAACTGCCTCTGGAGACTCTTCTCACTTTTATCGGGCCTCCTGTCAAGCACTCCCTGATTAAGCATTACGGTCTCACAGATCAGGAGGCGGAAGAGGCCACAGAGGTCTTCCGCCAGCAGTATAAAAATGAGGATCTTTTAAAAGCACGCCCTTACGACGGCATTTTAGAACTCTTAAAATCCCTGAAAGATCAGGGCTTTCTGGTGGGTGTAGCCACACTGAAGCGGGAGGATTATGCTGTCACGATTTTAGAGCATTTTGGCATCGCAGAGTTCTGTGATCTCATCTGCGGCAGTGACTTTGCAAATAAAATGACAAAAGCAGATGTGCTGAAAAAATGTATGGACGGACTGAAGCTGAATCCCTCTGAAACCCTCTTAATCGGAGATACCTCGTCAGACGGAAACGGCGCAAAGGAGGCCGGCGCAGACTTTATGGCCGTCACCTTCGGCTTCGGCTATAAAACGAAAGAGGAGTGGCAGAACCACTTCTCACCTGTATTTACAGCAGCCGATCCATATGAGATCGCAGAATTTCTTCAGGTTTCTTTAGTGAAAGGACGGTAATCCATATGAAACAGGTAAAGCTTCTCGACTGCACGCTCCGTGATGGAGGCTATGTCAATGACTGGAATTTTGGACACGACAACATGGTAAATATCTTTGAACGCCTCATAAGCGCAGGCGTGGATATTTTAGAGATTGGCTTTCTCGACGACAGGCGTCCCTTTGATAAAAACCGCACCATTATGCCGGATACAGCCAGCGCAGACCGTCTGTTCGGCAGTCTTGACAAGAAAAATACCATGCTGGTAGGCATGATTGACTATGGAACCTGTGCCATTGAAAACCTGTCCCCATGCAGCGAAAGCTGCCTGGACGG
Source organism: Lachnospiraceae bacterium AM93-12TA (assembly GCA_027698105.1). GTDB lineage: Bacteria > Bacillota > Clostridia > Lachnospirales > Lachnospiraceae > Otoolea. The sequence continues at coordinate 128,889 of JAQERH010000001.1, forward strand.
AATCCGGGTTATCTTTAAAAAGCACATTATGAAAGAGGCTCTGGCTTTCTGTACCCAGGTGAAGGCTCTGGGCTACCAGGTCTTTGTCCAGGCCGTTTCCATTACAAGCTACTCTGACAGGGAGCTTTTAGATCTCATCGACCTGGTCAATGCCTTAAATCCCTACGCCCTGTCCATGGTAGACACTTACGGCCTACTCCACCAAAACAGCCTGCTCCACTACTTTGAAATCCTGGACCACAACCTGAACCCTGAGATCGCCATTGGCTACCACTCCCACAACAATTTCCAGATGGCCTACGCCAACAGCATGGAAATGTTATCCAAGCCAGTGAACAGAACCGTTCTGGTAGACGCCTCCCTCTACGGCATGGGAAAAAGCGCCGGAAATCTGCCTGCAGAGCTGATTTCCATGCACATGAATCTCCACTACGGAAAATCCTACGACACCAGCCAGATGCTGGAGGCCATTGATATCAATATCATGCCGTTTTTTGAGAAAAGTCCCTGGGGCTACAGTCTCTTTTTCTACATTGCAGCCTCCAATAACTGCCATCCGAATTATGTGAAATTTCTGATGGACAAGCACACCCTGTCCTTAAAGTCCTTAAATGTGATTCTTGGACAGATTGAGCCTGAAAAAAAGCTGATGTATGATAAGGACTACATCGAAAACCTGTATTTAAACTATCAGAACATGGAGTGCAGAGATGAGGAGGACTTAAAACGTCTGTCTGAGGAGTGGGCGGGCCGTTCCCTTCTCCTACTGGGCCCCGGCAAAAACATGGAGCTTCAGAGAGAGCGGATCGACCGCTATATTGAGAAGCACCATCCCGTTCTCATTGCCGTCAACTACATTCCGGAGGATATTCCGGTAGACTATGTCTTCCTGAGCAATTCCAGACGGTATGTGCAGCTTGCCACACGGCTGCTGGAGCTTAAAACGGAGCAGGAGGGCAATCCGGCATCTGTCCGTGTCATTGCCACCTCCAACGTAACCAACACAAACGGCTCCTTTGACTATACCTTAAATTACAGCTCCCTCATCGACAGGGAAGCTGAGATTATTGACAATTCCTTTGTCATGCTGTTAAATGTGCTGGTAAAAGCAGGGGTATCCCAGGCAGCCTGCGCCGGCTTCGACGGCTACAGTGTAGGAGGCGACAACTATTTTAACTCCGATATGGACTACCGCATCGGAAAAGAAAAATCCATGAATCTCAACTCTTATGTGAAAAACATCCTGAAAAAGCTTTCAGGAAGCTTTCATGCAGAGTTTATCACTGATTCCTGGTATGAGGAGAAGCAGGGCCATTAAAGCCCTGTTTCTTTTTGCCTCTTTTATCGCTTCTCTCTCCTTCCTGTTTCTGGTTTCCCACTCCTTCCAGCGCTTCCAGCAACCTGCACTTTCATTCTCTCTCAGGCCACGTTATAATAAGCACCGTAATGCAACGATGGATTTTCAAACACACTTCATTCACAAAAAAGGAGAGAACATTCCATGAAAAAAACTACTAAACTGATCGCTGTATTATCTGCTGCCGCCATGGTATCCATGGCAGCCCCTGATGTCTTAAACGACAGCTTCCTCTTAAATGCCTGGGCAGCAGAGGGTGGCTGGGTACAGGAGGATAACGAATGGCATTTCTATGATGAGGACGGCTATCTGGAGTCTAATACCTGGAAAAAAAGAGGAAATGACTGGTACTACCTGGACGACGACGGAAATGTAACCGTGAACGAGCGGGTGGACGAATACTATGTGAACAGTGAAGGAAAAATGGTTAAAAATAAATGGGTATCACCAGAAGGTGAGGAAACCTACGACTCCCCTGATTCTGCTTCCGATCAGGAGTGGAACTACTTCGATAAAAACGGAAAGATTGTCACCTCCCGCTGGATGTCCATTCAGAACAACTGGCACTACTTTGACGAGGACGGCATCATGCAGACAGGTGTTCTGGAGCTGGACGGCTCTGTCTACTATCTGGGAAAAGAAAACGATGGAGTTCGCAAAACAGGCTGGATTCTTTTGGAAGATATCACAGAGGATACAGATCACGAGGGCATCTGGTGCTACTTTGATGAAAACGGAAAGCTGATTATCAATCAGATTGACCGTAAAATCAACGGATCCTACTATACCTTTGAAAACGGCCAGATGCAGACTGGATGGGTGAAAACGGCTCAGGCTGCCGAAGGAGAGGCCGATTCCCCGGCTCTCTACCAGTATTACGATGAGGAGCAGGGCGGAAAACGAGCCTCCGGCTGGTATCTGACCCAGGGAATTGACGGCATCAGCGAGGAGGGCGAGGAATATTACTTCTACTTTAAAAATGGAAAGCCCTACTACTCCCAGGAAGCAGGTCTTGAGCTGTTTAACATCAATTCTGATCGGTACGCCTTCAATGAAAAGGGCGAGATGCAGACTGGCATCCAGACTCTGGCTGTCAAAGGCGGAGGAGAGGCCGTCTACTACTTCGGCGATGACGGAGCCATGAAGACAGGCAAACAGACCATCTACGATGAGGACGCAGAGGAAAATCAGACCTGGTATTTCTACCCCAGCGGTTCTAAAAAAGGACAGGGCTACACAGGGGAGAGAGACAACCGTGTGTATGTAAACGGCCTGATGAAAAAAGCCGATCCGGAGCTTCGCTATGAGCCGGTAACTGCCGGAGATAAAACCTACCTGGTAAACACCAGCGGAACGATCCAGAAGGCTTCCTCTTCCTCCACCTCTGATGTAAAACCAGAGCTTTCAAAGGGCTTTAAGGATTACAAAGATTCCAATGATACTGTGTGGACAGTTGACACAAACGGAATCATCCAGTAAAATATATAAGTCATCCGTTCACAGGAGAGGGCTGCGAAAGCAGTTCCTCTCCTGATTTGCGGCCTTTAACCGGCAGAGAACAGGTCAAAGCCCTCTCTGCCGTGCCGCTTTTAAGGTGAATCCAACATACATATCATACATTGCAATTTACATTCTGCAAAAATTTTCCAAATATTTTTCATTTTTAGTCATATTTCTCCTGTTTTGATCGTTTTCTAATAGGAGGCCATTCGATCCAGAAGGAGATTTAATTATGAAAGAATTAACTGTCTTTTACTGTCCGTACTGCGGCTATTACGGATATTACCTGATTCCAAAGCGGGCCGTCTGTCCGTCCTGCAGCATCCATATGACAAAGCTTCCTCTGTCCTGCCAGCAGTTTATGGAGCTTGACTATAAAATGCGGGATCAGCTGATAGGAAGCCAAATTTTTGAAGGAGCAGAACCTCACTCCTCTGTGGTACAGCGGATTACAGAGCAGGCTAAGCGCTTTAACAGCCGCGCTGTCATAGCCGGACAGGCTGAAACTATCCAGAAATTAAAACAGGAAATAGAGGTTCTGAAAACAGAAAACAAAAAGCTTTCCGATACTGTCGCCTGGATGCACGATACCATCTGGAAGCTGACGCGGAGAGAGGACAGCAGACGAGGAGACTGAGCCGAAAACGCAGCCTGTTTCCAAAACCTGCCGCTTCTGTCTTTTATTCCTTTTCGCCACATAAAAAAGAACCGGCATACAGCCTGCAGGACTTCACCTCTTTCGATTTTCCTGCCGCTGATGCCGGATTTTTTCTTTTTTATTCTGTTCTCTGCTGTATCCCCGCCTGTCTCATCTTCTGTTTGCGATGCCAATGTAGACTGTGATCAGCCTGTCCAACGAACTCTTCATCTGAACTACCGTATCAAAAAGAATTTTGTTCTCATCCTTCAGGTGTTCTACTTCAATCATCAGTTCTTCCAACTGTGCTGCCGCATCCATTTCTACTCCTCCTGCTTTCCTGAGACTGCATTTACCATTCATTATACACCTGTCTCAAAGAGAATAACAGGAAAATCGACCGCAAGTTTCGACAGGAACTGACTGTTCCAGGCTACAGGACGATACAGCCCAGCACCTTCTTATCAAGACTTCTCACAATGTCAAGCTCTCTCTCGATACCGGAGAAGGAAGATCCCTTTCTCTTTTCCACCAGAATCACGGCATCGCAGGACGCGGCCTTTCTGATAGCATCGGCCTGGCTGTCCAGATTTCCTCCGGCTGTCACTGTAAGGCCTGTGAGAACCGGCGCAATATCATCCTTTACTGCCTCCAGGTTCACTCCGGAATCAGATGTGATTAACAGCAGCTGCTTGGCATCTCCTGCATAGTTCATCACATTGGCTGCCACTACGCTGCAGACAGTCTCCCTGTCCATCTTTCTTCCGGCAGTTCCCTCCAGACGATCTAAAAACCGATCCACAAATGCAAACGGCTTCTTTTTATCGCCGCTGTCAAACATGCCGAGAACCATCAGGCCATAGCGGCGGCGCAGTTCCTTATCGCTGCCCAGCTTATCACTCATCAAAAATGCCACACAGATGAAGAATACAGACAGAAAACCGCCCAGAACGCCGCCTAACACAGTATACTTCACAGCTGATTTGACAACTCCTCCTTTGCTTGGAAGGGAAATCGACGGAGCCTTCAGCTCAGACAGCTCCTTTGTCTTATCAGCCAGACTCTGATTCAGCTCTGCAATCCGTACAGACTGCTCCTGCTGCTGCTTCTCAAGATCCAGATCCACGGTTGTATACACGCCTGGAATTCCTGCCGTCTCCATTGCTTCCGGTGTCTGAGCCATATCTGTGCCAGGACGCGCAGAACTGCTCATCACCTTCAGTGTGTGCGGTCCGATTGCCTGGGTAATCACCTGGCTGTACTCATTTAAGGAGTTCATAATCAGCTCCATAATACTGGAAGCGCCCTCCTCAGAGCTGCTGATGACACGGATATCAAACATATTGTTCTCCAGGTTTGGAGTAACTGTCACCAGCTCCTGCAGGTATCTGCGGTCCAAAGGATCACTCATGCCGTTTAAGACATATTGATACATATCTCCGTTCTGGATCATGGACATATACGCCTGCATAATGCTGGAAGCTGTATTGGGATTCTGATATGCCATACCAGGCATGATCTGGTAATCTGTTCCCACATAAAAAGCGGCGGCTGTGACATACTCGTCATAGGGGTTAATATTCATCAGCACTGATTTTTCCATATATTCGTTCTGGCTTTCCAGGCTGGTCTTAATATTCTCCACCTCTTTTTCAAGGCTTTCCTTTGAGATCTCGTACTGCTCCATGCTGTTGTCGTATTCCTGCTGTTTAGACGCCAGATATCCGCTGTCCTTTATCTGCTTCAGCCCGCTGACGCCTTTCATGCCGCCCAGCAAAACGGCGAAAACAATCGCAATCAGGATAATCGGACGCCATTTCCGAAGGACAGCAAACATCAAATCCTTCAGATCGATCTCCTGCTCGTAGTTGTATTGAGACTCCATTTTAATCCTCCTAACTGTAAATGCTCTGCTATCCATCTTATCACACAGAAAAGCTTTTATCAATTACAATTCCTTCTAAAAGCTTTCCAGTACATGGTCCATGTAATTCTTTTTCTGATTCATGGTGCTGTGTACATAAATGTCCATAGTAATTTTCACCGAAGAGTGGCCCAGGATTTCTGACAGGGCTTTGCTGTCAAATCCCTGCTCAATCCATTTTGATGCAAAGGAATGGCGCAGGGAGTGAACGCTGACCGGCTGAATCCCGCACTTTCGGAGCAGATTTTTAAATCTGCGCTGCACACTTCTTGGCTCCATCACTCTGCCGCTCCCTGTGAGCACATAAGTCTGAGGACTGAATCTGCGCTGGAAAAACCGCTCTCTGAGCCGCTCCGTCAGAAACCGGGGCAGGGGAATATCACGCACCGAGGATCCTGTCTTCGGCGTCCCTATCTGAAGTATTGTTTTTCCCCCCGAAACGTCCTCCTTCCCTGTCTCCACATTTCTGATGCGTGAAACGGTTCTTCTGACCTTCAGCACTCCTGCGTCCAGATCAATATCCTCCCAGCGCATACCGCACAGCTCCCCCACCCGGATTCCTGTTCCCAGTGAAATTAGAATTCCCAGCTCGAAGCTCCTCCTGGAGTTCAAAAGATAGCAGACCATCTTATGAAAATCCTCCCACTCCATAATTTCTCTTCGCTTTCCTGCCTGTCTGGGCAGCTTAAAATACAGCTCTTCCCCAGGACAGATTCCCATCTCTTTTCCCGCCTGAATGACGCTTTTAAGCAAAAATAAAAGAAGCCGGACTGTCCCTGCTGAAAGTCCCTGCTTCTGCCTGTCATTTATAAAATCCATTATCACTTTGTTGGTCATGCCGGACACCTGCGTCTCTCCCAGCGGCCTCCTGATGTGCTTCTCAATCATTGTCAGATAGCAGGCATAGGTGCTGGGCTTCACTGCCGGCTTTACTGACTGCTGCCATCTCTCGCAGAGTTCTCCCAATGTCACAGACTGTCTTCTGCTGTCTTTCTCTTTCATCTCTTCCTGTTCCCTCATATTTCTTCTCCTTCGTTTTTATTACCCTCTTTGGGATAATAAAAATATTACCACCCGCTCCCTGGAGAAAACATGATAAAGTATTTTCTTTTCCTGTTCAATATAGTAGAATAACAGCATCAGAGAAACAGCAGAAAGGAACAAAACCATGACTCATTTATCCCGTCAATTTTCGATTACAGCAGCTGCGCCTGAGGACTGCCATGAGATTTACCACCTGATGACGGACACTGCCGCCTCCGTCCAAAAGAAAGACTGGTTTTTTCCTGACAGCCTGGAATTTATCAGAACCCACATCAAAGACAGAGGAATGATCCTGAAAGCATGTCCTGTGCCGTCAGAAGCAGATACCTCCAGTCTGAGAGCGGACAGGCTGGCTGCCTTTCTTCTAATCCGCTTTCCCGGCCCTACAGAGGATAATCTTGGAACCTATCTTCATCTCTCCGAAAAAGAATTGCTGAAGGTGGCCCATATGGAAACTGTGGCCGTAGCCTCAGGCTTTACAGGAAACGGACTGCAGAGAAAACTTCTGATTGAGGGTGAAAAAGCCGCCGCCGCTATGGGCCTTAGACATTTCATGGCCACCGTTCATCCGGAGAATCACTACAGTCTCTCCAATTTCCAGCGCCTCGGATATAAAAAAATTGCGGAGGCCTTAAAATATGGAGGCCTCCGCCGGTGGGTTCTTGAAAAATCAATTTAATTCTGCGTCTCTTTCTTGATCACATAGGTGGGCACGATCCTCTGGACTGCCTCCCTGATGTGTTCAGAATCCTGATTAGCCGTCTCATACAGCTCATCTAACTGCTTCTGGAACTCATCCTCGTTAAACTCAATCGGCTTTCCAATGTGTATCAGCTTGTTAGGAGTATCCTGCATTCCCTCCTCATCCATCAGCATCTCCTCATAGAGCTTTTCTCCTGGACGAAGACCGGTAAATTCGATCATAATATCCTCATTCGGAACATATCCTGACAGACGGATCAGGTTCTTGGCCAGATCCAGAATGCGTACCGGCTCTCCCATGTTTAAAACGAAGATCTCGCCTCCCTTGGCGTAGGCTCCCGCCTGAAGCACCAGAGAAACAGCCTCTGGAATCGTCATAAAATACCGGATAATGTCAGGGTGGGTAACTGTAACCGGACCTCCCTCTGCGATCTGCTTCCGAAACAGAGGAATCACAGAACCGTTGCTTCCCAGCACGTTTCCAAACCGTACAGCCACGAATTCTGTCTTATATCTGTGATCCATCATCTGAATCACCATCTCGCACATGCGCTTGGAAGCGCCCATAATATTCGTCGGATTGACTGCCTTATCTGTAGAAATCAGGACAAACCGCTTGGCGCCGTATTTGCCCGCTGCTCTGGCTGTCTTATATGTGCCGAATACATTATTTTTAATAGCCTCATTGGGACTGTTCTCCATCAGCGGTACATGCTTATGGGCTGCCGCATGATACACAATGTCGGGACGGTATGTCTCAAACACAGTCTCAATCCTGTGGGTATTCCGGACAGAGCCGATGAGCACAGTCAGATTCAGCTCCGGAAACGTCCTCTCCAGCTCCTGCTGCAGATCGTAAGCATTATTCTCATAGACGTCGAATACAATCAGCTGCTTCGGTCTGTGGCCTGCAATCTGGCGGCACAGCTCGCTTCCAATCGATCCGCCTCCTCCTGTGACAAGAATGACCTTGTCCTGCACATATCCCATAATCTCATCCAGGTTGACGCGGATGGGATCTCTTCCTAAGAGATCCTCAATCTGTACCTCCCTCAGCTTCGCTACGCTGACCTCTCCGTTTAACAGCTGGTAAATTCCCGGCAGAACTTTAATCCGGCAGTCTGTCTCCCGGCAGATTTCGATAATTTTCTTTCGCTCCTTGGCCGGTGCAGAGGGAATCGCCACATAGATCTCATCGATCCGGTACTCCTTTACCAGATTTGGGATATCCTCCCTGGAACCGGCAATGGGGACGCCGTTTAAATACTTTCCCTTTTTATTTGGATCGTCATCTGCAAAGCACACTACTGTTCCATTGGTGTACCGGCTTGTCGTCATTTCCTTTAAAATGACAGAGCCGGAAGTGCCTGCTCCTACAATCAGAATCCTGTCTCCTCCTCTGTTTCCCGACGGGAACAGAGAATTTTTAATCCGGTAGGACAGCCTGACTCCTGTCACTGTGATGCAGAGTCCAACAAAGCTGATAATATAATAGCTTCTCGGCATGAAATACTGTAAAAGCGTCATACCTGCTATCTGGGTCACAGTAGAAAATCCGCAGGCAATGACAATCCGGATCACTTCCCGGATTCCCGCCACACTCCACATGGTAGAGTAGAGATGAGCCAGGAAAAAGAATGCGATGGTCAATGCCGTGTGAATCAGTCCATAGTTCACCACATTAGCGCTGTATTCTGCCGGTATTTTAGCAATATTCAGATCAAAACGAATCAGCAGGGCCAGAAACGAACACATCTGGACAGCTACAATATCCGCAGCCATCAGAATCAGCATCCTGGCTCTTTTGTTTTTTGGCATATATTTCTCAAACATGGTAATTTACAACATCCTTCTCATTTCTCTGCACTTATTCTTCCTGTTTCTTCTGCTTCTCCTCTCTCACAATGGAAAGACCCATGGCTAAAAACGCCCACATAAAGGGAGCCGTAATCGGCACGTTCAGATTCACAACCGCCTGGGTGCTGTAGCAGACAAAAGCTAGAAGAGAAGCCAGAATCAATGGATTTTTCACTGCCCCTCTCGTCATTTTCACAAAAGCGGATACCAGGAAGGACAGGTAAGCCGCAAGGCCGGCCGCTCCTATGGTCAGCAGGAAATGAAGATACTCGTTGTGAGCATTGTCAAAGGTGACATGGTAAATCTCACTCATTTCCTGATAATTGTTAAAGGTTGTGATGATTCCAAAGGTATCAGGGCCAAAGCCAAAAAGCTTGTGGAGAATCGGGAAATTCTTAAAGTTTTCCCAGGAAATTCTCCAGGCAAAGCCTCTGTTGGTTCCCCAGTTGTCATTAAACACAATATATTTTGCAATCGCCTGGTATCTGTCCTGATGGCCTGCAAAATTGGCATCGTAAAGCATCCATATCACTGCCGCCGCTCCTGCCGCCAGCAGTACGCCCCAGCAAATCCTGAGTCCCAGAAGAACCGCCTTCGGCTCCTTCTTCACTGCAAATTTCAAAAGATACAGAGCTGCTGCCACTGCCCAGGAAGCCGCAATCATCGTCATAATCTTATCATGGCCTGACAGGAAAGAAAATAGGCTGTTAATTCCAATCACTGTACCGGCATAGGTGACATTAATCCACTCAATACACCTGGCAATCGTGAAAATCGTAGCTGTAAGAACTGCATACCGCCGGACTGCCTGACCTTTTGTAAAGGTATAGAGCGGGAGAAGGGCAAACAGGATTCCTAACGACAGGTACGCATTGTCGCTTTCCCCCATGATGATGGCAAACATTCCAATCACAAAGCAGATATAATAGTAGACAGAACGCTTCACAGACCGGGAGGTCACAAAAAGCGCTGCTGCCACAGCAATCACCATAGCCACATAGATCGTGTAGGTATTAATATTTCCAAAGGACGATGTAAAGGAATCTGCGCTAGATGCAATTCTCTCCTTAAAATGGAAAATATCCATCCGGAAATAGTCGGTAATTCCCCACAGGCAGGCTAAGATTCCACCGCCCAGAAACGCATCCAGATACCACTGCTTCCACTTCAGAAAGCGGCTGATAAAAAAATAGGAAAACACATACAGAGACATGGTGAAAAGCCCTGTATAGCGTCCCTCATTTCCCCAGAAGGATTCAAACGGGAATTCAGACTGAAGCGTGGAAATAATAATAAGCACCTCAAAGGCCAGAACGCTCCAATCTACAAAATTCAGATGCCTCTTCCAGCTTCCATCCCGAAGTGAACGAATCCCACGCACTACCGCACCGCTGGCAATCAGATAGATCACAGTGACAGCCAGAGCCACGCATGTAAGCACCGCATAAGTCTGGTATTTCGTGGGAAGAATGTCAAAATATTTGTTATGCACCACAAAAGGAAAGATGCACAGCAGCGCCAGAGTATAAATGCTGGCCGCAAGCTCCATACAGCGCCAGGGGCGTTTCTCCTCTGCCGCCGGATTAATCAGATTACTGCTCATAAAGTTCTCCCTGTTGATTATTTTAAACCTAGTTTCACACTGGTTTAGTATATCACTTAAACAGGCAGGGTGCAAGAAAAGAAGCCTTTGTTTTCTGCTCCAGTCTTGATTTTCAAACAGCAGAATGTTATAGTTATACGGTAATTCCCGTAATTGGAATATAAAAACTGAAAGATATGCTAAAAATATACAAACTGAGCTACAGAAACCGAAATAATAGAAAGAAGAGGAGATTTTTATGGCATTACCCATCAGCCAGCTCCGGCCTGCCCAGCCTTCCTTTCCGGCCTCTCCCCTGGCCGAAGCAGAAAAAGAACATCTTTCCCGCCAGATGAGGGAGATCGACTTAAAAGTAAGCGAATTCCGCCAATATCTGATTTCCAGAAATATGGCCGCTAACACGATTCAGGCCTATTCCTATGCCCTGCGCCAGTTTCTCTGCCGTTATCAGCAGGCTGATTTCTCCAGTCTTCACCTGTACAAGGTCTTTCTGTTAGATCATTACAAGCCCCAGACAGTCAACCTGCGTCTTCGGGCGCTGAATGCTTATCTGGAATTTACCCGTGAAAAATCTAAAAAGCTGTCCCTTGTGCGGATTCAGCAGAAAAGTTATCTGGAAAATGTCATCAGCGAGGCAGATTATGAATATTTCAAATCCTGTCTGCTGCGGGACAAGCGGTATCTCTATTATTTTTTAGTCCGTTTTATGGCCGCTACCGGCGCCCGTGTCAGCGAGGTAGTTCTCTTTCAGGCAGAGGATATTCAAAAAGGCTTCAAGGAAATCTATTCAAAAGGAAATAAGACGAGACGGATCTATATTCCCAAAGCGCTTCGCACAGACGCTCTCCTCTGGCTGCAGTCTGCCGGAATACACAGGGGAGATATCTTTTTGAACCGCTTCGGCCGCCGCATTACCCCGGCCGGCATACGAAGCCAGTTAAAAACCCTGGCTGTCAGCTATGGAATTAATCCTGATGTGGTACATCCCCACTCTTTCCGTCATCGCTTCGCCAAAAGCTTCATTGAAAAATGCGGCGATATCTCCCTTCTCTCGGATCTCCTCGGACATAAAACCATAGAGACGACGCGCATTTATCTGCGCCGTTCCAGCAATGAGCAGTATGAAATTGTCAATAAGGTGGTGGATTGGTAGGTGAATATAGAATTACAGTTAGATAAATGCCTGGAAGATTTTGCAGTTTATTTGAAGCAGAAGGGAAAAAGCCCGAATACCATACACTCCTATCTGTGTTCTATCCGGCTTTACGCCTCCCTCTACAGCCAGCTGACTCCTGCCAATCTGCGGGCCTACCGCGCCTACCTTCTGGAGCACTACCGCGTCAATACAGTCAACGCACGGATTTATGCGATCAACTGTTTTCTGGACAGTCTTCAGTTCTCCTTCCGACTGGAACCGGTCAAACAGCAGCAGTGTACCTATCTGGATTCTGTCATCTCCCAGAGAGATTATGAAAAGCTGAAGCGGAGGCTGAAACAGGACCAGAATTTCTACTGGTACTTTGTCGTCCGGTTTCTCGGGGCCACCGGCGCCAGAATCAGCGAACTGCTTCAGATTAAGATCGAACATCTGAAAAGCGGTCGTCTGGATCTGTATACAAAAGGCGGCAAGGTACGCCGCCTTTATCTTCCCCGCCGTCTCTGCGATGAAGCCCTTTCCTGGTTCGCTGAAAAGGGTATTACAAGCGGATTTATTTTCCTGAATCAGCACGGTCAGGTGATCACCTCCCGCGGAGTAGCCATTCAGCTGAAGCACCTGGCTGTCCGGTACCGGATCGATCCGGATACCGTGTATCCTCATTCCTTCCGCCACCGATTTGCCAAAAACTTCCTGAAAAAATATAATGACATCTCCCTCCTGGCAGATCTGATGGGCCATGACAGCATTGAAACTACCAGAATTTATCTGACCCGCTCAAGCAAAGAGCAGAAGGAGCTGTTGGATCGGATTATTACGTGGTAGTGCTGAAAACTTTCCTCTGCCGCTTTTAGAGTAATTTCTGGCTTATATCAAATTGCAGAGCAGTTTGATTCCATACAGAATAATCACCACGCCGCAGATGCGGTTCAGCCATGTAAGGACAGTATGATTGATTTTACTGCCAATTATATGGACCAGAATTGACAGACAGCTAAACCAGATGCAGCTGGCTGAAGCAAAACCAGTAATAAAATACGGCTCGCCGCCTGCAGGCAGAGAGGCGCGGAACGCCCCCAGCATCAGAGTTCCATCAATCAAAGCCTGCGGATTCAGCCATGTCACAACAAAAGCAGAACCTGCAATTTTCCAAAGCGGCCGATCTACATTCTTTCCGCCGCTTAAATCTGCCTTGGAACGAATCAGCCCAGCCCCTATGTAAATAACAAGCGCTCCGCCTCCTCCCAGGATGATTTTCTGCAGCCACGGCAAAGCCTCCATCAGCGCGCCCATGCCAAGAAAGCAGGCAAGTCCCAGGGAGAGATCCCAGAAGATAACAATCAAAGCAGTTGCTATTGCCCGTCCAAATTTCTGGGTCATGGCGCTGTTAATGACGAACAGATTCTGCATACCAATCGGAGCCGCATAAGCAAGTCCCAGTGACAGCCCCTGAAGATAAATTGATATCATATTCTGCTTCCCCCCTTTTTCATCTATAAAGAAATTATACCAAGTCTCTCTGTCTGTCACAATAAAAACAGGAGAAACATATCAGAAAAGAGGATCTGTTTTGCAGCCACTTTAAGTGGAGCGCGAAAACAGATCCTCTTTTCTAAATGAAATTTTGAATATCAACTATTTTATGAACTTCTCCTACAGTACCTTGCTCAGGAAGGTCTTCAGCCTCTCGTTCTTAGGATTGGTGAAAAATTCCTCCGGCGCATTCTCCTCCACGAAGCGGCCGCCGTCCATAAACATAACGCGGGTAGCTACCTCTCTGGCAAAGCCCATCTCGTGAGTTACCACCACCATGGTCATCTTCTCGTCCGCCAGATCCTTCATAACACCCAGAACTTCTCCGACCATCTCCGGATCCAGGGCAGAGGTAGGCTCATCAAAGAGCATCACATCTGGTTTCATACACAGAGCACGGACAATGGCGATTCTCTGCTTCTGTCCTCCTGACAGCTGGCTGGGGTAAGCATTGGCGCGGTCAGCCAGGCCGACTCTCTCCAGAAGCTTCATAGCCTCCGGCTCAATCTCTTCCTTCTTCTTGCCCTGCAGCTTCACGGGAGCCAAAGTCAGATTCTCCATAATCGTCATATGAGGAAACAGATTGAACTGCTGAAACACCATGCCCATCTTCTGGCGATGCTTGTTAATATCTGCCTTTTTGTCTGTAATGTCCACACCCTCAAAGAAAATCTGTCCTCCGGTAGGCTCCTCCAGACGGTTTAAGCAGCGCAGAAAGGTACTTTTTCCAGAGCCGGAAGCTCCGATGACGCAGACTACGTCTCCTCTGTAGATATCCACTGTAACGTCTTTTAAAACCTTGAGAGAGCCGAAGCTCTTTTCCAAGTGCTTTACCTGGATCAAAGGCTGTTCTGTCTGATTAGTGCTCACTCTGTCTCAGCCTCCTTTCCAGAATCTTAATTAACTGGGTAAAAATCATTACAATAACCAGATACAGAGCCGCAACTGCCAGCAAAGGCATAAACGCGCTGTAAGTAAGGCTTCTGATAATATCTCCGCCCTTGGTCAAATCCTGAATACCGATATATCCGGCAATGGAGGTCTCCTTTAACAGGGCAATAAACTCATTGCACAGAGCCGGAAGCACATTTTTAAATGCCTGCGGCATAATAATGTACCACATTGTCTGGGGATAATTAAAGCCCAGGCTTCGTCCGGCCTCAAACTGTCCGCTGTCAATAGACATGATTCCACTTCGGAAAATCTCAGCCACATAGGCTCCTGAGTTGATTCCAAAGGCAAGTACAGCCACCAGTATCTTATCGATTCTTACGCTGGCAAAAATAACATAGTTGATAATTAAAATCTGTACCAGAACAGGCGTCCCCCTGAACACGGTCAGATAGATATTGCAGAGGAAATTAAGCACCTTTAACTTGTGCGTCTTCTCATAGGAAGAGCGGATAATTCCTACAATCAGGCCGATGACAATTCCTAGCAGCACTGCAAAAAATGTAATTTTAAGAGTATTGAACAGGCCTTCCGCAATGTAATGCCAGTTTCCGCCGTCAATAAAATTTCTGGTAAAGGTATCCACAAACTGATTCCACATAATCTCTGTCTCTTTCCCTGTTATTATTCTGCCGGGATATACTTGTCAATAATTTCGTCCAGAGTTCCCTCTTCATCAAGCTCTGCAATCGCTGCATTCACCTTGTCGAGAAGCTCTGTATTATCTTTATTGATTGCCATGGCGTAATCCTCAGAAGATAATGCCTCGTCCAGAATCACAAGGTTTTCATCTTTCTCAGCAAAGGCCTTAGCCGGAGCGCTGTCAATGACTACAGCGTCAATCTTGCCCTGAAGGACAGACTGGATAGCCTCAAAATATTTGTTGAAACGCTCTACCTGAGCTCCCTCAATCTCGCTTGCCAGGCCGTCTCCTGTGGTTCCCAGCTGAACGCCCAGAATCTTGCCCTCCAGATCCTCGGAAGAAGCAATATCACTGCCCTTCTTTACAATGATAACCTGAGCTGCTGTCGCGTAGCTGTCTGTAAAGTTTACAGATTTTTCTCTCTCTGGAGTTACAGTCATTCCTGCTGCCACAATATCTACCTTATTGCTTGCAAGAGCCGGAATCAGGGCGTCAAACTCCATATCCTCCACAGTCACTTCCATGCCAAGCTTCTCGCCGATGGCCTGGGCAATCTCCACGTCAATTCCTACAATCTCGTCGCCCTCATAGTACTCATATGGCGGGAAGGTAGCGTTTGTACCTACAACTAGGGAGCCGCCCTCTGCTGTCTTCTCTTCCTCTGCAGCGTCAGCCTTCGTCTCTTCCTTGCTCTCTGCTGCCTCAGTGCCAGCCTCTGAAGCTGCCGCTGTAGTCTCTGCCTCCTTTGTTCCTGAAGAACATCCTGCTAAGGATGCTGCCATAAGAACTGCCATGGATAATGCTAACATTTTCTTTTTCATAAATAAATTCCTCCTCCATCCTGGCTTAAAACTGCCATGAATATTTATTTAATACATTGTCTTCATATCTCCTTATTATACCTGCTTTTTCCTAATAGTCAACTGCTTTTTTGTATAAAATCCGGATATGATTGCATTTTTATTCCTATTTTAGCCCTTTCGCCGCATTTTTATGCTTTTTTCCTTTTCCTGCCTGTTTCCGGAAAACAAAGGGGCAGACACTGCCGGACGGAAAATTCCTTTCCCCGTCTGCAGCATCTGCCTGTATATTTTTTCTATTCTTCTGTTCTGCTGTTCTTCTGTTTTCTGCTGCAGAAAAATCAGCTTTCGCTTACGCGGCACATAGTAAACTCGCCATAAGCTGTAATTACCCTGTAAAAGCCGCACAGTTCTTTATTCAGCTCCTCATCCGGCGTATCTACCAGGAAAGGCTGATGGTGGAACTCGGCAATTTTTGCCTTGGTAGCCAGAATCATAATATTTTCCTTTCCGATTTCCCGGATTACTTCAGGCGTAATCTGCTGATTTCCACGTCCGAACAGGAATCCCTGTCCTCCTGTCACAGTGACGATCAGCTTTGTCTTCTTTCCCTTAATAAAGTCCAAAATCTTATCGCCATAGAGATCATTTGCCACCAGCTGTTTATTCTGGATTAAATCCACACCGATCAGCGTATTTTTAAGTCCCAGCATCTGCATCACGCCTCTGGTAGTCGTTCCCGCTCCGATCAGATAGTAGGTATCCGGCTCCATGTGTTCTACAATCTCATGGGCAATGGATTCAATAGAAGCTGTCTCAGACAGAGGGGTCGGAGCCTTTCTGTTCTGAGTAAATACGTGCTCCAGCGGCACAGACAGATAGCCGTACAGCCTTGTGTTAATAATCTCCTGGCGGTAAAGCTCCTCATCAATGTCCAGAACCTCCTGCTCCGCTGTTTTTGTCACCTTGCCAGTCAGCCACAGCTTTGCCAGATTTCCTGCACTCTGGGGATTTTTTGCATAAACAGGAGAATGAATCTTTACTCCGGCCGGAATTCCAAGAGCCGGAAGCTCCGTTCCCACGCCTTCATAGATATCTCTGGCTGTACCGTCTCCGCCTGCAAACAGCAGAAGGTCAACCCCTGCCTCCTCCAGTGCCCTGGAAAGGACAATCGTATCTGTTCTGGAGCTGTCAAACAGATCTTTTAAATTTTTTCTGCCGCCTGTATGGAGAACTGTTGTGCGAAATCCCATAGATTTTGCCGTGTCTTCTCCCATATCTCCAGGACAGGTTACGATTTCCAGCTCATTCTGTATCTCCAGAAGCTCCTTTAACGCCTGGCGGACTCTGTCGTTTGCTCTCGGCTTCGCTCCCCGGCGGATAGCCTCCTCTACCATATGATCTGTTCCCTTTAATCCGACGCTGCCGCCCATTCCTGCAACCGGATTAATAAGAAGTCCTAATTTCTTCATAACTCAAGCTCTCCTTTCACATATTCTATCCTGTGTCTGCTCTGCAGCGGGAGGAATTATGATAGTATTCTTTCTGCTGACAGACCATTAAAAAAATACTATCATAATTTCTCCTGACTGAGAAGAAAAGTGCTGCTGTGACCGCCCCCGCGGCTACGCGGGAGCGATGCTGCAGCAGCACTTCTCTTATACTCTCATTTATCTCATTTATGCAGTTTCTAACTCTGGCATTCAGAAAGAAACGATTAGTCCTCGTTGTACTTTCTGAGGTATACCTTCCATGTAGTAGCCCACTTAGCCGGATCGTCCATACCAGACTCATCAACCTGGTGAGTTACACTGTTATGAGGAGCTGTTCTGATGATCTCTGGATTCTCATGAGCCTCCTTGAATACATACTTCAGAGTCTCAATGTACTCGTCGATATCCTTCTTGGATGGTGTCTCTGTTGGCTCAAGAGTCATCGGCTCAGGCAGATGGAATGGATGATGGGATGTCCAGTAGTGCATACCGAAGTCCATCATTCTTCTCTGGATGTCGAGAGTGCCGATACCTGTCTCTTTCTCCAGTGCCTCTAATGTATAACGAGCCTGCTCGATTCTCTGGTTGTTTCCATCCTGGTAGTAAGCGGAAACTTCCGGAAGCTCCATCAGCTTCTTGAACATGTAGTTGTTGTTTAATACAGCAGTCTTAGCTACCTGATATAAGCCCTCGCCGCCTAAGCTTCTGATCCAGCAGTATGCCTTTAATACAACCTCAGCAACGCCGTACCACTCTCTTACCTTGCCAACTGCACTTGGGTTAGAGCAGATGTCATAGTTTAAGAAGTACTTCTCTCCATCGTAATCTACGATTGGAGCCGGAAGGAACTTAACCAGATCCTTCTGAACACCTGTAGCGCCGCAAGCTGGGCCGCCACAGCCGTGAGGTGTGGAGAATGTCTTATGCAGGTTGAAGAAGCACATATCAAATCCTGCATCTCTTGCTCTTGTTACACCTAAGAGACCATTTGCGTTAGCCTGGTCATATGCGCACAGACCGCCGATGGAGTGGATGTAATCAACGAACTCTTTTACATGGCTGTTGTAAACACCTGTATCCTCTGGGTTAGCTACGATGTAGCCAGCTGTCTTCTCAGAGCATGCAGCCTTTAACTGCTCTAATGTCGGAAGACCTGTCTTTGGATCTGGCTGTAAGTAGATGATCTTGAAGCCAGCTACTGCAGGAGCTGCCGCATCAGACGGATGGGAGTAGATAGTTGTGATGATCTCGTTTCTGTCCTCTCCCTTATCTTTGAAGTATGCACGGATTAAGGAAGCCATGGTCATGATACCCTGGGATCCGCCACTTGGCTGGAATGTGAAGTGATCCATTCCGGAAATCTCGCACATATACTTGTCTGTCTCGTGGAAAATCTGTAACATACCCTGTACTGTGGACGGATCCTGTAATGGATGGTAGTCACGAATCAGGGCAGATAACTGCTCATTAACCTTCGGGCTGTACTTAACTGTACATGTACCCTGTCCAATCTCGATGTTAACATCAGCACCTAATGTCTGCTGTGCCAGTCTTGCATAGTGACGAAGCACACGGCTCTGGGACATTTCCGGCAGATTTAACTTTGTACTTCTCTTCATGCCCTCCGGAATAGCAGCTGTTCCTTCTACTTCCTTTGCTACCTCTTCCTCTGGAGCGCCTACTAAAATTCCTCTCTCACCTGGTGTGGTTAACTCGTAAATGATCGGCTCATCCCATTTTGCCTGGTGGAATTTTGTTCTGACCTTTGATGATCTATCTATTCTTTTCACAATATCATTCCTTTCCGCGCAGCCTATTTGATAACCTCAGCGAGTGCTGCTGCCAGTGTATCTAAGTCTTCCTTCATATGAACCTCTGTTACGCAGTACAGAGCAGACTGTCCCAGGTTCGGGAACTCCTTGGATAAATCCTTTCCTCCGAAGATACCCTTAGCAAGGAGAGCCTTGTTGATCTCTTCAACAGTCTTTCCTGTTCCTGTGAAGTCAACGACAAACTCTTTGAAGAATGCGCCACCGAACGGATTTACCTTAACGCCCGGAATCTCAGCAAGCTTCTTAGCAGCGTACTGTGCGTTTGCCATGATTAACTCGTCAACTTCTACCATACCCTGCGGTCCCATAGTAGCCAGGTAAACACCTGCTGTAATTCCCCAAAGTGCAGACTGTGTACCTACGTACTCTTTACCATGCTCTCTGTGGTGTCCGAAGGAAGTTCTGTCGTAAGCAACATCGCCGAAGCCGTACTCACCTGGCTCGGATGTAGGAGCGATACCAAACAGACGGGATGGGAACTCCATAACGAATTTCTCATCATCTGTAGTAGCCATGAATCCAGACTGGCCGCCGCCGTAGAACATATGGATTCCCAGTGGCTGTAAGTCTCCGCAGACGATATCTGCGCCGTATGTAGGAGGTGTAGTAAGAACACCTAAGGAGATTGGGTCAACACCAACAAGGCTTAATCCGCCTGCTGCATGAACTGCATCGGAGATTGCCTGGCCGTTTGGCTCAATAATACCTAAGTAGTTCGGGTTCTCAAAGTAAACACCGATTACGTCATCATTTAATTTAGCCTTTAAGTCCTCTAAATCAAGAGTTCCCTGAGCTGTTGCCTTAACAGTCTCGAACTTGATTACGCTCTCAGCGTAGTTCTTCATAACTGCTAACTTCTGCGGATCGATAATCTCAGAAACGAGAACAACAGAACGGTTTGTGATTCTCTGTGCCATTCTTACAGTTGTAGCTGCAGCCTGAGCCCAGTCCATAGTAGGTACGTTTACAACGTCCATATCTACTAACTCAGCTACCATGCTGGCATACTCAAACAGAGACTGGAAACGGCCCTCATCGTTGTAAGGCTCGCCGCCGTATGCTGTTAAGAACTCGCCCTTGCCGTTGATCTCATCACAGATAGCCGGTACGTAGTGCTGCCAGCATCCTGCACCTAAGAAGTTTAAGTTCTTGTGGCAGTCTGTATCCTTGGAAAGGACTCTCTCAACGTGTCTCTTTAACTCATACTCAGAACCGAATGCCTTCGGCAGGTTCATATTCTCTTTTAATTTTAAGATCTCCGGAACGTTTTTGTGAAGTTCCTCTAAAGAGCTCATTCCGATTTCGTGGAGCATCTCCTCCTGGATTTCCGGAACTGAGTTCGGTATGTAAGGATGGCTTGCATATCCTTTCATTGTTCTTATTCCTCCTTTAATTTCAGGTTTATATTCTGGACAAGAGGAGGTTTAACGTCCTCTTGTCCACTTTGTCTCATAAACTTAGCTCATCAAACGCTTAATTAAGCGATTCCGCCTCCGTCAACTACTAAAGCTGCGCCTGTGATCCAGCTGGATAAGTCACTTGCAAGGAAGAGAACTGCGTTTGCGATATCCTCTGGCATACCAATTCTTGCAAGCGGTCTGCTTGTCCCGCAGTCTGCAAGGTAAGCATCCATCTGAGAAGCGCCTTCCTTAACAGCACCTGTCTGCTTTCCTTCGTCACGAAGCATTGCTGTATCTGTATCTCCTGGGTTTACGCTGTTTACACGGATGTTCTGTGGGCCGTGGTCGATAGCCATAGCTCTTGTTACGTTTACGATACCGCCCTTAACTGCACAGTAAGCTGCTGCCAGGTCGCCGCCCTTTAAGCCCCAGCCGGAACCTGTGTTGATGATGCTTCCGCCGCCGTTAGCTGCCATTACCGGAATAGCGTGCTTGGAGAAGAGGAACAGTCCCTTTAAACCTACATCGAGAACGAAATCCCACTCTTTCTCTGTCAGGTCAGCGATTGTCTTTCTTACTGTAACACCTGCATTGTTGTGGAGAACGTCAATTCTTCCGTATTTTGCTACAACGCCGTCGATAGTAGCTTTTACCTGCTCCTCGTTTGTAACGTCGCACTGGAAGAATGTTACGTCTCTGCCTGCCTGGCGAAGCTCCTCAGCTTTCTCCTCACCCTTCGGGCTGATATCAACCATAGCTACCTTTGCGCCGTAAGCGGAAAGAATCTCAACAACTCCTAAACCGATTCCTGAGCTTCCTCCTGTTACAACTGCAACCTTGCCTGTGAGGTTTAATGGATCTTTCTTAGTAATCATGTCGTTGTCCTCCTTAAAATATTTTCATTTTTAATGATTTGCTTTTTTATGGCTGTGCAGTTTGCTGAATTCCCCAGTCAGCCCGCACCGCTTTTATGACAGATTATAGAGCAAGGTGCGTGCCAAAAAATAGAATTCTAACAATTTCTTCCTGTTTAATCTCTTTTCCTTTCAGTAAAACGTCCATTTTTCCTAATAAAATTATACTTTTTATTTTTTTCTTTTTTTGTCTCTCTTTTTATTTTTCTCGGTTTCTTCTCTCTCTGTGACACGAAATTTGCCATTTTTTTCATATTTTTTTGTCAAACGGCAATGATTTGCCACATTTTTCCCTGTTATATTGTCACTATCCCCGGATTATGCTATAATCTAAATGTCAAATTAACCGTTTTGCCATTCTACATAAAGAATTTTACTTAAATATCGGAGGAAAATCATGACTCAACTAGAAAATGTACGCTCCGGCATTGAGCATTTCGTCTCAGCCGCAGCAGAGGCTTTCCGGGTGGAAGCTGCCATTTTTAACCAGGAATGCAGCCTGTTTTACTGTACTCCTACCTATTTAAAGAAAAAAGGCAATGCTGTTCACTATGCCTTTATTCAGGACGTGATTGTCAATGGCAGCGTCCTTGTCACTGAGCCTGGCAAGATGCCGGCCTGTATTGGATGCCGCTTTAACGAACACTGCCCTTCTACTATGGAAATTCTCTGCTGCATCCACAGCGGGACGGAAGTGGCCGGCGTTATCTCCTTTACTGCCTTTACTAAGGAAGGACAGAAGAGGATTTCTGAAAATACAGACATTTATTTAAACGCCATCACCAAACTTTCCAGCCTCATTGGTGAATACCTGCAGCAGTTCACAGATGACAATACCATGGCGGACACAGAAAAACTCATTGAAGGACTCATGTCAGTCTGCGATCAGCCTCTTCTGCTGACGGATCCCAACGGAGTTGTGCTGCGCTACAACAATCTGGCAGACAAGGTTTTAAAATTCTGCAATGTGTCCTCCACCAGCCTGCGGCAGATTTTCAGCGAGGATATGGCCCGCCGGATCACCTCCGGCAACGACCTGTTTGAAAAAAAAGCTTCTATTGGAAACAATACAGCTAAGGTGACGACCCGGTCAATCTACTCCCAGAATCACCTTCACTCGATTCTGGTTCGATTGTCCAATGAATTTTACGACAGCCTCCCTGAATCCGGCGCATTTGAACGTCTCATCGGATCCAGCCAGGCTTTCGTTCATATTCAGAATCTGATCAAGCGGGTGGCGGACAGCCCCACTCCGATTCTGATTACCGGGGAGACAGGAACCGGAAAGGAGCTGGTAGCCCGCTCCTTCCACGAGCAGAGCCGGAGAAATAAATATCCCTTTGTGGCCATTAACTGCTCCAGTATTCCGGAAAATCTGTTTGAAAGTGAGCTGTTCGGTTATGAAGAAGGATCCTTTACCGGCGCAAAAAAGGGCGGAAAAATGGGCCGGATCGAGATGGCTCAGGGAGGAACCCTGTTTTTAGACGAGTTGGGAGAAATGCCCCTCTCTGTTCAGCCAAAGCTGCTGCGTGTACTTCAGGAGTACGAGCTGGAGCGGGTGGGATCCACAAAAAAGATCCATCTCGACATCCGAATTGTGGCGGCCACCAACCGGGATCTGCGGGAAATGATTAAGGAAGGAAAATTCCGTGAGGACCTTTTTTATCGAATCAGCGTAATTAATGTAAAGCTGCCTCCTCTGAGAGAACGAAAAGAGGATATCATTCCCATCAGCTTGAGCTATCTGGAGCGTCTAAAGACAAAAATGACTACGCCTCTTTGCAAAATCTCTCCTGAGGCGGAACAGGCGTTTTTAAGCTATTCCTGGCCCGGAAATATCCGAGAGCTTCAAAATGTAGTGGAATATGCCGCCAACCTGTGCGACAGCGATACTCTGACCTTCTCTGATCTGCCGGAGCATATGCGCGGCCTGGAGAAACGCCCGGCTGAAGAAAAGCAGAAGGAAGCTCCCCTTCCTGATTCTCAGGAACAGCAGATTCTCGATCTCCTTTCCTCCTACGGCCACACGCTGGAGGGAAAAAAGAAGATTGCAGCAGAGCTTGGAATCAGCCTGCGCACCCTTTACAGAAAGCTGAATAAAATGAATTTATAATTTTTTCTTTTGCTGTTTTGCTGGATCGCTCTATCAAACTGAAGTTATTTGTCATCATTGCCAGTGGATTGACAGACAGAATGTCATTTTTTTCTGTCAATCCTCCGGTATTTTAAGTTTTGTACAGATTTTAATTTTCGTAAAATTTTTCTTTTCTGTTTTTTATCAAAAAAATTCAAAAAACAACAAATCCCTTTCTTATGCCGTTTTCCCGGCATTTTTTATCGTTTTTTTAGGCTCTTCACAAATTCTTTACACATTTTCCACAAGTTTTGGCATTACACTTGCTTTATAATTAGTCAACAATTCCATAAAAGGAGGAATATTGTATGGAAACTGGTTATGGTTTTCTGGCCCTCGTGCCGCCTGTAGTTGCGATTTCTCTCTGCTTCGCAACAAAGCAGGTATTAATCTCAATGTTCGCAGGACTTTTTGCAGGTTCCCTTATTATGTCTAACTGGAACCCATTCGGTGCCTGCGCATTCGCCCTTGACAAGATTGCAGTAAACATGTCCGGAAACATCGTTCTGTTACTGTTCACACTTTTCATGGGTGTTGGTATCTCTTTCATCTGGAAATTAGGCGGAAGCTTCGCTCTGGCTGCAGCAGCTAAGAAGCGCTTCAAAAAACGCCGCTCCGTATGCTTAGGAACATGGGGTCTTGGAATTGCTTGTTCCGTAAACGACTGTCTGGCAGCAGCTATCGATGGAAACGTATTCCGTGATATCTGTAAGGACTACAGAATTTCTTCTGAGAAGTTCTCCTACGTTCTTGACGCTACAGCAGCTCCGGCAGCAGCATTCTTCATCTCTGACTGGATCGCTTACCAGATCGGTATGATCGGCCAGGGACTTGACGCAGCAGGCATCACAGGTTACACACCTGTAGCAGCTTACTTAAAGACTCTTCCATTCAACATGTACTCCATTTTCACACTTATCTTCGTGGGAATGCTGATGTACACAGGACGTGACTACGGCCCAATGTTAAAGGCTGAGGCACGCTGCCTGCAGACTGGCGAGTTCAACCGTTCCGGCGCTAAGCCAATGCTTGATGTAGGAAGCGAACTTGGAGAGGCTAAGCAGACAAAGCCGATGATCCGCTCCTTCGTACTTCCAATCGTTGTTACTTTCTGCGTTATCATCTTCGGTATCATCTACACAGGATGGACCAGCCCAGACCGCGTTGGTTCCGGACTTATGGACATCTTTAACGTATGTGACGTACAGCTTGCTCTTTACTGGGGCTCCTTCGCAATGGCAGTTACAGGTATCGTAATCGCTCTTGCATCCAAGATCATGACTTTCGACGAGACCATGACTACTATCGTAGACGGCTTCAAGCTGATGGCTCTGACAGGTGCTATTCTTGTTATGGCTTGGTCCTTAGCAGATGTTACAAAGAGCATGGGTCTTGGTGATTTCGTTGCTCACTATGTTGGAAATACAATCCCGACAGGACTTCTTCCTGTACTTGTACTTCTGTGCTCCATGTTAATCGCTTTCGCAACTGGTACTTCCTGGGGAACCATGGCTATCATGACTCCACTGGCTATCCAGTTAGGATACGCTATTACAGGCGATGCACACTTCTCCATCGGTATGTGTGGTGCAGTATTATCCGGTGCTATCTTCGGCGACCACTGCTCACCTGTATCTGATACAACTGTTATGGCTTCCCTGTTCTCAGGTGCAGACCATATCGACCACGTAGGAACACAGATTCCTTACACATGTACAGTCGGCGGAGTTATCGCAGTACTTTACATTGTATACGGTTTCTTCCGTGTTTCCCCGGTTATCATGATTCCGGCCGGTATCGTAATCCTGTACTTCTTACAGATTATCTTACATAACATCTTCATGAAGAAGTATGGTATCGACCCGAACTACACAAAGACAATGACAGAAGATCACGTCATGACAAAATAAAGTAGAGAGACGAAAACTAAATAAAGATAAAGAGGTGCTCTGAACCGAAAGGTTCAGGGCATCTTTTTGTTTTATTATCCTGGCCTGGAAAAGCAAAACAGCCTGATGCAGAAGCTTTGAATCTTTCTTCTGCATCAGGCTGCCTTCTCATTCTCAGACAGGTTTCTCCCACTTTCTGATTACTCTTCTGCCGGTTAATCTTCTGCCAGCTCCTTTACTGCGCGGACTGCTGTTTCCACTTCCTCCTCTGTATTAAACCATGAGAAAGAAAATCTGACGATTCCCTGCTCTACGGTTCCCAGAGACTGGTGCATCAGGGGAGCGCAGTGTGCTCCAGGCCTTGTAGCAATGCCGTAAACGGTTTCCAGCTCATCGCTGACTCTGGAGGAATCATAATCTCCGATATTGAGAGATACCACCGCCGTCCTTCTGAACCGGCTCAAGCTGCTCTCAAAGTCACCGTAGACAATCACTCCCGGAATCTGCTTCACACCCTCGTAGAACTGCATCATAAGGGCGTTTTCGCGGCTGTGAATGTTCTCTACTCCTGTCTCCTCAATAAAGTCAAGGGCAGCGCTCAGGCCTGCGATTCCGTGCCCGTTTAAGGTTCCTGCCTCCAGGTGTACCGGCATCTCCGCCGGATGCTCCTTTAAGAAGCTGTGTACGCCGCTTCCGCCCCGTTTAAAGGGAGCGATGTCCACGCCCTCTCTCACACACAGGCCGCCTGTTCCCTGAGGCCCAAACAGCCCCTTATGGCCGGTAAAGCACAGCACATCGGCCTGGAATACTTCCATATCTACGGGATACGCTCCCGCTGTCTGAGAAATATCAGCGATAAAGAGAAGTCCATGCTTTTTGCAGAATTCTCCAATCTGTTTTAAATCTACTACATTTCCCGTCACATTGGAGGCATGGGTACATACCACTGCCTTTGTATTCTTCTTCAGATGCTTTTCAAATTCCTCGTATTTCAGCCTTCCCTTATTATCGCAGGTGACAAAGGAAAGATCGGTTCCCTGCTCTGCCAGATGGAATAAGGGGCGCAGCACGGAATTGTGCTCCAGCACTGTGGTAATCACATGATCCCCTGGTCCAATCAAGCCGTTAATGGCGATATTCAGGCTTTCTGTAGCATTGCAGGTAAAGATTGTCTGCTTGGGTTCCCCAGCGTGAAACAGCCGTGACAGCTTTTCTCTGGTCCCGAAAATAATGCGGGAAGCGTCCATGGAAGCCTCGCTGGCTCCCCGTCCTGAATTGCCAAAATTTGTCAAAGCCATTGCCACGGCATTTGCCACCTGTTTGGGCTTTGTCATAGTTGTGGCTGCATTGTCAAAATAAATCATACTTTCTGCCTTCCTTTCCATTACGGTTAGTAAAGAATTTCAGCAAAGTCCTCCCACACCAGACCTTTTTCCTCCAGAAACTGTTTAAAGTCATCTGCGTGTTCCGGGCTGGTACACCAGGCCAGTCCGCAGCCTGCTGACAGCTCTCTTGGCACAGGGATCATACGTCCCGGACGTCCTGTCTCCTTGCATGCCTTTTCAAGGGCAATGGCATCTGCAGTTGTGTGAAAGGTAATAATTAAAGTCGGTTCTTTTTTTCTCATTGTTTTCTTTCCATAAAAGCGGCCAGCCGGCAGTTTTTCATGCCAGCTGGCGTTTTTGTCTGTTACTCGATTGTCAGTTCAAATTCTGTTCCGTTTTCTGTTACAGAAACACTCTTTCCGTGGCTTTTTGCATATTTTTCCACGTTCTGTCTGGTATGCACCTCGCTGACCAGAACTTTGATTGTCTCATTTCCATGTTTTTTAATCGCATCAGCCGTCAGCATAACCGGCTCTGGGCATGAAAGTCCTCTTGCATCTACCTCATACATGATTCTTCCCTCTTTTCTGTTTTATCACTCTGCCTTTTTTGTTTCCCAAGCTGCCTTTTTACTTCTTTTCCCTGGAAGGTAAAAATCCGATTAAGAACAACACTGCAATACAGATCAGAACTGCTGCCTTTCCTGCTGGTCCAGGACCTCCTACAACAGCCTCTGCTGTCTCTGTCGCAGCTGCTGCAGCAGAAGCTGCCAGTCCAAAGTTATGGCAGAATGCAGCACCTACTAAAAGTCCCAGGAAGGTAACTGCTGAATCAGAAGATCCCTGTCCAGCCAGTACCATCTGTCTTAATGGACAGCCACCGGCAAGTACAGCTGCAAAGCCTACCACATACATGCCTAAGAAGTTCCAGAGATGCTGGGAGTGAGCTACCGGCTGTCCTGCAAAGGACAGCTTGAAACCGCCTGTTGCAAGGTTAAATACCAGCATAACAACGAACAGTCCGCCAAGCACGCTTAACAGGTCAAAGTTTCTCATCAGAATCACATCACGGAATCCTCCTGCAAAGCAGGTACGGCTTTTCTGAGCTACTGCTCCGAACACAAGACCTCCGATTAACGCTGCGATTACAGGAGCGTGCTTGCTTCCTGGACCAGATTCACTGGATACAAACAGCGCTGTTGTCAGGCTGAGCACAAACAGGAAAACCAGCACTCCTGGAAGCACGTATCCGCTGGAATCCTTTGTCGGATACGCCCGTCCCAGGGTAAAGCCCTTCTTCAGTGCAAGCGTACCTGTAAAGATACCGAGAATAAAGCCTGGAAGAGCTACTACCGCATTCAGGTCTCCTGCTGACAGTCTGATGAGCAGACGCAGCGGGCATCCTAAAAATACAAGAGAACCAATCATCATGATCACGCCTAACAGGAAACGGATCATCGGTGAGGAACCGGAAGTGGACCGGTATTCCTTGGTTGCAATTGAAATCAAAAATGCTCCGCATACAATACCTACTACCTCAGGTCTGAAGTACTGTACGACAGCCGCTGAATGCAGTTTCATGGATCCTGCTGTATCGCGGATAAAGCAGGCGATACAAAGCGCCATATTAGACGGATTTCCAAGAAAAGCCAGAGCGGCTGCGGCGATTCCCAGGATGGCTCCCAGAATCAGCCTTGTTGACAGGTTACTGTTGTTCATTACTTATGTCCCCCTTTGTAAAAAATAGTATTTATTGTCAGGGCTGTGCCCTTACAACCGCTTATTTTCCGCCAAGAATTCTGGCATCTCCTATTTTCTTTGTGATCTTCATCTGATCATAGGTCTCAAGAAGCATAACCGCATATTTTCTGGAGGTTCCAAGCAGATCTCTGAACTCGCCCAGAGTAATCTGCGGATGGCTGGCCAGATGCTCTCTCAGAACGCCTACAGCGCGCTCCCAGTGCTCTCTGTGCATCAGCACGCCGGTTCCGGCCTTCACGAGAATTCCCTTCTTAGTCAGCTCAGAGAGCACCTGTCTGGCCTGTTTCCTGTCCTTGTAAGCCCCTACCAGCTCATCGGTGGATGGAACCTCAATACCTGCCTTCTTGTAGATGTTCTCCATATCTGTCATCATCTGGGACGCCTCGTCAGAATAGCTGACAGTAAAGCCTGCCACTGATACGATGCTTCCCTGAATAGTAATTACTTTACGCTTCTCCAGCTCAGCCATAAGAGCCTCTGCCTTTTTCCCGCTCTGCAGATGCATCCGCTCAGCCAGTCGGCTCTTTAATTCCTCACGGTCCATTCCCTCTACAATCGGGTTTTCCCGGTGGAAATGTGCCAGTACCTCATTGGCCAGCCCGGATACTCTCTCCCAATATGCCTTTCCTACAAAGCTGCCGTCATTCAGGTGGAGAATCTTTTTCTTGTTTCTCAGAGTGTCCAGCATCTTTTCAGCTTCTGAGACAGTCATATCCATCCAGGCTGCCAGATCCTTCGCCTCTGGAAATCTCCGGCTCTCCTCGTTGACCATCTGCTCCAGAATTTCTATGTCAGTTCCTGTTTTTTTCAGCTTCAGGGATTCGATGACAGACTCCTGCCCTCTCTTGTGCTTGTCAGCAGCCGGATTTAAGACAGTTCCGCCTCCAAAGGTCTCTACCGGGGAGTAGAAACGGATAATAAATTTATCATTTCTCTTGACGCAGATCGGATCGTCAAAGCGAAGCTGCACCAGAGCTTCCTGTCCAGCTTCCACCACATCACAGTCTAACAGGATCACCTTTCCAATGGCCTGGGCAGAGCCGTAGCTTAAATGGACGCGATCCCCATTTTTCAGCTTTCTCTGAGTAGAGTCAAAGAGACGCAGGGTAGCATCTACCATGGTGCTGTTTACCAGAGATCCAGGGTATGCCAGAACCTCTCCGCGGCTCAGTTCCTCCTTCTTAATACCGGCCAGGTTGATAGCCGTTCTCTGGCCTGCAGAAGCCTTCTCCTCCTTCTGTCCGTGGCTCTGTACGCCTCGGATTTTCAGCAGACGCTCCTGGGGATATACCATCACTTCCTGTCCGGCCTCGCACATTCCCTCTACCAGAGTTCCTGTAACGACGGTTCCGAAACCTTCCATGGTAAACACACGGTCAATGGGAAGACGGAACAGCTCTTTTTCCTCCCTGCGTCTGCCGGCCTGTTTGGCCATGGCCACAATCTTCTGTCTTAAAACGTCAATATTCTCTCCTGTATAGGAAGAAACACGGATCAGTTCTGCCTGCTCCAGGAAGCTGCCTTTAATCAGTTCCCGTACATCCTCCTCCACCATGTCTGCCCAGTCGCTGTCCACTGTATCAGACTTGGTAAGAACGACGATTCCCTGGCGGATCTGAAGCATCTTCAGGATTTCAAAATGCTCTACCGTCTGGGGCATGACTCCCTCATCCAGAGCAATGACTAACAGTACCAGGTCAATGCCGCCAATGCCGGCCAGCATGTTTTTGACAAATTTCTCATGTCCCGGCACGTCAATAATGCCAATGTGGACTCCGTCTGTGTCAATCAAATTGGCAAATCCCAGCTCAATAGTGATTCCCCTCTTCTTCTCTTCCTTCAGACGATCTGTATCAATTCCGCTGAGGGCTTTAATCAGACATGTTTTTCCATGATCTACATGGCCTGCGGTTCCCACGATTACATTCTGCATATTATTCCTGATCCTC
Source organism: Lachnospiraceae bacterium AM93-12TA (assembly GCA_027698105.1). Taxonomy (GTDB): domain Bacteria; phylum Bacillota; class Clostridia; order Lachnospirales; family Lachnospiraceae; genus Otoolea. The sequence continues at coordinate 159,292 of JAQERH010000001.1, forward strand.
TCTATCACAATTCTTTGTGCTGCCAAGGGCTTTTGCGATCAGCGGATATTCCTTCTCCTCAATAGTCCGCACATTCAGATATACAGCGTCACGGAATACATGGGCGATTACCGGAAGCTCCGCTTTTCTGAGTGTTCTCTCAATTCTGGCCTCTGTGACAGCTTCACTCCTAACAGAGACTGCATAACCAGGGAGCATCACGCCCGGCGCAGAGCCTCCGCCTACCTGATCCTGGCAGGCCTCCACCTGAAAAATAAAGCCCTCTGTCTCCTTCTCAAGCACTGCCTTCAGGGCTTCTGCCTTCTTCTCAAGCTCTCCGGCTGTCATGGTAATCATTCGCAGAATCGGAATATTCTTTCTGCAGGTCGTCCGATCCAGATACTCAAAGAAGGTGGCCTCCATAGCAGACAGCGTCATCTTGTCCACACGGAAGGCTCTGGCCAGAGGATGTGCTTTCATTTTATCAATGTACTCTTTCTTTCCAATGATCACGCCTCCCTGAGGGCCTCCAAGCAGCTTATCGCCGCTGAACAGGACTACATCAGCTCCGTCCTGCAGCGCGCTCTGCACCGTCGGCTCGTCTACGCCGAAATCTGTCAGATCGTTCATAAGACCGCTTCCTAAATCGTAGATCACCGGCAGGCCCCACTGTTTTCCCAGCTCCGCAAGCTCAGAAACCGTCGTTTCCTGGGTAAAGCCGATAATCTTGTAGTTGCTGGTATGAACCTTTAAAAGAGCGCCTGTCACACCTTCCTCATATGCATTGACATAGTCGGAAGTCTTTGTCTTGTTGGTGGTTCCGATATCTCTTAAAATTGCGCCGCTTTCCTCCATAATCTCCGGAATACGGAAAGAGCCTCCGATCTCCACCAGCTCTCCTCTTGACACAATTACTTCTTTTCCTCTCGCCATAGCAGAAAGGCACAGCATGGTCGCTGCCGCATTGTTGTTCACCACCATAGCAGCCTCTGCCCCTGTTACCTGCTTGATGATTTCCTCCACATGGCTGTGGCGGGAACCTCTGGCTCCCTTCTTTAAATCATACTCCAGGGTAGAATAATGGGAAGCTGCCTCGCAGACGCCTTCAATGGCTGTATCTGACAGATTTGCCCTTCCCAGATTTGTATGCAGTACAATTCCTGTAGCGTTAATCACACGCCTGAGACTGCGTTTTTTGCGGATCCTGACCTGCTTTAAAGCCCCCTCCACAATTTCATCCAGGCCTGCTGTCTGTTCAATGCTGCCCTGTAAAATACCGTTTCTCAGCTCATTAATCTGCTGACGCACAGCTTCTACCACTACGCTTCTCGGTGTTTTTTCCATAAAAAAAATGAGACGCTCGTCCTGCAGCACCTCATCAATCTTAGGGATTTTTCTCAGTAATTCCTGTTTTTCTCCCATATTATATTATCCTTCCTAAATAACTATCAGATGAAAAGAAACGGAGGAGGTGGGAATCGAACCCACCCAGGGAGCTCCTAACTCCCCACAACGGTTTTGAAGACCGCGAGGCACACCAGCAACCTATCTGCCTCCTCATTCTGCATAGCGTATAATATTATATCCTATATTCAGTTTTTTGTCAATTAAAATTGAGAAAATTGTCTAAACAAACATGAATGACTCGGCAGAAGGCAAAAAAACTCAAACTTTATCAAAAGCGCAAAGCCCCTGCTTCTTTCTGCCGGTCATACATTTAAACACCCCAATATTTGAAATACCTGTTCATCTTTACAGCAAAAGCCGTGAAGATGAAGCATAATATTTATCAGAACAGGAATAAGAAAACTTATTCCTGTTCTATAAACTGATTATCTACTAGCCGATATATCCAGCTGCTGTAAGCAGTTCTACTGCTTTCTCCTTCTTATCAGCTGCCATTCTGACGATTGGGCCTGTACATCCCATACCGCTCTCAGCGTAGATGCCGTTCTTCCAGAGAACCTTTACTGCGTCCTCCAGATCCATAACCTCGATTCCTGGAATCTGCTCTGTACAGATCTCCTTCGGAGGCATAGCAACCTCTTCATCGCCATCGTCGGATTTCTTGGTGTTAGCCTTCTTGATCTCGTCTAAGATGGACTTAAGACCAGCCTTCTCAGCCTTCTTCCACTCATCCTTTACGATCTTCTTCCAGTCATGGTTGATCAGGTTTGTAGCGAACTCCATAGCGCCTGCAATCACAGGAGCGCCGGAAGCTCTGGAAACGATCATAACCAGCTTGTCAAAGTCAGGTCCGATTCCTGGGCCATAGCCGAAACCTAAAGACTCATAGCTTCCGCCTGTTGTGTAAGCGGAGAAGATCTTTGTCATCAGGTTTCCTGTCAGGGAATCCATAACCATAACGTCTGCAGAAGCTCCTAACAGGTCGTTTCCTCTCATTACGATTCCGCCGTCTGCACGAGCAGAGTCAGCGAAGTGAATGTCATAACCATTCTCTTTTAACTGAACCAGGTACTTCTCTGTCTGTCTTGCACCGTCGATGTTGGCAATACCAACAGTCGGGTTCTCGATTCCGTCTGCCTTAGCTGCAATGATACCATAGATAGCATTCTTAACCATAGCAGAAACACGATCTGTGTCAGAAGTTCCTGTAGTTGTAGCCAGATACATGGCTTTTCCCATTCCTGGGGTGATGATTTTTCCAACAGTAGAAACGCCTACCGGGAATGGATAGTGCATGGTAACAGCGGCGTCGATCTCGCCGGATTCCAGCAGCTCCTCCATCTTTTTATGAATATCTTCCCCTTCGATCATGTAAGGGGTGAGTCCCTTCCTTACTGCCAGCTCAAAGGCTCTGTCAATGTTCTCCTGGCCGTGCTCGCTGCCCTCGCAGGCAAATCCGATCACTGCCTTTTTGCCATAGCGGCCTGTCTCAAGAGCATCTGCAACTTCCAGAAAGGTCTCTGCGATCATTTTCTTAATCTTTGCTTCAGACATAATTTTTCGTCCTTTCCAGATATTTTCTTACTCTTCCAGAAGTCCCTTTGCAAATTCTTTCATAGCCTGGCCGATCATGGACTTGATCTGCTTCTCATCTACAGCCTGTCCGTCATCAGCACCGGAGCCGTCATTTGCCTCAACTACGAAGGAGATACCATCGAACAGGTTTGTCATTCTTCCAAGGAAGAGGCTTCCCTTTCCGATAATCATGGCTCTCTTTGTCTCGCCTGCCAGGATCTCGTCTCTTAATGCTCCCATGTACGGAACACCAGACGGGATGTGACCCTGTGTCGGAGCCCAGCCAACCATACCGTGCTCGCTTACGAAGGAAGCGATCTCATTTCTCTGAAGCTCGCCCTTCTTTACGCCTAATGCAGCGATCATCTTGTAGTTAGCCTCAGGAACATCTCCTGCTCCTGCCGGTTTTGTGATATCCGGGTTCTGCATCTCAGGTGAATATTTATCAATATCAAGGATCTTCAGGCCAGCAGCCTCAAGTGGAGCTGTAACCAGAGAAGAAATTACGTTCTGAGGAGCAGCACCTGTTCCGATTGTATGACGTCCGATGATATCTGTACGAAGTACAGGGCTTACACCGTCGTTAGCGCTGATTAATACAGAGAAGCCTGCTACGCAGTCCTCAAGTACCGGAACACCCTTCTTAACGTGATCCTTAGCGTTCATACCAAGCTTAGCTGTACATCCGCCAGCTGTTACAACTACGTTCTTGAATGCGCCGGACTGTACCAGAGCAGCTGCATGAACAATAGCGTGTGCCGGTCCTGCACAGAAGCCTCTTACGTCAGATCCAGTAGCGTTTGTGAAACCTGCAACCTCAGCAGCAGCCTTAGCAAAGTTTCCGCCGCCTCTCTGGTTCATATCACCGCAGGCCTCCTCACAGCAGTCGATTACGTAGTCAATCTCTTCTGGATTTACTCCGCCCTTCTTTACTAACTCGATCAGAGCCAGTACGCTGGATGCCTTAGCAACGATGTTCTCAAGCATAGTATGAGCAGAAAGGTTCACGTCAACGTCGTGCGCTCTCTTGATAGCTCCTACTAATTTTCCGCCGTCGTAAAGAGGCTCAGAATGCTCGCCCTCTACTAAAGCCTTGATATCGTCCTCTGTAGACTCGTTTCCATCTAATACTGCTAACTGCTCATCTGTCAGAATGTTAAGAGCAGCTAATTTCTCCTTAACGGAAGCAGCAAAAGCTTTCTCAAGGTGTACTAACTCGAATACATCACAGATCTGCATCAGTCCGTAGAACTCGTCCTGCGGCATAATCTGGCCGTATTTTCCGTCTCTCTTTGCATTCTCCCACTTTGTCTCGAAGAATGGGAACTCAATTCCTCTTAAAGCCTCTGGCTTCTCGTTTCCGATGTAAATCTGGTTCGGAAGGTAGGAAACTGCATCCTCAAAGCTTCTTAAGTGCTTCGGGAGCTCCTTTAAGTATTCGGACTCAGGATTTACAATCTTCTCTGTGGTCTGTGTTGTTCCGTTCTCAAGAACCATATCCGGAACTACTGCAAGTACATAGCTTGCTCCTTTTAATACAGGATAACCGCCCATGTTATTCACCTCATATATGATTTAAGTTTTAAAATTTGTTCCATATTTAAGAATTTCCCGGCAGAACAACGTCCGCCGGGAAACAATACGAGAACGCCTGAAGGCGCACTCAATTAGAGGTATTTACAGAACTCATCACGAATGGAAGACATCTCGTTGTGAATGTCATCAACATCCATAACCATCTCCATCATGCTGATCTGGTCGTCGTAAACACCAGGATCTACTTCTGCCTTAATTTCATCCTCACAAATGTGATATACGGTAAGTCCCAACTGGACTCCTGCCAAAGGACCTGCGAAAGTCGGATCTCCTGCTGTAACAGTCTCAGCAGCGAGGCCTGCTGCCTCTCCCTCTGCTGCGCCGAGAATAACTACTACATTCTCTGCTCCATACTGGTCTGCGAAATCTTTAACTCTCTTCTGGTTCTCCAGATCCATGGCACCTGCGGATGTTCAGACGAAGCACTCCGTAGAGGAATAAATAACCTCAGCGCCGGCTGTCTTGACACACTCTTCAATAGCCGGGCCCGGAATTCCGTCACGGTCGCCAATGATAATGGTTTTTTTACCGTTTAAAATTGCCATTTCCGATTCCTCCTTCTTCTAATTTTTTTATATAGACACCACTTTCGTGGGTTCTAGCGGAACTATTATATCACAAACAAGGCTGTTTGCCCAGCTTGTCCTGCTGAAAATTCAAAAAATTTTCAACAGTTTTTTCAATGTAACGTAAATATACTTCTGATTACAGGTTAGCCTTAATCATAGCCTCTACGTTCTCTGGTGTTGCATCGTCCTTAACGCACTCAGCAACCTTCTCGCCACCCTTGTAGATAGCGATAACCGGAAGGCCTAATACCTTCTGTCCGATAGCCAGACGGCGGGCTTTCGTAGTGTTCAGGGAAGTGAATTTAATATCCTTTCCATAAACATCTTCCATAGCATGAATGTGTGGCATTAAAGCCTGGCATGGAACACAGCCGTCTCCATAGAAATCAACTAAAACGGTTCCTTCTGCTTTTAAAACTTCCTCTTCAAAGTTTTCCTTTGTTAAATCAACCATTTTCTTTCACCTTCCCTAGATTATTTTGTTTTTCACTTACAAATTCCCCATTCACTAATGGGAAACCCAAACTTTGCTTCGCTACGTTTGGGTAGCGGTTCAATTCACATATGAAAATATGTGAATTGAACCTTTACTCCATCTCTGCGATGTATTTCTCTGCCTGCTGAGCAGCGATAGCTCCGTCAGCAGCAGCTGTTACTACCTGTCTTAAAGCCTTAACCCGGACGTCTCCTGCCGCAAAAACACCAGGGATATTGGTGTGCATGTTGTCATCGGTCTTAATGTAACCGTTCTCCATGTCAATCACACCCTCAAACAGCTCAGTTCTCGGAATATATCCGATGAAACCGAATACGCCGAACATTCCGTCTTCCGGATCAGCCTCTACTCTTGTGATCTCGCCTGTCTTTACGTTCTTAACAGTCATAGCGGAAAGGAGCTCATCTCCCTCAAGTCCGTCTACAACAGAATCCCACATAAAGTGCAGCTTCGGATTCTTGAATGCCTTCTCCTGAATAGACTTAGCAGCGCGCAGCTCGTCTCTTCTGTGAATGATTGTAACTTTTCTAGCGAACTTTGTCAGGTACATAGCCTCCTCTACAGCGGAATCTCCGCCGCCGACTACGAATACCTCAAAGTCCTCGAAGAAGTTAGCATCACAGGTAGCGCAGAAGGAAACTCCCTTGCCTACGAACTCGCCCTCTCTCTTGCAGCCGATTGGACGCGGATAAGCACCTGTAGCGATAATTAAGCACTTGCACTCATACTCGCCCTTGTTTCCGTACAGTTTCTTAACCGGACCCTCTAACTCAACTTTGTTGATAGTATCTGTCACGCGCTCTGCGCCGAACTTCTCAACCTGCTGTGTCATACGTGCGATTAAGGAAGGACCGCTCTCGCCTTCTACCTTCTGTCCAGGATAGTTCTCAATTTCGTCTGTAATTGCGATCTGTCCACCGTCTTTTGCCTTCTCGATTACGAGAGTATCAAGGCGGTATCTTCCGGAATACAGACCGGCAGCCAGTCCGCCTGGACCAGCACCTAAGATAATTACGTCATAAATCTTGCCCATCTCAATTTCTCCCTTCGCAGCCCCCAAAAAGGGGGCTGCAAATTATCTTCATCAGAAAGCGCACCGTTCCGCTTTCAGATTACTTCCATTCAAAAACCGTCTGGTCGTCAACCGGAGTCTGTAACGCTTCCAGAGCCTTTCCAACGATCTTTCTTCTGATATCTTTCTCTTCCTCGAGGGAAAGAGCCGGGTTTCCAAGTGGATGAGGAATAGCAATGGCCGGAACAATTCTGTTTGCTCCAACTGTAAGTGAAATCGGAACTACTGTTGCAATATGAACTACAGGAATTCCATAAGCCTCAATGCCTTTTACCATCGTTGCACCGCAACGTGTACAGGTGCCTCAGGTAGAGGTGAGGATAACCGCGTCAACATGGTCATCAACCAGTTTCTGTCCGATTTCCTTAGCGTACTTGCTTGCACTTGCTACTGCTGTTCCATTACCAACTGTGGTATAGAAGTATTTGTGAAGGCTTCCGATCTTGCCTTCCTTAATGAACTCCTGAATGATATCTACAGGAAGAACACGGTCAGAGTCCTGGTTAGCGTATACTGGGTCGTATCCGCCGTGAGCTGTCTCGTATGTCTCCTCTGTCAGATCCATAACGCCCTCGATGTCATACTGTCCGTACTTGGAAGCACTGGAGGACTCGATGTGATCCGGGTTGCCCTTCGGAACGATACCGCCGGATGTTACTAACGCGATCTTAGCGTGAGCCATATCTACGATTGCAGCACCTGGAGCTACACGGTCGAAGCTTGGCATCGGGTACTCTGTCTCGTACTCTTTGCCGTTTAACTTCTTAACAAGCATCTCAACGGCACGCTCTGCACCGCGCTTATCCTCGAAGAAGTTTACACGCTTGCCGTTCGGCATGTAGTTGTCTTCCTTGGAAGAACCAATCTTCTCGCCCTTAACAACCTTAAGAGCTAAAGGAGCCATCTTCTTAACAGCGTCTCTCATACCAGCTGCGCTGTTCTTTGTCGGGCAGATATATACCTTGTTCTTGTACATATCAGCGCCTGGGTTCTCCTTGTACATACCTGTTACTACAGGAAGTCCAAGCTGCTCCTTAACTGCTGCTGCCACTGTACCGCAGGCAACACCGTAACGTCCAGCGTTGAATGCAGGTCCGCAGATAACACCGTCTGCACCTTTTTCTTTGATCATATTGAGAACAGTCTCTGTAGCAGAGTCTACGTTCTCGTTGAAGTAAGAGTCTCCGCAGATAACAGTTGCGATAATCTCAGCTTCCTCACCAAATGCCTGATTGAATGCAAGTCCAGGACCTACAACTCCGTCTCTTACCTCTGGTGCATAGTCAGCTTTCTCCTCGCCACCGATATTTGCGAAAAACTGATTAATATAATGGACAAATTTCAGTTTTCCCATGATTTCCTCCTATCTGGCGCTTAACTTGTTGAAGCCCATCTCATTAGTAGCTCCTGTGATAACCTGAAGCTCTGCTACGATGGATCCGTCTGCCTGTAAGCTTCCGTCGAAACCTCCGGCAATAATGTCTGCTACTTCCGGATATCCGATAACCTTGTCCTTCGGCTCCAGAGTAATTACCATGTTTGCGTTTCCGCCTGTAACTACTGCATCTGCTGCTGCATCTGCATCTGCTAAGGACTGGGAAGCGCCGTCGCGTCCTGCGTACTCGTCTGTGATGATAACAGTCTTAACGCCCTGGCCCTCGATCTTCTTGCAGTTCATGATAAGGTCTGTATCCGGGTTTCCGAATCCCTCCTGGGAAACGATAGCGCCGTCAACGTCTAACCACTTGCAAAGCTTGGAAGTCCAGTCAGAGGAACGCATCTTATCTGCCAGGTATACGTTCTCATTTGTAATGATAACGCCTACGAAGTTTAATGTCTTTCCGTGCTGATCAAATAAGGATTTGATAACCGGGTTGTTTAAGTGATGGTAGGATGTGTTCTTATCACAAGCAGATACACAGTTACCGCTTAAGATAGCTCCATCCATTGTCTCTGTCGGGTTGATGATTGTCGGAAGGGACTGCTTCATATCAACACCGTATACATATGTGTCGTGCATCAGGCCCTGGCTCTGAAGCATTAATACATAAGCGACTCTAGGAAGGTTCGGGTACTTAGCAAGTCCCTCTTTCACTGTCTCTGTCTCATATGTCTCAATTTCCTCAGCCTCGATGTCCTTAGCCAGCTTTCCAATGTAGTCAGCTGTCTTTAAGCCTGCCATACGAACAGCTTTCTCGTGAGCGTGCTTCTCGATTCCGTCAGCCGGCTCACAGATAACAACCAGGTTGTTTAACTTGGAGAATGGTGTGTACTCTGCACCAGTTCCGCACATGTCGATGATTCCCTCCTGGAAACCAACGATCTTTCCTGTTGTAACAACTGCGGATCCGCGAAGTACATTTGTTCTTCCGCTTCCAACAGTAGCAACCTTGGAAATCATACCCGGGAACATAGCTCCCTCTCCGCTTACCTTTACTCGTGGCTCAATAACATCCTTTACAGGCATAATGCGAACGCTCTCGCCTGGTTTAGCGATGTCAAACTCTACAGATTTCAGGTTCTCATCCTCAAGAAGAAGAGCCTTTAACTCATCTGCATTCACATAGATAACTCCATTCTCCACTTTGGACTCCGGACCAAACTGGATGTCTTTTACAGGAATAATACCTAATTCAAGTTTCATGAATGCCTGACCTCCTTTTCTTTTTTTTGTATTTGCGGCAGAAGATTTACTCTTCGCTCTATAAATATAGCAAGTTACATGCCATATTTTCAAAAATAAAAGAAAGACGGTAAAAAAATATTATTTTTCCCTGGTAAAACCGTTTGATTTTACTGGATTTTTCTATTTCTTCTTCATCACACATTTTTTTATGCACCGTCTTTTGCGGAAAATTCTTCCGGCCTTCTGTCAATTCTGCAGAATGCCAGCCTGACATTTTTGACAAACTTGACACTTATTGACATGTTTTTGACAGTTTTCGTCATCAACCTGTCTGAATCAGACTGTGTACTCTGCCTGCCGGAATTCCTAATTTTAAACAAACCTGTCAATGGCTCCGCTAATCAGCTCCAGATCCACCTGTCCGAAGTCTTTAACAATAGATTCCTCCCACTCTCTCGTTGGGTGATCGCTCAAAAACTTCTTTGTCATCAGTACAGCGTCTTCAATCATCAGCTCATTTGTGATGCTTTCATTTCCATCCATCTTCTCATCAGAAAGGAGCACTGTACGGAACGGTGTCTGGTTCGGCTTAATGCTGCCTGCCATAGGGTGGGTTTCAATTCTGTAGCCCTTCTGTGCATAATCCCTGACTTTCACCAGGACATCCAAATAAGAGCCCTCTTTCAGATAATCCACCTTAATCCGGCTCTGATATTTGTCATAGCACAGGCTGTTATTTGTCACCAGCAGATGCATGCTTCTATCCCCCTATTATATTGAAATCCAGGGCGCTGATTTCAACGCCCTGTAAGTACCTTTTTATTATACGATAAAACTCAAAAAGAATAAAGGGGATTTTGTGTTTTTTTTATCTTTTTTTTAACTTTTTCTTAACATGATTTTTTAAATTAACAAATAACTTTGGTTTGTTTTTTTTAATTTTTGACTGTTTATACAATACCTTTATTTCCGCAAATACTTTCAGGCATTCGTTTTATTTTCTCAGGCTCTTCACAGCTGTCTCAATCCGCTTCATTCCCTCTTCCAGAGTCACTCTCGGAACTGCTATATTCAGTCTCACATAACCTTCTCCCAGAGGACCGAATTCCAGACCGCTGTTCAAACCAATTTTTCCTGTCTTTTCAAATAAATCCATCAGCTCAGACTGGCTTAAATTCAATCCTTTACAGTTCACCCACAGCAGGTAAAGGCCATCTGGACGGTGGAATTTTATTTCAGGAAGCTTTTCCTTGATAAATTCTTCCACATAATCGAGATTATGCTCCAGATACTCCAGCATCTGATCCACATAATACTCGCAGTCTCTGTAGCAGGCAATGAATGCTGCCTGTCCAAAAATGTTCCTTCCCATGCCTTTGCCTTTCTTTCTGGCTGTCAGGAAACGCTCTCTGAGAACCGGATTGGGAATAATGCAGCCTGCTGTCCTGATTCCTCCTACATTGAAGGTTTTTCCAGGGTTGAATCCTGTCACAGTGATATCTGCAATCTCCTTTGAAAGGGAAGCCAGGCATACATGCTTATGTCCTTTATAGACAATATCTCCATGAATCTCATCATTAAAGATAATGCAGTGATGCTTCAGACAAAGCTCTCCAATTTTGCGAAGCTCTTCTTCTGTAAACACCTTGCCAACTGGATTGTGCGGATTGCACATAATAAACATAGTTGCCTTAGCGCTGGAAAGCTTTTTCTCCAGATCTTCAAAATTGATTGTATAGTTCTCCTCTTCATTAATAAAAGGAGATTCTACCAGCTGCCTGCCGTTGTCAATTACGCAGGCGCGCAAAGGTCCGAACAGCGGTCCCAGGCAGACTACCTGATCGCCTGGCTGTGTGTTGGAAAGCAGGGTAAATATAGCTCCCGGAACAACTCCTGTGACAAACTGAATCCAATCGTCCTCCACTTCCCAGCCGTGACGTTTTGCCATCCAGCCTTTCGCTGCCTGCTGAAACCCTGTCAGCTCTTCCGGATAACCCAGCGTCTCATGCTCTGCCCTTTTTCGGATTGCATCCATGACAGGCTTAGGACATCTGAAGTCTGTATCTGCTATCCACATAGGAAGCACGTCCCCTTCAAACTTTCCTGCACTGTACTTTTTACTGTCAACTCCGCGTCTGTCGTAATACTCATCAAAATCGTGAACCATCTTTTCCATAAGATTCTTTCCTCCTACAGAGCCAAAGTGATATAGGAAGCGATGAACATTGCCGCTTCACCACATACAATCGGCACAACACATCGTTTAATTAAATCCTGCATCTGAATATCAGCTGCTCCTGTTACTGCCAAAAGGGCAGAGGAAACAGGTGAAAGTCCTCGTCCGATGGAAGCAGAAAGCTGCATAGGAATTGCGAAAGCTGCCGCTGATACGCCAAGCTTTGCCGCAATATCCGGAATCAGGTTTCCAAATGCCATCCAGGTCGCATTGCCGGAGCCCAGAACCATAACGCCGAAGAAGCCCAGCATGGAAAGAGCCAGAATAACGAAGAATGCCGCATTCTCAATATTTCCAAGTGCATTAAACACAATGTTGATTCCGCCAAGGTTAATCAGACCCTGTGCAAATACGCCTCCCATAATGATCAGGGATAAAATATTGGCAAAAGCTGAACCCATTCCCTTGAAAATCTGAGCCAGTTCATCAGAAACTGCCTGGAAGGATTTAAGGCGGAATGCCTCAGAAATAAGAACAATGGCACTTCCAATTACATTTGCCGCAAACACGTCCATCTTGATATCTGTAAACAAAGAGAAACCAATTACAAGCACAAGAGGAACAGCCGGATATACTGCATAAATCGCCGGAAGCTTTCTTACCTCCTCAGGCATTTCATTATCTGCAATATCTACTGCTTTTCCGCTTCCGCTCTTTCTGTCTTTGTAACGGAAATATACCATGATAATAATGCAGGTAACTGCAATGTTAGCAACTGCAGGAATCATCTGATATTTTGAAAAATACTCAAATACTGAAATACCAAGAACTGTTTCTGCTCCGAAAATACAAGCTCCGTCATTCACACCCCAGTCCATGGAACCGCTTAAAAACAGAGCTGCTGCCGCACTCAGCTTATCTACTCCCAGTCTTAAAAGCACCGGATAGGTTGTGGCAAATAAAAGCAGGGAAAGAGCCGCATGGCTTGTAATCATCATTTTCAGAAGGATTCCGGCTAAATATACAGCTCCCAGAATCAGATATGGATTGCCAAGTTTTGCCAAAGGTTTTGTCATGGCATAGGCAAGTCTGTCAGATGCTTTAATGTGGCTCATAAACATAGCATAGGCTGCTACAATCATCAGGTTGGCGCCTACTCCGCTCAGCTGTTTTTTGGTAGCTGTTCCAATGTAGGTAAATACATCCAGCACAGCGCTTCCTGATGTATCGTCTCCCAGCACAGAAGTGCCTGTAATTGCTGTATAAATAAGAAGCAGTGCAATGCCAGCGACTGTAAATACCAGTACCGGATTATACTTTTTAAGAATCAGCGTCATGACAGCTGCAACTGCAATCACTGTCAGGACAATCGCCAGTGTACCATTCATTTCTTTTTTTCTCCATTCTCCAATTTCATTTGTTCTCCCCTTCTTTCCTGCTTTCCTCCTTTCAGCGGCCGGGCGCTTCTCCGCTTTTTTTGTCTTTCGTTTTTCATCCTACAACTACAACTCTATATAAACGGCTGCCGCCTGAGAAGACAGCCGCCTATACCTGCAAAACGTCCTATCCGCGGCCGTTTTTCCGTCTGCTTCCCGCCTTTTTGATAACTGGCGACAAGACAAATCCAGCTGACAAAAGAACCAGAACAAGGCTGATTGGCCTTGTGACAAAAATACTCCAGGACGAATCTGACAGAACCATGCTCTGCAGAAAATTCTTTTCCATCATAGAGCCCAGGACAACCGCCAGGATCAATGGCGATTGGGGAAGATGAAATTTATTCATAAAAAATCCAATAATTCCAAAAATAATAACAATCCAGATATTAAAGATACTATTGCTGACGGCAAACGCCCCGGAAACACAGAGAATCAGAACCGCGCCGCTCAACACCTCCCGGCGAAGCCTTAAAATTTTCCCTGCCAGAAAATTACAAAATCCAATTCCAATGGGCAGCATTAAGAGGTTTGCTGCCAGAAATGCTGTCACCAGCAGATAGGCCACATCCGGAAAATCCGTGTAAAGCGACGGGCCTGGGCGAAGTCCCTGAATCGTAAGCGCTCCCAGAAACAGAGCCGATGTGGAGTTTCCGGGAACTCCCAGCGCCAGAAGCGGTACCATGGAGCTGGCGACTACTGCATTGTTGGCTGTCTCAGCCGCAGCAATTCCCTCCGGAACTCCCGTTCCAAAGTCAAGGGAGCGGTTCCTTCTTTTGGCCTGATCATAGGCTAGGTAAATAGCCATCAGCATTCCAGCGCCTGGGATAATTCCAATCAGCGTACCGATAACCCCGGAATGAGCCCAGGTGGGAAGCAGCCTGCGCCGCATTTCCTTATCCAGGAGCTGCACCCTGACCTGCTTAATATTGCCTGTAATATTGGTAATCTTCTCTTTAGAGGCGGCCAGTTCCAGAACTGACGCCGCTCCAAACAGCCCAATCAGCATGGGAACCAGAGGAATTCCTTCCAGAAGATAAGGATTTCCAAACGTCATTCTCTGAAAACCTGTTTGAGGACTGAAGCCGATACAGCTGAGCAGCAGACCAAAAGACATGACCATAATATTTTTCAAAATCTGTCCTTCTGCCATTCCAATGACTGTACAAAGTCCCATAACAGCCAGCATAAAATATTCCGGCGGACCGAATTTCAGGGCCTGCTCCGCCAAAAAAGGCGAAAAAAATAACAGCACGACGGAACTGATGATTCCGCCAACTACTGAACTTGTTGTCGATATGCTCAGGGCAAGCCCTGCCTGCCCCTTTTTTGTCATTTCATGGCCGTCAATCGCCGTAACCACCGAGGAGGCAGTTCCCGGAATTTTTAAGAGAACAGCCGGAATAGAGCCTCCGTAACAGGCCGATACATAGATTCCAACCAAGAGACACATGGCAACTTTGGCGTCCATTCCAAATGTTACTGGAATCAGCACAGCCAGCGCTATGCTGTCATTCAATCCCGGCAGGGAACCGACCACTACTCCAGCCAGGACTCCCAATGTGAGAGCCAAAAGATTAGCTGGCATTAAAACCTGGGAAAAACCCAGCATGATATTTTCCATCGCTTCCTCCTGTCTGTATCTATTCCATAAAAAACGGCAGCGGCAGGGGAACTCCCAGACAAATTCCGAACACTCCGAATACTGCCGCCGTCACCAGAAATCCCGTTACAAAGGGCCGGCATTTTGCCTCTGATTTTAAAAACCACACTGTAAAGCTTCCGAGCAAAACGGTAGGAATGAAATAACCGGCAATTTTCAAAGAAAGCGTATAGAGAATTAACGCTAAAACAGCTGTCGCCGCCTTTTTCATATCCGTATCAGAAAAATCCGTCTTTTGGCTCTTTTCTTTCACCGCACGAATCAATAGACCTCCCGCGCTGCACATCATAGATACTGCCGCTATTGCCGGAAATGCCGCTTCTTTCCCCGGAATCTGGCTGCAGTAAATAAGAGCCAGAAGCGCTGTCAGGAAAAATGCAATTAATATTCCAAAATCTGCTGCTTTATGTTTCATTTCTGCTCCTAGTTTAATTGTTCTTCCATCATATGAACGGTTTTTTCATAATCATCAATTATTTCCTGGAATTCCTCTGCATTTTTGTATACAACCGGCATATTGGCCTGTTTCATAGCGTTTACCAGTTTTTCAGAGGTCAAAATCTTCTCAAATTCTTTTTCCAGGAATTCCGCTGTCTCGTCCGGAATATCGGCCGGAGCTGATATTCCCCGAAAAGCTCCGTTGACCAGATCATATCCATATTCCTGAAAGGTGGGCACATCCGGAACAATATCCATAGGGCTGTCATTCATAATTCCAAGCCCTCTGATCGTTCCATCCTCTACCAGCGCCGCACCTTCTCCAGCTGATACAAGAGCGCAGTCTACATGTTTTCCTAAAAGCTGCTGAAACTGTTCATTGGCGCTGTCATTGTGAAGGTACTGAAATTTCACTCCCAATTTCTGTTCCATCTCAAGAGCTGCAATGTGAGGAGCCGTGGTATGCCCCGGCGTAGCCATCCTAAGCGTCCCTTTCTTTGCCGCCTCCACCAGTTCTTCCAAAGTTTCGTATTCTGAATCAGCCGCCACAATCAGCATCTGCGGATCGAAACAGAACATGGCAATCGGGCGGTAAGATTCTGGAGTAAAAATCGTTTCATTAAAAACAGGATTGGTGATAATCGATGAGGAGGATGCCAAAAGCGTATAGCCATCTGCCTTCGCGTTAGCCACTCTGGTCTGCCCTATAATTCCGCCGCCGCCCGGTACATTTTCAATAATCAGTGTATGTCCTGAAAAATACTCTTTTCCTGCAGCATCTGCAATCGTCCGACAGCAGATATCCACACCGCCGCCTGCATCAAAGGGAACAATTACCTTTAAATTTCTGTTAGGGAATTCCCCTCCCCCTGCACAGCCTGTTATTGCCGCCGTTCCTGCTGCCAGAAGAACAGACAGACACCATTTTTTCAATCTGCCCATTATCTCTTCTCTTCCTTTTCAGGATAAAATTTCTTTTTATAATATCCCTGGGCACAGTATACAGGAGCCAGAGGATTATGGCCTGTAACGCGATCTTTAACAGCAAGCACAGTAACCGGACTCTCAATATGCTTGAAAAACAGCGTATCGTGTCCCACACACAGTCCCATCACCACATTAAATTCTGTTCCCGCTTCATTTAAAATTTCAGCCTGACCGATAGGATTGCACATGACCTCTTTCTCTGCATTTCCCGATAAGGTATATTCATCCTCCACTCCGATTACTGCTTTAGGAATTCCTCCATTTTTGCAGATTACAGATACCACCTCAAAGCCATGGTATTCTAAAATCTTTGAGACCTCTCTGGCTTCGCTTAACAGTCCCTTGCAGAAGGCAAAACCGATTTTCTGATATCCTGCCCGTTTCATAAAATGAATAATTTCGATCAGACGTGTGTCCTTTCCGTAGCCCTCTGCTTCTGTACAGGCAGAATGGTAGGCAATTCTCTGATTTTCTTCTTTCTTATATTCTTCCAGTGCTTTTTTCTGAACTGCTTCGTTTTTGCTGGGACATTCCGGCAGCGTTTTCTCCATATTTCTAGATGCGCATCCCGTCTGTCCGCATTTTGCGCAGGTGTACATAGCAAATTCCTTTCCAATTTCTTTATTTTTTTCTATATTTCTATGATATTACTTATTTTTGTATATTTCAACAATTTCTGCCCTCATTTTATGTTTATTATTATTAATTTTTCCAATACATACACAAGGATTATAGGTATTTTCTCTTAATGTTAAAGTAATTACTGCCTGATGCTGACTGCCAGATCAAAAAAAGCAGAGAGAAACCGGACCTGAAAGGGAGCACATCAGCTCTCTTCTCCGTTTTCTCTCTGCTTTTTACCCTGACATCAAAACTGCTCTATGGTCTTACCAGTAAAGCTGCCCCTGTCATCTTCTCTACGATCTCGTACATATTGGATACAGCTCCCACCTGCAGCTTGTCCTCCATACCCAGGTGCTTCAGGCAGGTTCCGCATGTTAAAATCTCCACGCCCTGTTCAGCCATATATTTTAAATCTTCCAGAGATTCACTGCCCTCTGCTGTCAGCTTAGCGCCTCCATTGTAGAACAGCATTGTTTCCGGAAGGGCCTCCTGACGGCTTACTGCGTAAATAAATCCTTTAATCAGAATCTTTCCCAGCTCCTCATCCGGCTCTCCCATCTTATCAGAAGCAATCACTACTACTCTTCCTTTGGCAATTCCATCCTCAACCTTTACCTCTGCAGGCGCCTGTGCCTCGCCAGCCTCTGCTGCAGCGCCGTCTCCCGGTGTGAATACAACTGCGTATTCTTTGTCAGAATGTTTTTCACTGGATACGTTCATGCCCTCGTGTCCTGCCAGTTTTGTCAGATTCTGAACAGCAATCTCATTGTCTACCAGAACTGTGATCTCCTCTGCTTTTTTCACTTCCTCTAAGACTTTCTTTGTCTCGATTACCGGCATAGGACATGCCTTTCCTCTCATATCAAGCTGCTTCATTGCTTCTGCCTCCTGTTTCTATTTATTTTTCTTATTTTTATCAGCTTTTTTTATTATACGGCTGTCCCTTTCACTCTGTCAATGAGTGAAAGGCAGCGTCAGAAGCTGCGATTTATTAATTTTTTCTATAAACGATTCAATTCATTGATAAAATCACTATCTCATTTCCGGCTGTTTTCTTTCAGTAAAATTTTCGGCCTGAACCTCACATGAAAGCAGGCTCCAGCGAGAATGTCTTCCCTGCCGGAGCCTGCTTTTTTATTTTTAATTACTGCTCTTTAATCTCGCTGTGGAACTCCTGTAAGGACTTCACACCCAGATGTCCGTTCTTCTTAATCGTTCTGAGAGCCTGAACAGTAGCTTTCGCTGCTGCCATATTAGTAAAGTAAGGAATCTTGCCCTTAACAGCTGCCTTTCTGATGTAGCTGTCGTCTCCCATACCCTTTCTGTCAAGAGGAGTATTGATAATAATGTCTACCTCTCTGTTTGTAATCTTATCCAGGATATTCGGACGGCCCTCATCAATCTTGGCTACCTTCTTGGCCGGAAGTCCTGCTGCTACCATAATATCGCAGGTTCTTCCTGTTCCCATCAGCTCGAAGCCGCACTCATGGAAGCCGTTTGCAACCTCAATCAGCTCTGCCTTATCCTTGTCGTTGACACTTAACAGTACCGTTCCCTTAGCTGGAAGTCTTGTCTGAGTTGCCTCCTGAGCCTTGTAGATCGCCTCGCCTACATTCGCAGACATACCGAGAACCTCTCCTGTGGAACGCATCTCCGGTCCTAATACCGGGTCAACCTCCGGGAACATCTTGAACGGGAATACAGGCATCTTCACGCCGTAGTGAGGAATCTTCTTCTCCTTTAACTCCGGAACCGGTGAAGGACGTCCTGTCAGGTAGGATGTCATAATATCAGTAGCCAGCTTCACCATCTTAATGTTGCACACCTTAGATACAAGCGGCACGGTTCTGGACGCTCTCGGATTTGCCTCAAGCACGTAAACCTCTCCATCCTCGATAGCATACTGCATGTTCATCAGACCGACTACATGCATCTCCTTTGCGATTCTGCTGGTGTAGTCCTTGATGGTCTCTACCTGGTCAAGAGTCAGGTTTCTGGACGGAAGGATACATGCAGAGTCTCCGGAGTGGATTCCTGCCAGCTCAATGTGCTCCATAACAGCCGGAACAAATACGTTCTCGCCGTCGCTGATAGCGTCTGCCTCACACTCAGTCGCATGGTGGAGGAAACGGTCAATCAGAATCGGGCGATCCGGTGTCACGCCTACTGCCTGCTGCATATAGAAGGACAGCGCGTTGTCATCATGAACAACCTCCATACCACGTCCGCCTAATACGTAGGAAGGACGAACCATAACCGGGTATCCAATCTTGTTGGCAATGGCAAGAGCCTCGTCTACATTGACAGCCATGCCTGACTCAGGCATGGGAATATTTAACTTATCCATCATCTCGCGGAATAAGTCTCTGTCCTCTGCCATGTCGATAGTCTCCGGAGTTGTTCCAAGGATGTTTACGCCATATTTCTTAAGATCAGCTGCCAGATTTAACGGAGTCTGTCCGCCGAACTGAGCAATCACGCCAAGCGGTTTTTCCTTATTGTAGATGCTTAATACATCCTCCAGTGTCAGCGGCTCAAAATACAGCTTGTCAGAGGTATCGTAGTCTGTAGATACTGTCTCCGGATTGCAGTTTACGATAATGGTCTCAAATCCCAGCTCCTTCAGGGCTAATGCAGCGTGTACACAGCAGTAGTCAAACTCAATACCCTGGCCGATACGGTTCGGGCCGCCGCCGAGAATCATAATCTTCTTATTGTCTGTGCACGGGCTCTGATCCTTAATGTGGTAGCTGGAGTAGTAGTATGCAGAATCCTCTGTTGCGCTTACGTGTACGCCTTCCCAGCCTTCCTCAATGCCTGCCTCTGTTCTGGCATCGCGGACTGCCTCCTCGGAAATCTCCAGAAGCTCGCTTAAATATTTATCAGCAAAGCCGTCTAACTTAGCCTGACGCAGCACCTCAGCCGGAGGAACCTGTCCCTTATACTTGAGAAGAGCTTCTTCTTCCTCCACTAATTCCTTCATCTGGGCAATGAAGTAGCTCTTAATCTGTGTCAGATTATGAAGCTCCTCCACAGTAGCTCCCTTTCTCAGTGCCTCGTACATGATGAACTGACGCTCGCTGGAAACTGTGTGAAGCATGGAAAGCAGCTCTTTTTTCGTCTTTCCTTCAAAGCCTGCATGGCCCAGTCCATAGCGGCCTCTCTCCAGGCTTCGGATGGCCTTCTGGAAAGCTTCCTTGTAGGTCTTTCCGATACTCATAACCTCGCCTACAGCCTTCATCTGTGTGCCTAATTTATCCTGGGAACCTTTGAATTTCTCAAATGCCCAGCGTGCGAACTTGATAACAATGTAGTCGCCGGACGGAACGTACTTATCGAGGGTGCCGTACTTTCCGCATGGAATCTCGTCCAGCGTCATGCCTGTAGCCAGCATAGCGGATACAAGGGCAATTGGGAAACCTGTTGCCTTGGAAGCAAGGGCTGAGGAGCGGGAGGTACGGGGATTGATCTCGATGACAATATCACGGTCTGTCTTCGGATCATGAGCCCACTGCACGTTGGTTCCGCCGATTACCTGAATTGCCTCTACAATCTTATAGGACTTCTCCTGAAGACGCTTCTGAACCTCCTCAGAAATAGTCAGCATCGGAGCGGAACAGAAAGAATCTCCTGTGTGAACGCCGACTGGATCGATGTTCTCGATGAAGCAGACAGTAATCATGTTGTTCTTAGAATCACGGACAACCTCTAACTCCAGCTCTTCCCATCCAAGAATGGATTCCTCTACAAGAACCTGTCCTACCATACTTGCCTGAAGACCTCTGGCGCAGACTGTCTTTAACTCCTCCACATTATATACAAGGCCGCCGCCCTCGCCGCCCATGGTGTAGGCCGGACGGAGTACAACCGGATATCCTAACTTGTCGGCAATCTCCAGGGCCTGCTCTACAGAGTAAGCAACCTCACTTCTGGCCATCTCGATTCCAAGGCTTGACATAGTCTCCTTAAACTCTTCTCTGTCCTCTCCGCGCTCAATAGCGTCTACCTGTACGCCGATTACCTGTACGTTATATTTGTCGAGAACGCCTGCAGCTGCCAGCTCAGAACACAGGTTTAATCCTGACTGTCCTCCCAGGTTTGGAAGAAGGGCGTCCGGGCGCTCCTTTGCAATAATCTGCTCAAGGCGATCTACGTTCAGCGGTTCAATATAGGTAACGTCTGCTGTCTCCGGATCGGTCATAATCGTAGCCGGGTTGGAGTTTACCAGCACAATTTCATATCCAAGCTTTTTAAGAGCCTTACATGCCTGAGTTCCAGAGTAGTCAAACTCACATGCCTGTCCGATGATGATTGGACCGGAGCCAATAATCATTACTTTGTGAATGTCATTTCTTCTCATGTTTTCTCCCTCTCATTGTCACCAGTTTGCGTTTGCTTTCTTTATGTCTGCCAGGGCTTCCTTACATTCAGGCCCTAGTTAACCATTATCAGCATTATAATAGAAAAATCTGGCTCTGTAAATAAAAAATTTTACTTTTGATGTAGAATTTTGTCTTCCATTTTCCTTGTTTTTGTGCTATACTGACAAGGATATAGTGGGGTATTATTTCCGGCTGGCGGCTGTCATGGCAGGCAGGCCGGTTTTCTTTTATCATCAGAGAGGTTTACATATGAGAGGACTGCAGATTGTAATTATTGACGGCCAGGGTGGCCGTATGGGAAAAGGCATTGTGGAGCAGCTGAAGAAACGCTTCCCTGAGCTTCCCCTCACCGCCGTGGGAACCAACAGTATCGCCACTGCGGCCATGATTAAGGCAGGAGCCGACTGGGGCGCTACCGGTGAAAATCCTGTAATCGTCAACAGCCGCTCGGCAGATATCATTATCGGGCCGGTAGGCATTGTTATCGCAGATTCCCTGCTGGGAGAGGTGACGGAAACTATGGCGGCTGCAGTGGGAAAAAGCGCCGCTCACAAGCTTTTAATCCCTGTCAGCCATCGGTGCAGCCATACTATTCTGGGGTGCGGGGAGCTTCCTCTGTCTGACTACATCAGAATGGCCTGCGACGAGGTAGAAAAGCGCCTCAAGGAAAACAGCATTTCCTAAAACGTGTCCCATGATAAAATGTTCCGCAGCAGCAAAAAGGCAGATGCAGGGCATATCCTTTTGAGGATGCGCCTGCACCTGCCTTTTTTCATGTTTGCATTCTGATGTCTTACCGCCGGTTCTGATGCCAGATTCGGCCCTTTTCTTTATCTCCCAGAACCTGTGCTTTCAGTTCTTCCACTGATTCAAACTTTCGTTCCGGCCGCATAAAAGTCAAAAGCCTTACCTTCACATCTTTCCCGTAAATATCTTTCTTCCAGTCATAAATGTGAGTTTCTACTCCTGCCGGGTGTTCTCCCTTGATAGTAGGCTTTCTGCCGATATTTGTAATGCCCGGATATACAGCTCCGTCTATCTCCACCTCTGACAGATACACGCCGAAGGCAGGCAGATGCTTCTGGGAAGGCGGCAGCAGATTCACTGTGGGAAAGCCCATGCCTGTCCCCAGGTGTTTTCCGTGAACCACCCGCCCCTGAATGGAATAGGTGTAGCCTAACAGCTCGTTGGCCTTTTCGATCCGTCCGGCGGCCAGCTCCTCTCTGATATAGGTGCTGCTGATTTCCCGCTCTCCGTCCATGGCTTTTTCCACCACGACCAGGTCATAGTGAAGCCGCTCCGCGTTGGCTTTCAAAAACTCAATGTCCCCGCTTCTCTTATATCCGAAATGAAAATCCGTGCCTGCTACAATCGCCCTGGCATTCATCTGCTCTTTCAGCACATGAATCACAAATTCCTCTGGGGTCATGGAAGCCACCTGCTCGTTAAATGGATATTCCACCAGATAGTCTACACCGGCATCTTTCAGATTCTCAAATCGCTCTTCATTAGTGGTAATCATGGTCTGAAGCTTCTTCCGGATCAGGGTTCCCGGCGCTGTCTCGAAGGTGAAGACTGCCGTTTTACAGCCCTGCTTCCTGAATTGAAACAGCTCCTCCAGAAGCTTTTTGTGGCCTCTGTGCAGTCCGTCAAATTTTCCAAGGGTTACAGCTGTCGGCTCCCCGATCTGAAATTCCCTGGTTCCTCTGATGTATTCCATAGCTAGTCTCCTCCCAGAAAAATTTTCCTCGGCTTCCACTTCTTCTCAGCCGCCCTGTACTCATACACACCGATGAAGCGGCTGCTTCCATCGTACACGCGGCACATTCTGCCGTTCTGTTCTAATCCGCCTTCCTCTGCGCTGTTCTCCCATCGTCCCCTGGCCTGTTCTTTTAAGAAAAAGTTTCCGTTAGCCAGAAGCCTGTCCAGGGTCTCATCCTCTGAGCAGAAGGCGGGAAGGCCGGAAAACATCTGATCGACTGGAATAATCTGCTCCTCAATGGTTCCTGCGTTTACAAGATCCTCCACCTGGGATAAGGTCAGGCTGTCTTTTACCTGGAAACGATCCACCTGGGTTCTGAGCAGGTGCTCCATACAGGCGCCGCAGCCCAGTTTTTCCCCAATATCATAACAGAGGGTTCTGATATAAGTGCCTTTGGAGCAGTGAACCGTCATAGTCACTCTGGGCAGATCTACCTTATCAATGGAGAGGCTTAAAATTTCCACCGGCCTTGCCTGGCGTTCTACTTCTTTACCCTCTCTGGCCAGCTCATAGAGCTTTTTCCCATTTACCTTGAGAGCAGAGTACATGGGAGGAATCTGGTGGTACAGACCCACAAAACTTTCTGCGGCTTCTGCCGCAGCGGCTTCATCAATTCCCTCAGTGCTTCTCTCTGAAAGAACGGTTCCCGTGGTATCCTGCGTGTCTGTAGAGACTCCTAACAGCATCACTGCCTGGTAGGTTTTCGTCTTGTCTGTCAGCATATCGCAGAGCTTCGTCCCTTTTCCCAGGCATACAGGAAGAACTCCCTCCGCCGCCGGGTCAAGAGTGCCTGTGTGGCCGATTTTTTTCTGCTTTAAAATCCCTCGAAGCTTGGCTACTACATCGTGGGAGGTATAGCCAGGCTCCTTGTAAATATTAATTACTCCGTGAAACATCCGTGGTCTGCCTCCCATTCCAGAATCTGCCGCTCAATATGGGGCATCAGTTCAGCCAAAATCTCCTGAACAGTTCCCGTCACAGTACATCCTGCTGCCCTTACATGGCCGCCGCCGCCAAAGCAGGCCGCAATACGGCTTACATCCACATATTTGCAGGAACGCATACTTACCTTAAATGTATTTTCTCCCGTCTCATACATGAAAACAGCTGTCTCCACCCCTTCAGTCAGACGCAGCTGGTCAATAATCCCGTCCAGATCCTGGGTCGTCACTCCGTAAACGTCCATTTCCTTTTTCGTCACGGAACTGAAAACACATTTCCCATCCAGAAGCAGCGCACTTCCCAGAAGAGCCTTGCCCAGCATCTGATTCTGGGCATACGTTTTCCGATAAAAGCTACCGTCAATGATCTCTGTGGTGTCAATCCCCTTGTCCATCAGCTTTCCCGCAATTTCCATGGTTCTTCCTGAGGTACAGCTGAATTTAAAGACACCTGTGTCATGGACAATTCCTGTGTAAAAGCACTCTGCAGCAGCCAGATCTATTTTTTCCATATCCAGGAGAGTGCATACCACCTCACTGGCTGAGCTGGCATCCGGCTCCACACAGTTTTCCTCTGCAAACCCCTGATTTGTCACATGGTGATCCACACAGAAGGTATGGACGGCAGTCTCAAAATAAGGTTTAAATGCTCCCAGCCGCTCCACATCGCTGCTGTCGCAGGTTATGCACAGATCGTAGCGTTTTTCCTCCTCATATCCACAATGGATCTCATCAAACCGCTTCAGATAGGAAAACTTCTGATCCGGGTTATCCAGGTAAATATCTGTCTTCAGCTCAGGATAATGAGCCAAAAGATAGTTGTAAAGTCCAAGAGCTGAGCCTACGCAGTCTCCGTCCGGGTGGACGTGTCCCAGAATTACAGCCGTCTTTGCCAGGTTCAGTCTGTTTTCTAATAACTGGTTCATATTTATCATCCCTTCACGCTTCCAAACACTTACAGTTCCCGTTTTTTAGAACAGGAGACAGAGAAGCCCTAAAGCTGCTCCTCTGTCTCCTGCTCTGTATCATTCTCTGTATCCAGATCCTTTGTCACCTCATTGATTAAATGAGTCATGTGAACACCGTACTCAATGGACTGATCCAGTACAAAGGTAATCTCCGGCGTATTGCGCAGGTTAATCCTGTTTGCCAGCTGTCTGCGGACAAAGCCCTCTGCGCTCCTCAATCCCTTAATGGTGTCCTTACCTGCCTCCTCGCTTCCGAGAACGCTGATATAGGCTTTGCAGTACTTTAAATCAGGAGTCACCTCCACGGACACAACCGTCGTCATGGGGTGGATTCTGGGATCCTTGATTTCCCTGCTTATAATGCTGCTCAGTTCTCTCTGAACCTCGCTGTTAATTCTCGTATTTTTAATACTGTTTTTACGCATATTGCCTCGCTTTCCAGCAGCCCGCGCAAGGGCAGGGTTCCCTATCTGGGAACCTCTACCATTGCGTAAGCCTCAATCATATCATCTTCCTGGAGATCATTGAACTTCTCAAATACAAGGCCGCACTCGTAGCCGGATGCTACTTCCTTCACATCGTCCTTAAATCTCTTTAAGGATGCCAGATTGCCATCGAAAATCTGCTCGCCGTCACGGGTAATTCTGGCCTTGCATCCTCTCTGGAATTTACCATCCAGCACGTAGGAGCCTGCAATGGTTCCTACACCGGAAGCCTTAAAGGTCTGACGTACCACTGCGTGGCCGATTACCTGCTCCTCAAAGATCGGGTCTAACATACCCTTCATGGCTGCCTCTACGTCCTCAATCGCCTGGTAGATGACGCGGTACAGTCTCACGTCTACCTTCTCACGCTCGGAAATAGACTTGGCTGTGGCATCAGGACGCACGTTGAATCCAATGATAATCGCATTGGAAGCCGCTGCCAGGTTCACGTCGGACTCGTTGATCGCTCCTACGCCTCCGTGGATCACCTTTACCATAACCTCCTCGTTGGAGAGCTTTGTAAGGCTCTGCTTTACTGCCTCCACGGAACCCTGAACGTCCGCCTTGATAATCAGAGGAAGCTCTTTTACATTGCCTGCCTTGATCTGTGAGAACAGATCGTCCAGGGACAGTTTTGCCTTTGTATCCTCAATTAATTTATTCTTGCCCTCAGAGATAAAGGTCTCTGCAAAGCTTCTGGCCTCTTTTTCATTCTCAGTTGCCACAAATACCTCACCGGCATTTGGAACGTCGTTCAGTCCCAGGATCTCAACCGGTGTGGACGGGCCTGCCTCTTTTACGCGGCGTCCCTTGTCATCCATCATAGCGCGGACCTTACCGTAGCAGGAACCGCAGGCAACCGGATCTCCCACATGGAGGGTTCCCTTCTGAACCAGAACAGTGGCAACCGGTCCCTTGCCCTTGTCAAGCTCTGCCTCGATGATAAGGCCTCTTGCACGGCGGTTCGGATTTGCCTTTAATTCCTTCACTTCTGATGTTAAGAGAATCATCTCCAGAAGCTCTTCGATTCCCTCGCCAGTGTGTGCAGAAACCGGTACAAATACAGTACTTCCGCCCCAGTCCTCAGCTACCAGCTCATACTCGATTAACTCCTGTTTTACCTTTTCTACATTGGCGCTTGGCTTATCGATCTTATTGACGGCAACAATAATCTCAACTCCCGCTGCCTTGGCATGGTTAATCGCCTCTACGGTCTGAGGCATTACGCCGTCGTCTGCAGCTACAACTAAAATAGCGATATCAGTAGACTTGGCTCCGCGCATACGCATAGCTGTAAAAGCCTCATGTCCAGGAGTATCTAAGAAAGTAATTCTCTGTCCGTTCTTCTCAACCACATAAGCGCCGATGTGCTGCGTGATTCCGCCGGCCTCCTTGGCTGTCACATGAGTCTGACGGATCGCATCCAGAAGAGAAGTTTTTCCGTGGTCAACGTGTCCCATAACACACACAACCGGCGGACGCTCTGTCATATCCTTCTCGTCCTCTTCATCCTCACGGAGCAGTTCCTCGATTACATCGACCTTCTCCTCCTTCTCGCAGAGGATGTCAAATTCCATGGCGATCTCCTCAGCCTTATCGTAATCAACCTCCTGATTGATGGTAACGACAGTTCCCTGAAGGAACAGCTTCTTTACAATAACAGACGGCTGCATCTTCATCTTTTCTGCCAGCTCTTTGATGGTGATTGTCTCTGGAAGTACAATAGTCTTAACCTGCTCTTCCTTCGGCTCTTCCTTCTTTGGCGGCATAATGAAAGCGCCCTTTCCAGGTTTTCCGCCTCTGCCAGGCTTGGAGCGCATCTCCTCCTCCCGGTCCGGTCTGCTGTATTTATCATTCTTATAATCGTTCTTGTAATTGTTCTTATTCTGCTTTGTGTTCTGCGGCTTCTGAACAACCGGGCCGTCAAAGGATGGCTTGGAAGATCCGCTTCTGCCTCTCTGGCCATCTCTGTTTCCATAACCACGGCTCTGACCGTCTCTGCTTCCCTGGCCGTCTCTTCCATAGCCGCGGTTCTGGCC
>JAQERH010000010.1 GCA_027698105.1 Lachnospiraceae bacterium AM93-12TA
ACCCCTCAAGAGTGAGGGGAAGGGGAGTTGAAGTGTCGGAGACACTTTTTTATGACATAGGAAATTTGTTTTGCACGGAAGAGATTTCTTCCGGGAGAGGAGTATAGAATGAAGAAAAAGACATTGGCAGCATGGACAGCAGCAATTCTGGCAGTGGGAGCTATGACAGGCTGCAGCAGTCAGAGCGCAGGAGATAAAACAGAAGAGACGGCGAAAGAGGAAGCTTCTCAGGGAGCAGCAGGGGAGAGTGCTCAGGCAGAGCAGGAATCACTCATGAAAGACGCGGATATTGTCATCGCAGGCGGCGACCCGGCAGGCATGGCGGCGGCGATCCAGGCAGTGGCAGAGGGAACAGACCCGTCTAAGATTCTGGTACTGGGAGGCAGTGAAAAGGTTCTGACAGGAAGCTGTATGAATGCCTCTGATACAGAGGAACAGGCTGACGCAGGAATCGAAGATACGGTGGACAGCTACATTGCGGATACCCTGGCAGCCGGAGGCGGAAAGGGAAATGAGGAGATGGCAGAGCATCTGGGAGAAGAGAGCCGGGCAGCTCTTGACTGGGTGCGCGATCTGGGAGTAGAGCTTTCCGGTGTGGTACAAAAGGAAGGTTCCAGCGCAGCCAGAAGCTATGAGGCAGCGGACGGAAAGGATCTGGGAGGACAGATTCAGACGAAGCTTCAGGAAAAATTCGACAGCCTGAATGTCACTGTGGCAGAGGAGGCTGAGCTTTCACAGGTGCTCTATGGAGCAGACGGAGAGGTAACGGGAGTTAAGATAAAGGAAGGGAATGGAGAGCAGGAGCTGACCTGTCGTTCTCTTCTGGTGACAGACAGCGCGTACCTGGATCTCCTTAAGGATCTGGGAGTTTCCTATGTAACAGATGAGAGCGGGAAGAATACAGGACTGATGGCAGACAGCTGCGCCAATGCAGTGACAGCCGATGAGGGAGAAATCCCCGGACTTTACGCAGCTGGAGATGCCATAGGAACTGCCCTTCACGGAGATAAGGCCCTGGAGGGAAATGAGCTGACAGGAGTGATTGTATTCGGCACTACAGCCGGAACAGAGGCTTCTATTTACGCTCAGGACAATGCGCCGCAGCAGTAGGAAAGCAGAAAGCTGCAGTACAGAAAACAGAAACCATACCATTAAATAAAGCAGAGAACGCCCTGCCCGCCGGATTTTATCCGGGAGCAGGGCAATTTGATGTTCAGCTGTCATATACTGGAAGCAAGGGAATGACAGGAGTCTAAATCATGCGCCTTTCAGAGATGAAGCAAAAAGAAGTGATCAATATCAGGGACTGCAGCCGTCTGGGTTTTGTGGGGGACGTGGACATTGATGTATGTACAGGCAGAATAACGGCCCTCATTATTCCCGGACCAGGGTGCCTGTGGGGGTTTTTGGGAAGGGAGAGTGAATAC
Source organism: Lachnospiraceae bacterium AM93-12TA (assembly GCA_027698105.1). Classification (GTDB taxonomy): domain Bacteria; phylum Bacillota; class Clostridia; order Lachnospirales; family Lachnospiraceae; genus Otoolea. The sequence continues at coordinate 1,428 of JAQERH010000010.1, forward strand.
GTGATTCCATGGAGAGATGTCAAGCAGATAGGGGACGATATCATTTTGGTGGAGCTGTGCAAAAAGGAGCAAAAAGCCTGAAAACAGCTTGCATATCTTCCGGCAGTACGTTAAAATAAGGACAATATATCACACAGGAGGAAAAGAATGTGAAATGCCCATTTTGTAATGCTTCTGATACAAAGGTGATTGACTCCAGACCGGCAGACGATAACAGCTCCATCCGCCGCCGCCGTCAGTGTGAGACATGCGGAAAACGATTTACCACTTACGAAAAGCTGGAGACTATGCCGCTGATGGTAATTAAGAAGGACAATTCCAGAGAACTCTATGACCGCTCCAAGATAGAAGCCGGTATCCTTCACTCCTGCCATAAGCGTCCCGTTTCACCGCAGCAAATCAGCGAGACCATTGACGAAATTGAAAATCAGATTTTCAACAAGGAAGAGAGAGAGATTGAAACCTCTGCCATCGGTGAGCTGGTGATGGACAAATTAAAAGATCTGGACGAGGTGGCCTATGTGCGCTTTGCCTCTGTGTACAGAGAGTTCAAGGACGTGGGAACCTTTATGGAAGAGATCGGAAAGCTGTTGAAGAAGGACTAGTATGTTCAGAGCATTTTATCCGAAGGAATACAGAGACTCCGCCTATGATATCCCCTACGAGACCTTTTACAGGCAGGGGATCCGCGGAGTGATTTTTGATATTGACAATACATTAGTTCCCCACGGCGCCCCGGCGGATGAGCGGGCTTTGCAGCTGTTTGCCCGTCTGAAGGATATGGGGATGAAGACATGTCTGCTTTCTAACAATAAGGAGCCGAGAGTAGCTTCTTTTGCCGCACAGGTAGACTCCCCTTATATTTATAAAGGGGGAAAGCCGGCCCGGGGCGGCTATGAGAAAGCCATGGAGCTGATGGGAACGGACAGAAAGACAAGCCTGTTTGTAGGAGATCAGCTGTTTACAGATGTGTACGGTGCTAACAGGACGGGAATCTACGGGATCCTTACAAAGCCTATCCACCCCAAGGAGGAGATTCAGATTGTTTTGAAGCGCCGCCTGGAAGCGGTGGTGCTGTACTTTTACAGAAGAGACTGCAGAAAACGGGAGAGCAGGCATCAGGAAAAGGGCAGAGCAGAATGACAGAGAAAGAAGAGAGAACAAAACAGGTAAAAGAACAGGAAATGGTGATTCAGGCAGCGGAGGCTGTCAGGGGAACTTCCAGAGTCTGCGGAATTTTGGCGAATCCGGTGGAACACTCCATGTCGCCGATGCTTCAGAATCTTTACGCCAGATGCACAGGAACGGATTTCATCTATGTTCCGTTCAAGGTGAAGGAGGAGGAACTGCAGGCAGCAGTTTCCGGAGCCTTTGCCCTGAATATTTCAGGTATGAATGTGACAGTCCCCCACAAGCAGGCTGTGATGAGATATCTGGACGGTATAGACGAGACAGCCAGGGAGATCGGAGCTGTGAACACTCTGGTCAGAACAGAGCGCGGATACAGGGGATATAATACAGACGTTCCAGGCCTGAAGAGGGCTGTGGAAGAAGCAGGCTTTACGGTAAAGGGAAGAGACTGTCTTCTGATTGGCGCAGGCGGAGCGGCCAGAGCGGCTGCCTATATGCTGGCCAGAGGTGGAGCAGAAAGTATTACTGTACTGAACAGGAGCCTTGAAAAAGCAGAGGAGCTGGCAGAGTATGGGAACAGGATTGCAGGACGGATGCTCATGAGAGCCCTGCCTCTTTCCCAGTGGAATGCCTTATCCGGGAAGCGGTATCTGGCCATTCAGTGTACCAGTGTGGGAATGCATCCGGCAGAGGACGCAGCGCCCATTGAGGACAAGGGGTTTTATCAGCTGATCGAGGAGGCTCTGGATGTGATTTATACTCCCGCGGAGACGAAATTTATGCGTATGGTGCGGGAAGCGGGAGGAAGAGCAGTCAATGGACTGAAGATGCTGGTTTACCAGGGAGCAGTCTCCTATGAACTGTGGAATCCTGGCGTTCAGGTGGACAGGGAGACCCTGGCGCTGGCTGAGACTCTGATTCAGAGAAGGCTTCAGCCGGAACAGAAAAATCTGGTTCTGATTGGATTTATGGGAGCTGGAAAGACCAGTGTGGGAAAAGAGCTGGCAGAGCTTCTGGGCTGTGCTCTCTATGACACAGATCAGGAGACAGAGCGCCGGGCCGGCATGACGATTTCAGACATCTTCCGCTTACAGGGAGAGGAGAGCTTTCGGAGAATGGAGACAGATACGCTGAGAGAACTGCTGGAACAGGCAGGACAGAACGGTGGATATACGGTGATTTCCGCAGGAGGCGGGCTGGCTCTCAGGGAGGAGAATCAGAGACTGCTGGGAGAACATGCAGTCTGTATCTACCTGAAAACATCTCCGGAACAGGTTCTGCTCCGTCTTCAGGGAGATACAACAAGACCCCTTCTCCAGGGAGGCAATGTGAGGGAGAAGGTGGAGGGACTTCTGGCTGCCAGAGGTCCTGTCTATGAAAAAACTGCAGATATTACGGCAAATACAGACGGAAGGACTCCTGGGGAGATTGCGCGGGAGATTGCGGCTTTTGCAAAAAGTAGTTGAAAAACGGCATATTATAGTATAGAATAAAAAAGATAAAGAGAGATCATTCAAGGAGGAATATCATTTATGGTATCAGCGGGCGATTTTAGAAACGGTATTACAGTGGAAATCGAAGGAAACGTATTCCAGATCGTCGAGTTCCAGCACGTAAAGCCAGGAAAGGGCGCTGCGTTCGTAAGAACCAAGCTTAAAAATATCAAGAACGGCGGTGTTGTGGAGAAAACCTTCAGACCGACAGAGAAGTTCCCGGCAGCCAGAATTGACAGAGTAGATATGCAGTATCTGTACTCTGACGGAGATCTGTTCCACTTTATGAACGTGGAGAACTTTGAGCAGGTAGCTCTTACAGCTGAGCAGATCGGCGACGCTCTGAAGTTTGTAAAAGAGAACGATATGGTTAAGATCTGTTCTCACAACGGCGAGGTATTCTCTGTAGAGGCTCCTCTGTTTGCAGAGCTTGAGATCACAGAGACAGAGCCAGGCCTTAAGGGAGATACAGCGACAGGCGCTACTAAGCCGGCTACTGTGGAGACAGGCGCAATCATCTACGTTCCGTTATTCGTAGAGATCGGCGACAAAGTTAAGATTGACACACGTACAGGAGAGTATCTGTCCAGAGTTTAATGCAGATTCAGAAGATTTCTGCAGAGGGCAGCTTGACTGAATAAAAGAATCAGGCATAAGGATTCGGACCAATAGGAACTGTTGTAAAATATCTTTCCCAGGGCTATTTTACAGCAGTTTCTTTGTTTCCCAAAGAATCTGGTTTTACGATAGAGATACAGCTGAGGAAGCGTTCATAGGGCAGAGGGGACGATAGGGTTGTACGAGGAAATGAGAGAGAAAAACAGGCGCATCCGGCCTGGTGAGACTCCGGGAGAAGGGAGGTATCGCCAGGACAGATCGGCTGGGACATACGGAAGAAGGAGCCTTAAGAGGGAGAGAGAGCTGCGCCGCAGACGGAACAGAAGGATGTTTCTGACTGCTGCAGCGCTGATTCTGTTTCTGTCTGGAGGGGCAGCAGGGTGGTTTCTCAGGGGAAGTCTTATGGGAACTTCAGTCAACCCGTCCTCTGTGAGAATGCCGGATTGGGTCACGCAGGATCTGCTGACGATTAATGATTATTCCAGACCGGGCACAAAGATTGCTGAGATAAACGGCATCGTAGTTCACTATGTGGGCAATCCGGGAACTACGGCCGGACAGAACCGGAACTATTTCGAAGGGCTGAAGGACCAGACCGGATCCAACCGGATTTCCGTCAGCAGCAATTTTATTATCGGACTGGACGGGGAGATACTCCAGTGCGTCCCCATTGATGAGATGGCCTATGCGTCTAATGTAAGGAATTCCGACACCATTTCCATTGAGTGCTGCCATCCGGGAAAGGACGGAAGATTTACAGAAGAGACATATGCTTCTCTGGTACGACTGACAGCCTGGCTGTGCCGGGAGCTGGATTTGAAGCCGAAGGACGTGATTCGCCATTATGATGTGACGGAGAAAGCCTGCCCTAAATACTTTGTGGATCATCCGGACCAGTGGAAGGAGTTCCAGAAGGATGTGAAGGAAGCCATGAAGGATCTCAGTTAGTCTTGAACTTACGGGGAAAATACTTTATAGTATAGAAGGATAGAAGATGCCAGTGAACAGAGGCATCAGAAACACTGACAAGAAGGAGACAAAATCATGCAGAAGATGATTGATTTAATTGTGGCAGAGCTGACGCCTGCTTTTACCGCCTGCGGATACGATGAGAAATATGTGAAGGTTACTGTTTCCAACCGTCCGGATCTGTGCGAGTATCAGTGCAATGGGGCGATGGCTGCCGCTAAGGCATATAAAAAGAAGCCGATTGATATTGCCAATGAGGTAGTGGAGAAGGCCAGGGAGAGCGGTATGTTCTCTGAGATCAACGCGGTTATGCCGGGCTTTATTAATCTGCGCATTGCACCAGAGTATCTGGCTGGATATATGAACCAGATGGCAGCGGATCCTAAGTACGGTCTGGAAGAAGCGAAGGAGCCGGAGACCATTATCGTAGACTATGGCGGAGCCAATGTGGCGAAGCCTCTCCATGTAGGCCATCTGCGTTCCGCTGTCATTGGAGAGAGCATTAAGCGAATCAGCCGCTATATGGGTCATAAGGTAATCGGTGACGTGCATCTGGGAGACTGGGGACTTCAGATGGGACTGATTATTGAGGAACTCCATGACAGACAGCCAGAGCTTCCTTATTTTGATGAGAGCTTTACAGGAGAGTATCCGAAGGAGCCGCCGTTTACTATTTCTGAGCTGGAGGAGATCTATCCGGCAGCCAGCGCCAAATCCAAACAGGATGAGGCTTTCAAAGAGAGAGCACAGGAGGCTACCTTTAAGCTTCAGAGCGGGTATGCTCCCTACCGCGCAATCTGGGAGCACATTATGAATGTGTCCTTAAAGGACTTAAAGAGAAATTACGGCAATCTTAACGTATCTTTCGATCTGTGGAAGGGTGAGAGCGATGCACAGCCATATATTCCGCAGCTGATCGACGATCTGGTTGAGAAGGGGCTGGCTTACGAGAGCCAGGGAGCTTTAGTCGTGGATATTGCTGAGGAGACGGACACAAAGGAGCTTCCTCCCTGCATCGTCAGAAAGTCTGACGGAGCTGCCCTCTATGCCACCTCTGATCTGGCTACCATTGTCCAGAGAGAGCAGGATTTCCACCCGGATCGCTATATCTACGTGGTAGACAAGCGTCAGGAACTTCACTTTACCCAGGTATTCCGCGTGGCCAAGAAGGCCGGTATTGTGAAGGATGACACCAAGATGGTGTTCCTGGGATTCGGTACCATGAACAGCAAGGACGGAGGCCCGTTTAAGACGAGAGACGGAGGCGTTATGCGTCTGGAGCACCTGATTGCTGAGATTGATGAGGAGGTTTACAAAAAGGTTCAGGAGAAACAGAGAGTGTCTGAGGAGGAGATGAGAAAGACGGCTGAAATGATCGGCCTCGCTGCATTAAAGTACGGCGATCTCTCCAACCAGGCTACGAAGGACTATGTGTTCGACGTGGATCGCTTCATCTCCTTTGAGGGAAATACAGGTCCTCACATCCAGTACATGGTAGTGCGGATTAAATCAATTCTGGAGAAGTACAGGGAGCTGATGGGCGGAAGCTATACTCTGGTTCCTGTTCGCCCGGCTTCTTCTGAGACAGAGAAGGCTCTCCAGCTGGAGCTGTGCCGTTTCGGAGAGGTGGTTGAGACTGCTTTTGCAGAGACTGCTCCCCACCGTATCTGCCAGTACATGTACGACTTATCAGATGCGTTTAATAATTTCTATCTGGTCAATAAGATTATCGGTGAGGAAGATCGAGAGAAGCAGGCAGGTTTTATCAGCCTGATCAGTCTCACCAAGGATGTGTTAAACGCCTGCATGGATCTGCTGGGAATTGAGGCCCCAGAGCACATGTAGGAATCATCAGAATAGGAATGAGCGAATGATGCGAAGCTGCCAAGACACAAAAACAGTGCCCGGCAGCTTCGCTGTATCTATGGGGATGCAGCAGAAAGGGAGAGCCATGGCGGTAAGAGATATTTCTGTGGATACCTTCTGGAAGGGGGAAATCCGCGTCTCTGGACAGGTGGAGGATCAGGGAAACATTTATCAGACAAAGCTTTATATCAAGGACAGCCAGGTTACGGACTATTCCTGTTCCTGCAGCAGGGGAAATTCCTTCCGGGGAATCTGCACTCATGGGAAAGAGCTGTACCAGGCTTACGAGGACTCTGGATATCAAGAGGCGGTACAGCCTGTTTTTACATCTTCGTCAGTCCGGCTGATGCTCAGAGAGTACACAAACCGCCAGGTGGCGGAGATTGTAGCAGAGGAAGAGAAGGGGGAGGTAGAATTTATCCCCCGCCTGCTCTTTGGCAGGCAGGAAGTGCTTCTGGAAGGAAGTCTCAGAAAAGGGAGAGAATATGTTCTGAAGGATTTAACTGAGTTTGCTTCAGCTGTGAGAGAAGGAAGGTATGTGGAGTATGGCAGAGGACTGGCCTTTAACCATGACCTGCAGGCTTTTACCGAGGAGAGCCGGGCGTTAGCTGAATTTATGACAGAGCTGGCCTCTTCCTATCTGGAGCATTACCGGCAGATCCGAAGGGGAGGTATGCCGGCGGAGCCTTCGCTGCGTTCTCTCCGGCTGGGACGTGCTGATTTAGATCGTTTTTTTGCTCTGACTGCAGGCAGGACGATCCGGTGTGAAGATGCCAGAGGGCAGCTGCGGGAGCTTATGGTGGTAAAGGAAAATCCTGATTTTTCTGTATCTGTAAGGAGAGCCGGTAAAAATGGAATTTCCATCACAGTTCCTTCCGGCCTGGCTGCCTTTGAGGGGGAAAAAGGTCTGTATGTAGCGGACAGGAATAGGATTTTCTGCTGCAGTGCAGACTACGAAAAGGTGATGGGCATTTTTTTGACAGGGATACTGGGAAATCGGGAGGAGCCGGGGAAGCTGTTTCTGAATGAGAGGGATGTCCCTCTGTTTTACGAGAGGGTATTAAGCAAAATGGAGCCCTTTGGCATTCTCTCCCAGGAGGGGACAGAGCTGGAAAGCCGCAGGCCAGAGCCGTTGAAGGCGGTTTTTGATTTTGACTGCGATGAGCAGGGACGTCTCTCTCTGTTTCCGCGCCTTTCCTATGGAAGCTACAGCTTTCATCCCCTGGATGATGAGGGTGTGCCTAAAAGCATCTGCCGGGATGTGCCGGGAGAATTCCGGATCAGCAGGCTGATTACCAGGTATTTTACTGCCAGGGAGGAGGGAGCAGGACGCCTGTTTCTGCCGGATGGCGAGGAAGCTGTCTACCGCCTTTTAGAGGAAGGAATGGAGGAATTCCGCGCTCTGGGAGAAATTCGTCTGTCAGCCAGTGTCAAAGAGCTTACGATCCGTCGGCCGCCGGAGATTTCCATGGGAGTTTCTGTGGCGGATGGCTGGCTGACCCTTACTGTGGACACAGGAGAATTGACAGGAGGAGAACTTTTAAAGGTTCTGGATGCCTACACCCAGAAAAAGAAATATTACCGGCTGAAAAATGGAGAATTTTTAAAACTGTCAGACGACGGTTTTATGACTATTGAAAAGATACGGGAAGCATTGTCTCTGGGAAATACAGAGCTCAGGGAAAAGAAGATAGTCCTGCCAGGCTTCAGGGCTCTGTATCTGGATCAGATGGTTAAGGAAGACGGGCATATTTCCCTTAACAGAGACAGCGGCTACAAGGCTCTGATCCGCGGAATGAAATCTGTAGAGGACAGCGACTATGATGTGCCGGAGACTTTTATAGGAGAGCTGAAGGGATATCAGAAAACAGGATACCGATGGCTCAGAACACTGGATCACTGGGGATTTGGAGGTATTCTGGCTGATGATATGGGGCTGGGAAAGACCATACAGATCATTGCTCTCCTTCTGTCTGCGGCCCGGGAGGGAACTTCCCTGATTGTGTGTCCCGCTTCGCTGGTTTATAACTGGGAGCATGAGCTGGCCCGCTTTGCTCCCTCCCTGAAGACAGCGACGGTATCAGGAACCATGGGAGAACGCCGTGGGATGTTAGAAGAGATAGAGAACTATCAGGCAGTTATTACCTCCTATGATCTGCTGAAGCGGGATCAGGAGTGGTATGAAAAGCACAGCTTTCGATTTCAGATTATTGACGAAGCTCAGTGTATTAAAAATGCCGCTACAAAAAGCGCTAAGGCGGTAAAGGCAGTCAGAGCCAGGACAAGGCTTGCCCTGACAGGAACGCCGGTGGAGAACCACCTGGGGGAGCTGTGGAGCATTTTTGATTATCTGATGCCGGGTTTTTTGTTTTCCTACCGAAAATTCCGGACACTTTACGAGATACCGATTGTAAAGGAGGGGAACGAGGCAGCAGCTGCAAATCTGCGCCGCCTGATTGGCCCTTTTATTCTGCGGAGACTGAAGAAAGATGTAATGAAGGAGCTGCCGGAAAAGGTGGAGAAGGTGGTTTACTCTGCATTTTCCGGGGAGCAGAAGAAACTCTACGGAGCCAATGTCCTCCGCCTGAAGGAAGATCTGGAACATGGGGAAGAAAAGTTTAAGATTTTATCGGGCCTTACAAGGCTCAGGCAGATCTGCTGCGATCCTTCCCTGTGCTATGAAAACTATAAGGGAGGATCTGCCAAGCTGGATACCTGCATGGATGTGACAGCAGGGGCCGTGTCCGCAGGACACAGAATTCTTCTGTTTTCCCAGTTTTCTTCCATGTTTCCGGTCGTGGAGAAGAGACTTGCGGAGACAGGAATTAAGAGCTTTACTCTGACTGGTTCTACGCCGAAGGAGGAGAGAAACAGGCTGGCTGCCAGATTTAACGCAGGAGAGGCGCAGGTATTTCTGATTTCTCTGAAAGCGGGAGGCACAGGCCTGAACCTGACAGGGGCTGATTTTGTTATTCTCTATGATCCATGGTGGAACGCGGCGGCGGAGAACCAGGCTTCTGATCGCGCTCACCGGATTGGACAGAAGCGCCAGGTGACGGTGATCCGTCTGATTTCAAAGGGGACGGTGGAAGAAAATATTCTGCGTCTTCAGGAGTCAAAGAGAGAGCTGGCAGACAGGATAGTAACAAAGGGAACCGTATCTCTGGCAGGTCTGAATAAGGAGGAGATTCTGCGGCTGCTGGAATAAAATAATAATAGTAACTTTTATTAAAATCATACTGGACAAACAAACCCTGCTGTGTTATACTGAATCCATCAACAGATAACAAACACATCAAATCAGATTTTATAATTTAGGAGGATTTGCCATGAAGAAATATATTTGCGACGTTTGCGGTTATATCTACGATCCAGCTGAGGGAGATCCAGATAACGGAGTAGCAGCTGGAACAGCTTTTGAGGATATCCAGGAAGACTGGTTATGTCCTCTGTGCGGAGTAGGAAAGGATCAGTTCTCTGTACAGGAATAATTTTAAAAGTCAGATGTGCCCCCTCTGCCGGATGTACCGGCAGCAGGGGGTTTTTTAAGCGAAATTTTTTTATCTTTGACAGCTTCCTTCTGGAAATAAAGAAAAGGCAACAGGAAGCAACAAAAAACAACAGAATGCGTCAAGGATAAGGAGCGGGAAGAAAAAAAGAGAAGAAAAAAGGATTGAAATTTTAAGAAAATCTGCTACAATGTAGGGGACAATTGAATAATGAGAGAATATTACGGATAAGTGAGAGGAAAAAATAATGAAAAAGAAGAAAATTCTTTTAGGTTTAACAGCGCTTTTCGTATCTGCTGCACTCTGCGCCTGCAGTGGCGGCAAGAATGGAGAAGGCACCTCGGCAGCGGCACCAGATGATACATCTGCCGCAGAAACAGAAGGTAATACTCTTTCAGAAGGAACACCCCAACCAGGCGGAAGCGTCGTAGTAGGTATGACGCAGGACCTGGCTAGTCTTGACCCCCATGCTACGACGGACGCAGGAACTAGAGATGTGGTTTTTAATTTGTATGAAGGGCTTGTAAAGCCCGCTCCAGACGGCAGTCTGATACCGGCAGTGGCCAGTGATTATGAAATTTCAGAGGATGCGAAGAGCTACACTTTTACTCTGAGAGATGGAATCACGTTCCACGATGGTTCTTTAGTAACTGCCGAGGACGTCAAATATTCCATTGATCGATGCGCGGAGGCCAATCAAGGCTCCGCTTTTTCTATGCTTTCAGAGGTAACGGTAAAGGACGAAAAGACCGTTGAGGTAGCCCTGACGGACAGCTATTCTGAGTTTCTGTCCGATCTGTCTCAGGCCTATATTATCCCGGCTTCCAATGAGGATCCGGTGGGAACGCCTATCGGTACAGGTCCCTTCCGTTTCGTATCCTATACGCCGGGACAGTCTGTTGTGATGGAAAAATACGATGGCTACTGGCAGGAGGGACTTCCCTATCTGGATCAGGTAACCTTCAAGATTACAGCTGATGTGGATACAGCCTTTATGGAGCTTCAGGCAGGAACCATAGATATTTTAAAATATCTGAATAACACACAGGTACAGACCTTAGGCGAACAGTTCCAGATTGAGGAAGGCAGTATGAATCTGGTACAGGGAATGTTTTTAAACAGCAGCTATGAGCCTCTTTCCAAGCCGGAGGTAAGACAGGCCCTGTGCTATGCGGTGAACCGTGATGAGATTAATCAGTTTATGTTCGGAGGAAAGAGCCATATTATTGGCACACACATGATTCCCAATATGTCTGTCTATTATGAGCCGGAGACGGAGAAAGTCTATTCCTACGATCCGCAGAAGGCGAAACAGCTTCTGGCAGATGCAGGATATGCAGATGGCTTTGATCTGGAGATCACAGTGCCCAGTTCTTATTCCCAGCATGTGGACACCGCTCAGATTGTCGTGGAAGAGTTAAAGCAGGTTGGAGTCAATGCTTCAATCAATCAGGTAGAGTGGAGCACCTGGCTCAGCGATGTGTATAAGGGCGGAAAATTTGAGGCCACAATTATAGGCTTTGACGGAACACTGGCTCCGAATGACTGGCTGAGAAAATATGTGACAGATGACAGCAAGAACTTCATGCACTATTCCAATGCAGAATATGATGAAGCTTTCCAGAAGGCTTACACGGCAGTAGATGAGGCTGAGAAGGCCGCATTCTACAAGGAAGCCGAGATGATTCTGACAGAGGATGCAGCAGCTGTTTACATTCAGGATCCGGCTAACTTTGTAGCAGTAAACAAAAAATTTGATGGATATACGTTCTATCCTACTGCAGGAGACGATATGTCAGTGGTATATCAGGCAAATTAGATCTGAATATCAGAAATTAAATAAAACATGATAAAAGGCAGTGAATCGCCGGAGGATATCGATGAAATATTTTATTAAGAAATTTGTTACTCTCATTATCACATTGTTGCTGATATCCCTTCTCACGTTCACTGCTTTTTCTGTTATTCCAGGAGATGCGGCTTTGACCCGTCTGGGAGATGATGCGACAGAAGAGCAGATAGAAGCGTTCAGAGAAGAGATGGGGTTAAATGATCCCCTGCCAGTCCGGTATTTGAGCTGGCTGTCCGGAGCTGTGAGGGGAGATTTTGGAAAATCCTACCATTATGATAATATGACAGTGAGTGAACTGTTGTCAGACCGGCTTCCGGTCACCGTGATGCTGGCAGTGATTTCTCTGCTTATGATCCTGGCATGTTCCGTTCCCCTGGGATTTTTATGTGCCAGAGGAGCCGGAGGAGTGTTAGACCGGCTGGTCAACCAGGTTCTCCAGACCGTGATGGCGGTTCCCTCCTTTTTTTTGGGAATCCTTTTAACCTACGCCTTTGGTCTGGCGCTCCACTGGTTTCAGCCAGGACAGTTTATTGAGCCGTCAGAGAGCTTTTGGGGAGCTGTTTCCTACCTGGTATTTCCGGCCGTGGCTGTAGCCCTTCCGAAAATTGCCATGGTAGTGAAGTTTTTAAGAAATGCCGTTCTCTCGGAACTCTCAAAAGACTATGTCAGGACTGCAAAGAGCAGGGGAAACAGCAGCAGACGGATTCTCTATGTCCATGTGCTGAAAAATGCCATGATTCCTGTTATTACCTTCACGGCTATGGTGGTAGCGGAAATTCTGGCGGGAAGTATTATTGTGGAGCAGGTATTCAGTGTGCCGGGAGTGGGCAGACTTCTGATCAGCTCCATTTTCAGCCGGGACTATCCAGTAGTTCAGGCAGTTGTTATGTATATTACCCTGGTGGTAGTGGCGGTGAACTTTCTGGTGGATTTTATGTACCAGCTGTTAGACCCAAGAGTCAGGACATCGTAAGCGGAGGAGGAAGACGTGAAAAAGAAACGAAACTGGAATTTAATCGTGGGATTGTCCATCACCCTGTTTTTTCTGACAGCAGCAGTGATTGGCCAGTTCTGGACGCCCTATCCGCCGACACAGATGGATTCCCTTCATGTGAATCTGGCGCCGTGCCTGGCTCATCCTATGGGAACAGACAATTTTGGAAGAGACATTTTCAGCCGTGTAATGAATGGAAGCGGAAACACCTTTTTTGTGGCAGTCTGCACTGTGCTGATAGGAGGCGTGATCGGCACGGCGGCCGGAGCGCTGACCGGGTACTATGGAGGTGTGCTGGACAATGTTCTGATGCGCGTTGGAGATATGATTATGAGCTTTCCAAGCGTTCTGCTGGCTCTGATTTTTATCAGCCTTCTGGGACCTGGAAAATACAATATTATTCTGGCTCTTGGAATTATCTTTATTCCAGTGTTTGCCAGAATGGTGCGAAGTGAGGTAATTCGTTGCCGGGAACTGGATTTTGTGAAAAGTGCAAAGGTGATGGGCGTGGGAAGCCTGCGGATTATTTTTGTCCACATTCTTCCAAATGCCTCTGTCAGCATTCTGACTACTGCTGCGATTGCATTTAACAATGCAGTGCTGTCTGAGGCGGGAATGAGTTATCTGGGGCTAGGAGTCCAGCCGCCGGAGCCAAGCCTTGGACGAATGCTGTCGGAGGCCCAGTCCTTCCTGTTTGGAGCTCCCTGGTATGCGATTTTTCCGGGAATTGTGATTATCCTCATTATCCTGGGCTTTTCCATGATCGGGGAAGGTCTGCGGGAGCTTCAGCAGTAGAGAGTGAAGAGACAAAACAGGTGAGAAGAAGGTTTGCAGGAATGATGAAAGGCGATATGGGACAGTATACAGAGGAGAGAAACAGACAGAAGAAGATTCTGGCCAGCGTAAAGGATTTATCCATTGAATTTACGGACCGGGGAGCTTCGGAAGAGGTTGTAAAGAAAATCAGTTTTCCGATTTATGAGGGAGAAATTCTGGGAGTAGTGGGAGAGAGCGGTTCCGGAAAGTCCATGAGCGCGCTCTCCATTATGGGACTGCTTCCGGACAGTGCAGTGATCAACAGCGGAAGCATTGAATTCTGCAAAAAAAACGGGGAGACAGTGAATCTGCTGACCCTTTCCGAACAGGAGAGAGAACGGATTCAGGGAGAGGAAATTGCCATGGTGTTTCAGGAACCCATGACCTCTTTAAATCCTGTTATGAAGATTGGGAAGCAGGTAGGGGAAAATCTGGCTCTTCACACAGACCTTCCGAAAGAGGAAATCCGGAAAAAATGCGTGGAAGCTCTCCAGGCAGTCGGACTTTCAGAGGCGGAGGCCCTGCTGGAACGGTATCCCCACGAGCTGTCCGGAGGTATGCGCCAGAGAGTGATGATTGCCCAGGCCATGATCGCCTCCCCCAGGCTTCTGATTGCAGACGAGCCTACCACGGCTCTGGATGTGATTGTCCAGGCACAGATTCTCCGCCTTCTTAAAAAGATTCACCAGGAGAAGCATACCTCTATTTTATTTATTTCCCACGATTTGAATGTGATCCGGGAGATCTGCAGCCGTGTTCTGGTAGTGTACCAGGGGGTGATTGTAGAGCAGGGAGAGACGGAGCAGGTACTGAACCACCCAAGACACGAGTATACGAAGCATCTGGTGGCGTCGATTCCTGAAAAGACAGGAAGAGCGGACAGCCAGAAAGAAATTTTGAAAATTTCCAATCTGGATGTCTTTTACCGGGAGGGAGGGGGATTTTTCAGGAAACCCTCCAGAAAAAAAGCGCTCAGCAATGTGAATCTCTCCGTACGGGAAGGGGAAATCCTGGGAATCGTGGGAGAGAGCGGCTGCGGAAAATCTACCCTCTCTAAGACCATTGTGGGGCTTAACAGGGATTACTCAGGAACCATCGAGACAGATGGAGATCTGCATCCTCAGATGGTATTCCAGGATCCCTTCGGTTCTTTAAATCCGGCAAAGAAAATCGGATGGATTTTAGAGGAACCTCTCCGGCTGAGAGGTATTTCAGACAGAAATGAGAGAAGACGCCTGGCGGAGGAAATGCTGGTAAAAATAGGGCTGGACGAGAGCTTTTACAGCCGTCGGCCCAGAGAGCTTTCCGGGGGACAGCGCCAGAGGATCAGCATTGGAACAGCTCTGCTTTCTGATTCCAGGCTGCTGGTAGCCGATGAACCGGTGTCTGCTCTGGATGTGACTGTTCAGTCCCAGATTCTGAAGCTTCTGCTGGATATCCACGAGGAGAGAAAGAACACGCTTTTGTTTGTAAGCCACGACTTAAATATTGTGCGCCGTGTCTGCCACCGGGTAGCGGTGCTGTATCTGGGAGAGGTGGTAGAGTCGGGGGCGGTAGAGGCGATTTATCATAATCCCTGCCACCCCTATACAAGGCTTCTGCTGGCCTCCTCCCTGGGGGAAAACAGTGAGAAAGAAAAGGCTGAGAGGAACCATCAGAATGAACTGGCCTCTGACATTGGGGAATCTTTCGGGCGGGACAGCGCAGGCTGCCCCTTCTATCCCCGCTGTCCGGAGTGCAGAGAGGGCTGCGCTTTTTCAAGGCCGGAAATGGTGAGCCTGGAAAACGGCCATAAAGTGAAATGCTTCGGCTGCCAGACTCCGTCTGCATAGGGCAGACAGAAAGGAGAATTCGCATGAACGTAAAAGGAAAGGTTGTTATTGTCACAGCATCTACAAGAGGAATCGGCTGGGCCTGTGTTCAGGCCTTTGTGAGAGAAGGAGCCATTGTATATCTGGCTGCCAGAAATGAAGAGGCAGCAAAAAAGAGAATCGAGGAGCTTTCAGGAGAACCAGGACAGGCCAAATGGGTTTACTGCGACGCGTCAGTAAGAGAATCCTATGCCTCCATGGCAGAGACGGTGGAGAAGGCAGAGGGACGCATTGATGTTCTGGTAAATAATTTTGGAACCTCAGATCCCAGGACAGATCTGGACATTGCCAGAACCAGATACGAGGATTTCTTGGATACCCTGGATAAAAACCTGTCCAGCGTATTCCTGTCCACCCAGGCCGTGCTTCCTGTCATGAGAAAACAGGGAGGCGGAAGTATTGTCAATATCAGCTCCATCGGCGGACAGATTCCGGATATTGCCAGAATCGGTTATGCAGTCAGCAAAGACGCCATCATTTACCTGTCTAAAAATATGGCTCTCCAGGAGGGAAGAAACGGAATCCGCGTCAATGTGGTATGCCCGGGACAGACTGCCACAGATGCAGTAAAAGACAATATGTCAGAGTCCTTCCAGGAACTGTTCTTACGCCATACTCCTATTAAGAGAATGGGAACACCGGAGGAGATCGCAGCAGCAGTGCTTTACTTCGGCAGCGAGGAAGCAGCTTATACTACAGGCCAGGTGATTGCCGTGTCAGGCGGATTTGGACTGGGTACACCGGTTTATGCAGAGCTGTCTGAGCTGTCTGCAGAAGACAGGCATTAGGAAACAAAAATTTGTTTTGCAGCAGTTGTAAAACAAGATTAAATTGTTATAATTTCAACAATTAATGCCAAATTATCGGAAATTTAGAGAAAATACTAAATAAGTAATAGAAAAAATAGAGTATATATAGTATAATTACAATCATAGAAATTCCATAGACAGGCCTGAATGGAAAGGGAGGGGGACATGTTTATGAAAGAAAAAATAGCAGTTCTGAAACGAATGCTGGATGAGAGTAATTATACAGTGGCACTCTGCGGTTCCGGTATGCTGACAGACGGAGGAATCACAGGAATCAAAAATCCAGAGAGAGCTTATGCCATTGAGAAAGCCTATGGCGCTTCGCCAGAGTATATTTTTACCAGCGCCTATTATAATACGAGGCCAGAGCAATTTTTCCATTTTTATAAAGAGGAGATGCTCCGCTGCATTCCAGAACCGGGACTGGGCAGCTACGCCATGGCCCGGATGGAGCAGGCGGGAAAGCTGCAGTGTGTGATCACGGCTAATGTATATAATCAGGCGATCCGGGGAGGCTGCGAGCATGTGATCAATCTTCATGGGACGGTGTACGAGAATCAGTGTCCCAGATGCGGAGAACTCTATACCGTGGAGGATATTCTGGAGATGAAAGGGATTCCCTGCTGCCGCGTCTGCAATGCCACGATTCGGCCGAAGGTATCCTTATTTGGAGAGATGGTAGACAGCCGCATTATGACCAGAACCACAGAGGAGATTGAAAAGGCGGAGGTGCTGCTGCTTCTGGGAAGCACTCTGTGCTCAGAAGTTTTTTCCAATTACCTTAAATATTTTCATGGAAAGTATCTGGCGGTGCTTCACAAAACGCCTCATTATTCCGATGAAAAAGCCGATTTGACCCTGATTGGCGAGCCGGGTCAGATTCTTTCACAGTTTGGCTATTAAAGTAAAAAAGAAAGGTTCCCTGTTTCAGATGGAAAGCAGGGGGAGCCTTTCTTTTTTTGTCCAAAATACAGACGCATGTTTAGAGATATTTTTTCATGTCCTCGATATTTTTTTCTTCTGATTTCAGCTGTCTTTGAGCCAGGCTGACTACAGACGGGTTGGAACCGCGGTAGGAATTCAGCTGCTTTTTTAATTCTGTGGCTCCCATGGTGTTTCCCTGAATGATCATTTCCGCCAGCTTGGAAGTGGTAGGATTGATCAGGCTTTTCATAGTGGAGGATACTCTGGACATGGCCTTGGCTACAGGACTTGCATCCTCTGCCACAGCTCCATGTGCCCGGAGCATATTTTTGCTTTCCTCGTAGGCCAGCTCATATTCGTCCAGCTGTGAATTCAGTGTGTGGAGAAACTGGACGTCGTTGGAGAGCTGAATCACATGGCGGACGCTGTCCCGGCCCATATCTGCATTCTGATGAATCTGATTTAAAAGTTCAATATCCTGTGTCATAACATAGGCTCCTTTCCTGATGCATTGCTTACAATAATTAGTATGGACAAAAAGAGGAAAAATAGACGGAAATAGATTGTCTTTTCACAGTGTTCATGGTATTATCAGGGAACGCAGGCGCAGACCGGCGGTATAAGATAAGAGATGAAAAGGCTTTTGAAGAAAAGGTCTGAAACATAAAACTTGTAAAACAGGAGGGAACAGACTTATGAAAAAAAGATACCTGACAGTGATGGCGGCATGTATCACAGCGGCAGCTCTGACTGCCTGCCAGGGAAAAGAAACAGAGCAGAAGCCGTCTTCTGCCTTTTCACAGGAGGCAGAGGCAGGAGATTCCAAAAATAAGAAGGAAGCATCCGGGGAAAAGGACAGCAGCGGAGTATTTGAGTCCTTTACAGCCCAGGATTTAGATGGAAACCAGGTAGATCAGACTATCTTTGCAGACGCAAAGCTGGCTATGATCAACGTGTGGGGAACCTTCTGCACCCCCTGCCTGGAGGAAATGCCGGATCTGGCTGAGCTGAGCCAGGAGTATCAGGAGAAAGGAATCCAGATGATTGGAATCTGCTCCGACACGGTCAATGCAACCAAAGAGTTAGATCAGGCCAAGATTGAAAAAGCCAAAGAGCTGGCAGAACAGACAGGGGCAGATTATCTCCACATTGCCATGTCAGGGACGCTGGTGGACACTCTTCTTCCTCAGGTTATGGCAGTTCCTATGACGATTTTTGTGGACAGTGAAGGAACCCAGGTGGGAACTGCCTATATGGGAGCCAGGGACAAGGAAGGCTGGGCGGAAATCATGGATGAAGTTCTGGCCTCTATCCAGTAATTGAGGAAGGAAAGAGAGGCAGATTCATGAAATATAAAACAGACAGAAAAAAAGCCTTAGGACCTGTTCAGGGCGGCCTTCTGTTAGGAGCGGCTGTCCTGCTGGCAGCAGGGGTTTATCGTGGGGAAGCGGCGACTGTATTTCTAAAGGCGGCAAATATCTGTATGGAGTGTATCGGAATTGGATAACAGAGGAAGTAAGGGAGGAAAACTGGCCAGGACGCGCCGCCTGCGTCTTTTCTGCCAGGCTGCCTGGTTTGCCCTTACAAACGGATACGCTGCCGGGTTTCTGGAGAAAAAGATCTACACGGGAAAATTAAAGAGTCTCTGTGTTCCTGGTCTGAACTGCTACTCCTGTCCCGGCGCTCTGGCAGGATGTCCTATCGGTTCTCTTCAGGCAGTGCTTTCCAGCAGCAGTTTTGCTGTTTCCTGCTATGTGCTGGGATTTCTCATGATGTTTGGAACACTTCTGGGACGGTTTATCTGCGGATGGCTCTGTCCCTTCGGCCTGGTGCAGGATCTGCTTCACAAAATCCCGTTTCCGGGAAAGAAAAAGAACCTGCCGGGACACAGGTTCTTAAAATACATGAAATATGTGGTTCTGCTGCTGTTCGTCATTCTTCTGCCGTCCCTGGCAGTGGGAGTGACAGGAAATGGAAATCCCTGGTTCTGTAAGTACATCTGTCCCAGCGGGACGCTGATGGGAGGTCTGCCGTTAGGGCTTGGAAATCCCATGCTCCGCTCTGCCCTGGGAAAGCTGTTTAGCTGGAAGGTATTTCTGCTCCTTCTGACGGTGGTTCTGTCGGTAAAATACTACAGGCCCTTCTGCAAGTATGTATGCCCTCTGGGGGCGATTTACGGACTTTTTAACCCGGTTTCCCTTTACCGCTTCCGGATAGAGGAGAAGACCTGTATCCAGTGCGGCGCCTGCCAGAAGGTCTGCGGCATGGATATCAGAGTGTGGGAGACGCCGAACAGCGCAGAGTGCATCCGCTGCGGCGACTGCAGGACAGTGTGTCCCACCGGCTCCATCCGTTCCACGATGGAGCGGATGCGGGAGGAGGGAAGAATGCAGAAGGAAAGCCAGGGTGGAGTGTAAAAGCTGATGGCAAACAGATTAAAAGAGTGCGGAATTAGTTTCCGCACTCAATACTGATTTCATTAAATTTACCTAAAATATCGTCTACTTTCACGGCCTGCTTTTCTTCGCAGGCCTTATCCATGACTGCCTGTCCCTGATGCATCATCAGAAGACGGTTCCCATATTCCACGGCATATCTTAAATTGTGTGTAACCATAAGGGCAGTCAGTTTCTTTTCCTTTATAATTCGATCCGTCAGCTCCATAATGACCTCTGCAGTTTTTGGATCCAGGGCAGCTGTGTGCTCATCCAGGATCAGAAACTTAATAGGCGTCATGGTAGACATGAGAAGAGCCATGGCCTGTCTCTGTCCGCCGGAGAGGACTCCTGCCTTTACATCCAGTTTATCCTCAAGTCCCAGACCCAGAAGCTGGAGATTCTCACGATAGAAATCAATTCTTTTTTTATTAGTGCCGCGGCGGAGATTAAAAGGCTTTCCTTTAGTATCTGCCAGAGACATATTTTCCAGAATTGTCATGTTGGGGCAGGTTCCCATAGAAGGGTTCTGATAAACCCGTCCGATGACTCTCTGGCGTTTATATTCGGGCATTTTGGAAATATCAGTTCCATTGATTACAATATTTCCGGAATCCACAGGAATACTTCCGCAGATAATATTTAACAGAGAGGTTTTTCCGGAACCGTTGCTTCCTACTACGGAGACGAACTGCCCCTGTTCTACAGTCAGGCTGAAATCTTCAAACAGACACATTTCATTGACCGTTCCCTGGTTATAAAATTTTCTGATGTGTTTTACTTCCAGCATCAGTTCACCTTCTTTCTGAATGAGCGGCCGCTTAACACCAGAATAATCAGGAACATGGCGGCAGTTACAAATTTATTATTGGAAGTATTGATTCCAAAGTTCTGGGCAATGCTCATGGCCATAGAGGTGCAGGCTTTATAGAGGATGGAACCCAGAATAACGGCAGTTGTTGTCTTTAAAAATCCCAGTTTGGCGAACAGCTTAGTTCCAATAATCACGCTGGCGAGTCCTGTGACAATGGTTCCTGTGCCGACTCCGATATCGAAGAAGCCCTGCTGCTGGCAGAACACGCAGCCGGAGAGGGCAGCCAGGCCGTTGGCCAGGGCCAGGCCAATGATTTTTACTGTTCCCTTGTCCTTGGCCAGGGCTGTTACCAGAGTCTCATTGTCTCCAGCAGCTCTGAGAAGAAGGCCGGATCGTGTTTTTAAGTACAGATCCATCACAAGCTTGACGAAAAGGACAATGACCAGCAAAATGGCCATAACAGCCAGATCATAGCTGCGGCTGGAAAAGGATGCGGTCATTTCATTTTCAAAAATGGTTTCCTGGCTGTAAATCGGGAGATTGGCCTTATTGCCGGCAATCATCAGATTGATAGAGTAGAGCCCTGTCATTACGATAATTCCAGAGAGGAGATCCCTGATTTTCAGCTTGACATGAATCAGTCCTGTGACAGTGCCGGCCAGTGCTCCGGCTGCAAAGGCCAGAGGCAGTGTCAGGGGAGCAGGAACTCCCGCAACAATGGCCGCCGCTGTGACAGCCGCGCCGAAAGGAAAGGTGCTGTCTACGGACAAATCTGGAAAATCCAGTATACTGTAGGTAATATATACGCCCAGGGCCATGAGAGAATAAATCAGGCCCTGGATCAGAATAGAGAGAAGAATGTTCATATTGTCTGCTCCGTTTCTTGTTTCGTGTGATTACTCGGAAATTTCTTCAAACAGCTCTGCTGCAGAGGAAGTAAGGGATTCAGGAAGTTCTATTCCAAGATCTTCAGCTGCCTTTGTATTTCCATAGAAAGCAGCTCCCTCGATCAGCTCGTAAGGCATTTCAGAAGCTTTTTTCTCACCTTTTAACACCTTAGCTGCCATGCGTCCGGTCTGCTCGCCAAGAGAGATATAGTCCAGTCCCATGGCTGCCAAACAGCCCTTCTTTACCTGCTCAATCTCGCTTCCGAATACCGGGATGCCATTTTTGGAAGCAGCCTCCAGAACAACCGGGAGAGAGCTGACTACATTGTTGTCAGTCAGATTGCTGATGCAGTCTACCTTTGCTGCCAGCTGCTCTGCTGCCAGCGGGATGTCAGCAGAAGTGGAAATTCCGCTTTCTACAATTTCCAGTCCGAATTCAGGAGCAGCTTTCTTGTATTCCTCAATAGCAGCCTGGGAGTTGACCTCGTTGGTGCTGTAGAGAATGCCTACTGTTTTTGCCTCTGGCAGAATCTCACGGATCATAGCCAGCTGTTCGGAGACAGGAAGCTTATCGCTGGTTCCTGTGATATTTCCCACTGGCATCTGATCCTCTGTGGCCAGCTCAGCCAGTACCGGATCTGTGACAGCTGTGTAGATAACAGGAATATCGGTTCTCTTTGTGACGCTGTAAGCGCTCTGGGCAATGGGTGTCGCGATGGCGCAGACCATATCCACATCGTTGGAAACGAAGTTTGTGATAATCTGGCCGGAGAGAGAGCCGTCACCGTTGGCGTTTTCATAGATTACTTCCAGGTTTTCACCTTCCACAAAGCCTTCCTCAGCCAGCCCTTTTAAAAAGCCTTCCCGGCAGTTATCAAGGGAGCCGTGTACTGCATACTGGGCGACTCCGATGGTGTAGTCCCCTTCTGCCACGGCTTCGCCGTTCTGAGTATTACCAGCCTGAGAGCTTTCCTCTGCGGTGCTTTTCTCCTCCGTGGAAGCTGCTTTTGTTTCCTGCTTGTTTTCAGAAGAAGAGCATCCTGTCAGGGCAGATACTGCCATAGCTGCGGTTAATAAAGCTGCGATTGTTTTCTTTCTCATAGTACATTCCTCCAATTTTAATAAAATTTTTATGTTGTACTTGGAAGGAGTGAGAACTGGGAAGTGTGTTCTGCCGGATAAAACAAAAAGTCCCAGACACAGTTTCCTGTATCTGGGACGAATTAATAAATCCGCGGTACCACCCATAATTGACGTAAAGTCCACTCTTTCATATACTAACATATATGCCGCGAAAATAACGGATGCGGTTTCCGTCGCTCCCTACCTCCCAATATGGCATCAGGAACGCCCTCGAAAGTCCATTCGGCCGGCTGTGGCATACCGCGCTTCCACCTGTCTGCGGTTCTCTGTGATGCACCAATCTGGCTTACTTCTCTTTCTCAACGGTTTGTGTGTTTGGTTGACATCATCCTAATACTTTTGCAGGCGTTTGTCAATAGAAAAATGAAAAAATTTACAAAAAAAATGGGAGAAGTCGCAAAATGAAAAGATATGGCCGAGGGAAAATTTTCTTGTTCCACTTAAAGTCACAAAAAATTTTCCCTCGGCCATAAGAGGTGTTCTTGTTAAAAACAGGAAGAAATAAAAAAATCTATCAGCTTTGCGATTAGCTGCGTTTTCTGTTCGGCTCGTGCATCGGTGATCCGCCATTCGCGAAAACTCGCCTTACGGCTCAGACAATTCGCTCGGTGGCGGAAATTAGCACGAACCTCTCTGCGAAAGCCTCGCCATTATCGCCGAGCTGATAGATTTTTTCTATGTTTAGAAGAATGCTTCAAGAAAAAATTTGTCAATCAGAGACTTCTGCAGCTTCTGGAATTTCAAAGGGAGCGGTTTCATCCCAGAGCGCTACGGTGTTCTCCCTATGCTGTTTTTCCTACGCCTGCAGCTTTTTTAAATCCTCATAAAAGGAAGGATAGGAGATGTTGACGCAGTCTGCGTCTAAGATTTCTGTCTCCCCGGAGGAAGCCAGGGCTGTGACGGCAAAGGTCATGGCGATTCTATGGTCCTTACGGCTGTCAATGACAGCGCCGTGTAAGGGTTTTCCGCCTCGGATAATCATTCCGTCTTCTGT
The DNA here is from genome assembly GCA_027698105.1 of Lachnospiraceae bacterium AM93-12TA. Taxonomy (GTDB): domain Bacteria; phylum Bacillota; class Clostridia; order Lachnospirales; family Lachnospiraceae; genus Otoolea. The sequence continues at coordinate 24,553 of JAQERH010000010.1, forward strand.
CTCCTCCACATCGGCTCCCATAGCCTTTAAGCTGTCTGTCATCACGGCAATCCGGTTAGATTCCTTTACTTTCAGCTCCGCAGCGTCTTTGATTACAGTTTCTCCGTCTGCAAAGCAGGCCATGGCAGCGATCATGGGAAGCTCGTCAATGAGAGTCGGGATTACGGCTCCCTCGATGACAGTTCCATGAAGGACAGAATGGCGCACCAGCAGATCCGCAGTAGGCTCGCCGCTTTCGCTGGAAGGATTTAAAAGAGTAATGTCAGCGCCCATCTGGCGGCAGACAGTGAGAATACCGTCTCTGGTAGGATTGACTCCCACGTTCTTAATCAGAAGTTCAGAGCCTGGAAGAATCAGAGCTGCGGCAATGAAGAAGGCGGCGGAAGAGATATCTCCAGGCACAGTAATGTGCTGGCCGTACAGTTCTTCTGCCGGCTGCAGGATGGCAGTAGTTCCCTCTGTTTTCACATCCGCGCCGAAGTGGGAGAGCATCAGCTCGCTGTGGTTTCTGGAAAGGTAGGGCTCCGTTACCCTGGTTTCTCCCTCTGCATAAAGTCCGGCCAGAAGGATTGAGGACTTGACCTGGGCGGAGGCTACAGGAGATACATAGGAAATTCCATGAAGAGGTTTTCCCTCGATCTGCAGAGGAGCGCAGCCGTTATTTCTCAGGCTTTTGATGGAAGCGCCCATCTGGCTGAGTGGGTTGATGATGCGGTTCATGGGCCGTTTTTGAATGGATTCATCTCCAGTCAGGGTGACAGAAAACTTCTGCCCAGCCAGAAGGCCGGAAATCAGCCGGGTAGTCGTTCCGCTGTTGCCGCAGTCCAGCATGCCATCTGGCTGTTTCAGCCCGCGCATACCGTTTCCGTGTACCAGAATGCGGTTTCCCAGATTTTCGATGGAAACGCCCATATGCCTAAAGCAGGCGATGGTAGACAGACAGTCAGCGCCCTGAAGAAAGCCGTCAATTTCCGTCAGTCCTTTGGAGACAGCTCCGAACATGACGCTTCGGTGGGAAATGGACTTGTCCCCGGGGACGGTAAGCTCTCCCCGAAGCCTTCCTTTATTTGTAGAAAAAATCATAAAAAATCCTCCTGCAGCTTAAAAATTAAAGAGTGTATAATTATATTTTTTTAACCGGTCCCAGGCGGCATTTCTGGAGTCCTTGTCGTAAAAATTAATAGACAGGGCGCCTTCGCCGTTTTCACGGTTGTGGTTGATTCCAATGTTTTTAATGCTGATGCCTTTTCCTGCTAAAATGGCAGAGATAATGGAGATGGCGCCTGGTTCGTCGCATACATCCACAGAAAAGGAGTAGTCGGGAGCAATTGGGCCGGAAACCCGCGTTTCAAAGGAATTCCGGTAGTTCCTGGAGCTTTCAAACAGTTCCCGGACAGAAGAGCTGTCTCTGTTATCTAAAACCTCCAGAATGTGATTCAGGGAACCGATATAGTCTCTTAAAAGGGAGGCAATATTACCTTCATTTGTCATGCAGATCTGCTCCCACATAACAGGAGAGGCAGAGGCGATTCTTGTGATATCTTTAAAGCCTCCGGCGGCCAGCTGTTTCATCAGCCCCTGTGTTCCATCCTTGTCCCGGACCAGGTTTACCAGGCTGGAAGCGATAATGTGGGGCAGATGGCTGACTGCAGCCACAATCCGATCATGCTCTCTGTAATCCAATACCAGTGGGATAGCTCCAATGAGGGCGGCTGTCTCAGTCAACAGGGCAACAGAGGACTCAGGAGTCTTTTCTGTAGGCGTCAGAATGTAATAGGCATTTTCCAAAAGGTGGTCAGTGGAATTTTCATATCCTGTCTTTTCAGAGCCTGCCATGGGATGTCCGCCTATAAAAGACGCTTCCATAGAAAGGGCCTGAACCGTCTCATGGATCTGTGTTTTTGTGCTTCCCACATCGGTAATGACAGCGCCAGGCTTCAGATAGGGCCTGATTTGCTCCAGATAGGAAGCGTTATATTCAACCGGCGTGCAGAGAAAAATAATATCGCACTGTCTGAGCGGTTCCCCTACGCCGTCTAAAATCAGATCAACAGCGCCGTCCTCTCTGGCTTTCATAAGGCGGTCACGGGAGCGCATATAGGCCATGACGGTGGTAGAAGGAGCACGTTTTTTTAAAGCTCTGGCAATAGAACCGCCAATCAGCCCCAGCCCGATAAAGCCTGCGGTGAGATGTTGTGTCTGCATAGTGTTTCCTCCCTGGTTTTGTAAGTATAGCACAGCAAATAGGATGCTGTTTTCAGACAATATCAAGTGTATCATATCAGACAGCCTTGTCAACTGTTTCTCGTGGCCTTTCAGTATGAAGATACAGCGGGGGAAGAAAAATGGATTAGCCCTGGCAGAATACTTGGCTGAAGTGAATAGGCGGAAGATTGAACACATAATAAAGAAAGTATCAATAAAAATATGAGAAATACAATATATTAGCAGAATGATAGAAAATTAAAGAGAAATAGGAAGGGAAAATAGAGGGTAAATAGAAATATTTTAAAAAGTGAAAAGAAATATTGTATAAAATGCATATTTAACTTGAAATTTTCTTTATTTTCTTGTAAAATATCATCATGGACTAAAATTTATCTACGGGAGGAATTTTATATGAACGTGTACGGGACAAAACAGATTCGCAACGTGGTGCTTCTTGGACATGGCGGAGCAGGCAAGACGACAGCAGCAGAAGCTATGGCGCTTGTAACAGGCGTTACTAAGCGGATGGGAAAGATTGCAGACGGAAGCACCATCAGCGATTATGATAAAGAAGAGATAAAGCGTCAGTTCTCCATTTCCACAAGTCTGGTGCCCTTAGAGTATAACGGCGAGAACGGACCGATTAAAATTAACCTGTTAGATACTCCTGGATATTTTGACTTTGTAGGCGAGGTGGAGGAGGCTATGAGCGTAGCCGACGCCGCGATTATCGTAGTAAACTGCAAGGCAGGTATCGAGGTTGGAACTGAGAAGGCATGGGAATTGTGTGAGGAATACCGTCTTCCCAGAATTATTTTCGTGACCAACATGGATGACGATCAGGCCAGCTTCCGCGAGCTGATCTTAAAACTGGAGAAGCGTTTCGGAAGAAAGATCGCTCCGTTCCAGGTGCCGATTCGTGAGAATGAGAAGTTTGTAGGTTTTGTAAACGTAGTAAAGATGGGCGGACGCCGTTTTACAAATCTGAGTGACTACGAGGAGTGCGAGATTCCAGAGTATACGAAGAAAAACCTGGGTATTGTCAGGGACGCTCTGATTGAGGCTGTGGCAGAGACCAGCGAAGAGTATATGGAGCGTTACTTCTCAGGCGAGGAATTTACTCAGGAAGAGATTTCCGCAGCTCTCAGAGAGCATGTAACAGAGGGAAATATTGTTCCTGTATTAATGGGCTCCGGAGTGAACGCGCAGGGCTTCTCCCACCTGCTCCAGGCGATTGATAAATACTTCCCGTCCCCGGATAAATTTGAGTGCGTAGGTGTAGACGTTTCTACAGGAGAGCGCTTTACTGCAAAATATAATGACGATGTGTCTCTGTCAGCCAGAGTGTTTAAAACAGTAGTAGATCCGTTCATTGGAAAATATTCTCTGATGAAGATCTGTACTGGAACTTTGAGACCGGATTCTGTGATTTACAATGTAAATAAGGATGCAGAGGAGAAGGTACAGAAGATTTACGTGCTGAGAGGAAAGGATGCCATTGAGGTTCCTGAACTTAAGGCAGGTGATATCGGTGCAGTAGCTAAGCTGACTGTAACACAGACTGGCGATACCATGGCAGTCCGTACAGCTCCGATTGTTTACCACAAACCGAAGATTTCCACTCCATACACTTACATGGCATATGCGGCGAAGACAAAGGGAGACGAGGACAAGATTTCTACAGCCCTTTCCAAGCTGATGGAGGAGGATCTGACTCTGCGTACCGTCAGCGATGTGGAGAACCGCCAGTCCTTAATTTACGGAATCGGCGATCAGCAGCTGGAGGTAGTAGTCAGCAAGCTTCTGGCACGTTATAAAGTAGATATGGTGCTCAGCAAACCGAAATTCGCGTTCCGCGAGACACTGAGAAAGAAAGTGGAGGTTCAGGGCAAATATAAGAAGCAGTCCGGCGGACACGGACAGTACGGCGATGTTAAGATGGAATTCGAACCTTCCGGCGATCTGGAGAAACCATATGTATTTGAGGAGAGAGTCTTTGGCGGAGCTGTTCCGAGAAACTACTTCCCGGCTGTAGAGAAGGGAATTCAGGAATGTGTTCTCAAGGGACCGTTAGCAGGATATCCGGTTGTAGGATTAAAGGCAACTCTGGTAGACGGATCCTACCACCCGGTTGATTCTTCTGAGCTGGCGTTTAAGATGGCTGCTACCATGGCTTTCAAGAAGGGCTTCATGGATGCAACACCTGTTCTGTTAGAGCCGATTGCTTCCCTGAAAGTGACTGTTCCGGATAAATTTACCGGAGATGTTATGGGAGACTTAAACAGAAGAAGAGGCCGTGTTCTGGGTATGAATTCTGATCACTATGGCAAACAGGTGATTGAAGCAGATGTTCCGATGTCCGAGCTTTACGGATATAACACAGATCTTCGCTCTATGACAGGCGGAATCGGCGTATATTCCTATGAGTTCAGCCGCTATGAGCAGGCTCCTGGTGATGTCCAGAAGAAGGAAGTGGAGGCAAGAGCCGCACAGGCAGAGGCTGAAAAAGATTGATCTTTTCTATAAACTTATGGTAAAATTGAATAAATGAAATAACCGTCAGGGACTGCCTTTCACAGCTGGGAGGCAGTCCCTGCTTGCGGATATTCCAAAACGCTTCATGGCGTCAGTGTACAAAGGTGCATGGTCCCTTGTACACCGGTGCTGGCCTTTAATGAAATACAGGCAGGCTTTTTATCTGAGAAAAGACAGAAAGCCGGGGATAAGAGGAAGACCAGTATACGATTTAAGGAAGAGACAGGTGCAGAAGAAAGGAAGTTAGAGTGAGGACAGAACTATTTATTAAGGCAGAGCAGACACAGATACTATCGCAGAAGATGATCCTGTCAAATGAAATACTCCAGATGGGGGTGCAGGAGCTTTGTGAAAAATTAGGGGAGATTTTTCTGGAAAATCCTGTGGTAGATTTGAATCAGCCGTCGCCGGAGGAAGAACGGATGGCGAAATATCAATGGCTGGAATCACTGAGCAGCAAAAACAGGGATACCTATATGCACGAATCCAGAGACGAGGAGGAGGGGAACGACGACTGGAAATTCAAGCAGAATGATGAGGAATCCCTGCAGGATTACTTATGGTCCCAGGTAAGCTTAAAGGAGCTGTCCGGGAAAGATGAGGAGATTGTTTCGTACCTGATGGAGAGTCTGGATGATAAGGGGTATCTGGATGAGCCGGCAGAATCGGTAGCAGAGCGGTTTGAGGAATCAGCAGAGCGGATCGAGAAGATTATTTCCGGACTTCAGACTCTGGAACCGGCAGGAGTATTTGCCAGAAATCTGGGAGAATGCCTGCTGCTTCAGCTTCAGAGAAATAAGGCAGATACGCCGGAGGCAGAGGAGATTGTAAAAGAGCATTTGGAGCTGTTAGCGGGAAATAAGATTCCGGCTATTGCCAAGAAGGTCCATCTTTCTGTGGAGGAGACAGCAGAGATCTGCCAGAAGATAAGGAATCTGAATCCAAGACCAGGCAGCCATTTTTCTTCCAGAGAGCAGCTGTCCTATCTGATTCCAGATGTGACAGTGGTGAAGTTTGCCGACCGATTTGAAATTCTTTTGAATGAAAGTACCTATCCGACCATTGAAATCAATGATTATTACAGAAAAATGTCCGTTCAGTCTGATTCAGCACAGGTTCACGACTATCTGAGAGAAAAACTCAGACAGGCTGAGTGGATCCGCACCTGCATGGAACAGAGAGGCCGCACGATTATGAATGTGACCAAGACGATTTTAGCTATGCAGAGTGAGTTCTTTGAGAAAGGACCGGCCTATTTAAAGCCGCTGAAGCAGAGTGAAGTAGCAGAAACCATAGGAATTCATGAGTCCACTGTCAGCCGGGCTGTGCGGCAGAAGTATCTGCAGTGTTCCTGGGGCATTTATCCTATGAACTACTTTTTCTCCAGGGGAATTTCTGAGGAAAAGGGAAGAAGCGGAAAGTCAGTTTCTGTTCAGGGAGTGAAGAACGCTCTGACAGAGATTATAAAGGAAGAGAATAAGAAGAAACCGTTCAGCGACCGCCTTCTGGCAGAGAAGCTGGAGGAGAAAGGATTTACCATCTCTAGAAGAACGGTGGCCAAGTACAGAGAAGAGCTGGGAATACCGGATGCCGGAGGCAGAAAGGTGTTTCTGTAGGAGATGCAGCCGCTGTGTCATAGATATCGTCTATGGTGCAGCGGCTTTTCTGCTGGTTCCGGTGATTTACCACACTGAGAAGAATTATGGTATACTGATAGCAATGGGGGGTGGGAGAAGAAAGAAGCAATGATGAGAGATCTATTTAGTTATGGATGCAAAACAGGAAGTAATTTTTAAAGTGCCAAATTGGACACTTTGGAGGCAGTTCATAGAATTTTCATAGAGAAATAGAGAGGTGGAACAATGTCAATCGAAAATGTTAAACTGTTTTTTAAGAAATATGGAATGGAGAGCCGGATACAAGAGTTCAGCGTTTCCAGCGCAACGGTAGCTCTTGCTGCAGAAGCATTGCACTGTGAGCCGTGCCGGATTGCAAAAACGCTCTCATTTAAGGTCAATAACAGTCCCATTCTGATTGTGACGGCAGGCGATGCGAAAATAGATAATGCAAAATACAAGGCGCAGTTTGGAGCGAAGGCGAAAATGTTGTCCCCAGATGAGGTTTCGGCTCTAATTGGGCATTCCATAGGCGGTGTCTGCCCATTTGCAGTGAAGGATGATGTTACCGTATATCTGGATCAGTCGCTGAAAAGGTTTCAAACCGTATTTCCAGCCTGCGGAAGCAGTAACAGCGCCATTGAACTGACAGTAGAGGAACTGGAAACGTACTCAGGTTTTTCTGAGTGGATTGATGTCTGCAAGGAGTGGGCTTAGATAAAAAGATGGTCAGAGTGATTTGTAAGAATATTGTAAAGATATTCAGATAATTACTATGGTATAATGATTCCATAACTATAAGTACCATCATTTCTGAAGAAAGGGGGGCAGCAGATGAAAGATCGAAAAATAAAGCCGGGAAAAGAACAGATTTTGATTTTCCTTGGAACAGCGAACCTGCTTTTAGCGGCAGGCGGGCTTTTCTTTCTGGCCGGAGAGAATCGAAGCCTCCGTCGCCAGGTACAGGATCTGCAGGTGAGAGTCAGCCAGATGGAGGGAAGCGTAACAGATACAGTTAGGAGGATTTCTTCGGAAATTCAGAGCGGACAGGAACGGGCGAACAGTTTTGTAGAGCAGTTTCAAGTGACAGTCACCCCAAAGGATGATCTGAGAGCAGAGATCCATGTGGCGGCAGATTTGAAGGAATACCAGGAAGGCGAGGGAGTTTACTTTATATGGGAGGGGTTAGAAGGAACGGTCAGACTTCCGGCAGAGCGAACGGAGGGCACACAGTTTCAGGCAGAGACGGAAGTGTCAGCTCTGACAGAATCAGGAATCTTTAAAATTTATAAAGAAAGCGGAGAGAATCTGAGAGGGGAAATTCTGGAGTATGTATCTGTGAAGGATGACTGTCTGTTCCAGTTGGACTGTTCGGCCTTTCTAGGCTGGAGCAGCTGGTCTAGAAAGTCCGAGGTGGAGCTTTCTCCGGATGTTTCTCTGTTTGTAAACAGTATTCCGGCAGAACTTCAGTTAGTCAGAGCGGAAGCCCAGATCTATTCAGGAAAACAGCTGCTGCATACCCAGACGATTCTGGAAGAAAGGGAGACAAGCGGATCAGAGGGAGATACTGCCTGGGCTGACGGTACAGAGGGAGTTTATACAGCTTCCTGGAATATGAAACTGAGTCCGGAGGTAGGAGAACGAATCGATCTTCGTGTGGTTGCGGAGGACTCCAATGGAAATGTCTATTCGGCTATTGTAGCCCGCGGCATTGTGCAGGAGGAAAAAGGGCTTCTTTCTATTACAGAGGAGCCTTCTGATCAGACGCTTCACGTAGAGCCGGAAGGTCGGAAGGCGTGGCAGAAGCAGTGAGATTTGACGTGGAATCATCCGGCAGAACCTTGACAGCCGTCTGCAAGTATGTTAAATTAAGAACCATCAGTAAATGCAGGGAAGAGGAACAGTAGAATGCAGGAACCACCAGAGAGCTGCCGGAAGGTGCGAGGCAGTTGGAGATGGCATTTGAACTCGCCTTGGAGCAGCCTGTTGAAGGGAAGGCCGGAAGATTTGATTCGTAGATTGATAGGATCAGGGCCATCCTGAGTAGGCAGAGCCGGAAACCGCCCGTTATGCGGTGAGGAAAAGCAGCAGTTTTTCCCGTAAGAGCATGCTATAGGGCATGAAATAGAGTGGTACCGCGCGAGAGGAAAAGCCTTGCGTCTCTATGCAGAATCAGCAGAGAGATGCAGGGCATTTTTTATTTCTTATGTCACAGCAGCTTTTTGCGAAGGTTTTGCGTATATAACAGAAGGAGGAAATGGAAATGGCACAGTACAACCATACCGCCATTGAGAAAAAGTGGCGGGAAAACTGGGCGAAGAACCCGATTAATGTCAATGATGGAAAAAAAGAAAAATATTACTGTCTGGATATGTTCCCATATCCGTCTGGAAGCGGCCTTCACGTAGGTCACTGGAGAGGCTATGTAATCTCTGATGTTTGGAGCCGTTATCAGCTTCTCAAGGGAAAATATGTGATTCATCCCATGGGCTGGGATGCATTCGGACTTCCGGCAGAGAACTATGCGATCAAGATGGGTGTTCATCCGGCTAAATCTACAGCAGAGAACATTAAAAACATTAAGCGTCAGATTGGTGAGATTGCCGCAATTTATGACTGGGATATGGAGGTTAATACAACAGATCCTAACTTCTATAAGTGGACTCAGTGGATTTTCGTGCAGATGTTCAAGAAGGGACTTGCCTATGAGAAGGAATTCCCTATTAACTGGTGTCCGTCCTGTAAGACAGGCCTTGCCAATGAGGAAGTTGTCAACGGCTGCTGCGAGCGCTGCGGAACTGCTGTTACGAAGAAAAATCTCCGCCAGTGGATGCTGAAAATTACTGCCTATGCAGAGCGTCTGTTAAACGATCTGGACAAGTTAGACTGGCCAGAGAAGGTTAAAAAGATGCAGAGCGAGTGGATTGGAAAATCCTACGGCGCTGAGGTAGATTTCCCGGTAGAGGGCAGAGAGGACAAGATCACTGTCTACACTACCAGACCGGATACCCTTCACGGCGCTACCTTTATGGTACTGGCTCCGGAGCACGCTCTGGCTAAGAGCCTGGCTACCGATGAGACGAGAGAAGCAGTAGAGAAGTACATTTTCGACGCTTCTATGAAGTCCAACGTAGACCGCCTTCAGGATAAGGAAAAGACTGGCGTATTTACCGGTTCCTACGCAGTGAACCCGTTAAACGGAGCGAAGGTTCCGATCTGGCTGTCTGACTATGTACTGGCAGATTACGGTACAGGCGCTATCATGTGCGTTCCGGCTCACGATGACCGTGACTTTGAGTTTGCCACCAAGTTCGGCATTCCGATTATCCAGGTTATTGCCAAGGACGGAAAAGAGATTGAGAACATGACCGAGGCCTACACAGAGGCCAGCGGAACCATGATCAATTCCGGCGAGTGGAACGGAATGGAGTCTTCTGTTCTGAAGAAAGAAGCTCCTGAGATGATTGAAAAAATGGGCATTGGCCGCAAGACAGTAAATTACAAGCTGCGCGACTGGGTATTCTCCCGTCAGAGATACTGGGGTGAGCCGATTCCGATTATCCACTGCCCGAAGTGCGGAAATGTGCCGGTTCCGGAGGATCAGCTTCCGCTGACACTGCCGGAGGTAGACAGCTACCAGCCGACTGGTACAGGTGAGTCCCCGCTTGCTGCTATTGACGAGTGGGTTAACACAACCTGCCCATGCTGCGGCGCCCCGGCTAAGAGAGAGACCAATACCATGCCTCAGTGGGCAGGTTCCTCCTGGTACTTCCTCCGTTATGTGGACAGCAAGAACAATGAGGCTCTTGTTTCCAAGGAGAAGGCAGACAAATACCTGCCGGTTGACATGTATATCGGCGGCGTAGAGCACGCGGTGCTTCACCTTCTGTATTCCCGTTTCTACACCAAGTTCCTTCACGATATCGGTGTGGTTGACTTTGATGAGCCGTTTAAGAAGCTGTTCAACCAGGGAATGATTACAGGAAAGAATGGAATCAAGATGAGTAAGTCCAAGGGCAACGTAGTTTCCCCTGACGATCTGGTAAGAGACTATGGCTGTGATTCTTTAAGACTTTACGAGCTTTTCGTAGGACCGCCGGAGTTAGATGCTGAGTGGGATGACAGAGGAATCGAGGGTGTTTCCCGTTTCTTAAATCGTTTCTATAACCTGGTTATGACAAGCAAGGATCAGGACATCAAAGAGACGAAGGAAATGGTGAAGCTGCGCCACAAGCTGGTTTACGACATCGAGCAGAGATTCGAGCAGTTCAGCTTAAATACTGTTATTTCCGGATTTATGGAGTACAATAACAAGTTCATTGAGCTGGCAAAGAAGGAAGGCGGAATCGATAAGGAGACCTTAAAGACTTTCGTTACCCTTCTTGCACCGTTTGCTCCACACCTGGGCGAGGAGCTCTGGAGAGAGCTGGGCGGCACAGACAGCGTATTCCACAGCACATGGCCGGAGTGCGATACAGAGGCCATGAAGGACGACGAGGTAGAGATTGCCGTGCAGATCAACGGAAAGACAAGAGGCGTAGTAGCGCTTCCAGCTGACGTTGACAAAGAAACCGCTCTGGCAGCAGGAAAAGAAGCAGTAAAAGATAAACTGACAGGAAACATCGTAAAAGAAATTTACGTTCCTGGAAAAATTATAAACATTGTCTGCAAATAGGCAGTGCGAATGAAAGAGGAGGCAGATCACCGTATGCTTGCATAGAAGGGTGACCTGCCTCCTCTTTCATTCATAGGGCGTATGCCCGTCAACCGAGAAGAAGCGAAGCGGAATCGAGGTTGAGCACTGCCGTAAGGAGCTGGGGAAAGAGTCACCGTATGCTTGCATACAGGTAGACCTGTCTCCTGTTTCATTCATAGGGCGCATGCCCGTCAACCGAGAAGAAGCGAAGCGGAATCGAGGTTGAGCACTGCCGTAAGGAACTGAGGAAAGAGCCACCGTATGCTTGCATAGAAGGTGACCTGTCTCCTCTTTCATTCATAGGGCGTATGCCCGTCAACCGAGAAGAAGCGAAGCGGAATCGAGGTTGAACACTGCCGTAAGGAACCCAAACAGAGCTTAAGGAGATAAGAACATGAATAAATATATCTATGTTAATTTAAGGCAAAAGCCAGAATTAAAAGAAGAGGCTGCCGCATGGTTTCATGACAAATGGGGAGTTCCGCAAGAGGCATATCTTGCGTGCATGGAAGCCTATCTTAATCACGAAACGGAATATGGATGGTATCTTTGTTTAGACAGAGGGCGCATTGCAGGAGGCCTTGGCGTGATAGAAAATGATTTTCATAACAGGAAGGACCTAACTCCCAATGTTTGTGCGGTATATACTGAGGAGGAATATCGCTGCCAGGGAATTGCGGGACAGCTGCTTGATATGGTTGTGAATGATACGAAGTCCAAAGGAATCACTCCAATTTATTTGATCACAGATCATACAGATTTTTATGAAAGATATGGCTGGGAATTTTTGTGTATGGTTCAAGGGGACAACGAACCTGATATGATAAGAATGTATATCCACAGATAAGTTTTCCGGTATTTAGAAATACGGAGGATTATTATTGATAATAAAAGAATGAAGAGCCCATTTCCATATCCGTTGATTGAAAATGAAAAAAATTCATGTTAAAATATGAAAACACACAAACATGATAAGATACAAAAATACCTGAGAAAGGGATGATCAGAAAGAATGGAAGAAACATGCAGCAGCTGCTGCACAGGGCTGATTAAGGAGGGGCCGGAGTTTAATCTCCGGTTTGCCGACTATGGCTGGTGTGCTTATGACAGTATCAGTGAGGACCTGGTTCACCGGGCGAATCTGGAATATGAGGAGCATGGAATTGAGGCGGCGGAGCGGATTTTGGTTGAGTATTATCAGAACGAGGCTCCAAAGCAGATGGATCACATTTTGGGAGCGTCCCCGTCCTTCGCCATGCGGGAGGGAATGATTCGTCAGTGCTTTGAGGATCACAGAGAGGGGAGATATTATGCAAGCGTTCCCCTGTCTCTGATTATTATTGACGGAGCAGTCAATGACTACACAAAGAAAAAGGGATTTTTCACCGCAGCAACCACAGTGGATCCCTGGGACTGTCTGGTGGGATGCACAGAGGGACTGACAAAAATCAAACTGAATTTTAATCAGAATCGCCTGAAAACCAACAGCGATCCCATTTACATACCTTATAGGAACGGGATTCTTCACGGGCGGGATATTAATTATGGAAATGAGTATGTTTCCTGTAAGTGTATTGCACTTATGTTTGCCATCGCCGACTGGATGATACGAAGGACTGCCAGGGAGGAAGGACTTCTGCCGGAGCTGGAACTGTGATGAATGGGAGAGTCGAGGCAGAGGACAGAAAGGACGTTAAATGAGAAGAAAAATGGACAAAATACTGTTGACAGCGCTGGTTGCTGCCATGATATTAAATCCTATGGGAGGAAAAACAGCTGCCTGTGTTCAGGCTGCCCAGTTCCAGTCAGGACAGCAGGGAAAAACGGCCACAGGACCGGCTCTGGAAAGCATGGAGAGCGGCAGCGAGGCAAAGACAGAAGCAGTGGGAGAGACAGCGGAAAGGAGAGCTTCCCAGACTTCCTATGCAGAGTATCTGCCGACGCAGTTTGATGTAAATACATTAAAGGCGGCAAAGGAGACAAATCATCTGATTCTCGCTGTAGGAGATGGGGCAGATCAGAGCAGCCTGACGCTGTGGTACTATGAGAGAGGGGCAGATGGACGCCTTTCTGAAGTATTTGGAACAAGGGGAACCTGCGGACAGGCTGGAATTACGGCAGACAAGGTGGAGGGAGATAAGAAGACTCCGGCGGGCCTCTATTCTTTTTTGATGGCCTTCGGACTGAAGGACGATCCGGGCAGCCGGATTTCCTACCGCAAAGTGCAGGAGGGAGACTGCTTTGTCGATGATGTGGGAAGCAGATATTATAATCAATATGTGAAGGCAGGAGAAGCAGAGTCAGACTGGCGCTCTGCGGAGATTTTGAAAAATCAGGGTCCCTGCTATAACTATGCCCTGGTGCTGGACTACAACAAAGAACACGTTCCAGGCAGAGGCTCAGCAATTTTTCTCCACTGCCCGAAGGTGGTCAATGACACATACACAGCCGGCTGCATTGGAATCCCGGAGAACTTGATGAAGACGATTCTCATGCGCTCTGGAACAGATGCTAAAATTTTGATTGTGCCGGACAAGGGCGGACTTTCAGAGTATACAGAATAAGAAAAGCATAGAGTGGGAATAAAACCGAAACCGCCCTAAACAGGGCGGAACCGGTGGAAATTCTCTTCTATGTTGGCAGCCAGCGCTTCAGGCGAGATCCCACGCAGGGAGGCTGTTACAGAAATGCTGTATTTTAATACAGCTGCAATATCATTCCAGGGCGGAAGCTGTCCTTGGCAGCCGGGATTCTGATCGTAGGCCCATTTGACAGCAGAACAGCCGTCTGTTTCCACCAGGATTCTGTTTTCCGGAGCCAGAACAGCGGCCTTCTGAACAGAAGGATTACAGAACACATCCGGTCCTATGGTGAAATAGCAGTCTGAATCCAGGAATTCAGAAAAGCCCTCTTCTCCGGAATACCAGTGAACCAGATAGGTGTTAGGATATTTTTTAATTAAGCGGGCAATCTGTATTTCCTGTCCCTTTGTGTGGAGAATAACCGGCTTTTTCATGGCAGATGCCAGCTCCAGCTGGGCGCAGAAGGCCTTTTCCTGAACAGAGAGAGGAACGCTGCACCAGACGCTGTCCATTCCGATTTCACCGATGACAGGAGCTTTTAACAGCCATGGCTCCATTTCCCGGAAAGAGATTTGTGCTGCTTTCCAGGGGTGAAGTCCGAAAGTTGGACAGATGATGGGGGAGAGGATCGGATCACCGGTCAGCTCCTCCAGCTTTTTAGCTTCATCTGGGCAGGAGGCGCAGATGAGAGAGAAAATGTTCTGTTTGTTTCTGAGCATCAGTTCCTCCATGCTTCCTATATGGGCATGGGCATCGTAAAGCAGGGTCAAAGTGTTTCCTCCTCAGCAGTTCCAACAATTTTTTCATAGATCATCTGACGCAGAGCCCCCTGGCTATAAAGCCAGGAACGGGTTCTGTTTTTTTCTGGAATAGAAAATTCCCAGGTGATATGGGAAGGCGAACCATTTAAAATCAGAATTCTATCAGACAGGTAGATGGCTTCATCCATATCGTGAGTCACTAACAGTACCGTGCGGTTCAGGCGTTCTCTCATGGACAGAAGCCAGTCCTGCATCTCTCCTCTGGTAATTACATCCAGAGCGCCGAAGGGTTCGTCCAACAGGAGAATATCGGCGCGGCAGAGGGCTGTTCTGAGAAAAGCGGCCCTCTGTCGCATACCGCCGGACAGGGAGTTTGGATATTTATATTCGTAGCCGGACAGGCCGAATGCCGGGAAATGCTTCAGGGCTTCCTCCCGCGCCTCCTTTAAAGAGCCATGGATACGGCCATAAAGGCACACATTGTCCAGAATGTTTTTCCAGGGAAAAAGAAGATCATTCTGAGGCATATAGGCAAAGTGTTCAGATGGATTGGAAATTTCCCTTCCGTCTGCCAGAAGGGATCCTGATTCTTTTTTCAAAACTCCGGTTAAGAGCTTTAAAATCGTGGATTTTCCACAGCCGGAAGGCCCCAGAATGCTGACAAATTCTCTCTCTTTGACAGAGAGAGACAGTCCTTGCAGCACCTGCTTGTCTTTATAGGAAAAATTCAAATCAGAAATTTCTAATTTCATGGCATCACCTTTCTGGCCTATTTGTTTACTCCGGGCAGGAATTCATTGGTATAGCAGTCAGAGGCAGGAATTGTCTTGTCGATGACCTGGTATTCTGCCATAAACTCGGTGTAATTATCCCATGTTTCATCAGACATCATTCCCCACACATCTGTGTCCTCCATATATTTTTCAGCCAGGAATTCCTGGGATTTTGTAAGCATCTCCAGGGAGTAGTCAGGGGCATGCTTGTGAAGGAGCTGTGCGCTCTCCTCCGGATGGCTGATGGCGTACTGATAGCCTTTTTCAGTTGCTTTTAAAAACTTCTTTACCATTTCCGGACGATTTTCCAGAGTATCATTTCCGGCAATGATGACAGGAGTGTAGTAGTCCAGACGGTCATCCAGATCCTTTACAGGCATGTAGTTGATGGGAAAGTTGTTCATTTCGCAGGTAATATTGTCCCAGCCCTCAAAAAACCACATGATATCAGCCTTGTCTTCCAGGGCTGTGAAGCCGGAACCGTCAGAGACTACCATGTTTAATTTGGAAAAATCAGCGCCGGCCTGTGTCATGACAGCCTCCAGAACAGCTGCCTCCCCGGGACCGCCCCATCCGGCATAGGTTTTTCCCTCAAAATCCTTGGGGGAGGTAATATCCTTATCTGCTGCAGTGACAAAGCCGGAGGTGTTGTGCTGGATGAGAGCTGCAACTGCTTTGATGGGCAGAGGTTCTGCAGAGGTAAGAGCAATGGTGACATCCTCCTGATAGCTGATTCCAAAGTCGCCTTTTCCTACCGCTACGAGAGTGGCAGTAGCTCCCTCAGTAGGCTCCACAATATTGACCTTCAGCCCCTCTTCCTCGTAGTATCCCAGATCAAGAGCTACATACATGCCAGTATGATTGGTGTTTGCCACATAGTCCAGAATGACGGTTACTTCTTCCAGAGCTTCTTTCAGAGGCGCCTCTGTACCGGTTTCAGAAGATGGAGCATCTGGCTGGGAAGAAGGGGATCCGGAGCAGGCGGTGAGAGAGAGGATGGCAGAAGCTGCCAGGCAAAGAGCTGTTGAGTGTTTCTTTTTCATAATAATTCTCCTTAAAATGGTTTATATGGTTTACAGTTTCCTGATTTTTGTTTACTGGTGACTGGAGGGGGATACGAACCGCTTCACAAGCCACAGAGTCATATTCATGCACAGACTTAAAAAGATGATTACCAGAACACAGGCAAATACCTTATCCAGCATATATCCGTTTTTAACGCGGAGCAGATAGTAGCCCAGCCCTTTCTGAGCTCCAATCCATTCGCCGACGACAGCGCCGCTGATGCTGTAGGTGGCAGCTACCTTCAGACCGGAAATCAGAGATGGAATAGCTGCCGGGATTTTTACCAGGCGATAGGAAGTCCACGTTCCGGCCCCAAAGGAACGGGCCAGATGCAGGTATTCCGGATCCAGCTGGGCCATGCCGTCCGTAAAGCTGACAGCAATGGGGAAAAAACACATCAGAACGACAGTCAGGATTTTGGGAGTCAGGCCAAATCCCAGATAAATAATCAGGATGGGAGCCAGGACGATCATGGGAACCGTCTGGGTTACTACCAGAATCGGATAGATTACCTGCCTGAGAGAGGGAAAAGCGTCCATAAGGATGCCGAGAATAATGGCCAGTACCAGAGAAATTCCCATTCCCAGAAGGGCTTCGGCTACCGTTACAAGGCTGTGATTCCAAAGAGTAACCCGCTCTGAAGCTAAGGCTTTTAATACCTCTCCAGGAGAGGGAAGGACATAAAGTGGAATTTGAAAGAGGCGCACAGCTGCCTCCCAGAAGAGAAGAACTGCAGCCAGTACAAGAACAGGCGTAGCGCGTTTTGCATATGACATATAGAAGAAGCTCCTTTCCAGCCGTTCTTCTGCCTCCCTTCAAGGACAGCATACGGACAGCAGTGATACAGGAGCCGGCAAAAAAGAAACCCTGTCAGGGAATGACAGGGCAAAATACAGCATTATTTCCCTACGTTGGCATTACCCAAATCAGGTTTTAGGTCGAAATTCACAATTTCCTCTCAGCCTGTTTACAAGCTCCCTGTTGTATATATGAATTCTTTGACAGCCTTGATTCTAACACAGGAAGAAATATTTGTAAAGAAATTTGGAGATAATAATGTCAGAAAAAGAGTGAAAGAAAATTCAGAAAACACTTGATTTTTATTTTGAAATAAACTATAATAGTAATAGTTACTAAGATTGAATACAAGGAGGAACGAAAATGAGTCTGAAATTTTATGTTTGCAAGCATTGTGGAAATATTGTTACTTTTGTAAAGAATGCAGGAGTGCCTGTGATGTGCTGTGGTGAGAAGATGAGCGAGATTGTTCCGGGAACCAGTGACGGCGCTCATGAGAAGCACGTTCCTGTAGTAGAGGCAGAGGGAAAGAAGATTACAGTAAAGGTAGGAGAGGTTGAGCATCCTATGTTAGAGGCTCACTGGATTCAGTGGATCGCTCTGGAGACTAAGAGGGGAAGCCAGATCAAGTACCTGAATCCGGGCGAGAAGCCAGAGGCTCAGTTTATTCTCAGCGAGGATGATGAGGCAGTGGCAGCTTATGAGTACTGCAACCTTCACGGACTCTGGAAGAAAGAGATCTAAAAATAAAGGGAGGAAGTGTTTTTCACTAGCTTTTGTGGAGCAGGAAAACATTTCCTCCCTTTTTACGTCTTTTACTTTTTCCTGCCTCCGAATTTTTTTGAGAGGGTTCGAAGCATTTCTACCCGTTTTTTTTCAGCAGGACTCATTTTTGCTGTCAGAATGGATACTAAAAGTTCTGTCTCCGCATCTGTAAACTGAAACTGGCTGGATCCGGCAGCGATACTCATAAAGAGAGGCATCAGCTTGTCTTTGGGAGTCTGTTCTACTGTTTCTGCCAGCTTTGTCAAATAGTTTAATTTTTCCTGATTCATTGTTTTAAGTCTTGGATCCTGTTTCCAGGCAGTGTTCATATTCATTATATCCTTTCTGATACATTCTGCATGGTCTGCATGAGAAGCTGAGCTGTTTCCAGCTTTGACTGTTGCTCTGGCGGCAGCATATTTTTCAGGTGTTCAATAGAAAAATGGGGGCCTTCCCGCTGAAATCCGTTGGAAGTTTCAGAACCGGAGACTTCTGCGTCAGCGTTTTCCATTCTTTTAGAGCCGTGTTCCCTCATAGAATGCTCTCCGGCAGATTCGCGGTAAGACTGATAGATCCTGGAGCCCTGAAGAAAATTTATAATCAAATCAATAAACTCCTGCTCCTGAGATGTTCCATAGGGTTTCATGGCATTTAACATATCAAGAGGAGAGGAAGGGGCATCCGCCTCCAGAGAGCAGATCCCTACCATGCCGTCTTCCTTCTCTTCAAAAAGCTTCATGGTGCGTTCTAATTCACTGAGTTTGACAATCATGGAGAAGAAACGCTGCTCAGGCACATGTATGTAGGGAAGGGCGGCCTTAATCATCTGCAGGCGGGGAGAGGCAGTCAGATAATCTAAATCCGTCATTTTTAAATCAGATTCCGTTTTCATGGAAATAACCTCTGTTCGGCAGTTCTTTTACCTCAATCTATGCGAAACTTCAAAAAAACATGACAGCGCCAAGCGGCCTATATTGCACAGCCTGTTTTGCAGCAGCATATAATGGAATTATATAGGAGGTTGAAGCGATGGGAATTCGTTTAATTATAGAAGGAAACGCAGTATATGAAATTGATGAGGACTGTGTGGCCTGCAGACAGGAGAACCGGGACAGCGTTCCGGTTCTACAGAAAAAGCAGGAGAATCAGGCTCAGAACCGGGATTTTTCTGATTGTCCATCATAAAGATTTATGATAAAATAAAAGAGAAAAACGAAAAGAAACGAAACATTTAAAATTAAGAAACAAACGCGGCACAGAAGCCCGGAGGCCGGACAGGCTCCGGGCTTCTGTCCGGAATAATAAGGGGGGTATCCTGTGATTCATTATAACCATTTTGTTATGGCCGAGAGCCTGGAACAGGCGTATGAGCTGAACCAGAAAAAGTCAGCCGTGATCTGCGGAGGCTTTTGCTGGCTGAGACTTCAGAACCGCACGGTTCAGACCCTGATTGATTTAAGTGGCCTGGGACTTGACCAGATTGAAGAGACAGAAGAAGGATTTGAAATCGGCTCCATGGTCTCTTTAAGAAAACTGGAAACCCATAAGGGATTTCAGGCGTGGACAAGGGGAGCCAGCGCAGACAGCCTGCGTCATATCGTGGGAACACAGTTCAGAAACTGCGCCACTGTAGGGGGCAGTATTTATGGACGCTTTGGTTTTTCTGATGTTCTGACACTGTTTCTGGCTCTGGACGCTCAGGTGAAGCTGTTTAAAGGCGGTGTGCTTCCGCTTCGGGACTTTTTAGATCGGAAAGAGGATGGAGATATTCTTCTTTCTATTCTGGTGAAAAAGGGACAGGCCTTTGCAGCCTATGAGAGTATGAGAAATGAGGCAGTGGATTTTCCGGTGCTGACAGCGGCAGTTTGCCTGAGAGACAGCGGGTTCACTGTTGCCGTGGGAGCCAGACCTGGAAAAGCAAGGGTGATTTCAGTTCCTGCGACAGAGCTTCCAGGAGAAAAAATCCAGAGGGAAGAGGCGGTGAAGGCTCTGACAGAGAAATTTATTTATGGAACGAATATGAGGGCTTCTGCTGAATACAGAAAATATCTGGCAGGTGTTCTGGTGTCCAGATGCCTTGAGAAAATTGAGACAGACAGGAAGGAGGGATAAATACTATGGAATTAAAATGTATGATTAACGGACACCCAGTTACAGCTGATACAGAGGCCGGCCTGTCCCTTCTTCAGTTCCTCAGAAAACAGGGATATAAAAGTGTAAAATGTGGCTGTGAGACCACTAATTGCGGTCTCTGTACAGTCTGGCTGGACGGAATTCCGGTACTTTCCTGCGCGGTTCCCGCTATGCGTGTTCAGGGACGTCAGGTGACAACTCTGGAGGGACTGAAAGAGGAGGCGGAGGAATTTGGCCGTTTCCTGGGAGAGCAGGGGGCGGAGCAGTGCGGCTTCTGTTCACCGGGATTTATTATGAACGTGCTGGCTATGGAACGGGAATTTGAAGAAATTCCATCCTCAGAGGAGATTAGAGAATATCTGTCTGGAAATCTCTGCCGCTGTACTGGCTACGCCGGACAGATGAGGGCAGTTAAAAACTGGCTGGAATATAGAAAAGGAAAGAAAGGAGGGAAATAGGTATGGAAAAACCAGTAAATGCAGAGCAGGAAAACAGGCTGCCTGACTTTGGCAAAACAGTGCGTGAAGACAGAGAAGACTGTTTAAGGAAGCAGGGCTTTGTTACACGCCCTACGATAAAAAAAGATGCCATGGCTCTTGTGACAGGGCGTCTTGTTTACACAGATGATCTGGCTCCTGCAGACTGTCTGACAGTGAAGGTGCTGAGAAGCCCTCATGCCCATGCTCTGGTCAGGGAAATACATACAGAGCAGGCCAAAAAAGTGCCGGGAGTAGTGTGTGTGCTGACGTGGGAAGATTCTCCGCAGCTTCGTTTTACTCAGGCAGGACAGACGTATCCGGAACCGAGTCCCTATGACAGATATATTATTGACAGGAGAGTCCGGTTTGTGGGAGATGTGGCTGCTATTGTAGCTGCTGAGACAGAAGAGGCGGCAGATAAAGCACTGAAGCTCATTAAAGTAGAATATGAAGTGCTGACTCCAGTGCTGGATTTCCGGACTGCCAAGGACAACCCTGTGCTGGTACATCCGGAGGAGGACTGGAAAGCACTTTGTCCGGTAGGGGCGGACAATAAGAGAAATCTCTGCGCCAGCGGCAGCGAGGAGGAAGGGGACGTGGAGGGAACTTTTGACCGCTGCGATCTGGTGATTGAAAGAATCTATCACACAAAGGCCAATAATCAGACAATGATGGAGACC
Source organism: Lachnospiraceae bacterium AM93-12TA (assembly GCA_027698105.1). Taxonomy (GTDB): domain Bacteria; phylum Bacillota; class Clostridia; order Lachnospirales; family Lachnospiraceae; genus Otoolea. The sequence continues at coordinate 45,644 of JAQERH010000010.1, forward strand.
TTTAGAAGCTATACCTGCCTGGATGCATTTGGACGTCTGAACGTGGTTGCCTCTACCCAGGTTCCCTTCCATATCAGAAGGATTTTAGCGAATGCCCTGGGAATTGAAAAATCCAGAGTCAGGGTGGTAAAGCCTCGAATCGGCGGAGGATTTGGAGCGAAACAGACGGGTGTTTCAGAGATTTATCCGGCTCTTGTTACCATGAAAACAGGACGTCCGGCGAAGATGGTATATTCCCGGTATGAATCCATGATAGCATCCTCCCCCCGCCACGAGATGGAGATCCGGGTGAAGATGGGGCTGTCAAAAGAAGGCATCGTCCGGGCGATAGATGTTTACACCCTGTCTAATACGGGCGCTTATGGAGAACACGGCCCTACTACAGTGGGACTGTCAGGACATAAGTCCATTCCGATTTATACACCGGAAGCCTTCCGCTTTTCCTATGATGTGGTGTACACAAACTTCCAGTCTGCCGGAGCCTATCGGGGCTACGGGGCGACTCAGGGGCTTTTTGCCGTGGAGTCTGCGTTAAACGAAGCGGCCGATATGCTGGGAATCGATCCGCTTACTATCCGCAGAAAGAATTTTCTGAAGGAAGGCCAGATCATGCCTGCCTACTACCATGAGCTGTTAGAGAGCTGTCATGTGGAAGAGTGCATGGATCGGGCAGCCAGGATGATGAACTGGGATGAAAAGTTCCCCAGACGTGATATGGGAAATGGAAAAGTCCGCGGAGTGGGAGTCGGCATTTCCATGCAGGGCTCCGGTATTTCCGGCGTGGATGTGGGAACCGTGTCCATCCGCCTGGCAGACAGCGGCCATTACAATATGATGATCGGGGCAACCGATATGGGAACTGGATGCGATACAATTCTGGCCCAGATTGCGGCGGACTGCCTGGAGTGTGATGTGGATCAGGTTGTAGTCTTTGGCGTAGATACAGACAGCTCGCCTTATGATTCCGGCTCTTATGCATCCAGCACTACCTATATCACGGGCCAGGCCACGATTCAGGCCTGTGGACAGCTGAGAGAAAAAATTGTGAAGACAGGGGCTGAAATGCTTCATGTGGAGAGCGAACAGGCTGATTTTGACGGTGCATTTGTCTATGTGCTGGGCGATGAAGAAAAAAGAGTCTCCCTGGCAGATATTTCTACCAGAAGCATGTGCGGAAACCAGATGGCGCTGGAAGCTTCAGCAGCTCACTCTTCTCCTAAATCTCCGCCGCCATTTATGTGCGGAATGGCAGAGGTAGAGGTTGATTTAGCCACAGGACAGATTGAGGTGGTCAATTACAAGGCAGCTGTGGACTGCGGAACGGTAATCAATCCTCCGCTTGCCAGAGTCCAGGCAGAGGGCGGCATTGTCCAGGGAATTGGAATGACACTGTATGAGGATATCAACTACACAGAGAAGGGACGTCTGAAGGAAAATTCCTTTATGCAGTATAAGATTCCGTCCAGACTGGAAATTCCGGATCTGGAAGTGGAATTTGAGTCCAGCTATGAGCCTACCGGCCCCTTCGGCGCTAAATCCATCGGAGAGGTGGTAATCAATACGCCGGCTCCTGCTATTGCCCAGGCAGTGTATAACGCCACAGGTCTTCGTTTCAGAGAGCTTCCGATTACGCCTGAAAAGATTGTCAGGGGACTTGGAAAGCTGTGATGATTTACTATATTCTTCTGGCTTCCGGACTGTCCAGACGGTTTCAGGGAGAGAATAAATTGTTTTATCAGGTGGAGGGCCTGCCGATGTATCGGCGGGCCCTGTCCTGTGCCTGTCGTGTAAGAGAAGAACTGAAGGCAGAAAGAGAATGGGACGTGCAGATTCTTGTGGTTACTGCCTATGAGGAGATTATCAGGGAGGCAGAAAAGGCATCGTCTCTTGTTGTGGTAAACAGAGAACCGGAGGAAGGAATCTCCCTTTCTGTCCGCCTGGGAATTCAGGCGGCAGAACCGGATAAGGAAGACTGGCTGCTGTTTTCCGTCTGCGATCAGCCGTGGCTGATCGCAGACGAGGTAAAAGCCATGATGATCCGGACTGTTTTATCCGGAAAGGGGATAGGCGCTCTGGCTTTCCAGGGCGAACCAGGCAATCCAGTTATGTTCCGAGTGAGCTATTGCAGGGAACTATGGGATCTTCAGGGAGATCGGGGCGGTAAGTCAGTGCTTAAAAAGCATCGGGAGGATGTGATTCTGACAGAGGCTGTAAGTTCCAGGTCACTTACTGATATAGATACAAAGCCTGGAGACGGCAGCCCGTAACATGGCCAGTCTGATCGGTCATATTACGGGCTGCTTGTTTTTTCTAAAGACCCTTCATAGCCAGAACACTGTTCTGATATTCCCCGGTAAAGGTAACCTCTCTTCCAAACCAGGAAGGGGGGATAAACTGATTTGCTTCTTCTTCTGATTCAAATTCCACCTCTGCCAGAATCAGCCCCTGATAGGCGCCCTCGAACACGTCCAGTTCAACAGTCAGGCTGGAATCTGGAATCCCCGCATCTTTTGCAGGAATTAAATACCGCTTTTTTGTGAGTACAAGGCCGTCCGCTTTTTTCAGAAGATGGGCATAGGACTGGGCGTTTAAGGGCAGGTTGTACTCTTCTCTTGCCATCTTTCCGCGGGATTTATAAGTGAGATAAAAGAAATCGTCCTGTCTGCGTACCCGCACTACCGGATCCACGGAGAGATAGGCCTGTTCAATCTGCAGGATCGGATAGGAAAGACAGTTTTTTGGCATTTCTTCAGCTTCAATGAGATACTTTCGTTCAATTTCCATGTGTTTATGCTCCTTTCATCTGCCTAAACCGGCATGATATCATATTATACCACAGGTATCTCCTGTACTCAGCACTCGATCAGTAGATATTCTGAAAAAAGAATGGTATAATATCCGCAGAGCGGATATGGCATAATAACTCCAAAATGCAGCTGTGCTGCGCACATCTGCCGCTGCCTTTGGCAGCTAAAGTATTTTGTCGTTACCATATCAGGTGAAAACAAATGTCTGCTTCGCAGCCGCTTGTTTTCCTGCTGATATGGTATAATATCGGCAGATCAAAAGATATACCACGTAGGAAACAGAGGAGGAAAACGTATGTGGTCAATCAGCGAGGTAAAAAAGAGGGGCTGGAGACAGATAGGGAGATACTATTGGGCAGCTTTTCTTCTGCTTATTTTATTGGGCATAGCTGCCCGATTTGAAACTTCCATGAATGTCCATATGGAACGGGCTGTTTATGGGATCGTTCAGGGAGGGCTGGTACATGGCCTGCTCCATGGAGGATTTATGCACGGCTTTGAGCTGCCGGATATCGGATATATGGCAGAGAGCTTTTTATATGGAATCCTGGCCCTGTCGGGAATTGTGGGAATCGGAATCAGAATATTTATTGTCAATCCCATGGAGGTGGGCTGCAAACGCTTTTTTATGGAAAGCAGGAAGCTTGACCGCTCAGCCGGAATTGACAGGCTTCTCTTTGCGTTTATATCGGGAAGCTACCTGAATGTGGTAAAAATCATGTTTTTAAGGGATTTGTTTACTGCTCTTTGGAGTCTGCTTTTCATTGTGCCGGGTATTGTCAAGACTTATGAGTACGCGATGATTCCGTATATCTTATCAGAAAATCCGGAAGCTGCTCAGAGAGAGGTGTTTGCTGCCTCCAGGGAGATGATGCAGGGGAATAAACTCCAGCTGTTTGTATTTTACCTTTCCTTTATTGGATGGGTTCTTCTGGGAACTCTGTTCTTTGGAATCGGTATGCTGTTTGTTAATCCCTATATCCGGGCAGCGGAGGCGGAGATCTACAGCGAACTCAGGAGACACACAGCGATGTATTTAAAAGGCTTTCATGAATCAGATTCCATGGAAGCAGGAGCCTGGTAGAAAACAGGCATGATAAGAAAGATTTATAAACAGAAAATAAAAAACAGACAGGAAGAACAGGAGGAAATATAATGGCAAAAGTATATGCATTTTTAGCAGATGGTCTTGAAGAGGTAGAGTGCCTGGCAGCAGTGGACGTGCTGATCCGGGGCGGAGTTTCAGTGAAACTGATTTCCATCTCAGATAAGAGAGAGGTAACAGGATCCCACGGTTTTCGGATTACAGCTGACGCAGTTCTTGACGAGGTGGATTTAGATGGAGCTGACGCATACTTTCTTCCAGGCGGCATGCCGGGAACCACTCATTTGAGAAATTGTGAGAAGCTGTGCAGCGCCCTTGTAAAGGCGGCAGGAGAGGGAAAGCGGCTGGCAGCCATCTGTGCAGCTCCCAGTGTGCTCGGTGAGCTGGGCCTTTTAGATGGAAAGAAGGCTACCTGCTATCCAGGCTTTGAGGACAGCCTGAAGGGCGCGTCCCATACGTCTCAGGGAGTTGTGACAGATGGCAGGGTGACGACAGCCAGAGGTCTGGGTTATGCGCTGGATCTGGGAATTGAACTTTTAGGCCTTCTTACATCCAGGGAGAATGGGGAGGCAGTGAAAGCCGCCATTCAGTACGACCAGAATTAAAGCTGAAAAATTAAAAAAACCAGGGAAAATAGTAGAAAATCTCGTGAAAAGCCGTATTTTCTGCTGGCGTTTACGTAACACATATGATATAATGCTATCTTGAAGTGTAACGCCCAGATGATACGGCGGTTCACATATATTAAAGGAGGAACCCTTACAATGAGTTTACAGGTAGAAAAATTAGAGAAAAACATGGCAAAACTTACAATCGAGGTGTCCGCTGAAGAGTTCGAGAAGGCGATGAAGGCAGCTTACAATCACAATAAAGGAAGATTCAACATTCCTGGCTTCAGACGCGGTAAGGCTCCGCAGGCCATGATTGAGAAAATGTACGGCGCAGGCATCTTCTATGAGGATGCAGCAAACGCAGTGATCGATATGTCCTACCCAAGAGAGCTGGAGGCATGCGAGGAGGAGATCGTTTCCTCTCCTGAGATCGAGGTTGTTCAGATTGAGAAGGGCAAGCCATTCATCTATACAGCTACTGTTGCAGTAAAGCCGGAGGTAACATTAGGCGAGTACAAGGGAGTAGAGGTTGAGAAGACAGACGCTTCCGTTACAGATGAGGATGTAGAGAACGAGTTAAAGAACGTTCAGGACAGAAACTCCAGACTGGTTACTGTTGAAGATAGACCGGTTGCTGACGGAGATCAGACAATCATTGACTTCAAGGGATACGTAGACGGCAAGCCATTTGCAGGCGGAGAGAGCCACGATTACCCACTTACAATCGGTTCCCACTCTTTCATCGATACCTTTGAGGAGCAGATGATCGGAATGAACGCAGGCGAGACAAAAGAGCTTGAGGTTACTTTCCCAGAGGAGTATCACGCAAAAGAGCTTGCAGGAAAGCCTGCTAAGTTCGAGGTTACTGTAAAGGAAATCAAGGTAAAAGAGCTTCCTGAGTTAAACGATGAGTTTGCAAGCGAGGTTTCTGATTTCGAGACTCTGGCTGAGTACAAAGAGGACTTAAAGAAGACTCTTACAGAGAGAAAAGAGAAGACAGCAGAGGCTGAGAATGAGAACAAGGTAATCGATAAGGTTACAGACAATGCTCAGATGGATATTCCGGAGGCTATGATTAAAACACGTCTTCGCGGTATGTTTGAGGACTATGCAAGAAGACTTCAGAGCCAGGGACTTGATATTAACCAGTACATGCAGTTCACAGGCATGACAAGAGAGAACATCATGGATCAGATGAAGCCGCAGGCAGTAAGACAGATCAAGACAGGTCTTGTTCTGGAGAAGGTTGCCGAGGTTGAGAACATTCAGGTAGAGGAAGCAGCTATCGATGAGGAGATCGCAAAGATGGCTGAGGCTTACAAGATGGAGGCTGATAAGTTAAAGGGTCTTCTCGGTGAGCGCGAGCTTGAGCAGATGAAGAAGGATCTGGCTGTTAAGAAGGCAGTAGAGCTTCTTGTAGCAGAGGCTAAGTTAGTTTAATCTGCAAAAGCTGAAAAAAGAAATTAAGACAAGTGTACGGCAGAGGGAGGCTGAAGTTTTTCAGCATCCCTATGCTTTTTGTCACAGTGAATAGGAGGCATTATATGAGTTTAGTACCTTATGTCATTGAGTCCACCAGCCGGGGAGAGCGTTCCTATGACATTTTTTCCAGGCTTTTAAAGGAGCGCATCGTGTTCCTGGGCGAGGAGGTAACGGATGTGTCTGCCAGCCTGATTGTAGCGCAGCTCCTGTTTCTGGAGTCTGAGGATCCGAACAAGGATATCCATCTCTACATCAACAGCCCAGGCGGTTCCGTAACAGCAGGAATGGCTATTTACGATACGATGAACTACATTAAATGTGATGTTTCCACTATCTGTGTCGGAATGGCAGCCAGCATGGGAGCTTTCCTGTTAGCAGGAGGAGCTAAGGGAAAGAGACTGGCTCTTCCCAATGCGGAGGTTATGATTCATCAGCCTTCCGGCGGCGCCAGAGGGCAGGCAACAGAGATTCAGATTGTTGCTGAAAATATTCTCAGAACAAAGAAAAAACTGAATGAGATCCTGGCGGCAAATACAGGACAGCCCTACGAGGTGATTGAGAGAGATACGGATCGCGATAACTATATGACAGCAGAAGAGGCGCTTAAATATGGTCTTATTGACCGTGTCATCACAGGCCGCTGATTATGAAGAGAGAGAGTAGAGGTGGACGAATGCCAGGCAGACAAGACGACAATATCAGATGTTCCTTCTGCGGGAAAACGCAGGATCAAGTACGAAAGATGATTGCCGGTTCCAACGGCGTCTATATCTGTGACGACTGTATTGAGCTGTGTGCAGAGATCCTGGAGGAGGAGCTGGGTGATGCAGACAATGCAAAAGGCATTGATTTCAGCGGCATTAATCTGCTGAAACCGAAGGAGATTAAGGAATTTCTCGATGAGTATGTAGTAGGACAGGAGGCAGCTAAGAAGGTGCTTTCCGTTGCTGTGTACAATCACTATAAGAGAATTACTTCCCAGGGCTCTCAGGATGTGGATTTGCAGAAGAGCAATATTCTGATGCTGGGACCGACTGGATCCGGCAAGACCTATCTGGCCAATACACTGGCAAAAATCCTGAATGTGCCGTTTGCAGTTGCTGACGCCACAACTCTGACAGAGGCCGGATATGTAGGCGAGGATGTGGAAAACATTCTGCTTAAGATTATCCAGGCCGCTGACTATGATATCAGCAAGGCTGAGTACGGCATTATCTATATTGATGAGATCGATAAGATTACAAAGAAGTCAGAGAATGTCTCCATTACGCGCGATGTTTCCGGCGAAGGTGTTCAGCAGGCGCTGTTAAAGATTCTGGAGGGAACTGTGGCCAGCGTTCCGCCTCAGGGAGGCAGAAAGCATCCTCAGCAGGAGCTTCTTCAGATCGACACCACAAACATTCTCTTTATCTGTGGAGGAGCCTTTGACGGGCTGGAGAAGATAGTGGAGAACCGTCTGGGTGCAGGATCCATTGGTTTTGAAGTGGAGATTGCTGACAGGCAGAGCGCTGATATCGACGAACTGTTAGCCCAGGTGATGCCGGAGGATCTGACAAAATTCGGACTGATTCCTGAGTTTATCGGACGTGTGCCGGTAACAGTTCCGTTAAAATCTCTGGACGAGGACGCTTTGGTGGAAATTCTGTCCAGACCGAAGAACGCAATTGTAAAACAGTATCAGGCACTGCTTGATCTGGACGGCGTGAAGCTGGAGTTTACAGATGACGCCCTGTATGCGATTGCCCACATGGCGGTAGAGCGAAAGACAGGAGCCAGAGGACTGCGGGCTATCATGGAGTCAGTTATGATGGATATTATGTATGAGATTCCGTCAGACAGCAGTATCGGCATCTGCACCATCACCAAGGATGTGGTGGAAGGCAAATGCGGGCCGGAGATTGTATACAGAGAAAATACAGTACCCCGTAAGTCATTTACCGGGCGCTTAAAGAAGGATAAGACAGGCGAGATTGCGTAACAGGCAAGAACCGCAGTGTCATTTTAGAAAGAGGGGATCTGTAAAAGCTACAGATCCCCTTTTACAAAGATAAGTTATTTACAAAATCAGGAGAAGTAAATGGAACATACACAACTGACGATACCTGTGGTAGCGCTCCGCGGACTGACGGTGCTGCCCCAGATGATTATTAGCTTTGACATAAGCAGAAAGAAATCCATTGCAGCGGTGGAGAAGGCCATGGTAGGGGATCAGAAGATCCTTCTGGTGACGCAGAAGAGGACAGAGGAGATGAATCCTCAGGCAGAGGATCTGTATCAGATGGGAACGATTGCCATGGTAAAGCAGCTGGTAAAGCTGCCGGGCGGAGTGATCCGGGTGATGGCTGAGGGAGAGGAGAGAGCGGAGCTTTTATCCCTGAATACTGATGGCTCCTATCTGGAAGGCGAGGCGGAGATCAGGACGACTGATGAGGAGAATCTGAGCCAGACAGAACGGGAGGCTATGCTCCGGATTGTCAAAGAAAAGCTGGAAGAGTACGGCCGTGTGGATCAGACGGCTGCCAGAGAGATTCTGCCTAATCTGTTATCCCTTACAGAACTGCCGGAACTGTTAAACCAGATTGCGGTTCAGTTTCCATGGGAATTTGCAGTTAAGCAGCAGGTGCTGGATCAGGTATATCTGACTGCCCAGTATGAGCAGATTGTAAGCATCCTTCTGACGGAAATTGAAGTATTTCAGGTAAAAAAAGAGTTTCAGTCCAAAGTAAAGGCTGCCATTGACAAAAACCAGAAGGAGTATATCCTGAGGGAGCAGATGCGGATTATCAGAGAGGAGCTGGGGGAGGATAACCCGGTATCAGATGCTGATGAGCTGAAAGAAAAGCTTGCTTCCATCAAGGCCGGCAAAGAGGTCAAGGACAGAATTGCCAAGGAGATTGAGCGGTTTAAAGGCATGCCGGGAGGGAGCCAGGATGCCAATGTGCTCAGAACCTACCTGGAAACTGTGCTGGAGCTGCCCTGGGACAAGGTGACGCGGGACAATAACGATCTGCGCCATGCAGAGGAGATTCTCAACGAGGATCACTATGGACTTGAGAAGGTAAAAGAGCGTGTTCTGGAGTATCTGGCAGTCAGAATTCTGACCAAAAAGGGAACCAGCCCCATTATCTGTCTGGTAGGACCGCCTGGTACGGGAAAAACATCCATTGCGCGATCAGTGGCCAGAGCTCTGGGGAAAAAGTACGTCCGCATCAGCCTGGGAGGTGTCCGTGATGAGGCGGAGATCAGGGGTCACAGAAAAACATACGTGGGAGCCATGCCTGGACGAATTGTAGAAGGACTGAAGCAGGCCGGAGTAAAAAATCCTCTGATGCTGTTAGACGAGATTGACAAGGTCAGCAGCGATTATAAGGGAGATACCTCCTCTGCTCTGCTGGAAGTATTAGACAGCGAGCAGAATGTAAAATTCCGGGATCACTATGTGGAAATTCCGGTGGATCTGTCAGAAGCACTGTTTATTGCCACCGCCAATACAACCCAGACGATTCCAGGGCCTCTGTTAGACCGTATGGAAGTGATTGAGGTCAGCAGCTACACAGAGAATGAAAAATTCCATATAGGAAAGAACTATCTGATTCCCAAGCAGATGGAACGCCATGGCCTTACCAGGAAGGATCTGTCCATATCCGGCGCAGCTCTGGAAAAAATGATTCACAATTATACCAGGGAGGCGGGAGTCCGGAATCTGGAGAGAAGAATTGGCGATATCTGCAGGAAGGCAGCCAGAGAAATTCTGGAAGAACAGATGAGAGAAAAGCGTCTCCAGAAGACAAAGTCCCTGAAGGCGGCAGAGGCGAAGGCGGAAAAGACTGACCAGAAGAAGACTGAGAAGGAAAACACCGGGCATGAGAGAATGATCCGGATTACAGAGAAGAATCTGGAGAAATATCTGGGACGGGAAAAAATCCAGTTTGAGGATGCCTGTGAGGAGGATCAGGTAGGAATTGTCCGCGGCCTGGCCTGGACCAGCGTAGGAGGAGATACACTGGAAATCGAGGTAAACGTCATGCCTGGAAAGGGTGTCCTTCAGCTGACAGGACAGATGGGGGATGTGATGAAGGAGTCGGCTCAGACGGCTCTGAGCTACGTCCGTTCTGCGGCAGACCATTTTGGGGTGAAAAACAGCTATTTCGAGAAGCATGATATTCATATCCATATTCCGGAAGGAGCGGTGCCTAAGGATGGACCTTCTGCCGGCATCACCATGGCTACCGCCATGATGTCTGCTGTGACAAACCGCCTTGTGTCAGCTAAAACTGCAATGACAGGAGAAGTGACTCTGCGGGGACGCGTTCTTCCTATCGGAGGCCTGAAGGAGAAGCTTTTAGCGGCCAGAATGGCCCATATGGAGAAGGTTTTAGTGCCGGCAAAAAACAGGCTGGATGTGGAGGAGCTGTCAAAGGAGATCACAAAGGGTATGGAGATTGTTTTTGTAACATCCATGGAAGAGGTCTTAGAGCAGGCTCTGATTAAAACCGCTGATAAAAAAGAGGATAAGAAGAACTGATTATCTTTGCCAAAGAGAGAAAAGGAAACGAATATGGTTATTAAAAAAGTAGATTTGGAGACAGTCTGCGGCATTACCAGCAAGCTTCCGGCTAATACACAGCCGGAGTTTGCCTTTGCCGGAAAGTCCAACGTAGGGAAATCCTCCCTGATCAACGCATTGATGAACCGGAAGGCCTACGCCAGAACTTCGGCTCAGCCGGGAAAAACCCAGACCATCAATTTTTACCACATTAATGACGCTTTTTACTATGTGGATCTGCCGGGCTACGGCTACGCCAGGGCCAACCAGGAGGTAAAGGCGAAATGGGGAAAGATGATAGAGAACTATCTGCACAAGTCTCCTATGTTAAAATGTGTATTTCTGCTGATTGATATCCGCCATGATCCGTCAGAGAACGACCGTCTGATGTATCAGTGGATTTTAGATCAGGGATACCGTCCGGTTATTATCGCCACTAAGGCAGATAAGCTGAAAAGAAGCCAGATAGCTAAACATGTAAAAATGGTACGGGAAGGTCTGTCCATGCAGCCGGAGGACGTTCTGATTCCGTTTTCTGCCGAGACAAAGCAGGGACGGGAAGAGATCTGGGACTATATTGAGAAAACGGCTGCAGAGGAAGAACAGTAGTGTTTCATTTATTACTGGGAATCGTTTATCTGTCCTTTATAAGCCTTGGACTTCCTGATTCCCTTTTAGGCTCAGCCTGGCCTCTGATGTATCAGGAATTTTCAGTGCCTGTATCCTATGCAGGTGGAATTTCCATGATTATTTCAGCTGGAACCATTTTTTCCAGCCTGCAGAGTGATCGGCTTACCAGGCGGTTCGGAACCGGCGTGGTAACAGCGGTCAGTGTGTCTGCCACGGCGATTGCTCTGTTTGGATTTTCAGTCAGTGATTCCTATCTGGAGCTGTGCCTGTGGGCGGTTCCCTATGGTCTGGGAGCCGGGAGTGTGGACGCTGCCCTGAACAATTATGTGGCTCTTCACTATGCTGGCAGCCATATGAGCTGGCTTCACTGCATGTGGGGGGTGGGGGCTTCTCTGGGGCCTTATATTATGGGGTACGCCTTGTCCGGCGGGCAGGGCTGGAATATGGGATACCGCTGTATTGCCCTGCTCCAGTTCATACTGACAGCCGTTCTCATGCTCAGCCTTCCGCTGTGGAAAAAGAGGCAGAGGACTGGAGAGGAGACATCCTGTATGTTAAAAGAAGGGGGAAGCCGTCCTCTTTCGATTGCAGAGATTGTCAGGATTCCAGGCGCAGGAGAGATTCTGGCAGCCTTTTTCTGCTACAGTGCGTTAGAACAGACGACGGGACTGTGGGCCGGAAGCTATCTGGTGCTGCGCAGAGGATTTTCAGCAGAGGAAGCGGCAGTCTTTGTCAGCCTGTTTTTCCTGGGTATTACAGCAGGAAGGGCAGTCAGCGGCTTTCTGACAGTGAAGCTTGGCGACACGGGGATGATACACCTGGGTGAAGCTGTGATCCTGTCAGGCCTGCTGTGCTTTTTTCTGCCCTTAGGGAATCAGGCTGCGGCAGCAGGACTGATTCTGACCGGTCTGGGCTGCGCGCCGGTATATCCTTCCATTATCCACTCCACACCGGAGCACTTCGGAGCAGACAAATCCCAGGCAGTCATAGGTGTGCAGATGGCTTTCGCTTATGTGGGGAGCCTTAGTATGCCGCCTCTGTTTGGAGTCATTGCCAATCATGTAAGCGCTGCGCTGTTTCCTGTTTATCTTCTGGTAATCCTGATTCTTATGGCAGTAATGTATGAAAAAATGCTGCTGAAGGTGAGAGAGGAGACGGGAAACAGAGGGGGAGACCTGGAATAAAAAAATTTTAGAGATATAACGATAAAAGAAAACCAGCTGAACTGCCTTAAAAGCGGTCCGGCTGGTTTTGCTTTATAGAAAATCTCATCCTGTCTATGGGCGGTGTGTGTGCTGTTCCTGAACAGCCCTGATTCTGGCGTATTCCTCTGCTGCACGGTGCAGGATGGCGAAAACGGCTGCAGGCAGAAAGACAAAGAGATAGCACTTTCGCCTGAATATCTGGTACTGCCGTCTGGCTTGGCTGAAATCGCCCCGGATAAGATCACGGAAGCGTACAGGTTCTGGCTGTCTGCGTCTTTGAAACATGGGAATCCTCCTGTGACAGCATAGCTAAGGTTTGACCGGTTTGTCGCTCATCAGAGATTTCATAATAAAGGAGTAAATCTCCTGGCTTTTTCCCTTCCAGTGATTGCACATGCTTTCTGCCTGTTCCTTGTCAGGCACGGATACGTCCAGACTGATCAGGACATTTTTGCCCTCCCGTACTTCGCAGTGAACAGTATAATCCTGATTGGTGGATTTATAGAAGTCAGAGATAAAGCCAGCTTCGTCCCTCATTCGGAACTTGTTCTCCTTCAGGTACTCGTTCATGTCCTCCACAATAGCAGGAGAGATGGTCTTTCCAAAGAAATCCAGCGTATCCTCTCCCTCCGGAGTGATCTCATAGCGGGTGCTGTTGTGGACAGTCTCCTGGCGGATCAGTCCTGCATCCAGCAGATCATTTAAGGCCTGCTGCAGCGTGAAGTAGCTTGTGTAGTCCCGATCCAGAAAAAAACTGGAAAGCTGGGCGTTTGTCAGCGGGAAATTTACCTGTTTCAGCATGTACAGATTCATCAGCTTGTATAATGTCATTGGTTCAGCTAACATGGCAAAACTCCTTTAAAGAAAAACTGATTGGGGCAGGCTAGCGGATATGCTCCTTGACTGCCTGGCTGACCGCATCAGCTACTCTCGGATCGAAGGCAGCCGGAAGAATATTGACATCGCTTAACTCCTCCTCGGAAACCAGGGAAGCGATGGCTTCAGCAGCTGCTAATTTCATCTCCTCTGTGATAGCGCAGGCCCGTCCTTCTAAAGCGCCCCGGAAAATACCTGGGAAAATCAGGACATTGTTTACCTGATTCGGGAAGTCGGAACGTCCCGTTCCAACCACTCTGGCTCCTGCCTCTCTGGCCAGATCAGGCATAATCTCCGGAACAGGATTCGCCATGGCAAAGAGGATGGAATCCTGATTCATGGAAGCGACCATCTCAGGCGTTACAATGCCGGGAGCGGAAACTCCTACAAAGATATCTGCGCCCTTTAAGGCATCTGCCAGGCTGCCGGTGCGTCTGCCCTTGTTTGTTACCTTGGACATCCGCTCCTGCATCCAGTTAAGGCCTTCCATGCCCTCCCAGATCATGCCTGCCTTGTCGCACAGTGTGATGTTCTCAAAGCCGTATGTAAGGAGCAGTCTCGTGATGGCGATTCCCGCGCTGCCGGCGCCGTTTACAACCACCTGGGCGGTCTCCTTTTTCTTTCCTGTTACCTTTAAGGCATTAATAATACCTGCCAGCACCACGATGGCAGTTCCATGCTGATCGTCGTGGAAAACCGGGATGGAGAGACGCTCCTTTAAGCGCTCTTCAATTTCAAAGCACCTGGGAGCAGAGATGTCCTCCAGGTTAATACCGCCGAAGGCCGGGGCAATGCGTACAACAGTTTCAATGATTTCCTCTGTATCCTGGGTGTCCAGACAGATAGGAAATGCGTTGATACCGCCGAACTCTTTAAAGAGAACAGCTTTTCCCTCCATTACAGGCATGGCTGCCAGAGGTCCAATATTGCCAAGACCCAGAACAGCGCTTCCGTCGGATACAACCGCTACGGTGTTGGACTTGATTGTGTATGTGTAGGCTGCCTCCGGATTTTCGGCAATTACCTTGCATGGCTCCGCTACACCGGGGGTGTAAGCCAGAGCTAAATCCTCGCGGCTTTTTACGGCTGCCTTGGAGACGGTCTCGATTTTTCCATTCCACTCTTCATGGAGCTTCAGAGCTTTTTCACTGTTTGTCATAATGGGATCCCTTTCTTTATTGAGATTTTATTCCTGATAATATCTATCATATCAAGTTTATTTTCTGAAATCAACCCTTTGCCAAAAAGTCGATTTTATGTAGTGTAATTGAAAGGAAAGTATGCTAAAATAGAAAACAGATTTTTGAAGCAATATGAATACTGCAGGTGAGAATGCTATGAGAGAACGAATCAACCGGCTGGCTATGGGCATTGTGGATACAGCAAAGCCCAGAGTGCTCTGGACGCCGGATGCGATAGAAGAGACAATCAGAACAAATACAACGGTAAAGAGAGAACTGTTTATTGGAACCGAGGGAGGCGGAAGTGTGAAAGGCCTGGTCTATTCCACCAGCGACAGAGTCCGTGTTTTTGCAGATCACGCATCCTTCGGCGGAGTGAGAAACAGGATTGCCTACGAGGTGGATACTTCCTTTATGGAGGCGGGTGATGAGATCGACGGAATGTTTCACCTGGTTACAAGCTGCGGTGAAATAGAAATTCCGTATGTTTTTTATGTGGATCTGGCTGCGTCAGGGAACGTGCTGAGCAGACTGAAGACGCCGGAAGACTTTGCTGAACTGGCAGGAAAGGATGGAGATACGGCGCTTAGGCTGCTGGATTATCCTGATTTTCTGGAAGCGCCCTTTATGCAGGATCCTCATGTGCGTGCAGTTTATGAGGGGCTGAAGGGGCATGGCAGCAGGCAGTGCCTTTTGGAAGAGTTTCTGAACGGTCTTAGAGTGAAAGAGCCTTTCTGCATTTTTTTCGATGAAGAGCAGAAAACCTACGAGAATCCCTCTGGTCATGTCCAGGACGCCATAGAGATCCAAAGCAGAGGATGGGGGTACATCTGCCTGGAAGCAGAGGCAGATGGAGATTTTATTCATCTGTTAAAGAGGACTATGACTCAGGAAGACTTCAAGAATGGAGTATGCAGTCTTCCATTCCAGATTTTATCGGAAAATCTTCATGGAGGAAGAAATTATGGAGCTGTTTTTGTGACAGCTGCCGGAGAAACTCATAAAATTCCTGTTTCCGTAACAGTGGGAGGGGAGAAAACCAGAAGAAGTATTTCCTTTAGAGAAGATCTGAAAAATTACATGGAACTGAGGCTGCAGTATGAGGCCCTGTCAGAACCTGCTTCCGATTTAGAGGGAGGGGAGGAAGGACAGGAGGAAAATCAGTCCAGACAGACAGGAAAGCGGAAGAAGAAAGCGGAGGTGAAGGATGAAAGGATCCTGCGCCAGAGACGCCTGTCTTCCACTATGGGGCGTCTTCTGGATCGGATGAAAATTTCCTATGAGGATGTGTCTGTCCGCCTTTTGGAGGCAGAACAGCTTCTGTCTGCCGGGCGCAGAGAACGGGCTCAGGCGCTGATAGACTCTGTGAAGGAGCAGGTTCTGGCGGAGCGGGACAGCAGAGTCATAAATTATTTTCTGTTTCAGTATATCCAGGTCTCCCTGTCTGGAGACGAGGCCCAGAGGGATGCCTTTTTAAGGCTTCTGCGCCGCCGCATGGCAGCAGAACCGGGAAATTTCTATTTATATATGATGACGCTTCGGCTGGATCCGGAGCTGGCCGCCAGCCCGGCTGCTGTCTATGCAGATCTGCGCAGACAGTTCAGGGAAGGAGCCGCCAGTCCCTTCCTTTTTCTGGAGGCCTGCAGAATTCTGGTACAGGAACCGGAGTTTCTGAGAAGTATGGAACCTTTTGAATCCCATGTTATCTATTTTGGAGCCAGAAGAGGCCTTCTCACAGAAGAGACGGCATTAGCGGCAGTGAAAGCGATTGACAGAAAAAAGGAGTTCTGGCCTTTTGGCCTCAAGATACTGACAGCTCTCTATGAACAGTTTGAAACTACAGAGATTCTTTCTGCTGTCTGCGCAATGCTGATCCGCGGAGGCTGCCGGGAAAACCGATATTTTTCCTGGTATGAAAAGGGAGTGGAGGAGAAGCTGCCCCTGACCAAGCTCTATGAGTATTACCTGTACTGCCTGCCGGAGGACTATGACAAGCCTCTTTCCAGGGAGATGCTTCTCTACTTTTCTTATGGCAGCGAACTGAATGAAAAGGGAAAGGCCAGATTGTATCGGAACGTACTGGAGTTTTACAAAGGTGATGAGTCCATTTTTCGGTTTTATGAGCGTGAGATTGAAAAATTTGCCCTTTCCCAGCTGTTTGCAGGCAGGATCAGCAGAGATCTGGCAGTTATTTACCGGAATGTGATTTATCCGGAGGTAGTAGATCGGCAGTTGGCCCAGGTACTCCCTTCTGTGCTGAAATCCAACTGCATTACTGTGAAGGATAAACATATCCGCTATGTAATTGTGCGCCATGAAGAGCTGACGGTAGAGGATGCCTATCCTCTGACTGGCCAGACCGCCTATGTGCCATTATTTTCCAGCCGCGATATTTTAATGTTTCAGGATGAGGCGGGAAACAGGTTTATGAGTACCGCCTATGAGACGTCTGCAGCCATGGATGGGGAGGAACTGGCTAAACGTTGTTTCCAGGTATATCCGGAGCATCCCAGCCTGCTTTTAAATGCTTGCCAGAAGGTGCTTTACCAGGAGGAGAGAGAACGAGAGGGACAGTCTGACTCCATGACAGAAGAAGAGGAGGAAATTCTCTTAAAAGCGCTTTCTGAGCCGTCTCTTCACCCGATTTACAGAAAAAAAATCATGTCTGCCCTGATCCGGCATTATGTGTGCAGCCTGGCTCCGGGAGGACAGGGAAACAGAGAAAAGGCAGCAGCTTTCCTGATGTCAGCTGATAAGGATTCCATGAGTCCCGGCGAGAGAGCGCAGATTATGAAGGCGCTGATTGCCCAGGGCTGCTACGGTGAGGCTTATGACATGCTGTGCAGGTACGGAAGCGAGCATCTGGGGACAGCTGAACTGAAGAAGCTGGTGATCAAGATGCTGTTAGACAGCCTGATGGGTGAGGATGAACGTCTGTTAAGTCTTTCCTTCCAGATTTTTCAGGAGGGCCAGGCGGACAGCACCATACTGGATTATCTGTGTGAGTATTTTAACGGCACAGTAGATCAGATGTTCTGCATTTTATTAGCCGGAATCAGGTCCCAGACAGATACGGCTGACATGGAAGAACGGCTGCTCTGTCAGATGCTTTTTACCGGCTGTACTGAAAAGATGGATCGGGTGTTTGATCTCTATGCATCCAGGAAGAAGACCAGGGACATGATCGTAAAGGCCTATTTTACTGTAAAGTGCATTGATTATTTTATGGAAGAGAAGCCGGCTCAGGACAAGGTGTTCGCCTACCTGGAGGGGGCAGTTTACAACAGCTCTGACAGAGATAAAATCCCTGATATTTATCTGCTGGCTTTAACAAAGTATTATGCCTCTCTTCCGTCTCTCAGCGAAGAGCAGGAGGAGCTGTGCAGAACCATTACAGAGGTGCTTTTAGAGGCAGGCATGGAATTTTCCTATTTCAAAGATTTGTCCAGGTTTGCCCCTGTTCCGGAGCGTCTTCTTGATAAAGAAATGATTGAATTTCACGGCGAAAAGGACTCAGATCCGGTGCTGATGGTTCGGGTGCTTCCAGAGGAACAGGAGTTTGTCTGTGAGGAGATGAAAGAGGTCTATAAGGGTATTTTCGTTCGGGAAAAGATAGTGTTCGAGGGAGAGGTTCTGGAATATCAGATTTATAAACAGCGGGGGGATGAGACGCCTGCTGTTTCCGGAAGCCTGGAGCGCAGAGAACCGCCTGTGAAGCAGAAGGGAACGCGGTTTGCCCTTCTCAATCAGATGAGTTTAAGCTTTGATATGCAGAATGAGAATACTTTGAGAAGCCAGATGGAGGAGTATCTGACAGCAGATGCCATTTCTTCCTCTCTGTTCGGGCTTTTGTAGCAGAGAATACCGGAAAAACCCAGAGAGCGGCAGAGCCGGGAAACAGATATGATAAAGTAATGAAGAAAGGGGCTTGCTGAAAAATGGACGGACTTGTACTGGGAATCGATCTGTGCGATACCTATACATCCATCACGGCTTTAGAGCCGGAACGGACATGGACGATAAAAACAGCAGTCTGTAAAAATAGACAGGCAGAGGAATGGTATGTGGGGGAGGAGGCTTCTGTCCGTGCCATGGCAGGAGATCTGCACTGGGACGGTCTGCTTTCCAGAGTACAAAGGGATGAAAAGGAACCAGGAAAAGAGGACGGCTATACAGGGCTGGATCTGCTGAAACGCTTTTTAAAGGCAGTATTAGAACTTCCGAAAAAGGCAGCAGATCAGGAGAGTGTGAGCCGTCTGGTTATTGCCCTGAGAAAGCCGGAGATCCGACTGATGGACAGCCTGCTCTATTGTGCTGACTATCTGGGAATTGACAGAAGCCGGGTTCACATTGTGAGTCATACAGAGAGCTTCGTCTACTATGTTATGAGCCAGAAGAGGGATGTGTGGAGCAATCAGGTGGGAATGTTCGAGCTGTCGGAGGGCTGTGCGGCCTATTATGAGCTGAAGACACAGAGAGGCTCCGGAGGAATGATTGTTACTGCTGACCGGGAAGCGCTTCAGGAGGAAATTACGCTGGAGTATTTAAAACGGCCGGAGGGAGCTTCTTCAGAGGATCAGTTTCTGTCCGCCTGTGCTGACAGACTGCTGGATAAACGCCTGTTCTCCGCAGTCATTCTCACAGGAGACGGATTTGCTGTTACTGACTGGGCCGGCAGTTTTATGAAGAAAATCTGCAGCAAGCGCAGAGTGTTCGCGGAGTACGGCCTGTTTTCAAAGGGAGCTGCCTATCGGGGAGCAGATTACGAGAAGGAGCATACGGATTATCCGTTCGTCTGCATCTGCGAGGGAAGGCTTCAGTACACAATTTCCCTTCGGGTTCTGAACCGGGGAAAGGATATGAATCTGGTGCTGGCAGCTGCAGGAGACAACTGGTACGAGGCCAGAAGTACAGTGGAGCTGATTGCCGATGGAGAGGACCATCTGGAATTTACCATTTCCTCTCTGGATCAGAGGAAAAAGAGAGTGGTTCCTGTAGCCCTTCAGGACTTTCCGATCAGGGATAATAAGACCAACCGAATTCAGGTGACCATTGGATTTTCAGACGAGAGTACCATGATTATTATCGTGAAAGATAAAGGCTTCGGCGAGCTGTTTCCTGCCACAAAAGCCATGGTAAGACAAGAGGTGGTATTATGAGTTTAATACTGTGCAGACAGGAGGAGGTAAAGCATCCTTTTTATATTGAAGCTCTGGGCGTCCACATCTGGTCATCCCAGGAGCTCTGCTATGTGATTTATAATTATCCTCTGCTGGCCATGGATCATTTTCTGGATGAGAGGCTGACAGAGTTTATTGAGAAGGAGCTTCGAATGACAGTTCTGGCAGCAAAGCTGGAAAATGGTCTGAGAACAGGAGCGGATGAGGACGAGCTGATTTTCATGTTTTTGGAGGAGTGTCATTTTTACAGTCCTAAGGAGATCACAGCTTTCAGACAGAAGATCAGCTCTTACCGGAATATGGGTTCCCTGGAGTTTGCAAAGGCTACCGCAGACTATTATTACACGCTTCGCCAGTACGGCACAGCGCTGCGGGGGTATGAGAAGCTTTTAGACTGCCAGAGAAACAAGGCTGCTGACGATGAATTTCTGGGAAAGATCTGGAACAACATGGGCGCCTGCTATGCGGGTCTGTTCTGGTTCGACAAGGCCATGCAGGCCTACGAGATGTCCTGGAGCTACAGAAAGGATCCGGACACAGTAAAGAAGATGTATCACCTGACTCTGTTAGACCCCAGACTGTCTGTTAAGAACCGGTTTGGAGCCGGACTGCTGGAAACCAGGAAGGATCAGTGGAAGGAAGAATTCGAAGAGGCGGTGAAACAGGCCAGACATTCTGAGAGTGTGAGACAGGCAGAGGAGCTGTTCAATCAGGAAAAATCTGCCCGCAGACAGGCAGAGGGCGAACTGCTGTCCAGGTGGAAGTCAGGCTACAGGGCCATGATATAGATAAAAACGGTTCAAACGAACAGAAAAAAGGCGGAGCATCTGGCTCCGCCTTAACTATTTTGACATGAGATGGCCGATATTTTTAATGAGAACAGAGATTGTTCCATCTGGATTTGTGATAAATTCCACCCGGTCCGGATTCTGATATTCCTCCATGGGAATAGTAATTTCAATACCCGTATCGGTAGTCAGATGCTGCCTCTGAAATTTTTTAACCGTCTGTTCATTTTTAGGCTGAACGGTCTCGTAGGACAGGTTGTATTTCTCCATTTTTTCATCAAAGGCCGTTTGCATTTCAGGGCTGTCGGGAAAAACCTTTTCCCGGAGAGATTCTACCTTGATGGCGCCTTCTTCTTCCAGCTCTTTATAGATCACATTTTTAATTTCCATTTTGCGTTCAGCATCATCATCCCCGTAATACTTCCGGCTGACCTGATCCACTGCCCTTGTCACAATATCCAGCTTGGACTTCTGAGATAAGGGGGCGTGGCATTCCAGATAAAGTTCTGAAAAATAAAGGCGCTTTTCGCCGTTTACCTCGTACTTTTTCTCTGTCACCAGAAGCTCTCCAGTCCCAAGATTTACAGCAAAGGCCTCGGAAAGCTTCTGCCCCTGACTGGGGAGCAGAGCCTTCTGAAGAATAATGCTGTTGGTATTTTTTCCCTCCTGTTCCTTGGTCAGGTGGGTGTAGGAGGTCTTGTAATTCATTTTCAGAAGAGCCAGATAATCGTTTCCCCCGGCAGAGAAAACTACCACTGCAATGTCAGCGGGGGGAATATCGATATTGGCATTCATAATGTCATAGAGCAGCTGGGCCAGCTGTCTGCTGGTCTCTACAAAGGTATCAGGAGTACACTGCTCCAGCAGCTGCCTGACAGGAGATTCATTCCCGAAACGGCAGAGCTTTACTTCATCGCTTTCTGTAAATTTTTCAATGTGGGCCTTAAAAAAATCGGACAGATCGCCAGACAGGTCGATAGGGCAGTCGGAGAGAACCGGTACGCCTACCGACGAGTCCAGGATATGTACAATCCCTGTTTTCATAATGATATCTTCTGATTTCATAGGAAAACGCCCTCCTACTGTTCAGCTGCCGTCTGTTCAGCTTCAGCATCTGCCGTCTTGCCAGCAGGGAAGGTTTCATCCATGCTTTCCGGCTGAGAAAGAGCCGGTTCAGCGGGGGCCTGAGCGGCTTCCAAAGAAGCCGCAGGCTGACTGGATGCAGAGGCTCCGTCAGGAAGAATCAGTTCATGTACCTCTGTTACACGCCGCACAGCGCCGTCCTCAGAATAGGAGAAGGAAAGCTCTGCGCCCGGCTGCATGAAAGGCAGTTTTTCATGGACATCTACAAAGGCAGTATACACCTGGGAATCACCTTCAAGAGTAAAGTAATAGCAGGTATTTCCAGATACAACTGCGTTTGCAAGGGAAGCAACAGTACCAGTAATTTCTGTACTGTCTGCCGGCTCCTGTACCTCTACCTCTTCCAGATTCAGGGCCTTTCTGTAATTTCTCTTGGCTTCATCAATCGTCTGTCCTGTTCCTACGATCTGGTACTGTTCTACGTCAACAAAGGCGTACATTTTAACAAGTCCGGCATTATCCTTCAGTGAGAGGAAATAGGTAGGACGGTTGGAAATATTAAGGAGCAGCGGGAAGGTAGCAGAGTAGTTTAAGTGCTGCACCTGTCCCTGGGCGGAAGCCATGGCAGAGGTCTCTGTAGCTCCCGGAACGGTATAAAATTTTGTTTCTTTTGTACGGCAGTTCACAAGAACAAAGCCGATGTTGGACTCGTCTGCTGTCACGGAGCTCATGCCTGTATACAGATAGACGTCGTCATTGATAGCCATGTAATTGTAGCCATAGGTAGTGCGGCGCACATCTCTCTGGCCGAAGACAGAGTTGATATATCCATGCTGGAATCTGCCGTTGTCATCCAGCTGGCCGATTAAAAGCTCTGCATAGTAGAGCTGATCCACCCACTGGGGAACTTCTTCTTTTGAATACCACTGACTTTCACCTGTTACAGCATTGACTAACACAGCGCCGTCAATGTCCTTGCCGTCCCACCAGCCAATCCGGTAAGTGATAGTAGGAGCGATCCAGTAGGGAGTTCCGTTGTCATCGATCTCAAAGGATACAGTTTCAAACATCTTTGTGGGATATTTAAAACGGATATACCGGTAAATGTTGCGGAAGAAATATTCGCTGGGGGAGTATCTCATTCCATTTTCCAGCCATACCAGGTTAGTCTCCTGAGTTACCATATCCACGGTCAGATAGGCAGGAAGACCTTCCTTGTGGTTAAAAAGCCACTTGACTGGATCCGCATATCGAAGCGGAGTGACGCGGTAAGGAGAACCCTTATAGTTAATCTGGGTATAGTCATTCTGAATTTCAAACTGGGAAACCAGCTCCGTCATTTCGCCTAATTTCCGGCTGCCGAGACGGGAGGCAGTGTCCTTGTCAACGACAGGGATCTGGGACATATTAAGCTCTGCCACATCCTGGGAGAAATCACCGTTTTCAATGGCAACCAGATCGCGGTAACGGGTGGCATTAAAAAACTGAAGACCCATCAGGGAAGCAGCTGTCATAAGGATAATAATGATGCCAATGGCAATAAAGCCATATTTTAAAGGTCTGCCAAGGCTGACACTGCTTTTCTGACTGCTGTTTCTGCGAAAAACAAACTGTCCTGTCTCTTCATCCTTTACCATCTGAACGCCCCGTCCGGAGCCCAGAGTCTGCAGAAAATCCTTCATATAGGACAGAAAATTGACAACAAGAAAAATAAGAATACAGAGAATCAGAAAAACAAGAAAATTCTTATCTTTCAGATTCACAGCCGGAAGCATGGAATAAAACAGCAAAAACATCAGAGCTGCAGATACCAGAATCCGGATTACCATAGATGAAATATTTTTGGCTTTCATAAAGTCCTCCTTTAAAGTATGTAGAAACTATTTTATCATTTATGGAGAGAAAATCAAGGAGATGGGGAAGGTTTTAGATAAATTTCACAGATGGCAGAAAAACAGAAAAAAGAGCCGCTTAATAAGCAGTTAAGCGATGCTTTTAAAGAGACTGCAGGCAGAGATATCGTGAAAAAATCAAGAAAATCCTAAGAAAATCTTTCCCATTTCCTTCCATTGGATCCTTTTTAGATATATTGACCGTATTTTCAAATAGTGTTATAATCGACAGGAATATGATGGAGAAAATCGTGAAACCTTCGTAAAGCTAATGGGGCATATGTAAGGAAGAAACGAGGTTATAGACGAGAGAAACGTTCGGGATAAAAACTATTTTTTATTGCGGATATGGCGAAGCTATACCCAAAAACAGGAGAACAGACATGTGGTATGTGATTCAGACCATCACAGGGAAGGAAGAAGAGCTTGCCAAAACGGTTAGAACTAATCTCCCTCCCAGTCTGTGTGAAGACTGTTTTTCTGTAAAACGCAGACTTTTAAAACGCCTGGGAGGAGAGTGGCTGCCCGTAACAGAGACATTGTTTCCCTCTTATGTATTTGTGGAAACAGACAGTCCGGAACAGCTGTTTTACGAGCTGAAAAAAATACCGGAGTATACAAAGCTGTTAGGCAGCGAGGAGAGCGGCTTTCTTCCCTTGGAAAAAGAGGAAGAGGATTTTTTGAAGAAAATCTGTCATAGAGAAGAAAATGGATTTATGGCAGAACTGACAGACGTATATTTAGGCGAAACAGGAGAGATCCGGAAAGCAGACGGGCCTCTCCGATTTTTTTTAGACAAAATTGTAAAATTGAACCTGAGAAAACGATTTGCAGTGACAGAGCTGACGATAGCGGGCAGGAAACAGACTGCTGTGTTCGGAATCAGGTTGAGGAGAGAAGAGCTTCAGGGATGAGGCTCTTTTTTGTGTGGAGAAAATAAAGGAGGAACAGAAGATGAAGGTGCCATTTTCACCGCCTGATATTACCCAGGAGGAAATTGATGAGGCAGCAGAAGCGTTAAAATCAGGATGGATTACTACCGGTCCCAGAACGAAGGAATTTGAACGCCAGATTGCCGATTATGTAGGAACAGAGAAAGCAGTCTGCCTGAATTCAGCTACCGCCTGTATGGAGCTGACACTTCGCCTGCTGGGAATTGGAGAAGGAGATGAAGTTATTACAAGCGCCTATACCTATACAGCCAGTGCCAGCGTAGTATGTCATGTGGGAGCAAAGCTGAAACTGATTGATACAGCGCCAGGTTCCTATGAGATGGACTACGAAAAACTGGAAGATGCAGTGACAGAGAAGACGAAGGCAATTATTCCGGTGGATCTGGCAGGAGTGATCTGCGATTACGACAGGATTTTTGAGATTGCAGAAAAGAAGAAGGCATTATTTCACGGAAATAACGATATTCAGAATGCGATAGGAAGAGTTGCCATAATTGCCGATGCCGCCCATGCGTTCGGTGCGTCCAAGGGCGGAAATATGTGCGGACAGTTTGCCGATTTTACCAGTTTTTCCTTCCATGCAGTCAAAAATCTCACGACAGCAGAGGGAGGGGCTGTGGTCTGGAAAGAGATTCCAGGCATTGACAGCAGCTGGATTTACAATCAGTACCAGCTTCTTTCCCTGCACGGACAGAATAAGGATGCCCTGGCTAAGACAAAACTGGGAGCCTGGGAATATGACATTATAGGCCCCTATTATAAGTGCAACATGACAGACATTATGGCTGCTATTGGTCTGGTGCAGATGAAACGGTATCCGGGACTGTTAGAACGGAGAAGAGATATCGTCGAACAGTATGAGAAGGGCTTTGCGGATCTTCCGGTGGAGACTCTGAAGCATGATGAGGGAAACTGTCATTCCAGCCGTCACCTGTATTTAATGCGGCTGACAGGAAAAGGTGTGGAGGAGAGGAATCAGTTTATTGAGAAGCTGGCAGAGAGAGGCATCGCCTCCAATGTCCACTACAAACCGCTTCCCATGCACACGGCTTATAAAAAGCTGGGATTTGATATTGAGAATTATCCCAACGCTTACCATATGTATGAAAATGAAATTACCCTGCCGTTACATACCAGCCTGACAGATGAACAGGTCGATTATGTCATTCATACAGTGCGGGAGCTTCTGCTTATGGACAGATAAAACGATAGGAAAAAACACATAGAAAAGGAAACAGGGAGAAAATGACCAGGCAGAGCGATAAAAAGAAAAAGCAGAAGAATAGAAAAGGGCATGTTCTGTGGAGAGAATGGGAGGAACTGCCAGATTTCATGAGGACAGAGGCAGTGAGACCCTATTATGACAGCTTAAACCGTAAAAAAGGACAGCTGTTTCTAAAACGAGTGTTTGATTTTACGGTATCATCCTTGATGCTGGCGGCGCTTTCCCCTGTGCTGGCTGTGCTGGCTATTCTGATTCGTCTGGATTCAGAGGGGCCGGTTTTTTACCGCCAGGAACGAGTCACCCAGTATGGAAGAAGATTCCGTATTTATAAATTCCGCACCATGGTTCAGGATGCAGATAAAAAAGGAAGCCTGGTGACAACTCAGGGAGACGCCAGAATCACGCGGATGGGGAAAAAACTGCGAGGATGCCGCCTGGATGAACTTCCTCAGCTCATCAATATCTGGAAAGGAGAAATGAGCTTTGTGGGAACCCGCCCGGAGGTAGTGAAGTATGTGAAGCAGTATACCGATGAAATGTACGCTACCCTGCTTTTACCAGCAGGCGTCACCTCAGAGGCCAGTGTCCAGTTTAAGGACGAGGATCAGAGGATTGCAGCCGGTGTGGAGGCAGGCAGAAGCTCAGACGAGGTATATGTGGAAGACGTGCTGGGGGAGAAGATGGAAATAAACCTGAAGGAACTGAAAGAGTTTTCGGTGGTAGGGAATGTAAAGACGATGATTCGAACGGTGAGAGCCGTAATGGGAGAATGATAAAGATGAAAAAGTTTTCAGTGCTTATGTCACTTTATTATAAAGAAAAGCCGGAGTATTTTCGGCAGTGTATGTATTCGTTACTAAATCAAACTATAAAACCTGAACAGATAGTTATTGTGAAAGATGGTCCATTACCAGCAAAATTAGATGAAGAATTAAAAATGTGGATAGGAAAGAATCCATACCTATATACTATAGTACCACTCAAAGAAAATAGAGGTCTAGGAATTGCTTTGGCAGAAGGAATCCAATATTGTCGCAATGAATTAGTAGCGAGAATGGATACAGATGATATAGCAGTAAAAAATAGATTTGAAGAACAATTAAAGGAGTTTGAGAAAGACTCTAAGTTGGATATTTGTGGAAGTTCTATTTTGGAATTTGAGGGTACGATCAAAAACGTTGTGTCCAGAAGAAACGTACCATTAGAACATAACCAGATTAAGAAATATCAAAAATATAGAGATGCTTTTAACCATATGACAGTAATGTATAGAAAAAGTATGGTTTTAAAAGCTGGAAATTATCAGTCATGCCTTCTTATGGAAGATACTTTACTCTGGGTACATATGATTCAAGCAGGGGCAAAATGTAAAAATATTAGTAGACCGTTAGTATATGCCCGTGTTGGAAGTGATATGTATGAACGGAGAGGAGGATGGAATTATTTTAAAAAATATAAAGCAGGAAGAGAAAGAGTTTTGGAAACAAAATATATTAATATAGGAGAATATTTATTTACAATTTCAGTACAGTTTTTAGTTGCATTAATACCAAATCAAGTACGTAGCGTGCTGTATAAAAAAATTTTAAGAAATAAAACTTAATTGCTATTTTAAGCTGTAAAATAGAAATGGCTATAAAGTATTGAATATATTATAAATAGATAGGAAAAAAGTTAATGTCCTCATTTTTAAAAAAGCTAAAAAGAGTAAAAATTTCGGAATTGATAAAAGGGTGGAAGCTACCAGTGGCATTGGTATGCTTCCCTTTTTATCGTTTATATCATAAAGATTTGTGGATTGTCTGCGAAGATAAAAATGAAGCAAGGGATAATGGATTTTGGTTTTTCAAATATGTAAGAGAAAATCATCCAGAACAGGAATGCGTTTATGCAATTTCTTCCAGCTCTCCGGATTATAATGAAGTAAAAAAAATTGGAAAGACAGTGGAATATGGTTCTTTAAAGCACTGGATTCTTTATTTTGCGTCATCAAAAAAAATAAGCAGCCAAAAGGCGGGAAATCCAAATGCAGCAATTTTTTATTTTTTAGAGGTTTATGGATTTTTAAGAGATAAGCGTATATTTCTTCAGCATGGTGTAATAATTAATGATTTAAAATGGTTGTATTATGATGTTACAAAAATGAAACGTTTTATTTGTGGGGCTTATCCGGAATATAGGTATGTAAGTGCTACATTTGGTTATTCCGAAGGAAATATCTGCTACACAGGCTTATGCCGTTTTGATGGACTTCATGATTATAAAACTCAAAAAGTGATTTTAATTATGCCAACCTGGAGAGAATGGATAGCCGATGAGGACTCTCGTCTGAAACAGTATGAAGGAACGACAGATATTTCTAAGACAAATTACTTTATTTCTTGGATTGATTTCATAAATGATATAAAAATTCAGGAGATAGCAAAAAAATATCAAGTGAAATTTATATTTTTTCCTCATAGAAATATGCAGAAATATATGAAGTATTTTCCAGCGTCCAATCAATATATTGAAATAGCAGATGCTGGAACTTATGGAGTTCAGGAACTGATGAAGATGGCATCTATGATGGTAACTGACTATTCCAGTGTATTTTTCGATATGCTTTATATGAAAAAACCAGTCTGCTTTTACCAGTTTGACTATGAGAATTTTAGAAAAGCACAGTATGGGGAAGGATATTTTCATTATGAGAATAATCCATTTGGAAAGAGCCATAGAGAAAAAGAAGATGTATTTAAGGATATAGAGCGTATTATTTGCAATAATTTTAAGCCTTCAGATGAATATTTAAAAGCTCATAAAGAATATTTCAAACTTTATGATACGAATAATTGTAAACGAGTTTATGATGTAGTAAAAGATTTATAGGAAAAGAGGCAATATGATTAATATATTGATAGAAGGAATGACGGATAATAAAGGTGGAAAAGAAACATATATTATGAATCTATTCCGACATTTAGATAAGAAAAAATATTCTATTGCTTTTGTATCATATGATGATCATATTGCATATGAAGAGATTCTGCTAAATGAAGGAGCAAAGATTATACACATACCGCCACGTTGCAGGGGTGTTTTTCAGTATAGAAGAGCTATAAATCAAGTACTAAAAAACAATTCTTTTGATGTGGTGTGGGCTCATAAGACAACTCTCAGTTCTTGTGAAATTCTTGATATTGCAAAAAAAAATAATATTCCTGTTAGAATAGTACACAGTCATTCATCTTCAAATATGGGAGGAAAATTTACATATTTAATGCACAATATCAATAAACATTTGATTTATTGTTGGGCAAATGAATATCTGGCGTGTTCTCATTCTGCGTCTGAATGGTTTTATGGGAAACATCTATCCAAGATAATGGTTAATGGGATTGATTTGGAAAAATTCAAATATAATTTGGAAATTAGAGAAAAAATCAGAAAAGAATTAAATATAGAAAATAAGTTTGTAATTGGCCATGTAGGGCGATTTGGAATAGAAAAAAACCATAAAAAGCTGATAAACATTTTTAAGTCTTGTAAAGATCAAAATTCAGATGTGAAATTAATTTTATGTGGAGATGGAGAAGAACGAAAAAATATTGAATTGCAAATCAGACAGTTGGATCTTCAAAATGATGTAATACTGTTGGGCAGTATTGACAATGTGCATGAAATACTTCAGGCAATGGATATATTGGTTATGCCATCTCTGTTTGAAGGTCTTCCTTTTGCATTATTGGAAGCTCAGGCATCTGGGTTAAAATGTGTTGTATCTGATTCAGTCAGCAGAGAGTCTGATGTGATGGGATGGAACCAATTTGTACCATTATCATCAAATGATTCAGTGTGGGCTAGTGTAATTTTAAAGGAAAATATGAATTATGAACGTTTTGAAGGTTATAGAGAAATGAAAAAACGAGGATTTGATATTGGAGATAGTGTAATATCTGTGGAGCAATTGATTGAAGGAAAACTGAAAGAAGTAGTAGTGAAAAAGAAAGAAAAATAATAAAAAGGAAGATGCAGGAAATGACATCTATTTTATTCGCATATATATTGCTTGTTGGAGGTATATTGTTTGCTTCGTCAATGAGATATATTAATTTAAGGCAAGGACGATATTTGCTGATTGTAAGTATTTTTATCATTTCTATATCTGCTGCGTGTATTGAACCCAAACCAATTTATGATTTAGCCAGACATTATAAAGAATTAGATGTAATAAAAAATACAGAGATGGGATTTGGGGAATTTGTATTTAACAGTGAATGTATAACAGACGCAAATTATAGACATTCTTTTTCGTTTAATGCAATAAGATTTTTAATAGCGAAATATTTACCCAAAGGTGCATTGCCGTTTTTTTCCATATCCATTTGTTATAGTGTATTTGGATATATTCTTTATGATGTAAAAAGAAGAAATAAACTTACTAATTTTTATGTGGGTCTGTCTATGGCAGTTTCACTATGCTTTTTGCCAATTCTTTATGTGTATTCAGGGATAAGGAATGAAATTGCTATGGCTGTCATTGCGTTGGTAGTTTATTTAAGAATTTACAAAAAGTGTAATATAATTTTTCTTATTTTATTAACTTTTTTAGCAATCACTATGCACCCATTGGCACTTTCGGTTATTCCGTTTATTTTTTTGAATAAGGTACGGGCGGGAAAAATAGGATTATTTTTAGTAGTATTAATTCCTAACATTTTATATGCGCTAATGGAGAAATTTAGATTTTCAGAATATGATTTTCTGCGATATATAGGAGCGAAATTTTATAATTATACATTTGTGAATACATATTCACAAGGCATTTTCTTTTACACATCAGCTGTTGTGATGACTGCTACAGTATTATTCCTTTCAGTGTTACGTACCAGACAGATGCATAAAGAAGATCAAAGAATGGTCAATTTTATAAGCTGGTATAGTATTTTTGTGTTTTCTAATATTAGGAGTTACCAGATTGTTATGCGTCTGCCATATTTATATGGAATACTAGCACCAGCTATTGTAGGTACTTTATTTGTAAATAAGAATTACTGGGGATGGAAAAAGGGTTTTCAATACTGTGCTGTTGCAGGAACATTTTTAATTGCGGGATATGCACTATATTCAAATTATATGTGGATGCGATAGGTCGGGGAAAATAAAGGGAGGAATACTAAAGTGAATATAGGTTTATTATCAATGCACAGAGTGAAAAATTATGGCTCTTTTTGGCAGGCGTATTGTCTTAAAAAAATGCTAGAAGATAATAAAAATCAAGTTGAATTTATAGATATTATTCCAGGAACTACAGAGACTAGGACAGTATATAAGCATACATTTTCATTTTCAAAGATAAAAAGAATTCCATATTATATATTTCAGAAAAAGAAAAGCCAAATTTTTGAACAGGTACAGTTGGATATTCTGGGTTGTACTTCTAAATTAAACTATCGTTGTAATTATGATGTAATTATTATTGGAAGTGATGAAGTATTTAACTTTGTTCAAGATTCTCCATGGGGATTTTCATCTCAGTTATACGGAAATATAAATAATGAAAATGTAAATTCATATGCCGCTTGTTTCGGCTGTACTACAATAAATGATATAGAAAAAAAGAATGTAGGAAAAGAAATTATATCTGCTTTTGATAATTTGAAGCATATTTCGGTTAGGGATATTAATTCAGCTGAAATTGTTAAAGTACTAACTGGAATAATGCCGGACATTCATTTGGATCCAGTGTTAATAGGGGATCTGCCATTAGAAGAATCACCTAAATTAGACTTAGGACGCTATATTTTGGTTTACTCATATGACTTTAGGTTCTCTGACAAACTACTTATAGAAAAAATAAAGCAATTGGCAAAAATAGAAAACTGTAAAATTTATTCTGTTGGTTTTTATCAAGATTGGTGCGATAAAAACATTGTTCCAACGCCAATACAGCTTTTAAGTTATTTTAGACAAGCTCAGTATGTTATCACTGATACTTTTCATGGAACCATATTCTCCGTTCGCTGTCATAAAAAATTCGTCACAATTATTCGGGAATCGAACCAACAAAAATTAGGGGATTTGTTAAACAGACTTGGTTTACACAGCCGTGTTGTATGTGAAGTAGATGACTTGGCCGGAGTTTTGAACAAAGAAATTGATTATGGTGCTTTTGAAAAGCTACGGCAGGCAGAAAGAAATAGAACCGAAGAGTATCTTTGCAAATGCATAAATAAGGAACAATAAGGAGCCATATGGTTATATGCAGGTTAAGAGACAACAGTATTTAGCTAAAAACACAGCTCTTTTTGCGCTTAATAGCATAGGAACAAAGTTGATTACATTTCTTTTAGTTCCTTTGTATACGGTAGCGTTTACAACTGAAGAATATGGAACGATAGACCTGATTAGCGTTATAACGACTATCTTTATTCCTATTATTACGCTTAATATCGGGGAAGCTGTGATGCGTTTTGCGTTAGATGAAGAAACAGATGATAATCATATTATGAGTATAGCTCTGTTTTTTGCTGGGTTTTCCTTGTTGATAGGAACCAGTGTGATTTTTATTTTATCATATTTTCCTGCGATTACTATTAATAAAATAGTTATTTATATGTATTGCGTTTCCCAGGGGGTATACCAAACTTTTTCCTGCAATTTAAGAGGACAGGAGAAATTGTTTGCATATGCATGTGGAAATATTCTTAATACATTTTTGACGGCAGCATTAAATATTTTATTTCTTATTGTTTTAAAAGTTGGAATCAATGGATACTTTTATTCGTATATTATCTCATTTACAGTATCTAGTATTTATTGCTTCTGTAAAGGTAATGTAATTAACGCAGTAAAAAATTACTATTTAGATAAAAAACTTTTATTAAGTATGGTAAAGTATTCTATAGTTTTAGTGCCCAATTCTTTGATGTGGTGGATTATGAATTCTTTAGATCATATCATGATCACATCTATGCTCGGGGCCGCGGCAAATGGAATATATGCAATATCATACAAACTACCATCAATTTTATCAGCGTTGTCAACAGTCTTCAATCAAGCATGGTCATACTCTGCTATTCACGAAAATAAAAGCAAAGATAGAGAAGAGTTCAATAACAATATGTATGAGAAGTTAGTTAGTTTCCAGCTGTTGATTACAGTGTTGCTTTTAGTTGTTTTAAAGCCGTTTTTAAAAATCTATGTACAACCAGAGTATTATGATGCATGGAAATATGCACCATATTTGTTGGTAGGAAACTTTTTTTTGACGATGGGTACATTTTTGTCAACATTTTATACAGTTTACAAAGATAGTAAAGGATTTTTATTTTCGGGAATGGTTGGAGCTTTTACTAATATCATTTTAAACAAATTATTAATTCCTCTATTTGGAATTCAAGGGGCGGCAGTGGCAACATGCATTAGCTATATTGCTGTATTTATTTATCGAGTTTTGGACACTAAGAAGTACATGGATATACATGTGTTTAAGCCTAATTATGTGATAGGATATTTATTTTTGATAGGTACTGCTTATACATTGTTGTTTCAAACTAATACCAGTCAAGTTTTGTTTTTAACTGAAGTTGGTATGATTGTTTTGTTAAATCGAAAAATTATAATAGATTTTGTAAAGCTAATAAAAACAATAGCTAGAAAGTAAAGCGATTGTTTATAAAAGGTAGGAAATAAAAGAGTGAAAACAGTATGTAAAATGAATCAATGTGCGGGATGCATGGCTTGTGTAGATATTTGTCCTAGAGATGCAATAAGAGTAGAAGATTCACTGAGCGAGTATAATGCTATTATAGAAGAAGATAAATGTATCAAATGTAATCTATGTCATAAAGTATGTCAAGAATGCAATTCACCAATATTCCGCTCACCAATTTTATGGAGACAGGGGTGGGCTAAAGAAGAAAATATCAGGTGTTCATCTTCATCAGGAGGTTTTGCAGCGGCGATAGAAAAAGCATTTGTGAAACAAGGAGGTATTGTATGTAGCTGCGTTTTTGAAAAGGGCCTTTTTAAGTTTTCATGTGAGGAAAAAGAAGAGAACTTAAGCAAGTTTTCGGGCTCGAAATATGTAAAGAGCAATCCAGAAGGTATTTATAAAAAAATTTTATGCCTTCTTAAAGCGGGAAGAAAAGTTTTATTTGTAGGCCTTCCATGCCAGGCAGCTGCTGTGAAAAATTATATAGGAGATTATCAAAACTTATATACGGTAGATTTGATTTGTCATGGTACACCTTCTCCCAAAGTTTTAGAGCTGTTTTTACAAGATTATGACAGTTGTTTAGGTGAATTAGAATCTTTGGATTTTAGAACAAAAGATAATTTTGGTTTAAAGAATAAAAAGATAAAATTTACTGTTCCAATAGTTCGTGATCATTATACTATGACTTTTTTAAATGCCACAATCTATACAGATAATTGCTATCAATGTAAATATGCAAGAGAGGAGAGAATTTCTGACCTCACATTAGGAGATTCTTGGGGCAGTGATTTACCAGAAGAACAGAAGAAAAAAGGAATTTCATTGGCATTGTGTCAAACTGAGAAGGGACAAGAATTACTGCAGCAGGCAAACTTGAATTTGGTTGGTGTGGATTTAAAAAAAGCTGTTCAAAATAACTGTCAATTGAATTCTCCATCAAATAAGCCATGTCAGCGAAAAAAATTTTTTAATATGTTAAAAAAGGGAAAAAAGTTTCATTGGATTATATTTCGATGCTATCCAGTAAGATATATAAAGGATTTAGTAAAAACATTCCTGTATAGATTAAAAAATACTTACTAGATGGAGAAGATGGAGATCACTAACTAAGGAAGGCACGCCCGTCTCATAAAAATCTCAGAAGCTCAAGTAAGCGGTCTGAATTCAAAAGAGTAGAAAGCATATGCGCTTTGATGGATGTTTTTGAATGGATGAGCACCTCGGATATGAAAAATCCGAACGTTCTGACATTGACCAGAAGATTATTTCCATGTATGCAAAAGGAATGACCACACGACAGATCTCGGAAACAATAGAAGATATCTATGGATTCGAAACATCGGAAAGTTTCATTTCCGATGTGACTGATAAGATACTCCCCCAGATTGAAGACTGGCAGAATCGTCCATTGGACGAGGTATATCCAATCCTTTACATCGATGCCATTCATTATTCTGTACGGGATAATGGCGTGATCCGTAAACTTGCCGCCTATGTCATACTGGGCATTAACTCGGAAGGCAGGAAGGAAGTCCTGACGATTACAATTGGTGACAATGAAAGTGCGAAATACTGGCTTTCTGTCTTGAATGAACTGAAAAATCGTGGTGTTAAGGATATCCTGATCATCTATGCAGATGGTCTTACCGGAATCAAAGAAGCGATTTCTGCGGCATTTCCCAAAACAGAATATCAGAGATGTATCGTCCATCAGGTAAGAAACACCTTAAAATACGTCCCGGATAAAGACAGGAAAGCCTTTGCTGCTGATTTAAAAACGATTTACCAGGCTGCAGATGAAGCGAAAGCTTTGGCAGCGTTAGAGCGTGTAACCGAAAAATGGACACCTAAATATCCGAATTCCATGAAGCGCTGGAACGATAACTGGGATGCGATTTCCCCGATTTTTAAGTTTTCGTCTGCTGTCCGGAAGGTCATTTACACGACAAATGCGATAGAATCGCTGAATTCCACCTATCGGAAGCTGAATCGCCAGAGGAGTATATTTCCAATCGATACAGCCCTGCTAAAAGCGCTGTATCTGGCTACTTTTGAAGCTACGAAAAAATGGACCATTACCATCCGGGACTGGGCGCAGGTCTATGGAGAACTAAGTATCATGTATGAAGGACGGCTTCCAGAATAAGAAAAAACAAGCGGAAAGACAGGCGGCAAGCCGCCTGCTCTTGACATGCCTGGAAGTACCTGTTATATATAAAACAAGGGTGAAAAGCCTGATTTAAACTTCTCACCCTTCATTATCATAGAAGAATCTTATTTACAGAGATTTTCTCATACTCTCATTTTTACAGGCACTCAGTTATTGAGCGCTTACGATACTTTTTGACGATCTGTGGTTTAAACTCCCCTTTCCGGTCTCTTGGGATATCAATCTCCATATCGTCGTAGCTGGTATGCATGGTCTTCTGGGAATGGCCATTTCTGGAATTATCTGTT
>JAQERH010000100.1 GCA_027698105.1 Lachnospiraceae bacterium AM93-12TA
TAAGTCTATCTTACATCAGTTTGAAGGTTTACACAAACTTTGGGATACTCCCCATAGCGGAGCTTCTCATAGTAAATTTTATTTCCTTTTGCCCTTTTATAGAGAACAAACAGGCCAAAACCAATATAAACCGCTATCAGTGCAATCAGCACGTAGACGTAGTACATGGGATTCTTGTTTCGTGATAAATCTGGAAGTATCAGATATTCCAGCAGTGCAATGACTCCGCACAAAACAGGAAGCACCATGATCACAGCCTCAAGAAGCTTCTGCATCGGAGTTTTTTCTTTTTCTTCCAGTTCCTTTAACTCACGCCTGGTCAGATTTCCCAGCTGTGCCAGTGCGGAATCGTTTTCTGGTGTAGGTTGAACATTCTCAGACATTTCTTTCCTCTCCCGTATCTTAATTTCCTGAAACCTGCAGACGCTTTAACAGCTTTACTGCAAACAAAACCGAGCGCATTCTGCCTGACAGAAACCCGCTCACGTTTTTTCGTTATTAAATTACCATAATTTTCACCTGAGCGGAAATAGTTTTTATTAATAAAAGACATTATTTATTGATATTTTCAGTCAAGACCACAGGCTTAGCCGGTGGCTTGCTTTGACCCTATAAGGGTCTATTACCGGCACTGGA
>JAQERH010000101.1 GCA_027698105.1 Lachnospiraceae bacterium AM93-12TA
TTTTAAAAGATTTATCGTAGTTTTTCAATATGCGGTTTTCAAGGTACGTATGCAAAATTAAATGGTTTGACTTGCGTGAAATGCTTGCATTTGTAAGCAGGTCAAAGTATTTAATTTTATAGCGTGCCTGCACGCGACTGAGAGAACTCTGTTCTCGAAGTGCACACGTTTCAGCACGACGCCTCAGCTTTCGCTTCGGCGAATGGAGATGGAGAGATTCGAACTCTTGACCCCCTGCTTGCAAGGCAGGTGCTCTCCCAACTGAGCTACACCCCCATAGGAATCCGGCAGCCACCTGCTTTCCCATGCCGTCTCCAGCATAGTATCATCGGCCGCTTAAGTCTTAACCATCGTGTTCGGGATGGGTACGGGTGTTTCCCCTAAGCGCATCACCACCGGAATCTCTTCTTCATCTTTTTCATACGCTTGCTCATCCTTTGCTCTCCATCTTACGAAGCTCCGCTTCCTAAGCCGTTTCGCAAAGTCTTCCAATGCATCCCGCCAGTTCATCGAATCTGTGAAAGCAAGCTTCCCCATCTTCTCCGCCCTGCCGTTCTGCGCAGGCTTACTTAAAGACTCAACAGTATATAAAACCCTTACTTCTTCTTCCCTAGAAAGGAGGTGATCC
>JAQERH010000102.1 GCA_027698105.1 Lachnospiraceae bacterium AM93-12TA
TAGCTCCAGACGGCCCATAAATAACAACATTACCATCGCCCTGAAGATTGAGCCTGTAGGAAGCAAAAGCTCTGGAGGTTCTACTAGCCCATACAGGTGTGGATGCCGCATATATCACCAAATTGCCGTCATTCTGCATACTCAACTTGCAGGAGGCATGCCAAGTTACTGGATCGTTAACTCCTGTAGTATCTAAAAAACAAGTGCCCCCACGAGAAAGTTCAGAGAAGTTTTTTCTTGTTCTGAGCTGTATTGGTAGCCCAAATAGCTCCAGACGGCCCATAAATAACAACATTACCATCGCCCTGAAGATTGAGCTTGTAGGAAGCAAAGGCTCTGGAGGTTCTACTAGCCCATACAGGTGTGGTCGCCGCATATATCACCAAATTGCCGTCATTCTGCATACTCAACTTGCAGGAGGCGGCGCCGCCTTTTCCATTTGTCCTTGACGCCCACAACACTTTCACCTTGTTTGCATACAAAACCAGGTTGCAGTCGCCTTGCATTACCAACGTATATTGAGCGTATTGCAGAGACTCGCCAGCCGCCAGTGATTCCCCGCTATTGAGAACAGATTTTGATGAGCAAGGATTTGCAAACGTAAGTAATATTACCAG
>JAQERH010000103.1:0-224 GCA_027698105.1 Lachnospiraceae bacterium AM93-12TA
TTGGTTATTCAGATCACAAGCACCATCCATAGCATATAGTAGTAGAGGTAGCTACTTAATTATGAGGTGGAGGCAGGCTGAGGCACCCATGTGGGGTGAGTGAAGAAGTCATGGTGGCCATGTAAGCAGCAGTGTCCATGGTGCTTCTGCTTCATATGATGATGATAACGATGATGACGATGAAGATGAGGATGAGGATGAGGATGAGGATGAGAATGAGGATG
>JAQERH010000103.1:234-617 GCA_027698105.1 Lachnospiraceae bacterium AM93-12TA
GTGAGTGAAGAAGTCATGGTGGCCATGTAAGCAGCAGTGTCCATGGTGCTTCTGCTTCATATGATGATGATAACGATGATGAGGATGAGGATGAGGATGAGGATGAGAATGAGGAAGAGGATGAGGATGAGGATGGAGTCCGTGGCCATGGAATTCACCATCAAGCGGCGCCTCAATATTCATGTGTTTGTTCTTATGGTGGCCATGGGGAGACCTGTGCCTTTCTTTCTTTCCTCCATGCCTGTGCTCGTGATGTTTGTGTTTGATTTTGAGATGACACTTTACTTTGTGCTTGTGATGTAGAGGGCGAGGAGGAGATGACCCAAAACAGAGAGGATGCCCACCAAAAGAAGTGGGCATTGCAGCAGCAGCACTAGGACCAG
>JAQERH010000104.1 GCA_027698105.1 Lachnospiraceae bacterium AM93-12TA
TAAACCCATGTGGAATTTAATCATGCACTGGAATTTAAAATTTCAAGTCAGCATGATCGGAATCTGCCTGTCTCCTGTTTTTCTCACTTTTTTCTCTCAATCGGATTTTCTATCAGCAGTTCCAAATGCTTATGATTGATTCTGCCTGCCTCCTGTTTTTCTCACTTTTTTCTCTCAATCGGATTTTCTATCAGCACCCTCAAAAATGCTTATGGTCTGGCTTTGCCTGTCTACCATTTTTCACATTTTTTTCTCTAACTGTTTTCTATCAACCATACCAAACAGCATGAAAAAAGCTGGACACAGGATTGACCCTGTCCAGCCTTTTTCTTACGCTCTCCTACCTCCTGTTATTCGGATACAGATCCACATACACCTCTTTGCAGTACTTCAACAGACGCTTTGCAAGATCCATGTAGAATCTATGCGTGATTGCCATATCCCCCTGCGGATAAATCACAACCTGAAGCACCACTCGGTTACTGGGACGATGGACAATGCTCAAAACATTTCCCCTCACGACCTCTGCATACACTTTACGGATCTCTTCCTCGGTTACTTTTGTATCAATCGCCATAGCCATAACCGTCCTTTCT
>JAQERH010000105.1 GCA_027698105.1 Lachnospiraceae bacterium AM93-12TA
CCACCCGTCATTCCTCCACCTGTGTACAAGCCACCACCCGTTTACAAGCCTCCTCCGGTCATTCCTCCACCAATTCACAAGCCTCCTCCGGTCATTCCTCCACCAATTCACAAGCCTCCGCCGCATGCGATATCCCCAGTTCACCCGCCGCCCAAGAAACCTTGCCCGCCACCTCATATTCCTAAGCCTAAACCACCACCCACCCACAAGCCGCCGGTAATCCCTCCTCCCGTCACAAAGCCGCCTCCTTACAAATACAAATCGCCACCCCCACCCGCTCACGAAATCTCGCCAGTTTATCCGCCACCCAAGTCTCCACCAGTCATCCCGCCACCCGTCCACAAGCCTCCGCCAGTCATCCCGCCACCCGTACACAAACCTCCACCAGTCATCCCGCCACCCGTGCATAAGCCTCCTCCATACTACTACAAGTCACCACCACCTCCACACCACGAGATTTCGCCAGTCTATCCCCCACCCGTGCCTAAACCAAAACCTCCGCCAATTCACAAACCTCCGCCGATTCACAAACCACCTGTCATCCCCCCTCCCATAACAAAACCTCCGCCGGTA
>JAQERH010000106.1:0-244 GCA_027698105.1 Lachnospiraceae bacterium AM93-12TA
CGGTAAATTCCACCGCATAAGAGGACGGTGGAATTTAAAATTTCATTTTAGAAGATTCCGATCATAGGCATAGAGAGATAGAAAAATTAACAAGTGTATGTTAAAATTGAACTATCGAGTAGCCGGAGGTGGTTGTATGACAATCTATGAACTGAATGATAAGCTGGAGTTAAGCAACGGGAGAGCACGAAAAGAGGTATCGAAAAATGAAGTGGTCATCGTCAATATGATGATGCTTGGGTTG
>JAQERH010000106.1:254-565 GCA_027698105.1 Lachnospiraceae bacterium AM93-12TA
AAATACATTCAGAAGGAGAACTATAGTAAGCTGGCAAGAGATCTTCAAATGAGCGAGAAACGCTTACAGAGCCTTAGGAATGGCGTGGATACCAGTGGAAGCAGCACCGTTCTGGATAAGGAGACATTTAACCGGATTGGAAAAAAGTTTCGTATTGCAGTATCAGACCTGCAGAACGGAAATGAGATATGGTGCAGGGACGGATCAGAGAAGCTTATGATTCAGTACCGGAGGCTGCTATGCTTATATCAGTTGTCTAAATCGACTTGGATATCAGAAGATTATCTGTCCGGTTTATTCGTTGGGAAGGA
>JAQERH010000107.1 GCA_027698105.1 Lachnospiraceae bacterium AM93-12TA
ACTGCACTCCCAACAGATGCCACATATCCCACTACTCCTACAAAGCCCAAGCCACCTGTCGTGGTGAAGCCGCCTCCCAAGCCTCCTGTTGTAGTGAAACCACCTCCCAAGCCTCCTGTAGTGGTGAAACCGCCTCCCAAGCCACCTGTTGTGGTGAAGCCGCCTCCTGTTGTGGTGAAGCCGCCCCCTGTCTATACAAAGCCTCCTCCAAAGCCTTTACCTCCTCCCCACTACCCTTATAAGTCCCCTCCCAAGCCAACCCCAACCCCAACCTATCCTCCTAAGAAACCTGTACCTCCTCCCCACCATGAGAAGCCACCAATGGAAGTGAAGCCCCCTCAACCTCCCAAAGCAGTACCTGTGTACCCACCTCCACACCCAAAACCGCCTGTCTACCCACCACCCAAACACCACTACTCCAAGTCTCCCCCTCCTCCCTATTGATAATACCCTGTAAGGTTATTATAGAGTTTGAGAGCAGTCCATGGAGATGATGGGAGCAGCTCAGTGTAGCAGCTAGCTATTAGTCAATAAAGATAATACTGATCTGCTTTAATGTGGC
>JAQERH010000108.1:0-342 GCA_027698105.1 Lachnospiraceae bacterium AM93-12TA
CCGCCGGCCTTAGGATTCTCTCCTCATCCACCTGTGTCGGTTTACGGTACGGGCACATATCACACAATAGTGGCTTTTCTTGACAGCCCCTACGGAAACTTCCCTACTTCTGTTCGGTACGCGTCACAGTCTCCTGTTGCTAAGCGGATTTGCCAGCTTAACCAGTCCTCTGCTTGCCCCGGTCTTTTCATTCCCGGGTTTCCCTTCGGTTCTGTGTCCCCACAGTTCTGATGATATGCGGTACAGGAATTTCAACCTGTTATCCATCGACTACGTCTTTCGACCTCGCCTTAGGCCCCGACTTACCCAGAGCAGATCAGCTTTACTCTGGAAACCTTAGAT
>JAQERH010000108.1:352-555 GCA_027698105.1 Lachnospiraceae bacterium AM93-12TA
GCCTGGAGGATTCCCACCTCCATCTCGCTACTCATTCCGGCATTCTCTCTTCTATACAGTCCACAGCTCCTTATCGGTACTGCTTCTTCCCGTATAGAATGCTCCTCTACCAATGTATAAATACATTCCTAAGCTTCGGTGTTGTGTTTCAGCCCCGGACATTTTCGGCGCAGGACCTCTCGACTAGTGAGCTATTACGCACT
>JAQERH010000109.1 GCA_027698105.1 Lachnospiraceae bacterium AM93-12TA
CATGCATACCAGCTACGGCGATATGGAGATTGATATCCCAAGAGACCGGAAAGGGGAGTTTGAACCACAGATCGTCAAAAAGTATCAGAATACGGTCACTCAGGACATGGAAGAAAAGATCATCTCCATGTATGCCAAAGGAATGACCACGAATGATATCGAAAGCCATATGCGGGAACTCTATGACATCGAGATTTCTGACAGCACCATCAGCAGGATCACGGATAAAATCCTGCCCATCGTAAAAGAATGGCAGGAACGGCCTTTGGAGGAAATCTATGCGGTCGTTTTCATGGACGCCATCCATTACCATGTCCGTAATGAAGGCAGGATTGTAAAACGTGCGGTTTATATCGCTATCGGAATCGATATGGAAGGGCATAAAGACGTGCTCGGCATGTATGTAGGGCAAAATGAGAGTGCAAAGTTCTGGCTTTCCATTTTGAACGGACTGAAGAACCGTGGCGTAGAAGATATCCTGATCGCATGTGTAGACGGCCTGACAGGCTTTCCCCAGGCGATTGAAGCCGTTTTCCCGGATACTGAGATCCA
>JAQERH010000011.1:0-76919 GCA_027698105.1 Lachnospiraceae bacterium AM93-12TA
ATTCCGGGTGTCAAACGTGATAGTGCAATCACTATCATCTCCGAAATTGGTACGGACATGTCTCAATTCTCAAGTTCCAAACGTTTATGTTGCTGGGCTGGTTTAACACCTGGCAGCAATGAATCTGCTGGTAAGAAGAAATCTGTTCGGATTACACGTGCCGGAGTCTACCTCAAACCTGCATTAGTACAGTGTGCTCATGCAGCCGTAAAATCTGACAAATCTCCTTACTACAAAAAGAAATACGAATCTTTTGTTAAACGCCGTGGCAAGAAAAGAGCCATTATCGCTATTGCCCGTATGATTCTTACTGCCATCTACCAGATGCTGTCTACTGGCGAGCAGTGGAATCCGAGTGATCTTTATAAAATCGATATGCCTGCAGCTCTTGTTGAAAAGCAAAAAGCAAAAGCTATCAAGCAAGCCAAGAAACTATTGCAACGAGAAGGACTACTTCCACCTGACGAACCATTAGCTTCTTGAACTAATTTCCTAACTCTATAACACTTCAAAAAGTTGCCTGCTTTAGACAGCTTATTCAAGTGCGCCAATCTATGGCTTTCCTCTACTTTCTTTCACACTATCACTCCTTTGTCAAATTCATAATTTTCCAGCAATACCAGAAGCTTTTCCCAAACACCGTTATGAAGAACCTCTATAGCAAATGCTTCCCCATAGCGTATGGTTTCATTGCTGACGTTGGTAAGCTTAAGTTCAAGACTTTCAGAAGTCCATAATTTTATTCCTGCCGTTACATAATCAAGATATTCTGCACTTTCTTCCTTTTTCGTTTCCTCTGCTTCAAAGAGTGCGAAACCGGAATCGTAACTTGCAGAGGCAAAAACGCTTGATTCCGGCCCTATCTTGTGGGCAGCCTGGCAGCCGAACAGAAGCAGGCAGGACAGTCCTAAAGTTATAAATACTTTTTTGCCTATCATAGTACCGCCTTTCTGTATTTTTTCGTTGCAACACAATATTTCTATTATCATTATAAAAGAACTACTGACTGGATACTATAAAGATTTCCTTACAAATTAAAATTTCCCTTTCTTTTTTCAGTTTTACAGCCGGTTTTTCAAAGAACCGCTGTTTTTTAGATATTTACAGGGACGGTATACAGAAAAGAGGACATGTATTCTACGGCTTCCGATGAAGCGTGAAAACATGTCCTCTTTTCTAATATAAGATTTATAAGATTTTAAATATCAAAGTTGTTCTGTTTGCTCTCTTCTGAAGAATCAAGATCTTCAAAGAAAAGGTCGTCCAGGTTCTCTAAGCCTTCGTCTAGGGATTCGTCCTCTGTTCTTATCTTTTTCGAGTTGCGGACTTTTTTGTCTGTCTTGTTTGGACGGCTCTTAGCGGGGCGTTTCTGGCTGCGCTTTCCGGCCAGACGCTCTTTTTCTCTGCCCAGCAGTTCATAGAATTCTTCTTCTGTATAGTTCTCTTCCCGGAGTCTTTGCATACGCCGTTCATGGCGTCTTCTCAATTCCTCAGCCTCTTTCTTCTTTGCATAAAGCGTGTAGGCGCTGAGGAGAATGACTGCAAAGACCAGAAGACAGATGCCTATAAGCGGGAGGGAAAGCGCGGGAAGGGAAAATCCCCCCTCTTTTTTGCCGCTGTTTTGATCGGAATCTCCTGAATTATGATCGGAGTTTCCCTCCGGCGCTGCGCCGTTCGCTTCTTCTTCAGAGGCAGGAAGAGAGCCTTCCTTGATCAGCAGATAGGCCTGGCCGATCTTCCGGTCATTGTAGGTGTACTGTAAAAGTGCTGCCGCCCGCTCCGGCCGATTGTCAGGAAGCTCTGTCACCAGCTCCATGGAAGCGTCCTGGAAGGAGGCGTCCTTTGGAAGGGTAATGACGGTTCCTGGTTCCAGCTCCAGCTCATCTGGCTGATAATCAGTGCCGTTGATGGAAACCGGATCGGAACCGGTAATATACTTTGTCTCGTTATCCGGAATAGATACATTCTGGAAATTCTGAAAACCAAACTGAAGCAGATTTTTTCCGTCCAGGAAATAGTTGGGGGATGGCTGTCCTTTTAGGACAACGGAAATGATCCGCCTGCCGTCCTTTTCTCCATAAGTGACAAGAGTATTGCCTGCCAGGGAGGTATATCCGGTCTTTCCGGCCTTGGCCTCAGGACAGTAAAGCTCGTTTGTCTCATCCTCTGTAATAATCAGGCGGTGCTCATTGGCACAGGTGGCGCCGCTGGGATTATTCTGGGTGGGAGCCAGCTTATAGGACTTGGTGCTGGAAATTTCCAACACATCTGAATTGTTAAAGGCTGCCTGGGCAATAATAGCCATATCGTAGGCTGATACTACCTGGGTATCGTCATTTAATCCGGACGGATTGGCAAAATGTGTGCCATCAGTGCATCCCAGCTCCTTTACCTTTTCGTTCATCATATCTGCGAAGGCGTCACGGCTTCCAGCCACATGCTCTGCCAGGGCGTTGGCAGCCTGGTTGCTGGACTGGAGCAGCAGCAGGTATAGGCAGTCCTTGACGGAAAGCTTGTCGCCTTCGGCAATGTTTTTCTTATTGCCGCTTCCTGACTCCACATTATTGACTGCGTCATAGGAAAAGGTGACCATATCGTCCATACTGCTGTTTTCTACTACGACCAGAGCGGTCAGAAGCTTTGTAATGCTGGCCGGAGGCGTCAGCTCATGGATCCCCTGTCCAAAGAGCACAGCCCCGGAATCAGCGTCCACTGCGATTCCGATATCAGCCAGTACGCCGGTATCGCTTGGCCATTCCGGTGCGGCCAGGGCAGTGACGCAGGACATCAGGGCCAGCTGCATGGAAAGAAGAAGAGCCAGGCCTGATTTTATAATCCGTTTTGCTTTCATTCTTGTTGTTCCTCCAAAATTCTGTCGTAAAACTTCTATCTTATAGTATACCGTGAAAGGAGAATGCTGTAAACGGTTAGAGACAAAAGTTTTGTGTAACTATTGTAGAATTCCTCCGATTCAGTTATAATGATAAATTAGAGTAATAGTCGATTGTGAATGGCTGACCAAGACAGAAGAAATCAGGAGGATACGTTTATGACCAGAAGAGAATTGCGTGAACACTGCTTTAAACTGCTGTTCTGCGCTGATTTTTATCCGGAGGGAGAGACGAAGGAGCAGATAGAGCAGTATTTTACAGAGCCCAGAGAGGATGACTATACACCGGAGGGTATTTACGAACTGATTCACTGCCCGGAACTGGACGTTTACGACAGCGGCTATGTGAAGACAAAGGTGGAAAAGGTGCTGGAGAAGCTTCCGGA
The DNA here is from genome assembly GCA_027698105.1 of Lachnospiraceae bacterium AM93-12TA. Lineage (GTDB taxonomy): Bacteria > Bacillota > Clostridia > Lachnospirales > Lachnospiraceae > Otoolea. The sequence continues at coordinate 3,277 of JAQERH010000011.1, forward strand.
ACTGGATGCGTCTATTGATGAGACAGCCAAGGGCTGGAGCACCCGCCGTATGGGAAAGGTGGAGCTTACGATTCTTCGTCTGGCGCTGTTTGAGATTCGCTTTGACGAGGATGTGCCGGATAAGGTTGCTATCAACGAGGCAGTGGAGCTGGCAAAAAAATTCGGAGGAGATGAATCTCCTGCTTTTGTAAATGGAATTCTTGCAAAATTAGTATAGATGGAGGCGCTCCATGGCAAGTGTCTACTCAGTGTCACAGGTAAACGCCTACATTAAAAATATGTTTGTCCAGGATTTTGCCCTGAACCGCATTTCGATTAAGGGGGAGGTATCCAACTGCAAATACCACACCTCCGGCCATATTTATTTTACCTTGAAAGACGGGCTGGCTGCGATCCAGGCCGTCATGTTTGCGAGCAGAAGAAAAGGTCTTGCCTTTCAGCTGCAGGATGGACAGCAGGTGGTGGTCAAGGGAAGTGTGGAGGTCTACGAAAGGGATGGAAGATATCAGATCTATGCCCAGCAGATTGAGCTTTCAGGAGCCGGGGATCTGTTCAGGCGTTTTGAGGCCCTCAGAAATCAGCTGGAAGAGATGGGCATGTTTGCCAGGGAATATAAGAGGCCGATTCCACAGTTTGCCAGGACAGTGGGGGTGGTGACTGCCAGTACAGGGGCTGCCATCCGGGATATTATGAATATTTCCTACAGGCGCAATCCCTATGTACAGCTGATTCTCTGCCCTGCCAAGGTTCAGGGGGATGGGGCGGCAGAGAGTATTGCCCACGGGATCGAGAGGCTGGATCAGCTGGGGGTGGATGTGATCATTGCAGGCAGGGGAGGAGGCTCCATTGAGGATCTGTGGGCCTTTAATGAGGAAATTGTGGCCAGAGCCATTTTTTCATGCAGCACCCCTGTTATTTCAGCAGTAGGACATGAGACAGATGTAACCATTGCCGACTATGTGGCGGATCTGCGGGCGCCTACCCCGTCTGCGGCAGCGGAGCTGGCTGTGTTCGACTACCGCCAGTTTAAGGAACAGCTGGCAGGAGCGGAGGAGCTTCTGACAAAAGGGCTGGTGAGGAAAGCTCAGGAGGTATCCGGGCGGCTGGAGCAGTATCGTCTGCGTCTGCGCTTTCACGATCCGAAACGGCAGGTCAATGAAAAACGGCAGCGCCTTATTTCCGCTCAGGATGAACTGAAAAGACAGATGGAAAAGCGGCTTCTGGAGAACCGGCAGCGCCTGGCGCTTTTAAGCGGAAAACTGGAAGGATGTTCCCCACTGAAAAAGCTGAGCCAGGGCTTTGGCTTTGTCACGGATGAGGAGGGAAGGCGGGTTGACTCTGTAAGCAGAGTAAAGCCTGGAGAAAAAATCGAAGTCAGGACGGCAGACGGGCGGATTGACGCCAGAGTGGAAGCTGTAGTTCCCTACAGCTGCCGTGACTGCCGCAGAGAATAGAGAAGAGAGGAAAAGACATGGAAGAAAAGGGACGCCTGCCGGAACCAGAACAGGCAGAATTAGATTCCTGCTCCATAGAAGAGCTGTTTGAGCGGCTGAATCAGGTGATAGGAGGTCTGGAGGACGGCAGCAGCTCTCTGGAGGATTCGTTCCGATATTATGAAGAGGGAATGAGGCTTGTAAAGGCCTGCTCAGGAAAGATTGACCGGGTAGAAAAGCAGATCCTTGTGCTCGATGAGATGGGAGGAGAATATGGAGCTTAGTCAACAGCTTTTGCAGTATACGAAGGAGACGGAGGATGTGGTATATTCCTTTCTTCCGGCAGAAGAAGGACATCAGAAGACGATTTTTGAGGCTATGAATTACAGCGTAAAGGCTGGAGGAAAGCGTCTGCGCCCTCTGCTGATGAGAGAGGTTTACCGGCTGTTTGGCGGAACGGGGAAGGAGATTGAACCGTTTATGGCGGCTATGGAGATGATCCATACCTCTTCCCTGATTCACGATGATCTTCCCTGCATGGATAATGATGAGTACCGGAGAGGCAGAAAGACGACCTGGGTGGTGTACGGCTATGACATGGCGGTTCTGGCTGGAGATGCGCTCTTAATCTATGCAGTTGAGACAGCCAGCCGGGCATTTTCCATGACAGAGCATGCAGACAGGGTTGGCAGATGTATCGGTATTCTGGCTGAAAAAACGGGGATTTACGGCATGATCGGAGGCCAGACGGTAGATGTGGAGCTGACGGACAAACCAGTTTCCAGGGAACAGCTGGATTTTATTTACAGGCTGAAGACAGGAGCCCTCTTAGAGGCGTCTATGATGATTGGAGCAGTTCTTGCCGGGGCGTCAAAAGAGGAACTTGAGACAGTGGAGCAGATCGCGTCTAATGTAGGTCTGGCATTCCAGATTCAGGATGATATCCTGGATGTGACCAGCAGCCAGGAAGTTCTGGGAAAGCCGGTGGGAAGTGATGAAAAGAACAACAAGACCACCTATGTGACACTGGAGGGAATGGAGAAGGCCAGGGTTCAGGTAGAACGGCTTTCAGATGACGCGCTGAAGCTTCTTTCAGGCCTTCCGGGACGGAATGAATTTCTGGAAGAACTGATCCGCTTCCTGATCCACAGGGAAAAATAATAGGAGAGAGGGTGAAGCCGTGATTTTGGAACGAATCAATGGGCCTGATGATATTAAAAAGCTGAGAGACGGAGAACTGGAGATTCTGGCAGAGGAAATCCGCAGCTTTCTGATTGAGAAGATCAGCCGCACAGGAGGACATTTGGCGTCTAATCTCGGCGTGGTGGAGCTTACAATGGCGCTGTTTCTCGCCTTTGACCTTCCTAAGGATAAGATTATCTGGGATGTGGGACACCAGTCCTATACCCACAAGATTCTCAGCGGCAGGAAAGAAAATTTCGACGGACTGCGCCAGTATGGGGGACTCAGCGGCTTTCCCAAACGGAAAGAGAGCCCCTTTGATGCCTTTGACACAGGACACAGCTCTACTTCCATCTCAGCAGGTCTGGGCATGGCACTGGGAAGAGATGTGCGGGGAGAGGATTATTCCGTTATTTCTGTGATTGGAGATGGGGCGCTGACGGGAGGCATGGCCTATGAGGCTCTGAATAATGCGGCTCAGATTAAAAAGAATTTTATTATTGTTCTCAATGATAACAATATGTCCATTTCCAAGAATGTGGGAGGGATTTCCAGATATCTCAGCAATCTGAGAGCGGATGAGGGATACAATGAACTGAAAAAGTCGGTAGTGGCCGCTCTTCGGAGAATTCCCAGAGTGGGTAACAGCATGGTGCAGACGCTGACCAGGACAAAGAACGGTATCAAGCAGCTTCTGATTCCGGGCATGTGGTTTGAAAATATGGGAGTCACCTATATCGGGCCGGTAGACGGACACAATGTTAAGCAGCTGGCACGTATCTTCAAAGAAGCGAAAAAGATGGATCACGCAGTGCTTATCCATGTGCTGACGAAAAAGGGAAAGGGATATGAGCCTGCGGAGAAGAATCCGGCGGCTTTCCACGGAGTAGAGCCGTTTGATATGGAAACGGGAAAACCTCTGGCGGCGAAAATTTATCCCAGCTATACAGATGTGTTTTCAAAGACCATCTGCCAGATTGCAGAGAAGGATAAGCGGGTGGCCGCTGTCACCGCAGCCATGCCGGGAGGAACAGGACTTTCACGGTTTGAAAAACTGTATCCGGAACGCTTCTTCGACGTAGGAATTGCAGAGGAGCACGCAGTGACATCAGCTGCCGGTATGGCGGCTGCCGGTCTTAAACCGGTGGTGGCCGTCTATTCCTCTTTCCTTCAGAGGGCGTATGATCAGATCCTTCACGATGTCTGCATTCAGAATCTCCCGGTGTTTTTCTGTGTGGATCGGGCAGGACTGGTAGGAAGCGACGGAGAAACTCATCAGGGTATTTTTGATCTGAGTTTTCTCTCCTCCATTCCTAATATGAGCGTTATGGCACCGAAAAATTTGTGGGAACTTCGGGAAATGATTCAATTCGGTGTCGATTATGACGGTCCCATGGCAGTCCGGTATCCAAGAGGACAGGCCTACAGGGGTCTGAAAGAGGCCCTGGCGCCTATTGAGTATGGAAAGAGCGAAATGCTGTTTGAAGAGTCAGAGATTGCCCTTCTGGCAGTGGGAAGCATGGTCAGCACGGCAGAGCATGTACGGCTGAAGCTGAAGAACATGGGAGTATCCTGTACGCTGGTCAATGGCCGTTTTATTAAACCGGTGGATACGGATATTGTGGACAGACTGGCAGAGAATCACAGAATAATTGTAACCCTGGAGGAAAATGTGCTGCGGGGCGGCTATGGAGAGCGGATTACAGATTATGTGGAGAAGCATTATCCGGAGATCAGGGTGTTAAATATCGCCTTGCCGGATGCTTATGTGGAGCACGGAAATGTATCGCTTCTGAGAAGTGATCTGGGAATTGACAGCGATTCTATTTTAAAGAAGATAAAAGAGTACTTTTTATAAGGAGGCAGCAGATGAAGGAACGTCTGGACGTTCTGCTGGTGAAACACGGACTGGCAGAGTCGAGAGAAAAGGCAAAGGCCATTATTATGTCCGGAATCGTCTATGTGGACGGCCAGAAGGAGGACAAGGCCGGAACTACCTTTGACGAGAAGGCCAAGGTGGAGGTCAGAGGATCTGTCTTAAAATATGTGAGCAGGGGCGGACTGAAATTAGAGAAGGCCATGACTCACTTCGGTGTGGAGCTTCATGGAAAGGTCTGCATGGATGTAGGAGCTTCTACCGGAGGCTTTACCGACTGCATGCTCCAGAACGGGGCAGTAAAGGTGTATTCTGTGGATGTAGGACACGGACAGCTGGCATGGAAGCTGAGAAATGATCCGCGGGTAATTTGTATGGAGAAAACCAACATCCGTTACGTGACGCCGGAGGATATCGGAGATCCGGTAGAATTTTCTTCTATCGACGTTTCTTTTATTTCCCTGACCAAGGTGCTGGGACCGGTCAAGGAGCTCCTCACAGAGGACGGCCAGATTGTGTGTCTGATTAAGCCACAGTTTGAGGCTGGCCGTGAGAAGGTTGGAAAAAAGGGAGTAGTCCGTGAGAAGAGCACTCATTTAGAGGTAATTGAGACGGTGATTTCTTTTGCAAAGGCCATCGGCTTCCAGGTGCTGAATCTGGAATATTCTCCGATTAAAGGGCCTGAGGGCAACATTGAATATCTTCTTCATCTGCAGAATAACGGAGCAGACAGCCAGGAAGAGCTGGCAGTCAGCCCGAAGGATGTGGTGGAGGCAGCTCACAGAGAGCTGGATAAATAGGGAAAAAACAGAGGCCTGAGGGCGAATGGGGAAGAATCGGAAAGGCGGAGCAGGTGAGATGAAATATTTCTATATGATTGTCAACCACTCAAAGAAAAAGGCGGAATATGGGGCAGAATTGATCCGAGACTACCTGGAGGAGAAGGGCTGTGAATGCGTGGTGTGGGACGCCAGCGATACAGACGCCCGCAGAGACTGCAGGCCGCAGTTCCGCTACACGGACCGGGAGGCGATTCCCGACTGGATTGAGTGTGCGATTGTGCTGGGAGGAGATGGAACGCTGATTCAGGCTGCCAGGGATCTGGCAGGCAGTAATATTCCGCTTCTGGGAGTGAATATGGGAACTCTTGGATATCTGGCCCAAATTGGCCGGGAGGAGGACATTCTGCCTGCCCTGGACGAGCTGATTGCAGATCGCTACGGACTGGAGCAGAGGATTATGCTAAAGGGAACTGTGATTTCAGACGGGAAGGTTGTAGCGGAAGACATTGCTTTAAATGATATTGTTCTTTCCAGAATGGGGCGCAATATGATTTGTTTCAATCTTTCCATTGACGGGGAGTTTTTAAATGACTATTCAGCAGACGGAATCATTGCAGCTACGCCTACAGGCTCCACAGCTTACAACCTGTCGGCAGGCGGTCCTATTGCAGTGCCGGATTCTGAGATGATTCTGCTGACGCCTATCTGTCCTCATACGCTGAATGCCAGAAGCGTGGTACTGGCGCCGGATCGGGTGATTGAGCTGGAAATTACAGGCCGGGGGGAGACGGGAAAGTTTTTGAGTTTTGATGGAGATACTCAGGTGAATTTAAAAAATGGAGATCTGGTGCGGATTGAGAGGTCAGAGACAGTGACCACCCTGGTCCGTCTGAAAAAGGTATCATTTTTAGAGAATCTGAGAGACAGGATGAAGCAGATTTAAGTCGGATTGAGAGAGAAGGGGAGATAACATATGAAACTGGAACGTCACAGCAAAATTGTAGAACTGATTGGAAAATATAACATTGAGACGCAGGAGGAGCTGGCGGAATACCTGAACAAGGAAGGATATAATGTTACTCAGGCTACGGTGTCCAGGGATATCAGAGAGTTAAAGCTTTCTAAGATTCAGGGAGAACACGGACGGCAGAAATATGCTGTGTTCCATCCTCAGCAGACAGCTTTTAACGACAAGTATATCCGCATTCTGAGAGACGGCTTTCTCTCCATGGATATGGCTCAGAACATTCTGGTGATTAAGACGGTGGCAGGTATGGCCATGGCTGTGGCAGCAGCTCTTGACGCGATCCATTTTAACGAGGTTGTGGGCTGCATCGCAGGAGATGATACGATTATGTGTGCAGTCAGAACAGTAGATGACACCATTCTTCTGATGGATAAATTAAAGAAGATAGTCAATCATTAAAAAGAGTCCGAAAAGGGGACGGTTATACATAGAAAGAGGTGATACCATGCTGTTTCATCTGAGCGTCAGAAATCTGGCTCTGATTGATTCTGCCGAGGTGGAATTTGAGGAGGGGCTTAATATTCTGACAGGAGAGACAGGAGCAGGAAAATCGGTTATCATCGGCTCCGTAAACGCAGCTCTGGGCGGAAAAACGTCAAAAGACATGATCCGCCAGGGCTGCGATTATGCCTACGTAGAGCTGGTGTTTTCCGTTACAGATGAAAAGAAGCGGCAGGAGCTGGCCGCCAGGGAAGTCTGCCCGGATGCAGACGGAAATCTTATCATATCAAAGAAAATCATGCCTTCCAGAAGCATCAGCCGCATTAACGACGAAACGGTGACAGCTGCCAGACTTCGGGAGATCACAGGAATTCTCATTGATATTCATGGGCAGCATGAACATCAATCCCTTCTTTATCATGCCAAGCATCTCGAAATCCTAGACGAATATGGAAAATCCAGAATTGCCAGATTAAAAGAACATACAGCAGAGGTCTATCAGGAATACACAGAAGTGAAAAAGAAGCTGGAATACTACCAGAGCGGCAGAGAACAGCTGCTGCGGGAGACGGATTTCCTGCGTTTTGAGATCGAGGAAATTGAGAATGCCGGTTTGAAGCCAGGTGAGGAGGAGGAGCTGGAGGGAGCTTACCGCCGCTTTTCCAACAGCCGCAGGATTGTGGAAAGCCTGTCTGAGGCCTACCAGGCTGTCAATGGTGACGCTGTTGCGAAGGCACTTCTGGCAGTAGAGAAGGCAGCGGAGTACGATGATGGGATATCCGGAATCCGGGATCAGCTCTATGATGTGGACGCTCTGATGAGCGATTTGAATCGGGATATTTCTGCATATATGGCGGATATGACCTTTGATGAGGAAGCATTCCGAGAGACGGAGGAGCGTCTGGATCTGATCCGAAATCTGGAAAATAAATATGGAGCTACTATCGAGAAGGTGCTGGAGAGTCTGGAGCAGAAGCGGGAAAAGCTGGAGGAGCTGGAACATTTTGACCTCAGAAGAGAGGAGACGGAGCGCCGCCTGGCAGCCCTTGAAGAACATCTGGAGTCTCTCTGTGGGGAGCTGTCCAGAATCCGCCAGGAAACAGCGGAGACTTTGACCGAAAAAATGCGGAAGGGACTTTCTGACCTGAATTTCCTGAACGTAGAGTTTACCATGGAATTTCGCCGTCTGTCCCACTACACAGCCGGAGGCTTTGACGAGGCAGAGTTTTTAATCTCTACCAACCCTGGCGAGCCGCCGCGCCCTCTGGGAGCCGTGGCATCAGGAGGAGAGCTGTCGAGGATTATGCTGGCCATTAAAGCTGTTTTAGCAGATACAGATGATATTCCCACGCTGATTTTTGATGAGATTGATACGGGAATCAGTGGCCGGACGGCGCAGATGGTATCAGAGAAGCTGAGCCTCATCGCAGGCAGCCATCAGGTAATCTGCATTACCCATCTGCCACAGATTGCGGCCATGGCTGACAGCCATTACGAGATACGAAAAACCACCAGGGACAACAGAACCGTGACCCAGATTCAGCGTCTGTCAGAGGAGCAGATGACAGACGAGCTGGCAAGGCTTCTGGGCGGGGCGGAGATTACAGAGGCTGTGCGCCAGAACGCCCGCGAAATGCGGGCGCTGGCAGCAGAGAAGAAGGTCCTTAATCGTCAAATCCCATAGCTTCCATGGCCTCTTCCAGCAGCTCTTCTTCCCGATCCAGATTTTCTTCATTTCGGATAATCTCGATTTGCTGGGCAATAAAGTCGTCTCTTGTGATTTCTCCAGTCCAGTAGCTCTGTTCCAGAGCGTCCTCCTGGGCCTCCAGCTGGTGCTCCTTTTGCTCCAGTTCAGATGCCATAGAGCGGAGTTTTTCCAGATTTCCTGATGGGAGAGAGGGATTGCTCTGGCAGTAGGCCAGATCCAGGCTGTCTTCCAGTCTGTCTTCCTCTCTGTCCAGGGCATCCTCCTGGGATACCAGCTGGGATTTCTGGGCAAGGAAATCATCTTTTGACAGTTTTCCCACCCGGAAGTCAGCTTCCAGCTTTGCAATATCAATGTGGATGGCATCCTGTTCAGCCTTGGCCCGGTAATAGGCCTCTGCGTCATCATCCTGATCTGAGGAGACCGAAGCCGCAGTCAGGGCAGGATCTGCCGGAAGGGAGGCTGTTTCTTGCGTCATAGCGCCTGCCTGCAGAGATTCGCTCAGGGCTGCAGATTCCTGAGAAGCTTCCGCCTGAGAGACGGGAACGCTTTCCATAGAAGTGATCGGCTGTGTCTTAACAGGATTTTCCTGAGAGCAGCCGGTGAGAAAAAGAGCCAGAAGCGTCCCGACGGCGGCACTTTTCATGAGTTTTCCGTTATATGCAGATTCTGTTCCATATCGTTTATTATTTCGTTTCATAATAAAAATCCCCCTTTTCAATTTAAACAGTTTGAATAGCTTCCGTACTATTTTCTTTCTTTTTTGTTGATAACTATAGTTTACAGCAGTAAAATTAAAACCAGATTAGAAATGATAAAAAGATAAAACAAAATAAAAAACAGGAGGAACAGTATGAGAATTTTACTGGCTGAGGATGAACCGGATCTTCGTGAGGTTACCATAAAAAGGCTCAGGGCTTCTGGGTTTGGGGTCGATGGATGTCCGGATGGCGAGGAGGCTCTTTATTATCTGGAACATATGAATTATGATGTGGCAATCCTTGATATTATGATGCCGAAACTGGATGGCCTGACGGTTCTCCGAATTTTGAGGAACCGGGGAAGCCAGATTCCGGTACTCCTTTTGACGGCCAGAGATTCAGTGGGAGACCGGGTAGCGGGACTGGATGCAGGCGCAGATGACTATCTCATTAAGCCGTTTGAGTTTGAGGAACTGGCTGCCCGGATCCGGGCACTTTTGAGAAGACGCTCTCCAGAGAAGACAGACGCCGTCTCGGTGGGAGATTTAACAGTAGAATTTTCCACCAGAAAAGTGACCAGGGGAGGAAAGGAGATCAGTCTCTCCTCGAAAGAATTTGCTCTCCTGGAGTCCTTAATCCGCCATAAAGGGGCAGTGCTTTCCAGAACCCAGCTGGAAAACCAGGTCTGGGATTACGGTTTTGAGGGAGGCAGCAATATTGTGGACGTTTATATCAGGTATCTCAGGAAAAAACTGGACGATCCGTTTGAGAAAAAATTGATTCACACGGTTCGCGGCGCCGGGTATACCCTGCGGGAGGAGTAAGCCTATGGAGAAGAGAGTCAGAGGCCTTTCTATCAAGGTTCGAGTGACACTTTGGTACACCTTCTTTATGGTGCTGGCAGTTGGAATTACAGCTGCCTATCTGTTTTCCTCTTCAAAACGAATGTCCGGAAGGCAGATGAGGGAGCGTCTGGCAGACACTGTGACAGATGCAGTTTCACAGGTGCGGTTCCGGTATGGAGAGCTGGATGCGGAAGAGCTGGATTTTTATAAAAACGGAGTTTCAGTCTTTCTTTACGATACCAATGGACGTCTTTTGGCACCGAAGGTGACCAGGGGGATTCAGGTAGATTCCCTGCTGGAGGATCAGCGAATTAAGACAGCCGGAAGCGGAAGGGAACGCTGGATGATTTACGATGTGTACTCAGAAGAGGCAGGAACTGGATTCTGGGTAAGGGGAATGATTTCGATGACAGAGTACGGACAGGCATTTGGAAATCTGCCCCTGTTATTTATTTCTGTTCTGCCCCTTCTGGCAGCTCTGGCCGCTTTCGGCGGCTACCGGATTACAAAACGGGCGTTTCAGCCGGTAAAGCAGATTGCAGAAACAGCTGAAGCAATTGGCTCAGGCAACGATCTGAGCCAGAGAATTAAAACGGATGGAAAGGGAGACGAGCTGAACCGTCTGGGCGATGTGATGAATGAGATGCTGGCCCGGCTCCAGGCATCTTTTGAGTCGGAACGCCGGTTTTCGTCTGATGTGTCCCATGAGCTGCGAACACCGATTGCAGTGATCCGTTCCCAGTGCGAGTTTGCCCTCTCCGGGCAGGCCGGGGAGGAGGAGCAGAAAGAAGCGTTTGAAGCAGTTTTAAAGCAGTCTGAGAGAATGCACTCGATTGTATCCCAGCTCCTTCTGTTAAGCCGGGCGGAAAATGGGACATTCGAGCCTGTGAGAGAACCAGTAGAATTTCATGTGCTCTGTGAGACCGTCTGCGAGGAGCTGGCAGCTGCGGCTGCAGAGCGCCAGGTGACACTGGAGTGGAAAACAGAAAATATTACAGTAACAGGCGATGAGACGCTTTTAATCCGCATGGTGAATAACCTTGTATTAAACGCTGTCCGGTATAACCGCCCAGGCGGAAGTGCAGAGGTTCTTTTGGACAAGAAGGATAAATACGCTGTTTTAACAGTGAAAGATACAGGAATTGGAATGAAGAAGGAGGAGCTGGGACAGATTTTTAACCGGTTTTACCGGGCTGATCATTCCAGAAGCTCAGAGGGAACTGGTTTAGGACTTTCTATGGCAGAGTGGATTGCCAGAGTGCATGGAGGAAGTATTCAGGCAGAGAGTATCTATGGGAAAGGCAGCATATTTACAGTAAAACTTCCGATTGAGCGGTAAGAGGAAAACAGAAACCGGGCTTCTGATATTTATCAGAAGCCCGGTTCCTGTTTTTTTGCGCCAGAGCCGGACGCTGGCACCTGCGCTTTAAAGTTTTGATATGTTCTACATGGCGGAATGCTTAATTTCCATGTCATCGGGCAGAATCAGATTTAAAAGGATCGATACAACAAATACTACTGCTACTACATTGGCAGAAAAGACGGACTGGACAATTTCCGGAAAAATATGCCAGATCTCGGTTTCACTGGCAGTTGTAAAGCCAATACCAATCGAAAGTGACAGAGCTGCGATTGTGATATTTCTCTGGGTAAAGCCGGCCTTTGACAGCATCTCGATACCTGAAGTGAGGATGGTACCGAACATCATAATGGTACATCCGCCCAGAACGGATTCCGGAAGGGATGCAAAAAAGCTTCCGATAGGAGGAAGAAGTCCGGCCAGAAGCATACAGGCAGCTCCCGTCATAATGGTAAAACGGTTTACTACCTTTGTCATGGCGATTAATCCCACGTTCTGTGAGAAAGAGGTGACAGGCGGACAGCCTAAAAAGGAAGAAAAGGCTGAAGCATATCCGTCACAGGCCAGAGAACCTGTAATTTCCCGCTCAGTAATAGAGCGGTTCAGGCCGCTGGAAGCCATAGCCGTAGTGTCTCCAATGGTCTCGGCGGCTGATACAAAGAAAATAATGGCTACAGAGAAGATTGCTCCCGGATGAAATTCAGGCATATAAGGGAAGAACTTCGGGAGAGAAATCAATCCGTTTGAAAAGATAACAGATAAATCTACTTTTCCCATAAAAACAGCCATGATGTAGCCGGCAATCAAGCCGACCAGAACAGAGAGCTGTTTTAAATATCCTTTGGCTTTTATGTTCCAGATCAGACAGACTAACAGTGTGACTGTGCCCAGCAGAAGATTTTCAGCAGAGCCAAATTCCTCCGTATAGCCGCCGCCGAAGGATCTGGTTCCTACGGTAAACAGAGAGTATCCTATGGATGTTACCACAGACGCAGATACAATAGGAGCAATAATTTTTTTCCAGTATTTGGCCAGAAGTCCCAAAGTACCCTCCAGAATGCCGCCGATCAGGACGGCTCCGATGACAGCTGGATAGCCGTAGTTGGCTGCTACTGTGCTGAGTATTGTTACAAAGGTAAAGCTGACTCCCATCACAATAGGAAGCCCTGAACCAATTTTCCAGACTGGATAAAGCTGGATTAAAGTTGCGATGCCGGCCATAAACATGGCATTCTGCAGAAGTACGGCGATTTCTGCCTGGGCCAGTCCTCCGGCTGCCGCAATGATAGTAATCGGCGTTAAGTTTGATACGAACATTGCCAGAATATGCTGAAGTCCGAAAGGAATTGCCTTCGCAATCGGAACACGCCCCTCCAGCCGATAGATATTCGACATACTTTCGTTCATTTCGTTTTTCATAGTTCCCCCTTTTCCACCATTTGCTGATAGTTCTGGTGGATTTTTTCGTGTGTTTTCCATAGTTGGCATCAGTTTGCACAGAAGCCAGAACCATTTTAAGTTTACCATAAAAAACCAGTTTGTCCAGAGCAGAAGAGGAGAAAAACAGTCATACTTTTTTATATGAAAACATAAAGTGTAAAAAACATTTTCAGGGGTAATCCCATGAAAGAATATATCGAGGAACGGGCCGTAGAGATTGCTAATTACATTATAGACCACAATGCTACGGTGCGTCAGACAGCGAAGAAGTTTGGAATCAGTAAGAGTACGGTACATAAAGATGTAACAAAAGAGATGTTTTTGTGAAGGTTGTTTATGAGGTGAGGTAAGAGTGTTTAGTGGGGTTAAGACTTTTATATGTAACAACACGTGTTCAAAAGGTACGATTTAAGCGAAAAAAGCCTCGTGACCATGAGAAAAATAAAAGCAAAAAGTATTCTGTGATAAAGTATAAAGGATTAGAAGAGAAAATGTCTCTTCTAGTCTTTTTTAGTGAGAAAGTAGTTGGTGTGTTTGCTTTTGAAGCTATAAGAAGTATAGTAAAATTTGCACCGGATGGAACAGGATACCGTACTAAGATTATATTTGCTAAAGAGAAACTATTGATAGATAGAATGTCGGATATTCTGCTACGATTTTTCAATATAGATTGAGAAAGTTTTTCTGATGAAGTGTAATAATATGTGGTTATATGCTTTGTAGAAAAATCCGTAGGAATTAAAATTTTTTGTTTTATGGAAAGATTATAATTATGATATACTGAAAGAAAACGATAAATTAAGAATTTAATGGTGAGATATAATGATTGAAATTAGATATGTACAGTTAGACGACAAAAAATTTTGGTATGGACTTGATAAACACTTGCCTGATAATGAATTTGAGAAAAAAGTTCGTGATAAGCAGGGGTATGTTTTGTTGGAAGATAATATACCGATAGGATTACTAAGATTTAATCTTTTTTGGGATAACATACCGTTTTGTACGATGTTGTTCATTGATTGGAATTGTCAGGGAAAAGGGTTTGGGAAAATACTTATGGAATACTGGGAAGAAGATATGAAATCAAAAGGATATGATATGGTATTGACTTCTACACAAGTTGATGAAGAAGCACAGCACTTTTATAGAAAATTGGGCTACAAAGATTGTGGAGGTATTATTATAGACATTCCAAAACACGAGCAGCCAATGGAGATGTTTTTAGTAAAGGTAATTTGATAAATTCCAGCTTGTCGAACTGAAAAACACTGTAATGACATGTGTAAAACAAAATATAAAACACCCCACTGAGTAGGTTGAATTAAATACTCCTATGATTTCGATTTTGAAGTCATAGGGGTATTTTTGTGCAGAAAAATAAAAAATTTCCTTTTCCACCCTGTATTTTCCCCTCTGAGCCTTTCGTTATATGAGGGCAAAAAAATAAAATTCATTTTTATTTGTAAAAAGCCCTCTCTACGTTCTGATATATGAGGAACAAATTACATTTGCCTTAAAAGAATCGGGCCTGATTCAAGAACGAAGAAAAAAACGAAAAGAGAAAGGAGAAACTACATGAACAAAACAATCTTAATGGGAAGACTGACGAAAGATTCGGAGGTGAAATATCTCCAGGATGAAAACAGTACTGCAGTGGCACGATACACGCTGGCAGTAGACAGACGATATCGAAAGGATGGAAAGGCAGAAACAGATTTTATTTCCTGTGTTACCTTTGGGAAGAATGCTGAGTTTGCAGAAAAATATTTGAAAAAAGGTTTGAAGCTTTTAGTAAGCGGACGGATCCAGACTGGAAGCTATGTGAATCAGGAGGGGAATAAAGTTTATACCACCAACGTGATCGTAGAAGAACATTATTTCGCAGAAGGGAAGAAACTGTCAGGATCAGAAAAGAAAGAAGATACCGATCCAGATGGATTTATGCATCTTCCAGATGGAGAAGAACTTCCGTTTGAGTAAGAAAAACTCGGATGCTGAAAGCAGAAGAGCGCACTTATATACCTTACAAGGTATGTGCGTCCTACGGAAGTAGCATCTTTCTGAAGGGGAATTCCGAAAGTGTTTGCGGATGCTCCATCCGAAGAAGGGTTCCCCTTCCGGCAGAAATGCCTATCCCGTAACAGAGAAAATTGAAGAGTTGAAAAAGGAGAAAAAGAACGATATGGCGAAGAAGAAAACATTTCAGGAATATACCCAGGAAACACTTCTTGAGATTGAAAAAACAGAAGCTGCATTGAAACAGGCAAAGCTTGAGAAGGAACAGGTAGAGCATAGGATCCAGAGATCCTTGAACTACCTAGATACACAGAAAAAGAAAAAACGAAAGGCACGAACCCATCTGTTGATTCAGAAAGGAGCAGCCATAGAAGCAATCTGTAAAGATACCAAATATCTGACAGAGGCAGAATTTTATCAGCTGATGGATGAACTTCTTCATGATCCCGCTTGTAAGTTTTGTGATGTCGTTCATGAAATGGTTCGTGGACGGGCGGAAACTGCAGAAGCAAAAGAACGAGAATTAGCAGAAGAGGAAGCACTATTAAAGGCGATGCAACGAGGTGAACTGCCACAGGGAGATGCGTAAGATGGGCTGTTATCACTTTCATCTGAATCAATTATCCAGAGGAAAAGGACAGTCTGCCATTGCCAGTGCTGCTTACCGAGCCGGTACAAAACTGGAATGTACGTATTATGGAGAAGTAAGTGATTATACGAGAAAAGGCGGTGTGGTATTAGCGGAGATCCATCTTCCCAAACAGGCTCCGGAGAGATTCAAAGACAGGGAGATCCTTTGGAATGAGGTGGAATGGATCGAAGGGAATAAGAAAGCACAGTTGGCACACAGCTTTGATATTGCCTTGATGAATGAGTTTTCCATGGAAGAAAATATTGAGCTTGCAAGAAGATTCGTAGAAGAACAGTTAGTCGCAAGAGGGATGATCGCAGATTTGGCAATCCATGATCCGAAGAAGGCAAAGGATAAAATCCCCAATCCCCATATGCACATCATGGTTCCTATCCGCCCTTTACAGGAAGATGGTACCTGGGGACAAAAACAAAAAAAGGTTCCAGTACTGACACCGTATGGACAGCCGGTTCTGAATCAGAAAGGGTAGCCGGTATTTCGGGCGGTACATACAACGGATTGGAGCAGGAAAGAAACCTTGGAAGAACTGAGAAATGCCTGGGCGAGGATGTGCAACGAATTGTATGAAGAAAAGGGACTTACAGAAAGAGTCGATGCCAGATCTTATGAGAAACGGGGGATTGATAAGATCCCGATGGTGCATGAAGGACCGAATGTACAGGCAATGGAAGCAAGAGGAATTTCAACCGCACTGGGAAGTTTAAACCGACTTATTCGAGCCTTAAATGATATGAAAGAACGGGCAAAGAATCTTCTTCAATGGTCTTTGCTTCGACAAAGCCAGTTGATGGAACTGATGCTGTTCTTACATCAGCCAACTTTAGCGGATTATCTAAGAAACTATTATGACAAGAGAAATGCAGTCGCAGAATCCTACGCTTATGGAACACAAAATGCGAAGAATATAAATCTGAAACAATTTGCAGAGACCATCCGCTTTCTGGAAGAGCAGGATGTGAGAACCCCGGAACAGCTGACAGAGAAAATCCAGGAATTAGATACTCAGCTAAAAGAGGTAAGTCAGCGGTTGAATCAACAACTGTCTGCTCTGCGAAGTGTCAACAGCAACCTTTACGCAATGAAAGAGTATTTTGAAACGAGACCTGTTTATCTGGAATTAAAGAACAAATATTTTGGCAGGGAAAAATTCAAAGAGGAACATAAGAAGGAACTTAGCAGATATTATCGTTCGGAAAGGATCTTAAAAGAAAACCTGGATTCAAGGGGGAAGATCCCGGAAGGACAATGGAAACGAGAAGCAGACAGTTTATCAGAAGAGATAGCTGCTTTACGAAAAGAAGATAAACGGATCCATGCCATGTTACGAAAGTATGAGGGGATCAAAAATCATGTGGAAGTTTTGATGGCAGAGGAGGACGAGGAGGTTTCTCTTCCAGAAACAAACAAGAGGGAGCAATCCACAGAAACAAAAGAAGCAGTAAGAACTGTGAAACCAAAGAAGAAACATCATGGAATGGAATTATAGGAGGGATTTTAGAAGATGGAAGAATATACAAGAGAACAGATTCAAAGAGCAGATGATACCGATTTATATGTTTTTCTTTCTGGGAGAGGAGAATCGTTCAAACGATGTGGGAAGGAATACCGATGGTTGCGACATGACAGTGTGATGATCAACAAGAACGAATGGTATCGTTTTAGTCAGAATAAAGGCGGTCATGCCATCGATTTTATGAAAGAATTTTACGGTCTTTCTTTTGCAGAGGCAGTCAAAGAATTATTAGGAGAAGAGGGAGTTGGAGAAACCAACAGAAGAACGGCCAAGGAAGATGCAGGCAGACAGAGGGTCTGCCCCATCCCCTTGCCTGGATTGGAACTGCCAGAAAGAAATGAAAGCTGTGAGATTGCAAGGAAGTATCTCATTGAACAGAGAAAACTATCGGAACATTTGGTGGATCAGATGATCGAAAAGGGAGATATTTATGAAAGCAAAGCATATCACAATGTGGTGTTCGTTGGAAGAGACAAAGAACAGAATCCCAGATATGCAGCTATGCGGGGAATCGATGAGAACCGATATCGTGGGGAGGCAAGAGGTTCAGAAAAAGCCTATGGATTTGGCCATATAGGAACGGATGAAAAGCTATTTGTGTTTGAATCCCCCATTGATCTCTTGTCTTATATCACTGCAGTTCCGGAAGAATGGGAAAAGCATAGTTATATTTCCCTAGGAGGATTGAGTGAAAAAGCAATGAAACGGATGTATACAGAATATCCTCATATCCATTCCATCTACTTGTGTCTGGATAATGATGAGCCTGGAAATGAGAGATGCAGGCAGTTTGTTTCTCTTATTCCGGAGGAACTGAGTGTGTACCGATTAGAACCGGTGAAGAAAGACTGGAATGAATGTCTGGTAGCAGAAGTTCCGGTAGAAAATATGGCAAAGCAGATGTGCTGGAGAGATGCCAGGGAAAAACCAGTTCCGGTCATGAAGATGTCGGAGGTTGAGGAAACGGTGGTTCAGTGGTTATGGTATCCCTTCATTCCCTTTGGAAAGGTTACTTTGATCCAGGGGAATCCGGGAAAAGGAAAAACATGGCTTGCAATGGCAATCGCCGCATACTGTACGAATGGAAAAGAACTTCCCGATGCACTTCCCATAGAACCCTTTAATGTGTTGTATCAAACAGCAGAGGATGGGATAGCAGATACCATTAAGCCTAGATTAGCAAAATGTGGTGCAGATATGACAAGGGTGCGATTCATCAATGAAGATGAAAAACAACTTTCTATGACGGACGATCGGATTGAAAAAGCCATTCGCCAGAACAATGTACGCCTCATGATCATGGATCCCATACAGGCCTATCTGGGAGCCAATGTGGATATGAACCGGGCAAATGAGATCCGTCCCTTATTTCGACATCTCAGTACGATTGCAGAGAGAACCGGATGTGCCATTGTTCTCATTGGACATTTGAATAAGTCATCGGGAAGTCAGAGCGATTATCGTTCCTTGGGATCTATTGATATCGCAGCGGCAGTACGAAGCATCTTATTTGTAGAAAAGGTGGAAAAAGAGAAGGAACAGGATATCCGAGTGGTATATCAGCAAAAGGATTCTCTTGCTAAGAAGGAAAATCCGGTAGCGTTTTCTTTAGGAGAAGAAGGCTTAAAATGGTTAGGAGAATACGATATATCCATTGAAGATCTGCTAATGGGGAAAGCAGGAACGAAAAAGGAAACGAAACTGGAAAAGGCACAGAAGTTGATCCTGGAGTTATTAACCAAACGGAAAGTAATGTGCTTAGAAGAATTAGAGGCAGAGCTACTAGTCTATGGGATTTCTTCTAGAACAGGAAGAGATGCAAGAAAGCAGCTGGAAAACAGACTGAGCTACGACTGGTGTCAGGGAAGAAAAACAGTTGCTTTAACAACAGAATAAAGGATGACATTGGCAAAAACACACTTTGGCATTGGCAGTCTTTATAGATACCTTTGCCAGCCGCCAATGTTAGAGCAATTACGAATAGATGATAGTTAAGGTCTATTTTAATAGGTATTTTCATAGTAATGGACAAAGAGAAAAGGGAGGTGGGAACGCCGCTATGAAGAAACAAAAACTGAATTATCGTTTTCATAATCCGAATACTGCGGAAGTGACCGCCGATTACATATTAAAAGTATTTATTGAGGTGAATGCGAAGAAGGTAGAACGAGTTATGCAGGAGGTAGCTGAGAATAGTGCGGAAGAGGACAAGCGGGAAGCAAAATAAAATTCTCTATTCTTAACGATGAAAAATGCAGAAAAAGAAATTACAAAGCAATATATGAGAGAAAATCTCAAATATAGTTTACAAAAACTAAAAATAGAGTATAATAAAGAGTAGATAAGATAAAATCTGAAATGGAGGTAACGATATGTTATGCCAATTTACAGTTAAGAATTTTAAAAGTATACGAGATGAGATGACGTTTGATATGCAGGCGGCGGCTATTTCGGAGCATGAAGATAAAGTGATAATGGATAAAAATGGAGAGCAGTTTTTGCCGGTTTCTGCAATATATGGTCCAAATGGTGGTGGAAAATCAAATGTCTTGGAAGCATTGCATACTGTGGCAGCAAAAGTGTTACGCCCGTTGTATGCAACAGGAGATAACGAGGAACGTGTTTTTCTTCAGAAAAAATTATTGATTGAGCCTTTTGTATTTTCGGAAGAAATGAAAAATGAACCGACAGAATTTGAAGTTTTCTTCCGAACAGAACTTGCAGAGTATAGATATATACTTCATGTGAAAAGAGAGATTGTTGTATATGAGTGCCTCGATCGTGTGAAATTGGAGACGGGAAGACGTTCAGCTCTTTTTGAGCGAAATGTAGAGGAAACAATATTAAAGGGTGTGTTTGCAAAATTAAAGATTAGTGACGAACTTTCTGAAACATTGCCATTATTATCTTATTTAGGAATTACCTATAAGAAAAATGAGGTGGTAAAAGACGTTTTAGAATGGTTTGAATACGGCATTGATTTCCTAAACTATGGGAATCCGATTGAAGAACTTCGTATGGCAGTATCAAATTCAGAGGATGTAAAGCAGTTAATGTTGGATATGATTCAGGAAATGGATTTGGACATTGTGGATTTCCGAGTTGTGAAAGATGAAAACGATCGAATTGATGTGTATACAAAACATATGGTAGAGGGATATGAAGCAGAACTAAATTTGTTTGATGAATCCAGCGGTACAAAGAAATTGTTTGGGTTAATGCCATTTATTGCTGATAGCTTATTATCAGGAGCAACACTGGTAATTGATGAACTAGATGCAAAAATCCATCCAGTGTTATTACGTCATATAATTATGATGTTCAATGACATGAATATTAATAAGAAAAAGGCACAGTTGATTTTTACATCTCATGATTTATCTACGATGAATAGTGAGGTGTTCCGCAGGGATGAAATCTGGTTTGTGGCGAAAGGAAATGCACAGAATTCCCAATTGTATTCTCTTGTAGAGTTTAAAAATGAGAAGGGCGAGTCTGTTCGTAAAGATGCCAAATTTGATAAACAGTATCTTGAAGGTAAGTATGGCGCAGATCCATACCTCAGAAGAATTATAGATTGGGGGAAGGTTAATGCCTAAGAAAGCCAGAACAGAAGCGTGGAGAAAGAAGCGCCGCCAAGAGCATTTGGAAATGAAAAAATACAGATATTACATTTTCTGTGAAGGTCAAGAAACGGAACCAAATTATTTCCAAGGGTTCAAAAAATGTATTGAAGAAAATCCGATTTACAAAGATATGGTTTTGATTGAAATAGAGCCTTGTCAGGCGGAGACCATGCGTGTAATCGGAATGGCAGAAGAATATGTGAAAAAGAATCGACTTCAAAAAGGGCAGATATGGTGCGTGTATGATAAAGATAGTTTTCCGGCGCAGCATTTTAATGGTGTGGTTGAACGTGCTGAGAAATTGAATAAACAGAATCCAGAGTTACAATATCATGCGGCATGGAGTAACGAGTGCATAGAGTTTTGGTTTCTTCTGCATTTTGCATATTATACTTCAAACAATCATAGATCTGAGTATAAGAAGTTCCTTAATGAGAAATTTCAAGAACTTGGGATTGGTAACTATGAGAAAAATATGGCTAATATTTTTGAACTGTTGACGGAATATGGAAGTCCGAAATTGGCGATACGATATGCGAAGCGAATTATAAAAGAGGGGCAGGGGAAAACACCGACAGAGATTGCACCGGGAACGAAAGTTTATGAGTTGGTGGAGGAATTGGCAAAGTATTTGACGGAAGAATATAGAAAATTGTTTTCATGAATAATACGGAAGGATAAATAATGGATATTGATACGATAAAAAAGATAATACAAGATTTTTTTCAAGAGGGTACAGTTACAATAGTTGGATCAGGACTCTCATTAGCAGAAGGAATTCCAGGAATGGGCGAACTAGCTAAGAAATTGCAAATGGAAATTCCAGGATTGTTGTCTGCGACAGGTGATATTAAAAACTGGAATAATATTGAAAACGATTTGGCAAAAGGAGTTGGATTAGAAGAAGCTTTACACAATACTAAGCCAAGTTCATATGTTGAAGAGTGTATTCGGAAAGTAACGGCAATATATATTGGTGAAGCGGATAAAAGGCTTTTGACAGATATTGTAAAAACTGGAAAACAACTTAGATTTTCGGAATATTTACAACGGTTTAATATAAGAAATGAAGGAATGACGGTAATTACAACAAATTATGATCGATTGCTTGAGTACGCATGTGAAACTAATGAAATAATGGCAGATACACTTTTTGTTGGAAAGTATATAGCCCGTTTCAAACCCAATCAAAGTAAGTATGGCTCTTGTATTGGGGTGCAAAGAACGAATGGAAAAGGGAAAAAACTGCAGTATTCTCCAAGAGTGACTATTTTGAAACCACATGGTTGTTTGAGTTGGCATTTAATTAATAGTATTCCATATTCATTGCCTGATTATTCAATAGAAGATAGTTTAATAATTACTCCTGGATTAAATAAATATCGCGAAGGGTATAGTGTTCCGTTCGATATACATCGAGCACGTGCTAATGAGGAAATTGACAAGGCGCAGCGGTATATTATTATTGGATATGGATTTGGTGATGATCATTTAGAAACACATTTAATACAACAGTTACGTGCTGGAAAACCAGCACTTATTCTTACTCATTCATTGTCAACAAAAGCGGAAAACATAGTTAAAGAATGTGCTGGAATTACTGCGGTTTGTCATGCCAATAGTAATGATACAAAAATATTGAATTCAATAGGTGAAACTATTTTGTCAGGAATAAATTTGTGGGATTTGCATGAAATGATAAAGGAGGTATTTTGATGGGAAATTTGTTAGTGTTTTCGGAAAATGATATGTTAGGACATGTAACACATGTTGATACAGAGCAGATTATTATTGAAATTGAAAATAGTAATCTGATGAACAAGATTTGTGTAGGAAATCTCGTGGCGATAGAAACATCAAAGCAACATGAAAATTTAATTGCACTCATTGACAAAGTGACTCGAAAGTATATGGAGACTTATATGGACGAAGATAATGAAATTGGTGAGATGATGGCATCGTCCACTGATTACATTAAAGTAAGTGTAATAGGTACATATTATTCTGTATACGGTTCTGTACATGATTTGTTTAAAAGAGGTGTTGAAACTTTTCCGCAAATTGAAAGTAAATGTTATGAGATTATAGGTCAGAACCTTCAAAATTTTATGAATATTTTGGGGAAAGATATTGATACAGATAAACGATTGAAAATTGGTTCTTTTATGATGGATACAAGTGCAGAAGCAGTACTTGATGGCAACAAGTTTTTTCAGCGACATGCAGCTGTTTTGGGAAGTACAGGATCGGGAAAAAGTTGGTGTGTGGCAAATATATTAGAAAAAGCAAGTAAATTGAAATATACTAATATTATTGTGTTTGATATGCATGGAGAATATAAAAGTTTAACGGAGGGGACAGATGCAATTGCACAATCTTTTAAGATTGCAGGTCCTGGGGATTTGGAAACGTCGAACGACGATGCTTTGTTCTTGCCATATTGGTTACTTAACCGAGAAGAACTCTTATCAATGATTTTAGATAGAAGTGACTCAAATGCTCCGAATCAGGCATCTCGATTTACGTTGCACATTCGCAGTTTAAAAGAAGCAACGTTGACTAGAGAAGGAAAGACAGATACATTGAAAACATTTACTGTTGATTCGCCGATTCCATTTTTAATGACAGATTTATTAGAGTTGTTAAAAGATGATGATACTAGAAAAGGTATGGGGAAAAATGGTCCGATTAAAGGAGAATGGGAAGGTAAATTAACACGATTCATTTCTAGATTGGAAACTAAGATTGCAGATAAAACTTATGGATTTATGTTTCAACCAACGGATGAGATTCAAATGTATAATTGGTTGGCAAATTTGGCTTGTCGCTTGTTAGGCTATCAGAGTGGTCAAAAAGGGATTAAGATAATTGATTTCTCAGAAGTTCCATCTGATGTTCTACCTGTTGTAACAGGAACGTTGGCGAGATTATTATATGATATTCAGTTTTGGATGAATGAACAAAAACGAACACCGTTTACACTTGTTTGTGACGAAGCACATTTGTATTTACCTATAAAGGAGGATGCTGATGCGGTTCAAAAGCAAGCATTATATAATTTTGAGCGAATAGCAAAGGAAGGAAGAAAGTATGGGGTATCGATTTTGGCAGTTAGCCAACGACCAGCAGATGTTAGTAAAACTATATTAAGTCAATGCAATAATTTTGTGGTTTTGAGATTGACTAATGAAAGAGATAAAGGTGTAATTAAAAATCTGCTACCAGATTCATTGAAAAGTACAATAGAATTCTTGCCTTTGCTTGATGTGGGAGAAGCATTAGTGGTAGGAGATGCTATATTATTACCTAGTAAAATAGTATTAGATAAACCGTTAGAGACACATAGACCAATTAGTGCAACAAAGGATTTTTGGGATGAATGGGATAATAATGAACCTGATAATGATGCAATTAATGAAGCGATAGAAGCATTACGAAAACAATGTAGAGGATAAGGAGAATAAAAAATATGATTGATTTACACGATAGTCATGGTAGACATATAGCAAATTTTGTGAGTGGACAATTGCATGATGTTCAGGGGAGAAACATTGGTCATTATTTGGAGAATGAAGGTATTTTTATTAATATGCAGGGATATTATTTAGGAGAAATAGTAGATAAAAGGAGATTACTTTATAATAATAATTCAGCTTATAAATCGATATGTTATGGTGTATATGGAAACTATGGGAACATTGGTAATTATGGAAATTATGGGAATATAGGAACTTGTTTTTATGCTGGATATTCAGATGTAAAGATTTAATATGTATATTAGTAAGAGCTACTGTCTTAATGATGGTAGCTTTTATAGTAAAACAGAATTTTCTGTTTACGAATCTTTATTTTGATATATAATATAGATGTAACAGAAAATAAATTTAATACAGAGAGGTAACACTATGAAGATAGCAGCATATTGCCGTGTTTCCACAGATAAAGCCGACCAGCTTAACAGCTTAGAGGCACAAAAGGAATTTTTTTCCGAATACACTCAGCGTACAGGAGATGTCTTAGTAAAATTATATGCAGATGAAGGTATTTCTGGAACCAAAATCAAAAACCGTAAAGAATTTCTTCGTATGATGTCTGATGCGGAAAAAGGAATGTTTGATATGGTCGTTGTAAAGGACATTTCTCGCTTTGCCAGAAATACCGTAGATCTTTTACAGAATGTTCGCAAGCTGAAAGCGTTAGGTATTGAAACACAGTTCCTTACAGCGAATATGACAAGTATGGGAAATAGTGAGTTTGTTCTCACCATCTTCGGAGCATTGGCTCAGGAGGAAAGTGCGAATACATCTAAGCGAGTGAAATTTGGTAAAAAACTGAATGCAGAGAAAGGACGAGTTCCGAACATTGTGTACGGATACGATAAAACAATCGGAGACTATTTCAATCTTGAGATCAACAAAGAAGAATCAAAGGTTGTAAAGCAAATTTATAAGTGGTACACAGAAGAAGGTTACGGTGCTGCCAAGATTTCCAATATGCTGAATGAAAAGGGATATCGGACAAAGAGAAACTGCAAATGGAGCCAGAATGCCATCTGCCGGATTTTGACCAATGAGATTTATACGGGAAAGATTATCAATGGAAAGCAGGAAATCAGTGATTTTCTGACTGGTCAGAGAAGAGAGAAGGATGAAACGGAATGGCTTGTTGTGGAACGTCCAGAACTTCGTATTATTGAAGATGAAGTGTTTGAAAAAGCACAGGAAATTCTTCGTGGAAGAAACGATGCATTCAATCTGAATCATGAGCGACAAAGCAACAAATATTTGTTTTCTACATTGATTAAATGTAAAGAATGTGGCTGGTCATTCCGACGAACAGTTCGTACTTACAAAAATACGTATGTGCGTTGGGTTTGCTCTGGAAGAAATGGAAAAGGAGCAGATAGTTGTCCAAATAAAACAGCTGTAGATGAAGAAGAATTAATCCAGGTTTTACAGGAATATTTTAATCGGGTTCTTCAACAAAAAAATAAAGTGATTGATTATGTGGTGAAAGAATTCCAAAGAGTGTACAAAGCAAAAGATGAAAATGCAGAGTACGAGAAGGAATTGAATTTGCAGATTGCCAGATTACAGAGAATGCGACAGAAATATATGGATATGTATACCGATGATTTGATTTCCAGAGAAGAATTGAATGATAAGTTGGGGGGCACTCGTCAAGAACTGGATCGTCTGGAAAATGAATTGAAAATGGTGTCCAGTAATTTGACAAAAGGAGATCAGATGGAAAAAATCTTAAATGATACCTTTAAGCAGATTGAGGATATTACAGATGTTCATGAGATGACCAATGTACAGTTAAAGAGACTGATTAAGAAAATCGAAGTAGACAAAGATGGAAATGTGGATATTTACCTTCGATTATTAGGTGATTTGGGATTAAATGAAAGCATTTTAGTGGCAGACGAATGTGAAAATAAAACAGCTCTAAATAGTAACTACCAAACATAAAGACGTCACTGAACGTTTAGAAGACATCAATCCTTCCCTGGCAGCCCAGGCAAGAGTTGTACTGAATATTAATAAGGCAGAGCGCCATATTCGCGGAGGACTGGCTACCAAAGAGAAATATCAGCATCAGCTTCAGGCCTGTAGCACAGATAAAAAATTTCTGTAGACAGCTGAGGAATAAAAAGAAAGGCTTCTTAATAAAATAATAGCAAACAGTGGAACTGGGAGCTTTTATGAAACAGATAGGGAAAATAAAAAAACTGGCATCTCTGGCTGGAGGCATTCTGCTATGCTGTGTCTGCCTGCTATGCGGCTGTTCTGGTAAAGAACAGGAAGAGAAAGTCAAAGATTTGGAATTTACTGTGACAGGGCAGAATGAGATTCCTAAGGAACTTATGGATATGATTGAGCAGAAAAAGGCAGAGGAATTTCGTCTGACCTATACAAGCGGAGAGGATCTCTACATAGCTGTGGGGTATGGAGAACAGCAGACGGGAGGATTCAGCATTTCCGTTCCTGAGTTTTACCTGACAGAAAATTCGATAGTCATAAAGACAGAACTTCAGGGGCCAGAACACGGCCAGCAGGGTGCATCCCAGTCATATCCGTTTATTGTTGTTAAAACGAAATTTATAGAGGAGCCGGTTGTGTTTCATTGACAGGCAGCCTTCCAGAATCAATGATTGTGGAAGGCTGTTTTTCTGTTGTTTTTTAAGATGAAAAAATAATGCACAAAAAATTAAATGGAGATTTGTGAAAGTTCACAATAAATATAGAAAAAAAACAGATTGATTTTTGAAAATGATTTGTTACACTGAAGCTATCTTCCACATCTGTTCCAGTTTTCCAGGGAACGATTTTGACATCTGGCAGGCATTGACATCAGCTGAATGCTTTCCATAGCAGATATCCTGCAATATTTCAATCAAATGAATCATATGGCCTGCATATTTTGGGCGGGAAGCACAGGATACGGAAAAGCGCAGCAAAGGTCTGTCGGTGTTCCTCCTCGGAAGCAGGCATTACAAAGCACCCCAACTATAAATATCTTTCCGACTATGACAAGAAAAATACTTTTGATATGGAAAAGCATTTAAGGCGCAGACCCGCCCTTGTGAAGCCGGACGAAGTATTTGACTACTACGAAATCAGCGAAAGCGATTTGCAGGAGGACACCGACCATGAATAGACGTATCAGAAAGAAAAAGGACAAGAAAATCACAGAAGCCATAAACGGGCTTGTTTTGATTGCTGAACGACGGGAACAGCAGCGGCAGGCTGCTATCCGGCAGTTTGTGAAACGGTGTGAAGCCCTGTATGAGCAGCAGCGAACAGAAAGGAGGAATTGACGCAGTAACAAAGAAAAAGACAACTTGCATGATACGCGCCCCTACAAAAATTCCTATCGCCCACACTGACAACTGAATACCGCCGCGCGGCAGACATTTAGGCAGCGCGGGGACTTATGACCGCGGCAGTTTGAAAACTGACCGCCGTTTTTTATGCCCTTTTACGGGCAAGCCGCATTTGCGGCAGAAAGGAGTTTTATGGAATTTTTCAACAGCGCAATCGGCGTATTACAGACTTTGGTTATCGCTCTTGGAGCAGGACTTGGCATTTGGGGCGTTATCAATCTCTTAGAGGGATATGGAAACGACAATCCGGGCGCAAATGCTCATGTGCCATAAAGTAACACACCGATAAATGCAGACAGCCAACCTCTATTCCGTATAAAATGGCGTATGTGGCATTTCAAATATGTGGTTTAGAAGTAGAAGAAAACTGAAAACCGTATTCCACGATTTGAAAGGATAGAGGTAAATGAGCATGGAAAAAACAGTATATATCACAGAGAAAGAACGGGAAATGTGCTACAAAGTAATTGGTGCGTTTGCGGAACTGTACGAAATGGAAGATGAAGATATTTTAGTGGTTGATGTTGGTAGGTACGGTTTTGTTAAATTGCAGTGCTATACACCGTCATATGGCTTTGAAGAACTTGACACCTATACAGACAGCCATAGTTTATTTGAAGGGCTTTGGGAGGAATGGCTTAGTCTAAATGTGTTTTTACTTGCTAGGGAAATGCAGTTAGACGATATTCTTTATGAGGATTTATTCAATAATCTGCCAAAGGAAAAACAGTCGGAACTTACCGGGAGAAAAGGCTATTTTGCAAAAAAAGCGGGTATCATTCTGTAAAATGAATTTTGCAGAAAGAAAACGCTCTATGTAGAGGGTAAAAAGATTAGAATGGCTCTGTATATGATAATATGCAGGGCTTTTCTTAATAACCAATATGCTCATTTTGATAAAGACCAAAAGACAAGCATTATGGAAATGTGCATAACTGGCTATGGAATCATGGATAACTCTATTCACAGCACATGGAAAAGCTAAAGTGCAGCTTTCCCACGTCCTGCAAACAGAGTTACCCACAATTCCATGATACAGCCAGTTATACACATTACGCACAATGCCGACTACTACGGAATCCAAATCATTTTTTCACAGAACAAGATTTGCTTTTACAGAAAGAGATTATAGGTTGGAATGGAGATAAGGGAACCTGCATAGAGCACAGCGGAAAAGTTGAAGAAACTGATTGAGGAAGAATTTGCCGGGCTTGTGTTTCTGT
Organism: Lachnospiraceae bacterium AM93-12TA; assembly: GCA_027698105.1. Taxonomy (GTDB): domain Bacteria; phylum Bacillota; class Clostridia; order Lachnospirales; family Lachnospiraceae; genus Otoolea. The sequence goes on from JAQERH010000011.1 coordinate 31,991, forward strand.
CTGCTGAAGATATGGAGTAATAACAAATTGGGACATAATGGTATAACTCTTTGTCCCAATTTGTTTATTGTTTAAATTACCCGTATTAGAATTGATATGCTTGCAGAAATCAAATATCTAACATAATTCCTCCCACTGTAATAATACCATACAAATTTTATGAATACAAGACTGTTTATATAAGCTGACACATGCTAAACTAGCCTAGCAATGTTTCAGTAAAACTTTCTTTCATTTTTCAAGGAGGTCATAATCATTATGGGGAATAATCAGACAGAAAAAGCGTTTGAAGAAAAAAGATTAGCACAAACAATCTCTTTAGCCGAGGAACAATTAAAGCAGGCAAAAGAAGCGGCAGACAAAAAAAAATCAGAAATTATCGAAGCCAAAAAAGATGTGCGTGAAAATACAGAACACGGCATTACATCACTGTACACATCAGACGGTTTCGAGGCACTTGTTGAATTAAGCCAATATATCAATCCTGTTACAGACAAAATTATAGATTATGAAGAAGAAGAACATAAAATACTTCTGTTAGAAAAGATGATAAAATCGCCCTATTTTGCCCGAATTGATTTTAAATTTGATGATGAGGACGAATTTGAAAAAATATACATTGGACGTTCTTCTCTACGAAAAAACAGCTATCAAGAGATGTATGTTTATGATTGGAGATCGCCGATTGCCAGTGTTTTCTATCGTTTTATGACAGGCGAAGCGTTTTATGACGCTCCATGTGGACGAGTAACAGGCGAACTCAATTTGAAACGCCAATATGAAATAAAAAACGGAACACTGGAATATTTTTTTGATTCAGATGTTCAGATTGTTGATGAATTTTTAAGGCAATTACTGTCACAAAACACTACTGCTAAAATGAAAGCTATTGTTGAAACAATTCAGCATGAACAGGACGTGGTTATTAGAGATATGGAAAATGACCTGCTAATGGTACAGGGTGTAGCGGGAAGTGGAAAAACCTCTATTGCTCTCCACCGGGCTGCTTATCTTATGTATCAAGGTTTACAAACAAAGCTGTCCGCAAATAACATTATGATTATTTCCCCAAATTCTATATTTGAGCAATATATTTCAAATGTATTGCCCGAATTGGGAGAAGATAATGTTATTTCTTCCGTGTTTGAAGATATACTTAGTGAGTTATTAAATGGCAGGAAAATTCAGTCAAGAAATGATTTTTTAGAAAACTTGATTGTCAATTCAAAATACAAGGAAATTTCAAGAAATAGTATAGAATTTAAAACGTCAAGTTTTTTTAGGGAAATTTTAGACCAATTTCTCATTGATATACCCCGCCAGTGGATAGAATTTGAAGATGTTTATTATGAGGGAAAATGCGTTGTAAGCGGGCAAATTCTAAAAGACAAGATATTAGGAAGACCAGAAACACCATTAGGCATAAAATTAGAACAATTAGAAGATTATATTTTAGAACAAATATTTGGAACAGGAAAAGGGCGGGGGCATAAAGAAGAAAAAAATCTAATCAAGCAGGAAATACAGAAATTTATAAAAATTGACATTGTTGAATTATATAAAATATTATTTAGCAATGAAGCCTATTTTTATAGCCTGCTGCAAAATAGCAATCCGTCACAAAACATAAAAAATATTTGGAAATATACTAAGGAAAATTTGGAAGCAGACAGCTTGTATTATGATGACGCAATAGCAATCGCTTATTTGTATTTAAAAATATACGGAACAAATAAATATAAAAATATTAAGCAGGTAGTCATTGATGAAGCACAGGACTACTACCCTCTCCAATATGAAATATTTAATTTTCTTTTTTCTAATGCCAAATTTACTATTTTAGGAGATATGAAACAGACTCTTGCCAAAAAAGAAGATATTTCTTTCTACGAACAAATTCAAAAAATATTGAACAAGAAAAAATCTTCTCTTATTATGTTGGATAAAAGTTTCCGTTGTACGAATGAAATTTTAAATTTTAGTTTAAAGTTCATTGAACAAAGTTCACAGATAAAAAGTTTTAATCGGAATGGCGATAGCCCAAAAGTATATATTGCTGATAATTCCGAAATCTTCATTGATGAAATTGTTAAGGAAATAAAATTATGCCAAGAGAAAGGGTTTCAGTCGATATGCTTAATTTGTAAAACCGAAAAAAATTCAACCTATCTATTTAATAAAATTAAACACAAACTTGATATTCAATTAATTAAAAATGGGAGCGTATCAGATTTACAAGGCGTGTTTATCTTACCAGTATATATGTCAAAGGGATTAGAATTTGATACTGTCTTAATTTGTGATGCAGATAGCCAAAACTACCATGATGAAGATGATAAAAACCTCTTATATGTTGCCTGCACAAGAGCGCTTCACAAACTTAGCTTATTTTGTGAAAATGAGGTTAGCCCGCTGATATAGATAAATTTACAATATATTGAATTGCCTAAATGCCAAACGCAGCGTAAGTGCATATGAACAAAATGATAATAATTAGACAGACCATCTTTCTCTTTTAATGGCATTAAATTGACATTACGCTCTCTATCATATATATTTGTTGCTTACTGTCAAAAACACGACAGAAAAATATAGTTTAAATTCAACGGATAAAAGAGGTAATGAACATGGGGAAATTACTACTGCTGACACTTAACGAACAAGAGGAAACAGCGATTGACAAAATCATATCGGCAATATCTGATTATATACAGATTGAACCCATGCAGATCACAACCGCTTCCGTGTTATCTTTTCCGGGACTGGAAATAAAGCAGAACCAACGCCAGGTATTTCAAGACGGGGAGGAAGTAAGCCTTACCCGCCTTGAATACAGTACCCTTGTATATCTTGCTTCCAACCCCGGCATTGTCCTCACACGGACACAAATATTTGAAGCCGTTTGGAACATGGAAAGTGAAAGCTGCCAGTCAAGCGTTGCAAATGTGATTTACAACCTGCGGAAAAAAATAGAGCCGGACAGCCGCAAGCCCATTTACATAAAAACCGTTTTAGGTATGGGCTACAAGTTTGCTTCCGGGGAATGACAACAGAATAACCGCCGCCCGTTACAGCGGCATACCATGACAGGAAATCAGAAAAGGTTTCCTGTTTTTTTGCACCAAAAACCGCGCTGATTTTCCAGCTTTGTCGAAAAGTTTTATCAAAAAGTTTTTCAAAACTTTGCCATATTTGCATTTCTCTGCGTAGTAAGGAGTAAAGGGGGAGTTTCGCCGTTTTCTTAGAGCAAGATTCTACCGCAGTACCAAAATTCGCTTATCGCTCATTTTGCCCCTGCGGGAATCTTGTTGGGGAGTGCCTTCCCCAAACCCTGCTTATGCGGCTTACGCCGCTGGAAAATCCCTCAAAATAATTTTTCGGATTTTTCAAAAACAGTTCCGCTTTACACCCTGTTTTTCTCCTATTAGTGAGAGGACACCACGCACAGCCGAAGGAGGTTTTACCATGCGAAAACGATATAACACGCCGCACCGCAGCCGGGTAGTCAAGACACGCATGACCGAGGAAGAATACGCCGAGTTTGCGGAAAGGCTTTCTGCTTACAACATGAGCCAAGCCGAGTTTATCCGGCAAGCCATAACCGGGGCAGCCATACGCCCCATCATAACCGTTTCCCCCGTCAATGACGAGTTGCTTGCCGCTGTCGGGAAGCTGACCGCCGAATACGGCAGGATCGGCGGCAACTTAAACCAGATAGCCCGGACGCTGAACGAGTGGCACAGCCCCTACCCGCAGCTTGCCGGGGAGGTACGGGCGGCGGTTTCCGACCTTGCTGCCCTAAAGTTTGAAGTCTTGCAGAAAGTGGGTGACGCTGTTGGCAACATTCAAACATATCAGCTCTAAAAATGCGGACTATGGCGCAGCGGAAGCCTATCTCACATTTGAGCATGACGAGTTTACCATGAAGCCCACCCTTGATGAAAACGGGCGGCTGATACCGAGGGAGGATTACCGCATTTCTTCCCTCAACTGTGGGGGCGAGGATTTCGCTGTTGCCTGTATGCGGGCTAATCTCCGCTATGAGAAAAACCAAAAACGGGAAGATGTGAAAAGCCACCACTATATCATCAGCTTTGACCCACGGGACGGGACAGACAACGGCTTGACCGTAGACCGGGCGCAGGAGCTGGGCGAGCAGTTCTGTAAAGAGCATTTCCCCGGACACCAAGCCTTAGTCTGCACCCACCCGGACGGGCATAACCACAGCGGCAATATCCATGTGCATATCGTCATCAACTCCCTGCGGATTTATGAAGTCCCGCTTCTGCCCTACATGGACAGACCAGCCGACACACGGGAGGGCTGCAAGCACCGCTGCACCAACGCCGCTATGGAATATTTCAAGAGTGAAGTCATGGAGATGTGCCACCGGGAGGGGCTTTACCAAATCGACCTCCTAAGCGGCAGCAAGGAACGGATAACCGAACGGGAATACTGGGCGGCAAAGAAAGGACAGCTTGCCCTTGATAAAGAGAACGCTGTCAGAGAAGCCGCAGGACAGCCGACCAAGCCCACCAAGTTTGAAACGGACAAGGCGAAGCTGCGCCGGACGATACGGCAGGCACTTTCCCAAGCTGGCAGCTTTGACGAATTTTCTTCCCTTTTGCTGCGGGAGGGTGTGACCGTCAAGGAGAGCCGGGGGCGGCTTTCCTACCTCACGCCGGACAGGACAAAGCCTATCACAGCCCGGAAGCTGGGGGACGATTTTGACAAGGCTGCTGTCCTTGTCCTGCTTACGCAGAACGCCCACAGAGCCGCCGAACAGAGCAAAGCCATACTCGAATACCCTGCCGCGGTTAAAAAGCTGTCACAAGGGGAAAAAACCACAAAAACCACCCCGGCAGACAACACCTTGCAGCGCATGGTTGACCGGGAAGCCAAGCGAGCCGAGGGCAAGGGCGTGGGCTATGACCGCTGGGCGGCAAAGCACAACCTAAAGCAAATGGCAGCTACCGTTACCGCCTATCAGCAGTACGGCTTTTCTTCCCCGGAGGAACTGGACGAAGCCTGTTCTGCCGCCTATACCGCCATGCGGGAAAGCCTTACAGAGCTGAAGCAGATGGAAAAGACGCTGAACGGGAAAAAGGAGCTGCAACGGCAGGTGCTTGCCTATTCCAAGACCCGCCCTGTCCGGGACGGGCTGAAACAGCAGAAAAACGCCAAAGCAAAAGCAGCCTACCGTCAGAAGTACGAAAGCGACTTTATCATAGCAGACGCAGCCGCCCGCTATTTCAGGGAAAACGGCATTTCCAAGCTGCCGAGCTATAAAGCCCTGCAAGCAGAGATTGAAACCCTTATCCAAGAGAAAAACAGCGGCTACAACGATTACCGGGCAAAACGGGAGGAATACCGCCGCTTACAGACTGTCAAGGGCAATATCGACCAGATTTTACACCGGGAGCGCAAGCCTGTGAAAAGGCAGGAACAGGAACGATAAAAACCGCCCCAAAATGTACCCGAACCTATACAGAACAAGGGGGCTGCCCCGTACCCTATCCGCAAATACCAAAGGATTTTTTAACGGGCTTATAGGGCAGAAAAAACCCGAAAATGATACCGAGATGATACAGAATTACCGCCGATACCGCCACACCAGCGGAAACGGCAGAAAGGAGCGCACCCATGCCAAGAATGAGCAAGAAACGGCGGCTGGAATGGTCTTTTTTCCTGCGGCAAGTGAAAGTCGGGAATTCCACCTGCGATCGTATCACATACAATGACCTCTGCCGGGGCTGTACCCATAGCTGCAAGCAGAGCTTCCGGGCGGTTATCATACTCTGCCCCCACTACTACTCCAAACGCCGGAAAAAGGAGGACAGGGACAATGGCAGATAACCGCAAGTATTACTACCTCAAGCTGAAAGAGAACTTTTTTGACAGCGACTCCATTGTGCTGCTGGAAGATATGAAAGACGGGATTTTATACTCCAATATCCTCTTGAAGCTGTACTTAAAATCGCTGAAAAACGGCGGGAAATTGCAGCTTGACGAGCATATCCCCTACACAGCGCAGATGATAGCGACACTGACCCGCCACCAGATAGGGACGGTTGAGAGGGCTTTAGAGATTTTCCGGCAGTTGGGGCTTGTGGAGCAGCTTGACAGCGGGGCTTTCTATATGACCGACATTGAGCTGATGATAGGACAGTCCTCTACCGAAGCCGAGCGGAAACGGGCTGCAAGACTGGAAAACAAGGCACTTTTACCGCCCCGGACAAAAGGCGGACATTTGTCCGACATTCGTCCACCAGAGATAGAGATAGAGTTAGAGAAAGAGATAGAGATAGAAAAAGAGAGAGAGGGAGAAACGGGACACCCCGCCCCCGCCGCTTATGGCAGATACAACAATGTGATACTGACCGATACAGAGCTTTCCGGGCTAAAAACAGAGTTGCCCGACAAGTGGGAGTATTATATTGACCGGCTTTCCTGCCATATCGCTTCCACCGGGAAACAGTACCACAGCCATGCAGCCACCATTTACAAGTGGGCGCAGGAGGACGCTGCCAAAGGCAAGGCTGCCTCGAAACAGGGCATACCCGATTATTCATGCAAGGAGGGCGAGAGCTTATGAAAAACGGAATTGAAGCTATGATTACGGACATTACAGCCACTACCGCCGAAGCGGAGGACTACACAGGCGAGGACGGGCTTTTATACTGCGGTAAGTGCCATACGCCCAAAGAAGCCTATTTTGCAGAGGGAAAGACTTGTTTCGGGCGTGACCGCCACCCGGCAGAGTGCGACTGCCAGCGGGCAGCCCGTGAAAAGCAGCAAGCCGCCGAAAGCCGACAGAAGCACCTTGAAAAAGTGGAGGACTTGAAACGCCGGGGCTTTACCGACCCTGCTATGCGGAACTGGACATTTGAGCATGACAACGGCAGAAACCCGCAGACCGAAACCGCCCGCTTTTATGTGGAGAGCTGGGAAACCATGCAGGCTGAAAATATCGGCTACCTGTTTTGGGGCGGCGTGGGGACGGGAAAAAGCTACCTTGCCGCCTGTATCGCCAACGCCCTTATGGAAAAAGAGGTTGCCGTCTGCATGACAAACTTTGCAACGATACTGGGTGACCTTGCCGCCAGCTTTGAGGGCAGGAACGAATATATTTCCCGCCTTTGCAGCTACCCTCTGCTGATACTTGATGATTTCGGTATGGAGCGAGGAACAGAATACGGGCTGGAACAGGTTTACAGCGTGATTGACAGCCGTTACCGAAGCGGCAAGCCGCTGATCGCCACGACCAACCTCACGCTGGAGGAATTGCAGCACCCGCAGGACACGCCCCACGCCCGTATCTATGACAGGCTGACTTCCATGTGCGCCCCCGTCCGCTTCACGGGCAGCAACTTCCGAAAGGAAACCGCACAGGAAAAGCTGGAACGCTTAAAGCAACTGATGAAGCAGCGAAAGGAGAGCCTATGACAGAAACGAAACAGACAAGCACCACCAAAACAGACCGCCGCCCGGACTGTGTGACGGAAATCCGCATGGGCAACTCCGTCCTTACCGTTTCCGGCTTCTTCAAGCAGGGCGCAACCGACACCGCAGCCGACAAGATGATGAAAGTGCTGGAAGCGGAAGCTGCTACACAAAAAACGGCGATTTGACCGACCATAAAGAAGCAGATTTGACGCTTTTGCCGCTATACAGACAGCCGCCCCATGTGGTACAATCAAGGTACGGAATAGTGGGGCTGGCTGTCGGAAACGGAGGATTTTATGTTAAGACAGACCAACCAACAACCAATTACCGCCCTTTACCCAAGACTATCCCATGAGGACGAGCTGCAAGGCGAAAGCAATTCCATTTCCAATCAGAAGCGTATCCTTGAAACCTATGCAAAGCAGAACGGCTTTTCCAATCTGCGCTGGTACACGGACGACGGTTATTCTGGTGCGAACTTTCAAAGACCCGGTTTTCAAGCCATGCTTGCGGACATTGAAGCCGGAAAAGTCGGGACAGTTATCGTAAAGGATATGTCGAGGTTAGGGCGAAACTACCTGCAAGTGGGAATGTACACGGAAATGATTTTCCCACAGAAAGGTGTCCGCTTCATCGCTATCAATGACGGAGTGGACAGCGCACAGGGCGACAATGACTTTGCCCCGCTGCGGAATATCTTTAACGAATGGCTGGTGAGAGATACGAGCAAGAAAATCAAAGCAGTAAAACGCTCAAAAGGCATGAATGGCAAGCCCATCACAAGCAAGCCTGTGTATGGCTACCTCATGGACGAGGATGAAAATTTCATTATTGACGAGGAAGCTGCACCCGTAGTCAAGCAGATATACAACCTCTGTCTTGCCGGGAATGGTCCGACCAAGATAGCCCGTATGCTCACAGAGCAGCAAATCCCCACGCCGGGAACGCTTGAATACCGCAGGACGGGCAGCACCCGCCGCTACCACCCCGGCTATGAGTGCAAGTGGGCGACCAATACCGTAGTGCATATCCTTGAAAACCGGGAATACACAGGCTGTCTGGTAAATTTCAAGACAGAAAAACTTTCTTACAAAGTCAAGCACAGTGTAGAAAATCCCCCGGAAAAGCAAGTGATTTTCGAGAACCACCACGAGCCTATCATAGACACCCAAACATGGGAACGGGTGCAGGAGCTTCGCAAACAGCGCAAACGCCCAAACCGCTATGATGAAGTGGGTTTGTTCTCCGGCATACTGTTCTGTGCGGACTGCGGCAGCGTGATGTATCAGCAGCGATACCAGACGGACAAGCGCAAGCAGGACTGTTATATCTGCGGCAACTACAAGAAACGCACCCATGACTGTACGGCGCACTTTATCCGCACCGACCTCTTGACCGCTGGTGTACTCTCCAATCTGCGGAAAGTGACCAGCTATGCGGCAAAGCATGAAGCCCGGTTTATGAAACTCTTGATTGAGCAGAACGAGGACGGGGGCAAACGCAGGAACGCCGCCAAGAAAAAGGAACTGGAAGCCTCCGAGAAACGCATAGCCGAGTTATCCGCTATCTTCAAGCGGCTGTATGAGGACAGCGTGACCGGGCGCATATCAGACGAGCGTTTCACAGAGCTGTCGGCAGACTATGAAGCAGAGCAACGGGAGCTGAAAGAAAGAGCCGCTGCTATTCAAGCGGAGCTTTCCAAAGCACAGGAAGCCACCGTGAACGCAGAAAAGTTTATGAATGTTGTCCGGCGGCATACCAGCTTTGAAGAACTTACCCCTACTCTGCTGCGGGAGTTTGTAGAGAAAATCGTTGTGCATGAGTGCAGCTATGACGAGAACAAGACCCGCAGACAGGACATTGAGATTTATTATTCTTTTGTTGGCAAGGTGGACTTGCCCGAATAACCGCCCGACCTATCCGACACAATGCGCAAGTGCCGGATAGGAACGGCAAAATTTTTTACACTTCTATTACTTCTTTATCGCACATCAGTAAAATCACAGGGCATTAAGCAGTTCATGGCTAATTAAAGGGAGCAAAAAGAAAGGAAAAGCACATCCAGACGGTATCAGCGGCAGGTTACAAGAATAAATTGTGATTTCACAAGATTGGTGCTATAATAAGAGAAAAGTTCCTGCCGGGGCAGCCGCCCCGGTGGTATGGATAGGAAGGCGGGAAAGCAATATGCACATCAGCTATAAACCACTCTGGCATACACTGTTAGAGCGTGATATGAGAAAAGAAGATTTAAGGCTTGCTGCTGGTATGACAACGAATATGATTGCCAACATGAGCAAAGAGGGAAAGCACATCAGCATGGACACATTAGCCCGTATCTGCGAAACGCTGAATTGTGAGATTACCGATGTAATTGAGTTAGTACCAGACGAGCCTGCTTCCACAGGAGGTAAGGAACATGAGCGAATTGAAACCAAGAATAACAGAAAACGGAATTGATTATATCCTTGTTGGAGATTACTACATCCCAGACTTGAAGCTGCCGGAAGAACACCGCCCCATCGGAAAGTACGGACGGATGCACCGGGAATATTTAAGAGAAGTCCACCCAGCCAGATTGAACACATTGACCTTGACCGGGGAGTTATGGACATACCTTGCAGACCTGAACGAACAGGCACAGGAACGGTTAGACACCATCATGGAGCAGATGAAAGCCACCGAGGGCGTGACCGAGGAATTGAAGCGTACCCGTCAAATGGAATGGGTGCAGCGTTGCAATAACATTCACAACCGAGCAGAAGAAATTGTTTTGCATGATATAATTTATTCATACGGGAGTAATTAAATCGGAGGTATATAAGATGATTGAAATTGTATTTGGTGAAAGTGCCTGTGGAAGTTTGAAAATTGCCCAAACTTACGGTAAGGGAAAGTATAGAGGAAGTGCAGTTTCGGTCTTTATGAGGCACGAAGATGGGAGTGTTCCATCTTCAGATGAAATGAAAGAAGCACAAATTCAAGCACAGGAACAAGAACATATTGCTTGGGAGAATGCTATTCCATTGGGAGGCAAGAGCAGTGATGTTTATTGTTTTGATATGGCTCTTAGTGTGGGAGATATTTCTGATAATGGAATTGGCGAACAGCGGAAAAATGTTCTCAAGAAAATGCTGTCTGTCTGGTTTGTAGAGGATTTAGACTATCAGGTTGAAGAAAAAATACAGAAAATTAAAACTACATTGTCTTCGGTTATTGAACGATATGTAGCTGGGGAAGAAGTTCGTATTTGGTATAGCTATAATCCGGATGAACTTTGCGGTATGTACTGGCTTATGAAACAACTTCGACCATTAAACTGTCAGACAACAATTTATTTGGTTAAGTTACCTGCCTGGGAATATGGAAAAGAAAATACTATGACATCCAAAATAGCATGGGGTGAGGTTTCTCCTGGCGAATGGGGAAAATATATAACTCTACAAGAAAAAGCTAAGCCTGTATTTCTTTCAGCTTGTGCTATGAAATGGAATCAACTTCAAAATGAAAATGCACCTTTGCGTGCAATGCTAAATGGTAAATTGCAAAGTGTTTCAGAAGATATATATGATAGTTTCATTCTTCGTGAAATTGCGGAACAGCCAGAGCAATTCAAAATGGCTATTGTTATAGGTAATGTTTTAGGAAAATATCAACTTGGAATTAGTGATGTATGGATTTCTAATCGCATTGATAAAATGCTTGAAGATGGTGTGTTGGAAATTATACAGGACGCACCAAAGGGAGAAACAAATTATCGCCGGATATTAAGAAAACGAATGAAATAATAACCACAGCAAGAACCGCTGCTACATGGAAGGCACCCCAACCATGCAACAGCGGTTTTTTTTACCGTTTTTTCCTCTGGCTGATAGGTGTTCCCATTTTCTTTGATTTTTGTAGAATCCGAATGAGCCAGCGAAATTCTTCTTCAGATAAATTTTTATAGTTGATACCGAGCTGCTTGCAGTAAAGCACTGCCAGTTTTTCCAAACGACTGCCCTTGAAATTTTCGACCGCTTCCAGATTTTCTTTCAGTTCATCGGCAACGGTGGTCTGGGGCGCACTCTCGCTGTCCTTTTTGTGGGTTTCCCGAATATCCCGGATAATGAGATTGAGGTCATCCAGAACCATATGGCTGAAATATTCATCATCACTGATATGGGCAGCTTGCAGCACTTTCAAATGCGGGTCATCTTCGCCGGGGCGATACCGTTCAATGATTTCATGCCGGACAGTATCGACAAGGGCGTTGAGGTTTTGAATCTGCATGGTGGCAATCCCATCCACATAAATCTCAATGTCCGCAAGAAACTTGATAAAGTCCTTATGGGTGGCAAGTTCGCAGAGCAGACGGTTGTTAATCCGACCGCTTTTCAGAAGTGCCACCATTTCATCGTTCAAATGCAGCTCCGTCAGTGGCGTGTTGATCTGCTCCCTGTTCTCTGTCCGGCACAACAGATAATCAACAGAAACCCCATAGAAGTCTGCCAGCGTGATGAGGTTTCCATGATTGATTTCCTTAAAATCTTCTTTTTCATAACTGCCAAGGGCTGATTTAGAAATACCCGTCAGCTTTGATAGTTCTTCCAGATTTAAGCCTTTGTCCTTGCGGAGTTCCCAAAGGCGTTCCTGTATGCTTGTTGCTCCTTTCATGGGCGCACGCTCCTTTCCGGTGGTTTTATTTCTGCCATTTAACTGGATTATATCACACTTTCCGTAATCGTGGAAATTTCTGATTTTTACCCCTAATTCCTACTTTGTGGACATACGGCACAGGGCACAAAAATGTTCTATGATACAGGTAGTTCATCGATGGATTATTCCAATCGAATGACCAGCCTGTGTGGGATATGCTTCCCCGGCGATGTAGCGCCATGACTTTTGGCAGGGATGTGGAGGAACCCTGACCGAAACGAGCGTACCAACGGGAGCGATACGCCGCTGTGAGATTCAGGGGAGGAACGACACCGGGGAGAACTGGCGAACTGACACCGAAATGATACCGAAACACGACAATCTGACAGGGGGATAGTCTACCCTATCGCTGATACTTCGGGAGATTTTAAGCGGCTCTATGACCGTAATTTTGCCGAAAATCGCCCCGAAACCATACACGAAAACGGGAGGAAGCGCAATATGCCGAGAATGAGCAAAAAGCGGAAGCAGGAGCTTTCCTTTTACCTCAATGACCAGGGGCGTGTCACTTACAACGAATTATGCCGGAAATGCCAGCATGGGTGCACGCAGAGCTTCCGAGCGGTTGTGGTTGACTGCCCCCGTTATTTATCCAAACGAGCAAAGAAAAAGGAGGAACACACCGAATGAATTTTGAATTTATGACGATAGACACACCCTTGCCGCCCTGTATGCCCTTTCCCAGAGCGTTGACAGGTTTTCCAGTCAGCAGCACTGCAAAGGTCATGTACTGCCGGATGTTAGACGCTATGCTATCCAAAGGACAGGAGGACGAGAATGGAATCCTGTTTGTCTGCTTCCCTGTTACAGCCATTGCGGCAGTCTTGTCCCGCAGCCCCATGACGGTCAAGCGTTCTCTGAATGAACTGGAAACCGCCGGACTTATCATGCGGGTGCGTCAGGGCGTGGGGGAGCCAAACCGGATTTATGTGCTGATACCGGGAAAGGAGGACGCTGCCCTTGCCTGATACCTCAAAGCTGGAAAAACTCAACCGGGAGCTGGAGAAAAGCGAAAAGAAACTGCGGAAAGCTATCAATGATGAAAAGGCATTGCAACACCAGTTAAAGCAGCTTACCCGAAAAGAACGGACACACCGGCTCTGTACCCGTGGCGGTATGCTGGAAAGTTTTCTGCAAGAACCGGAACGCCTGACAGATGATGATGTCATGCTGTTGTTGAAACTCATTTTTCACAGGCAGGACACGCAGGAACTATTGAAAAAACTGCTGGAACGGGAGAAGCCGGAAACCCCTTAGTTTACTAAGGGCGCAATTATACACCACCCAGAGGATGGTGCATTGCGTTCTCCGAAGGCTCCTCGCCGGAGGGCTGTGATTTTCCGCAGTCATGGTCTGCTCCAAATCATACAGGGGACACTACGCTTCCCCTGCGCTGGCTGCCGCCAGCTACCCTTTTGTGGACTTGCCATCTAGGAACACCTTGCCTTGCAAGCTGTTCCCAGCCGACAAGTTTTATAAAATATACTATCTTTTCGATAGGCAATGCAGTATAATAAAGACAGCAACAAATTAGAAGGAGGTATTTTATATGTTTAAAAAGGCTTTTTGGGTTCCTTATGAGGATAGTACCAATTACCCAACTCTTGCAAAAACTATGGAAGCAATTTCAAAATATTGTGAAGAAAATGGCGAGTCTTATACATTTATTAACGATGACGAAGTGGAGATAAATGGAAAAAGATATGAAATATATCGGGGCTACGAAAATGGTAGTAGGGGAAATTACGGTATAAAATGCAAAGAAAAATAATTTCCAGTTTTTCATTCCCTACACATCGGGTCAACTTGTCCCGAACTTTTACAACTAAATACCCGCCGCCCATACAGCGGCACACCAAGCAGGAAATCTGAAAAAGGTCTCCTGCTTTTTTTCTGCCCAAAATGAGGTGGTAAAACGCCACCCCATCCACCAATTACCGAAAGGAGGAACACGAAATGCCCTGTCCACACAACGAAATCTCTATTGTGCAGCGCAGCCAGCGGCAGTCTGCGGTTGCCGCCGCTGCTTACCAGAGTGGCGAAAAGCTGTTCTGTGAATACGACCAGCAAGTGAAGCACTACCCGGAAAAGCGTGGTATCGTCCACAATGAAATCCTGCTTCCGGCAAATGCCCCGCCGGAGTATGCAGACCGCAATACTTTATGGAACGCTGTCGAAGCGGTGGAGAAGCAATGGAACTCCCAGCTTGCAAGGCGGTGGGTGCTTACCATCCCCAGAGAGATCCCGCCTGACCAGTACGCTGTCCTTGTCCGGGAGTTTTGCCAGCAGCAGTTTGTTTCCAAAGGAATGTGCGTGGATTTTGCCATTCATGACAAAGGGGACGGAAACCCTCACGCTCATGTCATGCTGACCATGCGGGCGATGGACGAACATGGGAAATGGCTCCCCAAGAGCCGCAAGGTTTATGACCTTGATGAAAGCGGGGAACGGATAAAACTTCCGTCCGGCAGGTGGAAAAGCCACAAGGAGGATACGGTTGACTGGAACGACCAGAAGTATTGTGAAATCTGGCGGCATGAATGGGAGGTCATCCAGAACCGCTATCTGGAAGCCAATGACCGCCCAGAGCGTGTGGACTTGCGTTCTTATGCCAGACAGGGGCTTGATATTATCCCTACTGTCCATGAGGGAGCTGCTGTCCGGCAGATGGAAAAGCGGGGTATCCAGACGAACATCGGCAACCTGAACCGGGAAATCAGAGCCGCCAACCGCCTGATGAAGTCCATCCGGCAGCTTATCCAAAACCTCAAAGGCTGGATTACCGAGCTGGGAGAAAAACGGAAAGAACTGCTTGCACAAAAAACGGCGGAGGAAGCAACACTTCTTCCCAATCTACTGATGAAATATATGGAGATACGAAAGGAAGAACGGAAGGACTGGACGAGGTCTGGACAAAATCGGGGGACTTCACAGGACTTAAAGGCAGTCAGCGAAGCCCTGTCCTATCTCCAGCAAAAGGGGCTTTCCACTGTGGAGGACTTAGAAGCATTTCTGGAATCTTCCGGGAAATCAGCCGCAGATTACCGCAATCAGATGAAGCCAAAGGAAGCCCGCAGCAAAGTGATTGACGGGATTCTTGCCAGCCGGACAGACTGCAAGGAATGTAAGGCTGTCTATGAGAAGTACCAGAAGATATTTTTTAAGAAAACAAAGGAGAAATTCAAACAGGAACACTCGGAGGTTGCCCGGTATGAAAAAGCCGCCACCCACCTTGCCAAGCACCCAGATGATAAGGACAGTACCCAAAAGGAGCTGCAAGAGGAGCAGGAAACGCTTCTGGAAGAAATCGCAGAGTTGAAAGTACCGCTGACCGAGGTACAGGAGGATTTGAAGAAGCTGCGGGACATCCGCTACTGGGTACGGAAAGCCACACCCGGCACAGAGGAAAGTAAAGAGCCGCCTAAGAAGCAGCCCATCAAGGAAGTCTTGCAGGATAAGGCAGACGAGAAAAAGGCTCAAAGAACCGCCCCGGCACAGGCGAAACACAGACAACAGGATATGGAACTTTAACAGGCACTTGCCATTTTCAATCAGAGAATGTCAGGTGCTTTTCTTATTTTCAAGGAGGGATAGATTTGAATGTATTTGAAGCTGTGAAGCAGTCCGTCACAACAAGACAGGCTGCGGAGCATTATGGAATCCATGTAGGTCGGAACGGGATGGCTTGCTGCCCGTTCCATAATGATAAAACCCCAAGCATGAAGCTGGATCGGCGTTACCACTGCTTCGGCTGCGGTGCGGATGGGGATGTGATTGATTTTGCCGCCGCCCTGTATGGGCTGGCAAAGAAAGAAGCCGCCGTACAACTGGCAAATGACTTTGGGCTTTCCTATGAGGACTGGAAACCGCCGGGAAAGGCAAAAAAGCCCAAGCCCCGGCAGAAATCCCCGGAGGAACAGTTTCAGGAAGCAAAGAACCGCTGCTTCCGTATCCTTGCCGATTATCTCCACCTGCTTATGGCATGGAGAACGGAATATGCCCCGCACTCCCCAGAGGAAGCCTTTCATCCCCGGTTTGTGGAAGCCTTACAAAAGCAAGCCCATGTGGAATATCTGCTGGATGTGCTGCTGTTCGGGGAGACAGAGGAAAAAGCGGCTTTGATTGCGGACTACGGAAAGGATGTGATACAGCTTGAACAGCGAATGGCAGAGCTTGCAGCCGCAGACGCAGCAAGAACTAAAAAACACCATGAACGCCATGCAGCCGCCCCAGAGCATTGAGGAAATCAAGGCGGGGCTGGAAACCACCGAGAAAGGCGGTGTCCGCCAGAGCATACGGAACTGCCTGACCGTATTCCAGCGTGACCCGCTGCTTTCCGGGGCTATCGCATACAACATCCTGACTGACCGCAAGGACATTATAAAGCCCATCGGCTTCTACAGAGAAAGCACCGCCCTGAACGATACGGACATGAAGTATCTGCTTCTCTATCTGGAAGAAACCTATGGGCTTACCAATGAGAAAAAGATTGATAACGCCATCGGGATTGTGGCGAATGAAAACAAGTACCATCCCATCCGGGACTATTTAAGTGCCCTTGTGTGGGACGGTACAGAACGAATTCGCTTCTGTCTGCGGCACTTTCTGGGGGCTGACGCAGACGATTACACTTATGAAGCGTTGAAGCTGTTCCTGCTGGGTGCAATCTCACGAGCCTTTCAGCCGGGGTGCAAGTTTGAAATCATGCTCTGTCTGGTCGGCGGTCAGGGGGCTGGCAAGTCCACCTTCTTCCGTCTGCTGGCAGTCCGGGATGAGTGGTTCTCCGATGATTTGCGGAAGCTGGACGATGACAATGTGTACCGCAAGCTGCAAGGTCACTGGATTATCGAAATGTCGGAAATGATGGCAACCGCCAACGCTAAGAGCATTGAGGAAATCAAGTCATTTTTAAGCCGGCAGAAAGAGGTTTACAAGATACCCTATGAAACCCACCCGGCAGACCGCCCCCGTCAGTGCGTGTTTGGCGGCACTTCCAATGCCCTTGACTTCCTGCCCCTTGACCGTTCCGGCAACCGCCGCTTTATCCCGGTCATGGTGTACCCGGAGCAAGCCGAGGTTCACATTTTGGAGGACGAAGCCGCTTCCAGAGCCTATATCAAGCAGATGTGGGCGGAAGCGATGGAGATTTACCGAAGCGGCAGGTTCAAGCTGGCTTTCAGCCCCGCCATGCAGCGGTATCTCAAAGAACACCAGCGGGACTTTATGCCGGAGGACACCAAAGCAGGGATGATACAGGCGTATCTTGATAAGTACACCGGGAGCATGGTCTGCTCCAAGCAGCTCTACAAGGAAGCCTTGAACCATGCCTTTGACGAGCCGAAGCAATGGGAAATCCGGGAAATCAACGAGATTATGAACCAGTGCATTGACCGCTGGCGGTACTTCCCGAACCCAAGAATGTTTTTATTGAAAAAACAGGACAGGAAACAATCACTCTTATCTCCGGGGGGTTTCCCTGCCAGCCGTTCTCCGCAATCGGCCCGAAACAGGGATTTTCCGACCCCCGTTATCTCTGGCCGGAAATGTGCCGCGTCATTAAAGAACTGCGCCCCCGTTGGGTGCTTGGCGAAAATGTTGCTAACTTCATCAATATGGGGCTCCACAAAACGCTCTTTGACTTGGAACAGGCGGGATATGCAGTTTGGACATTCGTACTTCCTGCTTGCGCCGTCGGCGCGTGGCATGAACGCAAGCGAACTTTTATCGTGGGGGCTGATGTTTCCCACGCCCCTTGCTTCCGACACAGGCTCAAAGGCAAATGTGGAACGGATAAGTATAACGCAGGCAGGAGCATTTCGCAGACAGAAAAAGGACGGGACATACTGGACACCCAAACTGTCGGAAACCATTTATTTTCTCACACCGACCCCGGATTTGACTTTACGCTTCAACCCGGAATGGGTGGAATGGCTGATGGGCTTCCCACAGGGGTGGACGGAAATCTCCTATGGGGCATAGAGCCGGCAGATATTCCCCGCCTTGCCCCGGACAAAAAAGACAGAGCAAAGCGACTGAAAACACTAGGTAATGCCGTTGTTCCGGCACAGGTATATCCGATACTTAGGTATATCGCAGACATAGAGCTTGGACGCTGCCGGGAATGGTGCGTATTTTCAGAGAATGGAGGTGCAGGACTATCAAGCAATTAAAACCACGCGATAAAATCACACAAAAAATGACCCGCGACGGCGTGGTGGAAGTCAACGAAACACAGCAGACCGCCGAGCGTATCAGCAGCCGGGAAGCAGACAGCGACTTTTCACAGCCGGACAGTGCCGCAGCGGAACGCGTCATAGAACATCTTGACGCAGCACATACCCGAAAGGCAAACAAAAAGGCAGTCAAAAAAGAGCAGGAAGCTACTGCTTTGCGTACTTCCACTTCCCGCTTGCAATTTACCGACGAGGAACGGGCAACGCTGGAACTGGAACGCTATATTGAAAAATCAAACAAAGCCGCTGACCGACTGGACGCGGCAAAGGCAGCTATCCCGAAGCAAAAGAAACTGGTTAAGGAGCGCACCTTTGATGAAGCCACAGGAAAAGCAAAGACCCGCTTACGCTTTGAAGAACAGGAAAAACCGATACCCGGCAGCAAAAAGGGAAACCCGCTGTCCCGCCCCGCACAGGAAGCGGGGATTTTCGTCCATAACAAGATACATTCGGTTGAAAAGGACAATTCCGGCGTTGAGGGGGCGCATAAATCGGAGGAACTTGCCGAGCGCGGCGCGAAATACGGGGCGCGGAAGTTAAAACAGGGCTACCGCAGCCATAAGCTGAAACCTTACCGGGAAGCAGCAAAGGCAGAAAAGGCAGCATTTAAGGCAAACGTCAACTTCCAGTATCACAAGACCCTGCACGACAACCCGCAGCTTACTTCTAACCCTCTTTCCCGTTTCATGCAGAAACAGCAGATAAAACGCCAGTATGCAAAGGCGGCAAAGAAAGGCGGGGCAAAAGCCGCAGCGGAAGCCACAAGAAAGACGGCAAAGAAAACCGCCGAGGAAACGAGGAAAGCCGCCGCATTTGCGGCAAGACACCCGGCGGGTGTTTTGATTGCAGTTGCCGCGCTGCTTCTCTTTATTATGATTTCCGCAGGGCTGTCCTCTTGCGGGGCTATGTTTTCCGGCTTGACTAATGGCGTGCTTGGCACTTCCTACACGTCCGAGGACAGCGACCTTGTGGCAGTTGAAAACAACTATGCTGCATTGGAAAACGGGCTGCAAAGTGAGATTGACAATATCGAAAGCACCCACCCCGGCTATGATGAATACCGCTACGACCTTGACAGTATCGGGCATAACCCCCACGAATTAGCGTCGTACTTGACCGCCCTCTTGCAGAGCTACACCCCGCAAAGCGCACAGGCAGAGCTTGAACGTATCTTTTCCATGCAGTACACCTTGACATTGACCGAGGAAGTGGAAATACGCTACCGCACCGAAACAAGCACCGACCCGGAAACAGGGGAAACCACCACCGAGGAAGTCCCTTATGAGTATTACATCTTGAATGTGAAACTGACAAACAAGCCGATTTCCTCTTTTGTATCGGAGCTTTTAACGCCACAGCAGCTTGAAATGTTCCATGTCTACTTGGAAACAAGCGGCAACAAACCGCTGATTTTTGGCGGTGGTTCTCCCGACGGAAGCCCATCCGAGGATTTAAGCGGCGTGGAGTTTGTAAACGGTACGCGCCCCGGAAATCAAGAGCTTATGGAGCTTGCAAAGCAGCAAGTCGGAAATGTGGGCGGCTACCCTTACTGGTCTTGGTACGGCTTTAACAGCCGCGTGGAATGGTGCGCCTGTTTTGTATCATGGTGCTACAATCAAGCCGGAAAAAGCGAACCGCGCTTTGCGGGCTGCGAATGGCAGGGTGTCCCTTGGTTTCAGTCAAGGGGACAATGGGGCGCACGCGGCTATGAGAATATCGCACCGGGCGACGCTATCTTTTTCGATTGGGATTTAGACGGCGTTGCCGACCATGTGGGGCTTGTGCTTGGCAGGGACGAAAGCCGCGTCTATACCGTTGAGGGCAATTCCGGCGACGCCTGCAAGATAAAGAGCTATGACCTTAACTATCAATGTATCAAAGGCTACGGGCTGATGAACTGGTAAAGCAGCCCCAAAAAGAAAGGAGAAATGACCTATGGCAAACAATAAAATCGACCGTATCAATAAGGAAATCGCAAAGACCCGCGAGAAAATCACAGAGTATCAGAACAAGTTAAAAGGACTGGAAGCGCAGAAAACCGAAGCGGAAAACCTTGAAATCGTGCAGCTTGTACGAGCTATGCGTCTGACCCCGCAGGAACTTAACGCTATGCTGTCCGGCGGTGGTATTCCCGGCATGACTGCCGCACCCGCAGAAGAAAACGAACAGGAGGAAAATGCAGATGAAGAATAAACTGAAAAAGACCATGACTGCCCTTTGTGCCGCCCTTATCCTTATGGGCGGTTTTTCTGTCCCTGCCTATGCACAGGGCGCAGCCACAGAGCCGCCCGCCGGGGACGCGACTAATGACAGCGGCGTGATTGTGGAGGAAAAAGAGGAAACGCCGCCCCTTACCCCAAAGGGAAACGCAACACTGGTTGACGATTACGGCGGCAATAAGCAGCTTATCACTGTTACCACCAAAGGCGGCAACTATTTCTATATCCTCATTGACCGCGCCGCCGAGGGCGAACAGACCGTACATTTCCTAAATCAAGTAGACGAAGCCGACCTTATGGCACTGACCGAAAACGGCGAAGCTGCCAAAAAGCCGGAAATCTGTAACTGTACGGAAAAATGCGAAGCCGGAAAGGTAAACACGTCCTGCCCGGTATGTGTTACCAGTATGACAGGCTGCACAGGCAAAGAACCCACCCCAACACCAACGGAGCAGCCGGAAGAACCGAAAGAAAAAGGCGGCAATCCCGGTGTGGTGCTTGCCTTAGTCCTTTTTGCCCTGCTTGGTGGTGGCGCAGCGTTCTACTACTTTAAGTTTCTAAAGCCGAAGCAGAATGTAAAGGGCGATACCGACCTTGAAGATTTTGAATTTGAGGACTACGACGAGGACGAGCCGGAAGCAGATACCGGGGAAACTCCCGAAGATGAAGAAACGGAGGAAGAAACCCTATGACCCTGTTTACCGACAATCCCTTTGAAAAGATGATGATACAGAAACCGGACGGGCGGCGTGATAATGCGCCGCCTGTTCCTTATCCCCCGGCTTGCGCTTCCTGTCCTTACAAGGGACAGTCCCCTTGTGTGGGGTACTGTCTGAAACAGGTACAGGAGAAAAAGAAAATCGAGCCGGAACGCTGAAAGGAGGAACTTATATTTGATTTTAGTTATCGCAGAAAAGCCCAGTGTGGCGCAGACAATCGCTGCCGTACTTGGGGCAAAGAAAAAGAAAGACGGATTTCTCACAGGAAGCGGCTATATCGTTTCTTGGTGCGTGGGACATTTGGTAGGGCTTGCGGAAGCTGCCGCCTACGGGGAACAATATAAAAAGTGGAGCTATGACAGCTTACCGATTTTGCCGCAGGAATGGAAATACACCGTTTCCGCTGACAAGGAAAAGCAATTCAAAACCTTAAAGGAGCTTATGCACCGGGCAGACGTTTCCGAAGTCGTCAATGCCTGCGACGCAGGGCGCGAGGGAGAACTCATTTTCCGTTTTGTCTATGAAATGGCAGGCTGCAAGAAACCTATGCGCCGCCTTTGGATTTCTTCTATGGAGGACAGTGCAATCAAAGAGGGCTTTTCCCGTCTGAAGAACGGCGAGGAATATGACGCGCTCTTTGCTTCCGCATTATGCAGGGCAAAGGCTGACTGGTTAATTGGTATCAATGCCACCCGCCTTTTCTCTGTCCTTTACAATCATACCTTGAACGTGGGGCGCGTACAGACCCCGACCTTAAAAATGCTTGTTGACCGGGACGCAGCGATTACCACATTTAAGAAAGAAAAATACTACCATGTACGCCTTGTCTTATCCGACGTGGAAGCTGCAAGTGAAAAACTGTCTGACCGTTCCGAAGCTGACAGGCTGAAAGCTGCTTGCGAAGCGTCGCGGGCAGCCTGCACTTCCCTTGTGAAAGAGAAAAAGACCGCAGCCCCGCCGAAGCTCTTTGACCTTACTTCTTTACAGAGGGAAGCAAACCGCCTGTTCGGTTATACTGCAAAGCAGACCCTTGACCTTGCACAAGCCCTGTATGAAAAAAGACTTCTTACTTATCCGAGAACAGACAGCAGCTATCTGACTGACGACATGGGCAACACAGCGGCGGGCATTATCAAGCTGCTTTGTGGGAAATTTCCTTTTATGGCGGGAAAAGACTTCACGCCGGAGCTTGGAAAGGTGCTGAACAGTAAAAAGGTATCAGACCACCATGCTATTATCCCGACTATGGAGCTTGCAAAGACCGACCTTGCCGCGCTGCCAGAAAGCGAAAGGAATATCCTTACCCTTGCCGGGGCGCGTCTACTCATGGCGACCGCAGCACCGCATACCTTTGAAGCAGTTACGGCAGTTTTTGAGTGTGCCGGACAGTCCTTTACCGCAAGGGGAAAAACTGTATTGTCCGACGGGTGGAAAGAGATTGACCGAAAATACAGGACAGCCTTAAAGAACAAGCCCGAAACGGACGACGCAGACAGCGACACAGAAAAGACCCTACCGCCGTTTACCGAGGGACAGACCTTTGAAAATCCAGCGGCAACGGTAACGGAGCATGACACAACACCGCCAAAACCTCACAACGAAGCGTCGCTGCTCTCTGCTATGGAGCGCGCCGGAAGTGAGGACACCGACCCGGACGCAGAACGCAAAGGGCTTGGAACTCCCGCCACCCGCGCCGCCGTCATTGAAAAACTGGTAAAGGGCGGCTTTGTGGAGCGAAAAGGCAAGCAGCTACTTCCCACAAAGGACGGTATCAACCTTGTGTGCGTCCTGCCGGACACCTTGACAAGCCCGCAGCTTACCGCAGAATGGGAAAACAATCTGACGCAGATTGCAAAAGACAAGGCAGACCCCGCCGCATTTATGGAGGGTATCGAGGATATGGCGCGGGAACTGGTAAAGACCTATCCGTTTCTTTCTGATGATAAAGCGCAGATGTTCAAGCCGGAACGGGAAGCGTTGGGAAGCTGCCCCCGCTGCGGTTCTCCTGTCTATGAGGGAAAGAAAAACTACTATTGCAGCAATAAAGAATGTATCTTTACCATGTGGAAAAATGACCGTTTCTTTGAAGAACGAAAAGTAACCTTTACCCCCAAAATTGCCGCTGCACTCTTACAATCCGGCAAGGTAAATGTGAAAAAGCTCTATTCCCCAAAGACGGGCAAAACCTACGACGGAACTATCGTATTGGCTGATACGGGCGGGAAATATGTCAACTACCGGGTGGAACTTCCAAAGAAAAAATAACTGAATAGCAAGCATAGGAAGCGGGTACCCACTTCCGTAAATCCCCGTTGCGACGCTGACGCGCCGGACGGGGATTTTGCTTGTGTCACAGAAAAAATAAACCCCCTGCTATGCAGGGGGAGGGAAAATCTTTAGATTAAAGTACTCCTATGCTAGAATAAAAGTAGGTCTGCAAACCACAAATATAAAAGCATAGGAGGTCCAAAATGGACAACAATAGTTTAGCGCATACAAAATGGGAATGCAAGCGGAATTTGCAGAGCTTCCCATTTACGCCGCTGATGAAGTATGAACGGGGTTAAGCGGCTGACGCCGCCCCAGAGCCGGAAAGTCAACGCCCTTGTGCGCCGGACGTGCTGCAATTATGATAACGGGAACTGTATCTTACTGGACGACGGGGACGAGTGCGTATGTCCGCAGCTCATTTCCTATTCGCTTCTCTGCAAGTGGTTCCGGGGTGCGGTGCTTCCCGCCGACAGGCTGCTTTATGCGGAGCTTTACCAGACAGGGGATAAGAAGAAATGTACCGAGTGCGGCGCGTTCTTTGCGTCAACCTCTAACAGTGTCAAATACTGCCCCGTCTGCCGGAAACGTATCACCCGCAGACAAGCCGCCGAGCGCATGAGGAAAAGACGCGCCCCTGTTACGCAGTAGGCGCAGAAAATCCCTTGATTTACAGGGCTTTCCGGGCGTGAAAACCGGATAGGCGATACTTTATACCTTTACCCCCGAAAATGGCGTTCTACTGCGTAACATTCACGAAAACAGCACCCATAAAAAGACAGGGCGCGGAAGTCATATACTGGCTTCCGCGTCCTGTTCTTTTTTTGCCTATCTGACATTTCCCTTTTCCATTTCTTCAAGCGGGAACTGCGGGAGGGCTTCTATCAGCTTCTTTGTGATAGACTGGCGCATATCTTCGTTGATTTCCTGTTTCGTGCTTCCGTCCGGCTGTCTGACCGCTACCGTCGATAGCCTGTCTATTTCGTCCTTGTAGCACTCCACGACTTTCTCAACCGCCCATTTCTCCCCGGCGACGGCGGCGCGTATGGTTTCATATTCCGGCATTTTCTGGTTTTCCATGCTTCAATGCTCCTGTCTGTATTTGATAGCCTTATCATAGCACAGCGGCGGGGATTTTGCTATCCTTATCCGCGCTCTGTTCCCTTTTCCCGTTCCGGCTGCCTGTCTGCTTGTAAAATGCTGTCAATGTTCTGCTTGATAATATCGTATTCCCGGACTTTCTTTTTCAGCTTCCCATAGTCGGCGTAAAGGGCTTCTTTCTGCGCTTGGAGGGCTTCATATTCCGATTGCAGCGCGGCAAGGTTCGGGAGTTTTGCAATGCCCGCCGCTTTCAATGACCTTGCGGCGGCTTCATGTAGGATAATCGCCTGTTCCTGTCCGGCGCGGTACTTCTCCCTGTTCCTTGCCTTGCGGTATGCGTCATAGACGGGCTTTGTCTTTTGGTAGGTGGAAACATTCTTGATAAGTACCGCCATATCCGCAAACCGCTTTTCGGCGTTCTTCAATGCGTCTGCCGCCTGTCCGCTTTCCGCTGCCATTTCCTCAATCCGGCTGACTAAATCCGCGTACTGCTCAATCTTATGTTCCGTCAAGAAATTCATTGTTTTAGCTGCCTGTTTCAGATTGTGGATTTTCGCCCACTGTTCATAGCCCTTACTCTGCGCCGCCTTGATACTGTTCTCAATGTCGATAAGCAGCGACACGCCGCGCTGCTCTCTGGGAGCTTTCGCCGCCTTTGTCCGTCTGCCCGCTATCCGTTCCCTTATGGCTTCCTCTGTATAGTCTGCGCCGAGGGTTTTAAGGCGGGTGAAGCGTTCCTGTCCGGGGGCGCGGCATGACACATATTTCCCCGGCTTTATCTCATAGCCCGCCGCCTGTAACCGCGTTAGCAATTCCTCAAAACTGGAAACTTGGGGGATAAGCGCATCAAGGTTGGTTTTCAGCTTGCCTTTCCAACTTGTACCCGTCTTTTCAGCTTGATATTCCGCATAGCTCTTTCCCTTGCTGCCCTTGCCGGGAACGACGACGGACAAGCCATTCTCCCGGCACAGCTTGTCGCTCATGTTCCGTATGCCGTAATAGCTCCTTTTGTTGGAATTGTATTTGTGGTGGTCTACGAAATTTACGGCGCAGAAAATAATGTGATTGTGGACGTGTCCTTTGTCAATGTGCGTCGTGAGTACATATTCATGCTGCCCCTTTGTTACCGCGTCGGCAAGCTGCTTTCCGATTTCATGGGCTTTCTGATAATCGACTTCCCCCGGCTCAAAGGACTGTATCAGATGAAAGGCTAAATTGTTCCCCTTTTGGAGTGCTTGGGACAAGGTATATTCAAATTCAATATCTGCCGTTTCATAGGAGCAGCCGAAAGAGGACACAAGCATTTTTCCGTCCGTCTTGTCCGGGTTTTCGATATAGTCAAGGGCTTTGCTTAGAGTGCTTTTAATAGGCTTAATCTTTGTAACCGCCATATCTCCGCAAGCACCCCCTTTATTTCCTCTATGTCCTCTTGGTATGCGTTCCCCGTCGCGTTTACGCGGCGTGCTATCTGGTTGACGTTGACACCGATTTTCTGTATCTCTGCGGTCATTGCCTTTATATCGGCATGGTCTATCTGAATGATATACCCGTCAATGGCAATCTTCCGCAGATATGCCGCCATGTTCCGGGTGGGTACGAGCTTCATTTTTTCCAGTATTAAATCCCGTTCCGCTTCCGTCACTCTGAATTTGATTTGCACCGTCCTTTTGCGTCCGTCCATGTGTTCGCTCCTTTCCTTTCCGTTCCGAGGGTTTGGGACACTTCCCAACAAGCCATTTTCAACCGACGAGCCGCAGCGCGGGAGGGCGAAAATACGGAAGTGGGTACCCGCTTCCTATGCTTGCTACGAATGTTTTTATCCCTTATGCCTTACTACGGAGCTATGCCCGGTTTTGCCAAACTTCCGCAAAAGAAAAACGCTGCAATCCTCAAAAAAAGATTACAACGCTCTCTAAACCTTATTCAATTCTGACGGACACTTCTTATCTGCCCTCTGTTTCGACTTCCGCTATCTCCTTTGCCGTTGCGCTCACAATCCGTATGCCTGTATCGCTCATACCGTCAAGAAGCGCGTCAAGCTGCCGCCGCTGCGTGTTCTTCTCTGGCGGCGTTTCCAAAAGAAACTGGTCTACGGATATATTGTAGCGGAGCATAAGCTCAAAGAAAATCTGTAAACTTGGGTGCTGCCCCTTGTTCTCAATGTTCGCAAGGTAGCGCGGCGAGATAAACATTTCGTCGCTCACTTTCTTGCGGCTCTCCTTGCGCCCTGTCCGCGCCGCCTTTATCGCTGCCCCAAAAGCCTTGAAATCGTATTTCGGTACTGGTCTTTTTGCCATAGTTATTCACCCTGTTACATTTTACTGTTCCCCTTTCTTCTTGGATATGTCTACACAATTCAATCAGTTAGCCAAAATAATTCATATGTATATGTTGACAATTAGCCGCTTTTTTTGTATAGTATTATTAAAAGGGGGAAATGTTTATGTTACATAGCATGCGTATTCGATAAGCATTGAAATCAAAAAAGATTTTTCCCATTTTCAATATGGGCTTTTTTGTCATGCTTATTTTGCGTATGCTATACAACAAAACTAACGATGTATAGACATAGTATAAAAACTATGCCTTAATTTTGTTGTAGTGTTATATGTATAAATGCAGGTCAATGCTCATGTTGAGAATTGACCTGTATTTTTTTGCACAAAAGGAGAAATATTATGCTTGAAAAATATTGGATAAAATGTCCAATTTGTAACGGAAAGACGAGGGTTCAAGTATTTTATAATACGGTATTAAGAAATTTTCCTCTTTTCTGCCCTAAATGTAAATTAACACATATCATTGATGTTGAAAAATTAGAAATCATAATCAAAAACTCTGAAAAACAAAAGGAAGGATATTAAATGAAACACTTACCTAAAAGTACACTTACGGAAATATTGAATGACCCATACGGATTTACTTACAAAGAAATGTCGGAAGTAATTGGAGAGGATAAAGCAAGAGCCTTATATGCGGAATTGTATAAACAGCCATTTCACAAAAAAAATCTATCAATATCAACAAAAAAAGTCTATAAAAGTAGCGATACTGAAAAGTATGTTTATGAATTGAAAGACAACAGGTATATCGAAACGGTTTTTATTAAACGGCGAGATGGTGGGACTGTTTGCGTAAGTACGCAAGTTGGTTGTTCTGTTGGCTGTATTTTTTGTGAGTCCGGACGCAATGGTTTCGTTCGTAATCTAACACCATCTGAAATTGTGCAACAGGTCATATTGATACGTCAAAAAGTAAATCGTATCGTTTTTATGGGAATGGGAGAACCTTTATTCAATTACGACAACTTGATTGCAGCAATCCATATTCTTCGAGATAGAAATGGACTTAACTTTCCAACCGACGGCATTACCGTATCAACAGTTGGTCCAGTTAATCAATTAAAAAAATTGCGCGAAGAACATCTAAAAATTCAGTTGACAATATCTTTACATGCAGCAACACAGGCTGCGAGAAACTGCATCATTCCTCATATGCACATGTACGCTATTGAAGATGTTGTTAAGCAAGCATTGTCCTATTCACAAAGGCATAATCGAAAAGTGGTATTTGCGTATTTGCTTTTACCAGGTATAAATGACCGTTCCTCAGATATAAGGCAACTTGCAAAATGGTTTAAGGGCAAAAATGTTATGATTAACGTGCTGCAATACAACCCGACGAGTAATTCAAAAATTAGAGCACCACAAAAACAAGAAATGGTTGCGTTCAAACATCAATTAGAGCAAACAGGACTTGAAGTTACCATGAGAGTTTCTCATGGTAGAGAGATTAAAGCAGCTTGTGGACAGTTAGCTAATACATATAATAAAGCCAAAAAACAACAAAAATAATTTAATTAAAAGAGCCAGACGCACAGACGCAGAGCCGATAATATGCAGTTTGAAATACTGCTGTTATCGGCTCTTTTTTGATTTAATTTGTGCCCCCAATAACCATATTGGAGCAAAATCAGAACTGTTGCTTGTCGTTCTTTGATTTCCGCAGCAGCTTTGAAAAACCAAAGCCGCCGTTTCTTTTTATCTTCTAATGAAATGACGCGGTATCACTGTTAAAAGCGGCGGCTAAAAGGAGGTAGCCGCCATGAAGCACATACCATATCGACAAAATCCGACGGTCATTGACACATCAAAAAAAGCCCGACCACCGCCGGGGAAAACTACGTCTATCAATATGAACTGTCTAATCATCTGAATACCGCTTACAATACCTATACGTCTGTCCGGGCTTTTCGGACAGGCGTATTTTGCTGCTCAAAAAATTTTTTGAAAAAAATCCGAAAATCTTCGGCGTTTTTTTCAAAAGGCAGTATTGCCCCGCGAAAAGGGGGAAGCACCACCAACTTTCCAACGAGAAAGGGGGTGAGAATGTGGAACCTAATCGCAGGGAGTTTATAAAACAGTGCGCTTTCCAGAAGTTTTGTAATACGGTACTGCACAATGAAGCGTGTGACGCTCACAAAGAGCTGCACAGGCATAAGGCAAGGGAGATTACCTTTTCCGACTTGACCTTAGAAGAAGCGCGGCAGCTTCATACCTTTGATGAATATTTCAAAGGGGAAATCGCCTTTGAAAGAGCCGGGAAGAAAATCACGCCGAAGCTGCTTCTTGAAGCAATCCGTACTTTGCCGGAAGAAAAGCGCAAAGCCGTACTCCTGTACTATTTCGAGGGAATGAACGACACCGAGATTGCGGAGCTGTTCGATACGTCGAGAAGCACGATACAGTACAGGCGGACAAGCTCTTTTGAGCTGCTAAAAAAATATCTGGAGGAAAATGCTGATGAATGGGACGAATGGTAACGAACCCGGCTACCCGGAAAAAGCCCTTGTTCCCTATCCTGTCATTTTGGCAGCGACAAAGGGCGACCCGGACGCTATGAAGATTGTCTTGCAGCATTTCAGCGGCTACATAGCCCGCCTCTCCATGCGGAAGCTGTACGACGAGCGCGGGAACGTCTATTTTGGCGTAGACCACGACATTCGGGAACGGCTGCAAGCAAAACTGATGATGGCTGTCCTCACCTTTAAGGCAGAGGAATAAACCGCAGCGGCGGGACGCTTTCTCTCTCCCCCTTTTCCGTTCCGCTGCTGACGCGGCAGCAAAGCCATTCTGAACCTTGACAAAGAAAGCGGCGCAAGATAACGGCGGCGCAGCATAGGGCAAATCGGATACGTTCCTTTTGCGCCGAGCCATACGGTGGGTGCGCCATGACGCTATCCGGGTGAGGTTATCCCCGCCCGGACAGCCGAGCGACCAACACCGCGCCGGAAAGCAAGTGTAGCGGCTTGCGGGCGACGACACGCAAAATATACAATGATACTTCCTTACAGCCACAGTCCGAGCGTTAAGAGCGTCGCAGGCAATGGGTAGGGCTGCATGAGAACCATGCCGGGGTGAAATTCCCATGAGGTTATGCTAATAACCGTCCGATTAAAGCCTTTGTTTTCTTGAATAGTGGACTTGCTGCTATTCATAGACTGTATTATATGTTTGCGAAAGAAAGGGGGATTTTCTTTGACGCAAAACCAGACGCCCGTTACCACAACGGAGCATAAAATCGGAAAAGTTACTTACCTTGTATGTTCGTCCGCAAGTGAACGCGCAACGGACACACTGGATAAAAAGATAAAGAAGCTCATTCGCAAGGACATGGAGCTGAACCCCGCAAACGCCCGGAAATAGGGCGTTTCTTCACAT
The DNA here is from genome assembly GCA_027698105.1 of Lachnospiraceae bacterium AM93-12TA. Classification (GTDB taxonomy): domain Bacteria; phylum Bacillota; class Clostridia; order Lachnospirales; family Lachnospiraceae; genus Otoolea. Next base: position 62,395 of record JAQERH010000011.1, read on the forward strand.
TTTATACATGACACAGGCAGCGGTATGTGGTATAATATAGACAGTACAAATACCATGCTTGTCTGTCGTCGGAAAGGAGGACAAAATGTTACAGACAGACAAGATTACCGCTTTATATTGCAGATTGAGCCAGGAAGATATGCAAGCCGGGGAAAGCGAAAGCATACAGAACCAAAAACTGATTTTACAAAAGTATGCTGACGAACACCACTTTTTCAACACACGCTTTTTTGTAGACGACGGATTTTCCGGCGTGAGCTTTGAGCGTGAGGGGCTTCAAGCCATGCTGCATGAGGTTGAAGCCGGGAACGTGGCGACCGTCATAACAAAAGACCTTTCCCGTCTGGGACGTAATTATCTGAAAACCGGCGAACTGATAGAGATTGTTTTCCCCGAATACGAAGTGCGCTACATTGCCATTAACGACGGTGTAGACACAGCGAGGGAAGATAACGAGTTTACCCCTCTGCGGAACTGGTTCAACGAGTTTTACGCCCGCGACACCTCAAAGAAAATCCGGGCTGTCAAACAGGCAAAGGCACAGAAAGGCGAGCGCGTCAACGGCGAAGCTCCTTACGGCTACCTTATCGACCCGGATAACCGCAATCATCTGATACCCGACCCGGAAACGGCACACGTCGTAAAACAGATTTTTGCAATGTATGTACGGGGCGACCGTATGTGTGAAATCCAGAACTGGCTGCGGGACAATGAGATATTGACCGTCGGGGAACTGCGCTACCGCAGGACAGGGAGCAAACGCCACCCCCGCCCACAGCTCAACGCATGGTACAACTGGCCGGATAAGACACTGTACGACATTCTGACAAGGAAAGAGTATTTAGGGCATACCATAACCGGGAAAACCTACAAGGTATCTTATAAGTCGAAAAAGACGAAAAAGAACCCGGAGGAAAAAAGGTATTTCTTCCCCAACACTCACGAACCTTTGATTGATGAAGAAACCTTTGAACTTGCACAGAAGCGGATTGCCACCCGGCAACGCCCGACAAAGGTTGATGAAATTGACCTGTTTTCCGGGCTGCTCTTTTGTGGGGACTGCGGCTACAAAATGTATGCAGTACGCGGAGCCGGGACGCTTGAACGGAAACACGCCTACACTTGCGGCAACTACCGCAACCGGGCAAGAAATGATATGCTCTGCACTACGCATTATATCCGCAAAAGCGTATTGAAAGAACTTGTCCTTGCAGACTTGCAGCGAGTAACGTCTTATGTGAAAGAGCATGAACAGGAGTTTATCGAAACCGCCAACGAGTGCAGCGCAAAGGCAGTACAAAAGACGCTGACACAGCAGCGGAAAGAACTTGACAAGGCGCAGAACCGTATTAACGAGCTGAACATCTTATTCCGCAAGCTCTACGAGGACAACGCTTTAGGGAAACTTTCAGATGAACAATTTGCTTTTCTGACTTCCGGCTATGATGAAGAAAAAAAGACGCTGACCCGGAGGATTGCGGAGCTGTCACAGGAAATCGACAACGCCACCGAGCGCAGCGCGGACGTAAAAAGGTTTGTCGCACTGGTACGCAGATACACAGCGATTGAAGAACTGACCTACGAAAACGTCCATGAATTTATTGACCGTATTCTTATTCACGAACTGGATAAGGAAACGAACACCCGCAAAATCGAAATCTTTTATAGCTTTGTCGGCAGAGTTGATACAGGCGACAAGCCTACTGAAAGTATCTCCTATTTCAGACAGATAGGAGCCGACGTAAAGAGTTATGCTATCTAACATACATCAAAAAGAGGTAAGATAACACCCTCTGCAAAAAAGGTATCGTTATCTTACCTCAACAAAAGTCGTTCCAGACCAGCCGTCATCAGAATATTCCCGGACAATCGAAAAGCCATGTTCTTCTGCGTAGTTCATCAGAAGGCGTCTCTGGCTGATGATACTGGAGCTTTCTTTGCGGGACTCATCATCCCTAGACAGGCGCAGATAGATTGCACCTCTGTACTGTGTTAAGCAGTTCACTGTATATCACCCTGTGATTTGATTTCTTCTATACATATGCTGAGAAAGGAAAGGGAATGCAGGATATAAAAAAACTCGAAAAACAGTTGTGCAGGATCCTCAAAAATAGTATGATAGCCATAGAAATGTTACGAAAATGAGGAATGCAGATATGGCAGAATTGATGTCAGAGCTGTGTGAAAAAGGCGTAGATTTGATCTGGAAACAGTGTAACGAGGCGCTTTTTCCGCAGGGACTGGAATATTTAGAGGAAGCTGCAAAAAAGGGAGATGCAGAGGCTCTGTTTTTTCTGGGGCACTGCTGCAGCTGGGGCGATGGTTCCGTTGGTTTTAATGATAAAAAGGCGTATGAATACTATCTGGCAGGGGCACAGGCGGGAAGTGTCCGCTGCGTGCTGGGAGCGATGCGGGCGGGCCAGTACGACGACAGAATGCAGCGCTTGTCCCGATATTCTCTAAGCGAAAGCTTTGAGCTGATTGCGGAAGCTGCAGAGAGAGGAGATGCTTTTTCTGCTTACCAGATAGCAGAAGCTTTTTTCTACGAAGATGTCTATGAAATTCTTCCTAAAAGTGAAAGCTGGGCTGGGCGCTGCTTTTACTGGTATGAAAAGGCTGGAGAGGGCGGTATTGTAAAGGCTATGAGAAGAGCCGGGATATGCTGTTTTTCAGGTACTTATACGGCAAAGAATGAGGAAAGCGGACTGTACTGGGCGGAAAAGGCAGCAGCATCAGGAGATGCCTGGGGACTGCTGCAGATGGGGCTTCATACAGTGGAATGCCAGGATTTTGAGGCGGCCTTTGCCTATTTTTACGCGGCGGCCTGTCAGGGAGATGAGACGGCTCCGTTTTACCTGGGAGAACTCTATATGAATGGCTTGGGGATTGAGAGGGATTTGTCTCAGGCGGCATCCTGCTTCGAAGAAGCTGCCAGACATGAGAACAGGGAAGCTCTTCTCAGACTAGGTCAGCTTTATTCAGAAGAGAGCTTTCAGGATGAGGAAAAAGCATACTACTGGTACAGCAGGGCCTATGCCTGCGGCAAACGGGAGGCAGGGCTTGCATTGGCCAGATTCTGTCTGGCTCCAGGAGAAAACAGGGATTTGAAGAAAGCGGAGAAGTTTTTGACAGAATATGTGTCGGAAGATAATCACTGGGACGATCAGAATGAAGCTTGTCTGTTGCTGGGACAGATGTATGAAGGAAAGATGGAGGGGATGCCAGAGGCAGACTGGGATAAGGCGGTTGAGTGCTATGAGCGAGGCGCCGCTTTGGGAAATGAAGCCTGCAAAGAAAGGCTGGGATATCTTTATTTTGAGGGGGAAGAGGTTTTACAGGATTATAACAGAGCCTTTCTGCTTTTGGAGGAGTGCAGAGAAAAGGGAGGGCTAAAGGACAGCCTTCCTCTGGCATTTTTATATCAGAATGGATATGGCTGTGAGAAAAATGAAGAAAAGGCAGCAGAACTTTATCTGGAAGCAGCGGAGAAAGAAAAAAATAAGGATGCCTATTATGAGCTGGGAAGATTATATGAAAAAGGAGAACAGATTCCACAGGATTTAGAGCAGGCAGTGGATTACTACCGCCAGGCTGCTCTCTATGGCCATGACGGTGCCAGAAGATGTCTGTCTCATTTTAAGAGGAATTTCTTTGGAAAATGGAAGAAAGTCCGTTAGAAACGAAAATTATCGGACAGAAAGTTCTTTTGACACAGGAGCAGTGACTACGCACATGGTTAGGCACTGCTTCCCACATGCATGGCATTTTTTAAAGGCACAGTCCATGTTGAATGCGGCACGAGGAAGATATCCCAGATCCTCCAGCAATGTGAACAGGGGAAAGAAAATAGCCATAGGAGGAAGCATAACCGATACAATCCAGGCAACAGAGCGGTAAACACCGGATACAAGCGCTTCCGTAAGCCATCCAGGCACCCCCGCTTCCTGGAAGGTTTTTGCCATCCACAGTTCCAAACGGAAAAACTGTTCCCATAGAAAGGCAGACGGATAATTAGCCCCGGTAATGGTGATCCAGAAGACAATGAGCAGAAGAAAAATCATCACAAGGCTTCCTGTAACGCGTCCGGTGAGAAAACGATCCAGCTGTCCCTGGCGTTTTCTATAGTTTTTCTTAGTATACTGCACCGTTTGTCTGGCTATTTCTTCTGGACTGAAATCTGGATCAGGATGGCGGCCTGCCTGGGTGGCTTCCAGTACAATACGCTCTTTTAACAGCTCAATCCGTTTTTTGTTTCTGGCAACACAGTCAAACACAGGAATGCCCAGAATCTTCTCCAGCTTTAAAAAGTCGATGTGGATGCCATTTTTTTCTGCCTCATCACAGAGATTCACGCAGAACATCAGAGCAGTCTGGTTTAAATCAGAAAGCTGAGTTATCTGCTTCAGCAGGTGAAGTCCCCGCTCCAGGCAGGTGGCGTCTCCGACGACAATCAGGATGTCCGGATGACTGGAACAGATACAGGTTCTGGCGATATTCTCTTCCTCAGAGTGAGTTCTGAGGGAATAAATACCAGGAAGATCTGTAACAGTACAAATGGTGCCGCTGCAGGAAAAGGTCCCTTCTGCGCAGGAAACGGTTTTACCGGACCAGTTTCCTGTGTGCTGGGACAGCCCGGTTAAACCGTTAAAGACAGTGCTTTTTCCTACATTCGGGTTTCCGGCTAGAACAGCAGTGATTTGTTTCAAAGAGAGTCACCTCCTTCCAGGGCTTCACATATTTCTTCATCCTGCTGCTTCTTTACAGGGAGATTTTCACAGCTGACAGGAATCGGTTCTGCCAGAATCATCTGAGAATCTTCCCTGCGCAGGGCAATCACAGCGTTTCTGACTAAAAAGGCAGAGATAGCTCCATGGCCTCTTCTCAGAGTGCAGGTGACGGTGGCTCCTGGAACAAATCCGAGATCCAGAAGCCGGAAAACGATGGAAGACTGTTCAGGTAGCCAATGTATGACTGCCGACTGTCCAGGCATCAGAAGGCTAAGGGGATTTAACATAAAATCACATCATAAAAATAGGCGTTACTATTTTATATGAAGTACAATAAAAGAATGTGACAGATTAAAACAGCTCAGCTTAGAGTATTACAGGAACATCCTGATCAATCGTCATAGAATGTTCTGTGACAATACAGTCTTTGGCCAGAATCTGAACACCATGTTTAGAAATTTCCTTCAGAGCGTCAGCAAAGGCAGGATGTGTAGTTCTGTTGGGAGTGAAACAGCGAATCCCTTTCATTTGTATTACAAAGAGGACTGCAGCGCCGTATCCTGCAAGGGCTGCCTTTTGAAGCTCCAGAAGATGTTTCAGACCTCGCTCTGTGGGGGCATCGGGAAAACTGGCTGTTCCATTTTGTTCCAGGGTGACTCCCTTTACTTCCATAAAATAGATTTTACCGTCCTTTTGAAAGGAAAGATCAAACCGGGAATGACCAAATTTGACTTCCCGCTGCAGTTGGCAGATGTTTCCAAAACCTCCGCCAGCCAGCCACTCATAGGCAGCCTGATTGGGAGCCTGGGAATCCATATTAATAAGAAGCGTTTCATTGGAAAAGCCAGCGTGCTCTTTATAGACGCAGATGAGGGAATACTCCGTCTTTCTTCCTTTTTTAAGGGCATCCGGATGATGCTCAAGAACCAGACGGGAACCGGGAAGCAGAAGCTCCCTGCACCGTCCTGTATTTTTTACATGGCAGACAACAGGAGGATCTTCAGAAGGGGCGATCTGGGCCAGAGCGATAAAACGATTGGGCCGTTCAACAAAAACAGCGCTGCAGGTATTGACATATTCCATAGACAGTTCTCCTCAGATTTATCATTTAACTACAAAAGTTCAGACTCTATTTTGCATCAGAAGAAGAAAAAAAGCAATGACATTGCATATATCAAAGAAATGTGATAAAATTTTGAACCATAAAAGGGCGAACACTTTAAGAATTTAAAAGGAAAGAGGATGAGAGGAATGGAGATCTACTACAGCAGCACCAGAGGGAAAGAATCCCATGTGACGGCTTCCCAGGCGATTTTAAAAGGACTGGCAGATGACGGGGGGCTCTTTATGCCGGACAGAATCCCGGCATTGGAGAGACCTTTAAAGGACTTTGCGTCCATGAGCTATCAGGAAACTGCTTATGAAGTTATGAAGCTGTTTTTAACAGATTTTACAGAAGAGGAGCTGAAGTCCTGTATTGCAAGGGCTTATGATTCAAAGTTTGATACAGAGGAAATTGCTCCTCTCGTGAAGGCTGACGGAGCCTACTATCTGGAGCTGTTCCACGGAAGTACAATTGCGTTTAAGGACATGGCGCTTTCCATTCTTCCCCATCTGATGACGACTGCGGCGAGAAAGAATAAGGTAGAGGATACAATCGTGATTCTGACCGCTACCTCAGGAGATACAGGTAAGGCTGCTATGGCTGGTTTCGCAGATGTAGAGGGAACGAAGATTATTGTTTTCTATCCTAAAGGAGGAGTCAGCCGGGTGCAGGAGCTCCAGATGGTAACCCAGAAGGGTGATAATACGGCTGTTGTGGCGATTACAGGAAATTTTGACGATGCCCAGAGCGGTGTAAAACGGATTTTCGGCGACAAAGAGTTTGCAGTAGAGCTGTCTGCTTCCGGATACAGGCTTTCCTCTGCCAATTCCATTAATATCGGCCGTCTGGTGCCGCAGATCGTTTATTATGTCTACGCGTATGCAAAACTCCTTGCCCATGGAGAGATTGAAGAAGGAGAAGCCATTAACATTACGGTTCCAACAGGCAATTTCGGAAACATACTGGCCGCTTATTTCGCAAAGAAACTGGGAGTTCCGGTTCATAAGCTGATCTGCGCTTCCAATGACAATAAGGTTCTGTTTGACTTTTTCCAGACAGGGGTTTATGACAGACGCAGAGAGTTTATTCTCACCACCTCACCGTCTATGGATATTCTCATTTCCAGCAATCTGGAGAGACTGCTTTACCTGGCAGCAGACTGTGATTCAGCTGAGACTTCAAGGCTGATGTCAGAGCTTTCTGAAAAGGGAGTGTATGAAATTACACCTTCCATGAAAGAAAAAATGAAAGACTTTACAGGTGGCTTTGCAGATCAGAAAGAGAACGCGGAAGAAATCAGACATGTATTTAAGGATACAGGATATCTGATTGACACTCACACAGGAGTAGCGTCAGCTGTATATCGAGCTTACCAAAAGAGCAGCGGCGATGAGACGAAGACAGTGATTGCATCGACTGCCAGTCCTTATAAGTTTTCCAGAAGTGTTATGGAGGCAGTTTGTGATCCTTGTGAGACAAAACTTCCAGAGGATGAGTTTGAACTGATCGACAGAATGGAGCAGCTGTCTGGAGTAGCGCAGCCAACAGCGGTAAAGGAAATTCGTGATGCAGCTATCCGCCATAACCGCCAGTGCACTCCAGAAGAGATGAAGAATATGGTGAGAGAGATTTTAAAATAAGGAACAGGCTTTTCAAATAAAGAAAAATGGTATATAATAGGCGCAGGCAAGTAGAGAAATGCGAAGGAGGTTCAATGATATGTTAGTATCAGCGAAAGAAATGCTTAACAAGGCCAGAGAAGGCAAGTATGCAGTTGGACAGTTTAATATCAACAACCTGGAGTGGACAAAGGCGATTCTGCTTACAGCAGAGGAGTTAAAGTCTCCGGTTATCCTTGGAGTATCTGAGGGAGCAGGAAAATACATGACAGGCTTTAAGACAGTTGCTGCCATGGTTAAGGCTATGGTAGAGGAATTAAATATTACAGTCCCTGTAGCGCTTCATCTGGATCACGGCTCCTACGAGGGCTCCTTAAAGTGCATTGAGGCAGGATTCTCTTCTATCATGTTTGATGGCTCCCACTATCCGATTGCAGAGAATGTGGAGAAGACAACAGAGTTAGTGAAACTCTGCGGAGAGAAGGGCATTTCTCTTGAGGCAGAGGTAGGTTCTATTGGCGGCGAGGAAGACGGCGTAGTGGGCTTAGGCGAGTGTGCCGATCCGAATGAGTGCAAGGCAGTAGCAGATCTTGGGATCGATATGCTGGCAGCAGGTATTGGAAATATTCATGGAAAATATCCGGCTAACTGGCCAGGCTTAAGATTTGATGTACTTGAGTCCATTAAGGAGAAAGTAGGCGATATGCCGCTTGTTCTTCACGGAGGTACAGGAATTCCGGCTGAGATGATTCAGAAGGCTATTTCCTTAGGTGTTGCTAAGATCAACGTAAATACAGAGTGTCAGTTATCCTTTGCAGATGCTACACGCAAATACATTGAGGCTGGCAAGGATCTGGAAGGAAAGGGCTTTGATCCACGTAAGCTTCTGGCTCCTGGAACAGAGGCGATTAAGGCGACTGTAAAAGAGAAGATGGAATTATTTGGTTCCGTAGGAAAAGCATAAAGAAGATAAAAAAGATAGGATAAGCCGGTCTGGGCAGGTTTCTGATATCGAATCAGAAGCCTGCTTCAGGCAGGCTTATTTTGTTCTTTTATAGGACAGGCAGTTTGGTCCGAATGATAACTTGGAGGAATATACGATGAGCGACGTCACAAATGTATCCGAAATGTTCGGAAAAAATGTATTTAATGATTCGGTGATGAGGGAACGCCTTCCGAAGAATGTATACAAAAAGTTAAAAAAGACCATCGAAGATGGGACAGAGCTGGATCCGTCCATTGCTGACGTAGTAGCCCATGCCATGAAAGACTGGGCGATTGAGAGAGGAGCTACTCATTTTTCACACTGGTTTCAGCCTTTGACAGGAATTACAGCTGAAAAACACGATTCCTTTATTTCAGTGCCGGGAAGCGATGGACGGGTGATTATGGAATTTTCAGGAAAAGAGCTGATCCAGGGTGAGCCGGATGCCTCTTCTTTCCCGTCCGGAGGTCTGCGCTCCACCTTTGAGGCCAGAGGATATACAACATGGGACTGTACCTCTCCGGCATTTTTGCGTGAGGATACCTGGGGAGTAACTCTCTATATTCCCACTGCATTCTGCTCCTATCGCGGAGAGGCTCTGGATAAGAAAACACCTCTTCTTCGCTCCATGCAGGCGATTAATGAGCAGGCGCTGAGAATTCTCCGCCTGTTTGGGAACACTACCTCCAAACGTGTTATTCCCTATGCAGGTCCGGAGCAGGAGTATTTTCTGGTAGACAAGGAGAAATATCTCCAGAGAAAAGATTTGATTTATGCAGGCCGTACCTTGTTTGGAGCTATGCCTCCCAAGGGACAGGAGATGGACGATCATTATTTTGGAAGTATCCGTCCGAGAGTCGGCGCATTTATGAAGGAAGTCAATGAGGAAATGTGGCGTCTTGGCGTTACGGCCAAGACGCAGCACAACGAAGCAGCTCCGGCCCAGCATGAGCTGGCTCCTATTTATACACAGGTCAATGTGGCGGTTGACCACAACCAGATGATGATGGAAGCCCTGAAGAGGATTGCAGGTCACCATGGTCTGACCTGCCTGCTTCATGAAAAGCCTTTTGCAGGAGTAAATGGTTCCGGAAAACACAATAACTGGTCCATTTCCACAGACGACGGCATCAATATGCTGAATCCAGGAGACACACCCCATGACAATATTCAGTTTCTTCTCGTGTTGGCCTGTATCATAAAAGCAGTGGACGTACACGCCGATCTGCTGCGTGAATCCACAGCTGTTCCAGGAAATGATCACCGTCTGGGGGCAGCAGAGGCTCCGCCTGCCATTATTTCAATTTTCCTGGGCGAGCAGCTGGAGGATGTGGTAGATCAGCTCTGCAGTACAGGCGAAGCTACCCATACAAAGCACGGCGATCTTCTGAAGACAGGTGTAGCCACACTTCCTGATTTTGTTAAGGATGCAACAGACAGGAACAGGACCTCCCCCTTTGCATTTACAGGAAATAAATTTGAATTCCGAATGGTTGGATCCTCAGATTCTGTTTCATCTCCCAATGTTGTGCTCAATACTATTGTGGCAGAAGCATTCAAAGAGGCGGCTGATGAGCTGGAGCAGGCGGAAGACTTTGACACAGCTGTCCATGACATGATTAAACGCCTTTTAGCAGAACACAGGCGGATCATTTTCAGTGGAAATGGATACTCCCAGGAATGGGTGGAAGAGGCAGAGCGCAGAGGCCTTCCAAACCTTAAAATAGGTATTGATTCCGTTGACTCCTTGATTACAGACAAGGCTATCCGCCTGTTTGAAAACTTTGGTGTTTATACAAGGGCAGAGCTGGAATCCAGGGCTGAGATTGAGTATGAGTCCTATGCAAAGACCATTAATATCGAAGCGAAAACCATGATCGACATGGCTGGAAAACAGATTATTCCGGCTGTGATCCGATACACTACAAACTTAGCTGCTTCTCTGGGAGCTGTCCAGAGTGTATGCCCGGAGGCAGACTGCAGTACACAGAAAGAACTGCTCCTGGAAACTTCTGATCTGCTGGCTGATATGAAGACAGCACTTGCAGCATTGACAGACGCGATTGGAAAAGCATCAGCAGTGGTAAATAATAAGGAAAGAGCCTACGCTTATCACGATTTAGTGACGACCGCTATGGAAAATCTTCGCCGTCCGGCTGATCGCCTGGAAATGATTGTCGATAAAGAGCTTTGGCCGCTGCCAAGCTATGGAGATTTGATTTTTGAGGTATAATTAGAATTTGAAAACGCCCCCAGGACGTATATCAGAAACACTGTCTGATATTTGTTCTGCGGGGCGTTTTTTATCGTCCTGGGCCGCCTGTGAGTCCCTCTTCAATGCTGTAGTGCTGATCAGAGGAACTGGAATTGCTGCCTGGCGCAGCATGACTGCCTGGATTCTGGCTTTCATTTGGACTGGAACTGCCTGGATAGCTGGAGCTTCCTGGAGCAGAATTTCCGCCGGGAGTCTGGGCTTCGCCTGATCCTGAGCTTCCGCCGGGGACCTGAGTTGCACCTGAGCCAGAGTTTCCGCTGGGACTGCCTGTTTCTGTAGAGTCAGAACCACTGGGACCGACTCCGCCGTTAGGCGAGGAAGTGCCGGGGGCACTTCCGGAATTACTGTTTGATGCCAGGTGATCTGCCTGAACAGCTCCCTGAATCAGATTTGTATTAGTCTGGCAGGCGCCATTTTTAGCAAACGTATAGGTGACATTGCTAATTACTTTAGAACAGTCTGAAGCCATCATACCACTGGAAGGATCCAGATAATAATAAGAATTATTTTCCTTCAGCCAGCCCTTTACCATATATCCACTGCTGTTAAAATAATACCAGTGCTGGTCAATTTCCCGCCATCCGCGTATCATGCGGCCGGATACGGTACTCATATAATAACGGTTTCCAGCGCTGTCATTGAGCCATCCGGTCAGCATCCGTCCGTCTGTATGGAAATAGTAGGATTCGCCGTTGATTTTCTGCCATCCTGTCATCATTTTCCCGTTGACATCCAGATAATACCACAAATCCTTAATTTTCTGCCATCCTGTCGCCATCTGTCCATGTTCGCCCAGATAATACCAGCTGTTATCAATTTGCTGCCAGCCGATCCGCATTTTTCCTTCAGGGCTGAAGAAATACCATTTTCCGTCAATCTGCTGCCAGCCAGTTTTCATACGCCCCTGCTGATCCATGTAGTAGTAGCGGTCATCGAGGAGACGCCATCCAACTGCCATCTTTCCATCCGGATCAAAATAGTACCAGTTATTGTCAATCTGAATCCATCCAACTGCCATAATGCCGTCTTTTTTCAGGTAATACCATTTAGAGTTGGAAGGCTCCTGGAACCATCCAATCGTCATGGCTCCGCTGTTGTCGTCATAGTGATAGTAGTTACCGTTGGTATTTTTCCATCCAGCCAGAACATCTCTGGCCGGAGAGAGTGTAAGAGCGCCCAGAAGACAGGCCAGCCCGCAAACTTTTAAACGTCTCTTTTGTATCATAAAACGCCTCCAGATATGTAACACAAATTTAATCCCAGAAAAAACTTTATTTCAGGTATCATATCAATTATACCATAAAGTGAAATAAAGTAGAGGAATTTTTGTTGCCTGTCCGTACTTTTTGCAAGGAGCTGCAGCGCCAGGCAGCTGCAGAAGAAGTCATAATCAGTCTGGAATATCGCCTGAGAGTTTCAATTTTTTATAGTAGCGTTTGGCATATCGGTACATAATCAAAGTATATTCTCCGAATTCCTCTCCAAGAGAACTTTTGAATACTGCCCAGAGACACCACAAAAAGCCTCCCAGAGCAGCATATGCGTAGACCGCAAACCGCTCCTCCCGTTCAGGCTCTCTGCCTAAATAAAGTTCTATCAGCTGATCCGTTTCTTCTTCATTATAATAAGAATAAATCGCGCACATAGCCACGTCAATCAGAGGATCCTGCATGCCTGCATATTCCCAGTCAATAATTTTTCCGGAACCGTCAGGCAGAATCAGAAAATTATCAGGAACACAGTCAATATGGGCCAGGCAGGAAGGGCGATCCATCTGCCCCAGCAATTCCAGAAGACGGTTCATATTGCGGCGGACTTCCGCGTAATCTTCAAACAGCATTTCCTGTCTGTGGCGGCAGAGATTTTCATAGAAATCAATTCGCTCTTCCAGGGAAAATGTATGACCCACTGTAAGCCCTGACTGATGAAGACGTTTGATTTCCTGCATAAACAGCCTCATGTCACTCAGGCTGTGGGGATCCGCGTTGCGGGCGCCTTCATAGTAGCGGGCAATCTTGTAGCCCGTTTCTCCGTCAAAATAGATAATATCCTCTGTCATGTGAAGAGGATTGACGGCCTGATAGACATCCTCCTCCTGTTTCCGGTTAATGAGAAGTTCCGTTCCAGGTCCGGGAATCCGGCAGATATAGTGGCTGCCCTGCAGTTCAAATAAAAATGACTTGTTCGTCATACCGGCTTTCAGACAGCGGATATTTGTAATTTCACTCTCAGGAACGTGAAATACCTTAGAGACCAGAAGCATAGCCTCATTGTCAGATTGATTTTGGTATTTCGGGTCAAAGCGGCGCAGCTCCTCCAGATTTTCAAATTCATAGATCTGATCCTCTGGCTGCGGATTGGAATACAGCTCCAGTTCAGCGAGATGATCGATTGCAGCATTTTCCCAGTAGAACTGTTCTGTGCCAGGTTTGTGATAATACTCATTTATAATAGGAAGAAACTCCTCCGAAAATTCTCTGGAGAAGAAAGCAGGGCCATATAAAACGTGAGAGTTTTGACCTCCTATGGTGACAGAGGTGATTCGGCCCTTTTTGTTGGTTTTCACACACCACTCTGAGGTTTCTCCTTCCATATAGGAAGTGGCGTACCAGGCGCCGCATTCATAGGTGTGGTACATATTATTTCTCATCCAGTTGTCAGACGAGAGAATGTACATGTTTTTTCCTCTGAGAATTTCTCTGGCATGATAAATAGTAGCCAGATTATTTTTAGAAGAGTATTCCGGATTATAAAGGAGCTTTACCTGGTATTTGTCAATCAGATAATCAAACTTTTCTTTCAGATATCCAACTGCAATCGTAATGTCTGTAATACCGACTGCATGGAGCTGTTTAATCTGCCGTTCAATCATTCTCTCTCCGAACACCTCCAGAAGCCCCTTAGGAGTTTCAAAGGTGAGAGGTACAAAACGAGAGCCGAAGCCGGCAGCCATAATCAGAGCGCCGTCTACCTTATAAGGAAGCAGATACTCCATTCCCAACTCTGTTAATGAATAATTATTCGAATTACTATCAGTTTTAATCAATCCCTGCTCAATGGTTTCATTGACCAGACGGTTCGCTGTGCCCAGAGAAACATCCAGAAGCCGAGCCAGTTCCCGCTGCGTAATGCCTGGAGTTTCTAAAATACTCCGGCATATTAAGCCATATCGATCCATATTTAACCTCTTTCTGAAGACTTATTTTAATGTTCAAAAAACAATAAAATACTATAGAATATGAACATTATACCACGAAATCCAGGAAAGTACAGGGTAAAACTTACGATTGTATTGATATAAGTACAATTTTGCCTTAAAATTCTATTAATGTAATGATTCTGTAAGAAAATGAACAGAGAAATGTTATTGTATTTTGGGCGAAGGTATATTATGATATAGGTGTATCGGAGGTGAGGGACTTCTGATAGGGAACAGAATACATAAAATAACAGAAAAAGGAAGAATTAAAAAATTTTTATTTTTTTGTTAAAAAACTATTGATAATTTTCCTTATCCGAAGTATAATAGCCACGTAATGCAGTTAGGAATTTCGAACATATAACTTCAAAAAGAAAAAAGGAAAGTGCATTCATTATGAGAAAGCAGACTAAATTAGTTGCAGTTCTTTCTGCAGCAGCTTTACTTGCAATAGGCGCTTCCATGACATCCTTCGCAGGTTGGGAGAAGGACGAGGATGGTATCTGGCACTACTATGACAGCGATGATGAGATGGTAACAGACGAGTGGAGAAAGGACGGCTCCAAGTGGTTCTATCTCGACGAGGATGGCAACATGGCAACAGAGGCTTGGGTA
>JAQERH010000011.1:76929-79109 GCA_027698105.1 Lachnospiraceae bacterium AM93-12TA
AAGATGACGAGATGGTAGAGGGTGAGTGGAGAAAAGATGGCTCCAAGTGGTTCTACCTTGATGAAGATGGAAACATGGCTACTGATACATGGGTAGACGATGACTACTATGTAGGCGAAGACGGTGCTATGGTTAAGAATGACTGGAGAAAGACTTTCGCAGAGGACGAAGAGGATGATCCGGATCAGGATGAGCACTGGTACTACTTCGGTTCCAACGGTAAGAAGGTAACAGATCAGGATAAGAAGATCAATGGCAGAACATACTACTTCGATGAAGATGGTAAGATGTACTCCGGATGGTACTCTGATGGAAAATCTGACGTAGCTTACTACCTTGGCGGAGAAGACGAGGGCTGGAGAGCAGAGAGCCAGTGGTTATGGTTAGAGAACTCCGGAGAAGTTGACAACGATTTCGAGGATGATGATACAAAGGGTGAGTCCGTATTAGGCTGTGATGCTGACAATGACGGAGATCCATGTGATGATGAGGGCTGGTACTGGTTCGGTTCCGATGGTAAGGCATACCACGGAGAAGGCAAGAAGAAAATCAACGGCCGTTACTACATGTTCAACGAACATGGCCAGATGCTCTACGAGTGGATTAACAACGATCAGAAGAGATATCCAGCACCAGGAAGATCTACAACAAACAATGCTGGCTTAGATGGTAACCTGGCAGAAGCTACAGGAAACAATGCTCCAGCTAAGGGTCAGGCAGGTGCTGCACAGAACATCCAGAACATGCTTTACTACCATGTAGTAGAGGAAGGCTGGAGAGGAAACGGCTGGTATGAGATCGATGGTTCTGAGGATGCTGGTACAGACAGCGATACAGACTGGTACTACATCGATGACGGTGAGCCGAAGAGAGCTAATGCTGATTTCGATACAGAGAGTGGTTCTCCTACAGATTCTAAGACTGATTTAGCCACATATGATGATGATGGTGCTGTATATGTAGCAAGAATTAAGGTTCCAAGCGAGAAGATGGGAAAAGTTTACTTTGCATTTAATGAAATGGGTCAGATGCAGGATGGACTTCAGTATATTCGTGAGGAAGATGGCTTCTACTACTTCGACGAGAATGGTTACCCGGTAGACGGCAAGGTAGCTGATGTAGAGTGCGATGATGACAGTTATGCATTCCGTTTTGAGACAAAGAATGGCCACAACGGTAAGGGTATCAATGGCGAGAAAGATAACTATGTATACTTCAACGGTAAGAGACTTGAAGCTGATGATGACTACAAGTTCTATGCTATTAAAGAAGATGTATATCTGGTAAACAACAAGGGTAAAATCCAGAAGTCCAAGAGCGGAAAGACTTATGATGATATCGAGAATGGTGCTTTCGAGGGCAAAGATGTTCGTGTTACAACAAACAATAGCGGTGTTGTAACAAAAGTTGAAATCCTTAACGATAATAAGTCTGTTGCTGAGACTATCACAGCAAATGAACTTCTTGCAAGACAGATTTTAGCTGTAACAAATGATACAGCAGTTGGAGAGGATGATGTAGAGACAGTTCTCGGAAATGCTCTTTATAAAGCAGAGGGCGATTATGGTGATGACTACGTAGCAGTTCCATTCATTCAGTTATATGACGATGACGTATATACATACTTATATAGAGTGGAAAAAGGAACAGATACAGAGGGCAATGAGACAGTTAAGGCTATCTACGACAGTTCAAGCTGGTTAGGACTGAATAACAAGGATAGTGCTTTTGCTCCAGCACCAACTAACTAAGCTCTTTTCTAAAATAGTTGAAATAATTATTATTTTTGATTAATATGATTATGAAACCGGCTCCTACCACTATGGGTAGAAGCCGGTTTTTTTAGTGGCTCTAGGGAGTATCCCAAAGTTTGTGGAAACCTCCAAACTGATGCAGGATAACATCGTTCATTTTTTCAAAAAAATTAGGAAAATTCAGATTTTAAAGAATTTATCGCGGCTACTTGAATTATAGGAAGTGATTGGATATAATAGAAATACAGAAAGCACCCACTCCAAAAGTGGATGCCTCTAGTGGGTTTTTCTACCCTAATGGGTAGCGCCCATCCTGTTGGCAGACAGGATGGGCATTTTTATTTTCGCTTGTTTCTCTGATCGAGAAAGGCGATGAGGGAGTATCCCAAAGTTTGTGTAAACCTTCAAACTGATGTAAGATAGACT
>JAQERH010000110.1 GCA_027698105.1 Lachnospiraceae bacterium AM93-12TA
TGACATATCTTATATCAGTTTTTTGAGTTTACACAAAACTTGAAACGGTCTCCTACACTACCTTTAGGTAGAGATTACTTCAAGATTTATGTAAATTAAAACTCTTTATATATAAAGTATGTCAGTGGTTATATTGGGCAGAAAAATCGGCTCTGCCCAGTAACTAATGACATATCTTATATCAGTTTTTTGAGTTTACACAAAACTTGAAACGGTCTCTGCAATACCGCCCCAGTTCCAATTTTGGACATTTGATATGAAAACAGCGGTACACTGTTCCTTCATACTTTTGTAGCATGGAGAAATAGCGTACCGCTGTCTAATTACTTTAGTTTAACTAAAATTATTTTATTCTCTGTAAGAGATTACTGATTTCTGCTGAAGCTGTTGTACTGACCTTCGCTGTACCAGTCTAAAACCTGGCTATCGTCATATGTGAAGTAGCCGTCATACAGAGCGATCTCTGGATAGGTAGCATCTGCCTGCCATACTGAAGCAGAAACCTCTGAATAATTGCCATTTGTACCCTC
>JAQERH010000012.1:0-68188 GCA_027698105.1 Lachnospiraceae bacterium AM93-12TA
TTTGTGATGCGATTAAGGTAATGGATACCCTCTACTTCTCATTTTCAATCTTTTCCTCCTGAAACAACATCGCTTCTGCACTGTATGCATATTCGTTTATTTTATCACAAGTTCCAGGGGAATTCGAGAGCCGGGAGAGCTGTCTTTTATTTGTTTTTTCAATAAATCAATATACTGTATAGATATATTCTATACATATTTCCTGCTGCCCTAATCCAGCTCCAGCTTTCCTGTATACAGCTGGTAATAGATACCTTTTTCCTTAATCAGCTCCTCATGGCTGCCCCGCTCCACGATTCTGCCGTGTTCCAGAACCATAATCGCATCGCTGTTTCGGATCGTAGACAGTCTGTGGGCAATAACGAATACTGTTCTGCCCTTCATCAGGTTGTCCATTCCCTGCTGGACAATCTGCTCCGTTCTGGTATCAATGCTGGAGGTGGCCTCGTCGAGAATCAGAACCGGCGGATCCGCCACTGCGGCTCTGGCAATGGCTAACAGCTGCCTCTGTCCCTGGGACAGCTCCTCACCGTCATTGGTCAGCATGGTATCATAGCCCTTTGGCAGCATTTTAATAAACTGATCTGCGTGGGCCAGCTTCGCCGCCGCGTAAATCTCCTCATCTGTGGCATCCAGCTTTCCATACCTGATATTGTCCATAATCGTCCCTGTAAACAGGTGGGTATCCTGAAGTACAATGCCCAGGGAGCGACGCAGATCTGCCTTTTTGATCTTGTTGATGTTAATGCCGTCGTATCGGATTTTTCCGTCCTGTACATCGTAGAAACGGTTGATCAGGTTGGTAATCGTCGTCTTTCCGGCTCCTGTAGACCCTACAAAGGCCAGCTTCTGCCCCGGCTTTGCATAGAGTGTCAGATCATGAAGCACCTGCTTCTCCT
Organism: Lachnospiraceae bacterium AM93-12TA; assembly: GCA_027698105.1. Lineage (GTDB taxonomy): Bacteria > Bacillota > Clostridia > Lachnospirales > Lachnospiraceae > Otoolea. The sequence goes on from JAQERH010000012.1 coordinate 900, forward strand.
CTGTGTAGCCAAAGGTCATATCGAAGAAGCGGACATCTCCCTTCACTTCTGTGTAAGTCACAGTACCGTCTGAGCGATGCGGGTGCTTCCAGGCCCAGATGCCTGTCCTCTCTCTGCACTCGGCCAGATTGCCATTCTCATCTTTCTTTGCATTCACAAGAGTTACATAGCCCTCGTCTAACTCCGGCTCCTCGTCCATCAGACGGAAAATCCGCTCTGCACCGGCCAGAGCCATAATAATGGAATTAAACTGCTGGGCAATGGACATAAAGGGCTGGGTAAAGCTTTTGGTAAACTGGAGATAGGAAGCCATGACTCCCAGAGTAATGCCGCCAATTCCCATAACCGATAAAAATCCGCCCAGTACAGCTGTCAGTACAAACTGAAGGTTTCCGATATTACCAATAACCGGTCCCATCATATTGGCAAAGGTATTGGCCCTGGAAGCGCTGACAAAGAGCTTTTCATTGAGCCTGTCGAACTCCTCCTCGGCAATCCTCTCATGGTTAAATACCTTGATGACTCTCTGGCCCGTCATATGCTCCTCCACGAAGCCCGTAATGCCTGCTATATCTAACTGCTGGCTTAAAAAGTATTTTCCGCTGTTGCCGCCGATTGTCTTTGTCACAAACAGCATGACTCCAATCATTACCACTGCCAGCACTGTCAGAAGCGGGCTTAACACCAGCATGGAAATAAAGGTGACGGTCACTGTAAGGAGAGACTGCAGCACCTGCGGAATCGCCTGGCTGATCATCTGCCGCAGTGTATCCGTATCATTCGTATAAAGACTCATAATAGAGCCGTTAGTATTCTGATCAAAGTAACGGATTGGAAGCTTCTGCATATGCTCAAACATCTCATCCCGGACCTTTTTTAACACTCCCTGGCCAATATAGACCATGAGGCGGCTGTAGATAAAGGTGGCAATGACACCGCACAGGAAAATCGTTCCTAATACAGCCATGGCCCGGTACAGTTCCGTATAGTTTGGATTCTGCTTTCCGATCAGCGGGATAATGAAATCATCCAGCAGAAATTTCAAGGAAAGAGACACCGAAATAGATGCAACAGAGCTGATCAGAATACAGAAAAATACGCCGACAAACCGCAGCTTATAATCTTTTAAAACATATCCCAGCAGGCGTTTTCCCGTAGCCAGCGTATCCCTGGTCACTCTTGGCTTTCTCTGCTCACTGCTCATAGTCCTCACCTCCCTTTACCTGTGATTCATATACTTCTCTGTAGATTGCATTTGTTTTCAGAAGTTCCTCAGAGGTTCCCACTCCGTTTACTCTTCCGTTTTCCATGACAATAATCATGTCCGCGTCTTCTACAGAGGAAACTCTCTGGGCAATTATAATTTTCGTAGTATCTGGTATCTCCTCGCGGAAAGCCTTCCGGATCAGTGCGTCTGTCTTGGTATCCACTGCGCTGGTGGAATCGTCGAGAATCAGAATTTTCGGCTTTTTCAGCAGCGCTCTGGCAATACAGAGTCTCTGCTTCTGTCCGCCGGACACGTTGTTTCCGCCCTCCACAATCATTGTATTGTATCCGGCCGGAAACTCCTTGATAAAGCTGTCCGCCTGGGCCAGGCGGCAGACTCTCTGAACCTCCTCATCGCTGGCATTTTCGTCTCCCCAGCGGATATTATCATAAATGCTGCCTGTAAACAGGACATTTTTCTGAAGCACCATGGATACCTGATCCCTTAAAGCCTCCAGGCCATAGTCCCGTACATCGATTCCACCTATCCTTACGCAGCCCTCTGTTACATCGTAGAGACGGGGAATCAGATTGACAAGGGAAGTTTTCGAGCTTCCTGTACCGCCGATAATTCCCACTGTCTGGCCTGATTTAATATGAAGATTCACATCCTTTAAGGACAGATTTCCTCCCTTTCCGCCGTAGCTGAAAGATACGTGCTCAAACTCAATTGATCCGTCGGGAACCTCTGTCACGGCATCTGCCGGATCCTGCATCTCCGGAACCTCGTTGAGTACCTCGCTGATTCGGTCTGTAGACGCCTCGGCAATCATAATCATAACAAATACAAAGGTTACCATTGTCAATGAAACCAGAATCTGAATGGCATAGACAATAACGCTTGTCAGCTCTCCAGTCTCCATGGTTTGGTTGATAATGCTTTTCCCTCCGATGGAAACCATCAGAAGAATGACACTGTACATGAAAAACTGCATGGTAGGCGCATTCCAGGCTACAATTTTCTCCGCCCTGGTAAACAGATCGTATACCAGCTTTGACACACCGTGGAATTTCTCAATCTCATGCTCCTCCCGCACATAAGCCTTGACAACTCTGGCAGCATTTACATTTTCCTGAACGGAATTATTTAAGACATCATACTCATCAAACACCCTGATAAAATGAGGATGGGCCTTCTTGGCAATAAACATCAGAAGCCCTCCCAAAACCGGCACCAGCACCAGCAGAATCAGAGAAATTTCCCATTTGATTGTGAGAATCATAATCAGGGAGAGAATAATCATAAACGGCGCTCTGGCTAAGAGGCGAATACTCATCATATACGCCATCTGCACGTTTGTGATATCCGTGGTAAGCCTTGTGACAAGGCTTGACGTGGAAAAATGGTCAATATTTTTAAATGAAAAGTTCTGTATCTTATAAAAAATGTCATGGCGCAGATTTTTCGCATAGCCGGCTGCTGCCACTGCCGCAAATTTTCCGGCCATAGCGCCGAAGAACAGGGCAGTCATGGCCATAGCTACCAGAATCACACCCATACGGACAATATAGGGCAGGTTTCCCTGCGCAATTCCCACATCGATGATTTTTGCCATCTGAAGCGGAATCAGAACCTCCATCAGAACCTCCAGAATGACAAATACAGGGGCCAGAATGGACTCCCGCCTGTACTCTCTGATGGATTTAAAGAGTTTTCTGTTCATGGTTTCCTCCTTCTGTTTTTACTTTGCTGTCATGTCAGGCGGCACTCCTGCTCTTTACAGTCCTGCTCCTTGCAGGAAAGATTCCTGGACATCCGGACAAGCACCTGTATGCAAACATCTAAATCCTCTTTGTCGATTCCCTGCAACATCTGCTTTTCCGCACTCCTGAGGGACTGCATCACCCTGTCTCTCATAGCCAGGGCCTTGTCTGTGGGGAGCACCCGCTTTAAGCGTCCATCCCGTTCCACGCTCTCCCTGCGGATAAATCCCTTCTTCTCCAAAAGCTGAAGACTCCCTGTGGCTGTGGACTTTCTAATCTGAAACTCTGCCTCCACATCCTTCTGAAAGATGTCCTGATGCATAGAGCTTACAATAATAAAATGAAGCATATGACGCTGAAGCATTGTCAGCTCATTGCCGTCATCCGGAACTAAAAAACGCCGTTTCAGCTGGTTGGACAAAATATTCACCAGCCGGCCTGCACTTTTACAACAGAGCTCACCGCTTTTCTCTGTCTCCGTACACATCTTATCACCTCCGTCTGCGCTGATTCCCAGTCTTTTGTCCCTTTTTTTCCTGGTCTGAGCTGGAAGATTCAGAGCTTTTTTAATAGTTCGCTGCCTAACTTTTAAAAGTATAGTCGGAAAATTTTTTATTGTCAAGACAAAAAAATGACGGAAAATCCGCGTTTTTTATCTCTTTTCGGCGCGGTTTTTCCGTCTGAATAATACCTTATTTTTTATTGCTTCTTTTATATTTTCTGGAATACAATTCCAAGCGCCAGGTTCGCCGCCCCGCACAGGCTCATAACGAGAATGGGGTTCCATTTCCTGAGTCTTAAAAACAGGAAAGCCAGAAGGAACAGCCCTGCGCTGACAAGATTCAGATGTTCAGGCGCTGCTGCCTGGCCGTCAAACACTGCTGTGCCCAGCATGGAAAGTCCCGCCGCAGCTATCAGCGCCACTACGGCAGGGCGCAGAGAAGCCATAATCGCACTGACGAAGGAAGCTCCCTTATATTTATAGTAGAGAAAGGCCAGAAGAGACACAATGATAAACGACGGGAAAATACATCCTAACGTGGCGCTCGCCGCTCCTAAAAGACCTGCAATTCTGATCCCCACAAAAGTGGCTGCATTAATGGCAATCGGTCCAGGCGTCATCTCTGCAATGGTCACCAGATTGGTAAACTCATCCATAGTCAGCCACCCGCAGGCCTCCACCACCTGGCTCTGAATCAGCGGTATAGCCGCATAGCCTCCGCCCACACTGAACATTCCCACCTTTAAAAAGCTGAAAAACAGCTGTAAATAAATCACAGAGAGCCCTCCCTTCTTCCGGCTGCCCTGTTCTCAAACACAGCCCGCAGAACACCTGCCCCGGCAGCAGCCAGAATAATGTAAATGACATTCACGCCCAGGAAAAAATCAGCGGCAAAAGCTCCTGCCAGAATCACACTCAAATACAGGCTCTTTTGTCTCATGACGCCCTTTCCCAGATCCCAGGCCACATCCAGAATGACCGCCGCCACGCCTGCCTGCATTCCCTTGAGAGCGAAAGCCACGAAGAGGTTATCTGCAAGGATGCTGTAAAAAAATGAAATGACGGATAAAATGATCATAGGAGGAAGAATCGTGCCCAGAACTGCTACTGCTGCCCCGGCAGCTCCACAGACCTTATGTCCTAATAAAATCGCCGCATTGACGGCAATCGCGCCAGGCGATGACTGAGCCAGCGCTGTAAAATCCAGCATTTCCTGTTCATCGATCCAGTGAAGCCCATCCACAAATTTCCGCTTCATAAAGGTAACAATCACAAAGCCTCCGCCAAAGGTAAAGGCGCTGATATAAAGCATACCCGAAAACAGAAGCCAAAGCTTCTTCCACTGCGGCTCTGCGGCTTCCCTCCCTGATTTGTGTTCTTCCTCTGATGCTCTCTCTCCCATCCTGCTCCTCCTGTCCGTACACACTTTTTCTGCTTACATCTGCATCCATTATTATATAGAAATTTCAGGTGAAATACAATCATTCCCAGGGCAGGAAGAGGGGAAGTTTTCCCCTTTGGCAAAACTTTCCCATTCTTCCAGTTTTCTCTGTAATATTTCGCTATACACATAACAATCCATTTACTTTTTTAAACTATTTTGATATTATTAGTTTAATATTCAATTCATATTTCTGACGGAAAGAAAGGAGCTTTCATGAGCAGACTTAGTATTGTGACTACCAGCAGAGCTCAGACCGTTGTGGAGGGACTGTATAAGGATCTGGAGCGCCGGATCGTTGCCAGCCCTCCCGGACTCTGCCCGGTAGATTTAACTGCATCATTTCTGAAAATGTGCATGGCACAGACCTGCGGTAAGTGCGTTCCCTGCCGTATCGGTCTTTCCCAGCTGGACACATTGATGAATGACATTTTAGAGGGACGGGGAACCCTCGATACTCTGAATCTTATTGAGAAAACAGCAAGGGTTATCTCTGCTTCCGCTGACTGTGCCATCGGCTATGAGGCCGCCAACATGATTTTAAAGGGTCTTTCCGGATTCCGTGAGGACTTTTTAAGTCATATCGAATCCAACCGCTGTCTCTACCATCTGGATCAGCCGGTACCCTGCGTAGCCCTCTGTCCAGCTGGTGTGGACATTCCAGGCTATGTGGCTCTGGTAGCGGCAGGACGCTATGCAGACGCAGTGCGCCTGATTCGGAAGGACAATCCATTCCCCACTGCCTGCGCTATGGTATGCGAGCATCCCTGTGAATCCCGCTGCCGCCGCAGTATGATTGATGGCGCTGTCAATATCCGCGGAATCAAGCTGGCAGCTGTGGACAATGCAGGAATTGTTCCTCCGCCTCCCTGCGCGCCGTCCACCGGAAAAAGGATTGCCATTATCGGCGGAGGCCCCAGCGGTCTGTCTGCAGCCTACTATCTGCAGCTGATGGGACACCAGACAACTGTCTACGAAAAGCGATCCAAGCTGGGCGGAATGCTCCTCTATGGCATTCCAAGCTACCGTCTCCCCAGAGAGCGTCTCCAGGAGGATGTAGACGCTATCCTGGCCACTGGAGTGGAGGTGAAGACAGATACCGCCGTGGGAAGCGATCCTGGACAGGTTTCCATGGATTTCCTGCGCAAGGAATACGACGCTGTCTACATATCCATCGGAGCCCACAATGACAAGAAGGTGGGCATTGAGGGCGAGGACGCCGAGGGCGTCATCTCCGCAGTAGAGATGCTCCGCGAGGTAGGACGGGGCCGGATGCCTGACTTTACCGGCAAGAGGGTCTGCGTCATCGGCGGCGGAAACGTAGCTATGGACGTTACACGCTCTGCCATCCGTCTGGGCGCTTCCCATACTACCATTGTATACAGAAGACGAAAAGACGATATGACCGCTCTTCCGGCTGAGGTGGAGGGCGCTGTAGCAGAAGGAGCAGAAATCCTGGAGCTTCACGCACCGGAACGGATTGAGACAGATGAAAACGGACATGTAGCAGCCCTCTGGGCTTCCCCGAAGATGATTGGTCTCATCAAAGACGGACGCCCCTCCCCTGCACCCTCAGGAGAAGCTTCTGTCCGCATTCCCTGCGATATTGTCATTGTAGCCATCGGACAGGGTATTGAGACAAGGCACTTCGAAGATGCCGGTATTCCGATTAAACGCGGTGTCATCCAGGCAGCTAACTGGAGCGCAGTTGAGCACGCACCTGGTGTATTTGCCGGCGGTGACTGTGTGACAGGACCTGCCACTGTAATCCGGGCGATTGCAGCAGGCAAGGTAGCTGCGGCTAATATTGATCAGTATCTGGGCTTTGACCACACGATCCGTGTAGATGTGGAAATTCCAGAGGCAGATTTCTCCGACCGTCCGCCCTGCGGCCGCGTAAACATGAGAGAGAGAGATGCCAATGAAAGAAAGCATGACTTTGATCTGGCAGAATGCCCAATGACCTTAAAAGAAGCGGATCAGGAGGCTCACCGATGCCTGCGCTGCGACCGCTTTGGATATGGAAACTTTAAAGGAGGCAGGACAACAGAATGGTAAATTTAACAATTAATAAACAGCATGTCTGCGTCCCGGAGGGAACCACCATCCTTGAGGCCGCCAGACAGATTGGAATTAAAATTCCCACTCTTTGCTATTTAAAGGATATCAATGAGATCGGCGCCTGCCGTGTCTGTATCGTAGAAGTAGCCGGAATCAGCCGTCTTGTTACCTCCTGCAACACACTGGTAACAGAGGGAATGGAAGTTATTACAAACAGCGCCCGTGTCCGGGAAGCCAGAAAAACTAATGTAGAGCTGATTCTCTCTCAGCACCATACAGAATGCCCTACCTGCGTTCGAAGCGGAAACTGCTCCCTGCAGAAAATCGCCAACGATCTGAATCTGGTTTCCAACGAGTACCCGATCCGCTACGCAAAGACGAAATGGACCTCCACCTTCCCTCTTGTAAGGGATGCCGGTAAGTGTATTAAATGTATGCGCTGCGTCCAGATCTGTGATAAAGTTCAGAGCCTGAATGTATGGGATATTTCCAATACAGGCTCCCGCACAACGGTAGACGTTTCCATGGGACGGGAAATTAAGATGTCCGACTGTTCCCTCTGCGGCCAGTGTATTACCCACTGCCCTACCGGAGCTCTCCAGGAGCGGGACGATGTCTCCAGAATTTTTGATATCCACGGTGATCTCAGCAATCCTGATAAAATCACAGTGGTTCAGATTGCCCCTGCTGTCCGTGCCGCGTGGGGAGAAGAGTTCGGCCTTTCCAGAGACTTTGCCACAGACAAACGAATGGTAGCCGCTCTTCGCCGCATGGGCTTTGACTATATTTTCGATACCACCTTCAGTGCGGATTTAACCATTATGGAGGAAGGCAGCGAGCTGTTAGAGCGTTTAAACCACAGGGAAGACTACAAATGGCCTATGTTTACCTCCTGCTGCCCAGGCTGGGTGCGGTTCCTGAAATCACAATATCCTGATATGACGGATCAGTTATCCACAGCCAAGTCACCTCAGCAGATGTTCGGCGCTGTAACTAAGAGCTACTTCGCCGCCCGGCTGGGTGTAGATCCGGACAGTGTCACCTGTATTTCCATCATGCCCTGCGTAGCGAAAAAGCAGGAGGCAGATCTGCCCACCATGTATGACAATGGCATAAACGGCGGTATTAAAGACGTGGATTACGTACTGACCACCAGGGAAATCTGCCGTCTCATCAAAGCAGAGCAGATCGATGTAGCCTCTCTTCCTGAGGAAGAATTTGACTCCCCGTTAGGGGAAGGTTCCGGAGCCGGTGTCATTTTCGGCGCCACGGGAGGAGTCATGGAGGCAGCCCTGAGAACCAGCTACAGCATTGTAACCGGCAAAAATCCAAAGCCGGACGCTTTCTCCAATGTGCGGGGTATGGACGGCTGGAAGGAAGCAGAGTTTAAGCTGGGAGGCACGATTCTCAAGACAGCTGTAGCCAGCGGCCTGGGAAATACGCGAAAGCTTATCACTGCTCTTCAAAAAGGAGAGGTCAGCTATGATTTCGTAGAGATTATGGCCTGTCCCGGCGGCTGCGCCGGAGGCGGCGGACAGCCGATTCACGATGGACAGGAGCTGGCCGAGCAGAGAAGCTCCAAGCTCTATGCCATGGATCAGAAAAATGCAGTCCGCTTCTCCCATGAAAATGAAGAGGTAAAAGAGCTGTACAAGAATTATTTTGGAAAACCAGGATCTCACCTGGCCCATAAACTGCTCCACACTGACCACAATGGCTGGGATATGCCGTTTGGAGGCAAATAAAAAGACATAAAATCGGCAGGTCTGCTATGATAAGCTGCGTTTTCTGCTCGGTTCACGCACCCTTTATCCGTCATCCGCGAAAACTCGCCTTTCGGCTCAAACATTTCGCTCTGTGACGGAAATTAGCGTAAACCTCCCTGCGAAAGCCTCGCTGTCATCATACCAGACCTGCCGATTCTGTTTTAAACTCCGATACAAAAAATTAATCTTCCCTTACCAGCACCGCCTCGATGCTTCCAATATACATGGTATGATAATTTTTATCTGCATACCACTTCTCGTCATTCTCCTGAACATCAAAGCCCTCCGGCCCCATATACTGGTGATACTGCTTACGGCAGACAAAAATCATCTTCGCCTCCTCAAAGGCTGTCGTCCCGTCCACCTCCATGGGCGTCAGACCAGCTTCCTGAATCTTGTTCCTGTCTCTTCCGGAAACTGTTCCACACAGGTTCAGAGCCGGGCGGAAGGACTCGTCAAATACAGACAGGGTAAACAGATCTTCTCTGTCCACAAACTCCTTCGTGTAGCGTGACTGACGGATGTAAGCAGTCGCAGACGGCTTTCCCCAAATCACACCCAGACCGCCCCAGCTGGCAGTCATGGTATTGCACTCTTTCTCAGTTCCTGCTGTAATGAGCAGCCAGTCCTTTCCAATAACAGTAAATGGATTCACAGACAGCTCCTCTGGTTTCACACGTTTAAACGGCATCTTCTTATTCCTCCCCTATTTCTTATTAAGCTCAGTCAGGCTCTTATCTTCCCCTCATATTTCTGAACAGGGACACAATCAACAGTCCAATTAAAATCGGTGTCGCAAAGCGGAATAAAATAGCAAAAATTCCGCCTACCACTGACAGCACGGTAAACAGCACCAGACACAAAACTGCGATAATCAGAAGCTTCCAATACCATTTATTCAGGTTCACATAGTGAAATCCAGAATATCCGCTCTGGCCTGAGCTATAGCTTCCGGATGAACGGTCTGTACCTGCATAACCTCCGGAGGAAGCACTTTCTTCGCTCTCATAGCTGCCGGATCCCCCGCTGGTATCGATAATCGTTCTGGCAATCAGCCTGGGGCTTCCAATCTCCTCTGTCACCTCTGCCTCTGAACGCCCCTTGGACGTCTCCTGGGAAATGTAGTTATCATAGTAGCGGAGGTTTTCCGATATAAGTTCAGGGGAAACCTCTCCTCTCAGGGCAGCCTCCAGCTCCTTTAAAAATTCTGTTTTCTTCATATAAATTGTATCTCCTAAATGATATCCTGCGTTTTTCCTTATGCGCTCCATCCAGTTGATTTTCTGACAGGATTATAGTACCATATTATCATAAAAAAAGAAAGTTTCTTCACAATAAACGCCAGGCAGATTGTAACAGTTCTTAAGGAGGAAATATTATGACCCATATGAATGAATCCAGCCTTCCCAGCGAACAGCTGTATGTATTCGGCACAGGAAATGCCGCTGTCACCCGCTGCTATAATACCTGTTTTGCCCTCCGGACCGAAGATCCCCAGTCCGGCCAGACTGAATTTTTCATGGTCGACGCTGGAGGCGGAAATGGTATTCTGGGCATCCTGGAACAGATGCAGGTTCCCCTTTCACAGATTCACCACATTTTCGTCACCCATGAGCACACAGACCATATTCTTGGTATTGTCTGGATGGTGCGTATGATCGGAACCCAGATGAAAAAAGGCGCTTACCAGGGAACCCTCTCTATCTACTGCCATGACGGTCTTCTGGAAACCATCCGGACGCTCTGCCGCCTGACACTTCAGAAGAAGTTTTACGATCTCATTGGCACGCAGATTCTTCTCATCCCTGTGGCAGATGGGGAAACACGGGACATTCTCAGTTACCCTGTTACCTTTTTTGACATTCACTCCACCAAAGCCCGTCAGTTCGGCTTTACTACCGTGCTTAAAAACGGTAAGAAATTTACCTGCACCGGAGACGAGCCGTTTCAGGAGCTGTGTCTTCCCTATGTCAAAGACAGCTCCTGGCTCCTCCACGAGGCATTCTGTCTCTACAGCCAGAGAGAGCAGTTCCATCCCTATGAAAAGCATCACAGCACCGTCCGTGAGGCCTGTCAGCTGGCGGAACAGCTTTCCATCCCTAATCTGGTGCTCTGGCACACAGAGGACAAAAATCTTTCTGAGAGAAAGCGCCTTTATACAGAAGAGGGCACAGAATATTATTCCGGCCGCCTAATGGTTCCAGATGACGGAGAGATTATTCTGCTGTAGGAATTCTGTTTTCCTGTTCCAGATGATAGAATGTCATGGTAGTAGCTGCAATCAGCTCATTCCTGTCGTCAAACACCTGGCAGTCACAGACGGAAAAGGTCTTTCCGTGCTTTACTACCCTGGCCTCAGCCGTGATGATTCCCTCTGGCTTTCCAGGCCGTAAAAACTGGATATTTCCGTTGACTGTAGTGACACGGCAGCCGTATCCTATAACAGCGCTTCCTGACACAGTGTCCGCCAGGGAAAACAGGCAGCCTCCATGGATAATTCCCAGGGGATTCAGATGAAGCTTTTCTGCCTTCATCTCTCCCTTGGCCCATCCCTCTCCTCTCTCTACAATTCTAATTCCCAGAGCAGTTCTGAAATTTAGCTCCTCTGTCTTCTGATTGTTCTGATTCAAACCTTCCATCTTTCCTTCCTTTCTGTACTTTTATACTCTGATTCTGAGAAAATTTCTCTTCTGCCACTCATTCTTCCTGCCCTGCCTGTCATAACCGGCTTCCTGTCCTCATATGATCTGAATAAGCATATTCCGCCGTTTGTCCGGCGTATGATTGGAGGGTTCTCTGTGCGAAACATATGGAAACGGATTTCTAATGCCTATGACAGGATTTTATTATTTTTTTATCGGAAACGTGCCGGTTTCCTCATCTCTGCCGAAATTCTGGCTCTGCTGTTTCTTGGGGGATGTCTGATTTTAAAAGCATATCCACACTCTCCCGCCGCCAGCTGTCTGCTGTCCCTTCTCTCTCAGGAGCGCATCGGTACAGCCGGAGCAGATTCCCAGCAAAATCATTTTATCAAGTGGGTCGATTTTAATGTTCCGGAGGAAGCTATGACAAAAGCCTTCCGGCTGGACGTAGCCACCTGTCAGCAGCAGATTCACCTGAACTGGATTGAGCTTCTGGCCTTCCTGGGCGCCAGATACGGAGGCGATTTTTCCAATTATCAGGAAGCTGACATGGATGAGCTGGCTGAGCGCCTTCAGAACGGTATTTCCATGGAACAGCTCTCTGCTGATGTGAAACAGTATCCCTACTATCTGGAAGCCTATACAGCTGTTCTGGGCGGACTGGTAGGATACTATGAAATTGAAATTCCTGTTTCTGAGGCGCCGTCCTTCGCTCTGTCCGACGCCCGGATCCAGGAGGATCATCCCTCTTCCTCCGCTTCTTCCTCCTCCGGTCAGGATCCGGAAAAAGTCTGGGTCACCAAATATGGCCTGAAGGGCTTTCTGCCCATTGCCAAGGGCTTTTCCTACACAGACTACGATGATTTCGGCGTTTCCCGCTCCTACGGCTATCAAAGAAAGCACCTGGGCCATGATATGATGGGGCAGACCGGCACGCCCGTCATAGCTGCTGAATCCGGCTATGTGGAAACTATGGGGTGGAATCAGTATGGGGGCTGGCGCATCGGCATCCGCAGTTTTGATAAAAAGCGGTATTATTATTACGCCCATCTGAGAAAAGACTATCCCTATCAGAGCTGTCTCTCTGAGGGAAGCATCGTCACTGCCGGGGATGTCATCGGATACATGGGCCGGACTGGCTACAGTTCTGCTGAAAATACCAACAATATTGACAAAACACATCTTCACTTCGGCCTTCAGCTCATCTTCGATGAATCCCAGAAGGAGGGAAACGGAGAAATCTGGATCAACTGCTATGAGCTGATGAAGTTTTTAAGCATTAATCAGTCGGAAGCAGCCAGGCAGGACGGCACGAAGGAATGGAAGCGAATCTACGAAATGAAAGATCCAGCTGCAGAAGAAGCCAAAAAATCAAAGCTCCCGGAACCTGAAAACGACAAACAGCAGCAGTCAGGCCATAAGGCCTGCCCTGCTGCTTTCTTATACCAGTATCCAGTGGAAACAGAAATGTTCCTGCCTGCGCTACTGAATCACGCGGACTCTCATCATTCCTTTAATTCCCTTTAATTTTTCCAGCGTCTCCTGATCGACTCTTGTTTCCAGGTCGATCATAGTGTAGGCGTATTTGTCCCGGCTCTTGTTGACCATGTTGGCAATATTCATATCTGTCGCAGCCAGAATAGCGGAAATCTGTCCGATCATATTAGGGATATTCATATGAAGCAGAGCTACACGGTTGACAGAAGCGCAAACTCCCATATCACAGTCCGGATAATTAACAGAATGGTGGATATTTCCATTTTCCAGATAATCCATCAGCTCTTTGACGGCCATCAGAGCACAGTTATCCTCCGATTCCTCTGTGGAAGCACCCAGATGTGGTGTCGCAATCACATGCTCCATCTCCATGACGGCCGGATTTGGGAAATCTGTCACATAGCGCTTTACTTTTCCCTCAGCCAGAGCATTCTTCATGTCTGCGTCATTCACCAGCAGATCTCTGGCAAAGTTTAAAATTACAACTCCATCCTTCATCTTTCCCATGCTTTCCCTGTTAATCATGCCCCTGGTGGAGTCAAGAAGCGGCACATGGACAGTAATGTAATCGCACTCACTGTAAATGGTATCTAAATCTGTAATGTGGCGCACGTCTCTGGAAAGCATCCAGGCAGCATTGACAGAAATAAACGGATCATAGCCCAGCACCTCCATGCCCAGGCCGGCGGCTGCATTCGCCACTTCCGCTCCGATAGCTCCCAGGCCGATGACTCCCAGCTTCTTTCCCTTAATTTCATGACCGGCAAAGGCCTTTTTGGCCTTCTCCATATCCTTGGAAATATTTTCATTTCCTGCGTTTTCCCTGCACCAGTTCATGCCTCCGGCCACATCTCTGGCAGCTAACAGCATACCGGCCAATACCAGCTCCTTTACGCCGTTGGCATTGGCTCCCGGCGTGTTGAACACTACAATTCCGCGGCTGGCACACTCATCTAAAGGAATATTATTGACTCCGGCTCCGGCTCTGGCTATGGCTCTCAGATTTTCAGAGAACTCCATCCCGTGCATGGAGGCGCTTCTCACCAGAATTCCATCAGCCTCCTCTGCGTGCTCTGTCATCTCATAGCTTTCTGTAAAAAGTCCTGTCCCATACTTGGAAATCGGGTTCAGGCAGTGAATCTTTCTCATCTTCATTTCCTCCCTGGCTGTCAAATCAGCTGTTTTTCTTCTCAAATTCCCGCATGAATTCTACAAGCTTTGCCACACCCTCTTCCGGCATGGCGTTGTAGATGCTGGCTCTCATTCCGCCTACGGTTCTGTGACCTTTTAAGTTTACAAATCCAGCTTCCTTGGCTTCCTTTATAAACTTGGCATCCATCTCCTCAGATCCTGTCACAAAAGGCACATTCATCAAAGAGCGGTCTTTCTTTTCAACGGTTCCTTTAAACATCTGGCTTTCATCCAGAAAATCATAGAGAAGCTTTGCCTTTCTCTCATTTTTCTCCTTCATAGCCTCAAGACCGCCCTGCTTTTTCAGCCACTTAAATACCTTTCCGCAGATATAAATGCAGTAGGTCGGAGGCGTATTATAGAGAGAATCATTGTCAGCATAGGTCTTATATCGAAGCATGGTAGGCGTTCCGGGAAGGACATCCTCTGTGATCAGATCCTCCCTTACAATGGCAATGGCCATTCCGGCAGGACCTACGTTTTTCTGTACTCCGCCCCAGATAATTCCAAATTTAGACACATCTAACGGTTCGGACAGGAAGCAGGAGGACACATCTGCCACCAGAATCTTTCCCTTTGTATTGGGAAGCTCCGGAAATCTTGTTCCGTAAATGGTATTGTTCAGGCAGATGTATACATAGTCTGCATCCTCGTCTACCGGAAGGTCGGAGCAGTCCGGAATATAGCTGAAGGTTCTGTCCTCGCTGGAGGCAATCGCATGGGCTGTTCCATACATCTGAGCCTCCTTAAACGCCTTCTTGGCCCACTGGCCGGTGATAATGTAGTCTCCCACCTTATTTTTCATCAGGTTCATGGGAACCATGGCAAACTGCATATGGCCGCCGCCCTGGATAAACAGTACCTTGTAATTGTCAGGAATATGCATTAAATCCCGCAGATCCTGCTCCGCCTCCTTGAGAATATCCTGAAAGTCCTTAGAGCGATGGCTCATCTCCATCACTGACATGCCGCAGCCCCTGTAATCCATCATCTCTTCTGACGCTTCCCTGAGTACCTCCTCAGGCATCACGGCTGGACCTGCCGAAAAATTGTAGACTCTGCTCATAACTGCTCCTCCTTCTATCTATTCTCTCTTTCTATCTGTCAGCGCCTGTATCTGCCGGCACTATTTTCCTTCAATCATCAGATCAATCTCGTCAAAGGCATCCTCAATGGGCTTTCCTGCCGGAACCATCGGAAATACCTTGTCATCGCAGCCAATCTGGCAGTCAATAACAACCGGAATATTTAACTCCACTGCTTCTTTAAATACCCGTTCAAACTCATCCTTCTCTGTTACCCGGTAGGCCTTTGCCCCCAGTCCCTCCGCCACTTTGACGAAGTCTACCTGGTCATCCAGCACAGTCTGGGAATAACGCTTTCCATAGAACAGGTTCTGCCACTGGCGCACCATACCCAGCACATGATTATTAAATACAACCTGGATAATCGGAATATTATATCTGGCTGCCGTAGCTATCTCATTCATATTCATGCGGAAGCATCCGTCCCCGGCAATGTTTACCACTGTCTTATCTTTGCAGCCCATCTTGGCGCCGATACAGGCTCCCAGGCCATAGCCCATGGTTCCCAGACCGCCGGAGGACAGGAAGGTTCTGGGCTTCTTATATTTATAATACTGAGCCGCCCACATCTGATGCTGTCCTACATCTGTCGTAATGATGGCTTCCCCGTCAGTCAGCTCATAGATTTTTTCCATGATATACGGGCCAGTCAGCTGCTCTTTATTGTAGCGCAGCGGATACATATCCCGCATTCTGTCAATATGGGCAATCCACTCTTCATGGTTCATCGGGTCAAGCCTTGCATTGAGCCTTCTTAAAATCACCTTCAGATCGCCAATCACACTGGCTGTTGTATGGATGTTTTTATTGATCTCCGCCGGATCCACATCCAGCTGGAGAATCTTGGCGTTCTTGGCAAACCGTGAGGAATCTCCCACCACACGGTCGCTGAATCTGGCGCCTGCCACAATCAGAAGATCGCACTCCGCCACTCCGAAATTGGAGGTCTTCGTGCCATGCATTCCAATCATACCGGTATAAAGCTCATCGGTTCCGTCAAAGGCTCCCTTTCCCATTAAGCTGTCAGCTACAGGGGCCTGAATCTTATGGGCAAATGCCTTAAGCTCCTCAGAGGCATTGGCTGCCACAGCTCCTCCGCCTACAAAGATGAAAGGCTTCTGGGAAGCGTGAATCAGGGACAGAGCCTGCTCCATATCCTCCTCTGTAATCGTGTCGGACTGAGGCTTCACTGGCTCTGGCTGCTTATACTCGTAATCGCACTCTGCTGCCGTCACATCCTTTGTGATATCCACCAGAACAGGACCCGGACGGCCGCTTCCGGCAATCCGAAAGGCTCTTCGGATCACATCAGCCAGCTTCGTCACATCCTTTACAATAAAATTGTATTTCGTGATAGGCATAGTTACGCCTAAAATATCAATTTCCTGAAAACTGTCCTTTCCCAACAGGTTCACGCCTACGTTGCAGGTAATGGCTACCACTGGAATCGAATCCATGTAGGCAGTGGCAATTCCTGTTACCAGGTTTGTAGCTCCCGGACCGGAAGTGGCCAGGCATACGCCTACCTTTCCGGTAGCTCTGGCATATCCGTCCGCTGCGTGGGAAGCTCCCTGCTCATGGGAGGTAAGTATATGTGTAATCTCATCCTGGTGCTTGTAAAGGGCGTCGTA
Organism: Lachnospiraceae bacterium AM93-12TA; assembly: GCA_027698105.1. GTDB lineage: Bacteria > Bacillota > Clostridia > Lachnospirales > Lachnospiraceae > Otoolea. Next base: position 17,686 of record JAQERH010000012.1, read on the forward strand.
AATGTTCAGAATTGAACCTCCCGGATAGCCAAATACTGTGTCTACCCCCTGCTCCTTCAGGCACTCGATGACTATTTCTGCTCCATTTAATCGTTTCATCTGCGCTCCTCGCTTTGCCTTACTTTTTCTGCCTGATATTCCGGCTTTCTTTTAAACTGATCATTAATCCTGAGACTTTCCCGGAATCTCCAGGACAGCTCCTCTGTTGCCGCTGGTTACCATGGATGCGTAACGGGCCAGGTATCCTGTGGTTACCTTCGGCTCTCTCGGCTGCCATTTTGCCCGTCTTGCTGCCAGCTCCTCATCTGATACCAGCACATTTAAGGAATGATTGTTAATGTCAATGGAAATCATATCGCCTTCCTCTACCAGAGCAATCGGTCCTCCCACTGCCGCCTCCGGAGATACGTGTCCAATGGAAGCACCTCTGGAAGCTCCGGAGAACCGTCCGTCTGTAATCAGGGCAACGCTTTCTCCCAGTCCCATGCCTGCGATAGCTGAAGTCGGATTCAGCATCTCTCTCATACCAGGTCCGCCCTTCGGTCCCTCATAGCGGATAATAACCACATCGCCGGAAACGATCTTTCCGCCCTTGATCGCCACGATAGCATCCTCCTCGCAGTCAAAGACTCTGGCCGGTCCCTCGTGCTTTAACATCTCCGGGGCAACGGCTGATCTCTTTACAACAGCTGTGTCAGGGGCCAGGTTTCCGCGAAGCACTGCAATGCCGCCTGTAGCGCTGTATGGATTCTCAATGGGACGGATCAGCTCTGGATTGCGGTTGACACAGCCCTCGATGTTCTCTCCCACGGTCTTTCCTGTGACAGTCATGCAGTCCAGATTCAGAAGATCCTTCTTGGACAGCTCATTCATCACTGCGTAAACGCCGCCTGCCTCATTTAACTCTTCAATATAAGTCGGGCCAGCCGGAGCCAGATGACAGAGATTCGGAGTCTTGGCACTGATTTCATTGACCAGATCCATATTCAGGTCCACACCTGCCTCATGGGCGATGGCCGGAAGATGGAGCATGCTGTTAGTAGAACAGCCCAGGGCCATGTCTACAGTCAGTGCATTTAAGAAGGCTTTCTCCGTCATAATATCGCGCGGACGGATATTCTTCTCATACATCTCCATAACCTTCATGCCGGCGTGCTTGGCCAGCTTGATTCTCTCGGAGTAGACTGCTGGAATCGTGCCGTTTCCACGCAGACCCATGCCCAGGGCCTCTGTCAGACAGTTCATGCTGTTAGCTGTGTACATACCAGAGCAGGAACCGCAGGTCGGGCAGACCTTATTCTCGTACTCGGTCAGCTCCTCCTCTGTAATCGTTCCGGCCGCATAGGCGCCTACTGCTTCAAACATACTGGAAAGGCTTCTCTTTCTGCCGCCCACATGGCCGGCCAGCATGGGACCGCCGCTGACAAATACAGTGGGAACATTGACTCTGGCTGCTGCCATGAGAAGTCCCGGCACATTTTTGTCGCAGTTTGGAACCATGACAAGGGCGTCAAACTGGTGAGCCAGAGCCATACACTCGGTAGAATCAGCAATCAGATCTCTCGTTACCAGAGAATATTTCATTCCTACATGGCCCATGGCAATTCCGTCGCAGACTGCAATGGCCGGAAATACTACTGGAGTTCCTCCTGCCATGGCTACGCCCAGCTTAACAGCCTCCACAATTTTGTCCAGATTCATATGTCCCGGCACAATCTCATTGTAGGAGCTGACAATACCTACCATAGGCTTTCTCATCTCCTCCGGCGTCATGCCGAGGGCATTTAACAGGGATCTATGAGGAGCCGCCTGGGGCCCCTTTCTTACTGCATCACTTTTCATCATCAATTCTCTTCCTTTCCCTTTCCAGGCCATCCTTTTCTGCTGCTTCTGACTCTCAGGACAGATACAGCAGACAGGAAGGCCTGTCTGATATCTAATCTATGGAAAACGCTGCCGGAAGGCTCTCAGGCCTCCCTGGCAGCTTTATCATCCTGTTAACAATTGGTTCGCTATCTTTATTTAATGCGCTCGCAAATCAGGCGTCCCATCTCTTCTGTACCCACCTGCGTACATCCTTCTGCCATAATATCAGACGTTCTGAATCCTTCCGTCAGCACCTGCTGAACGGCCGTCTCCACGGCCATAGCCTCCTGATCCAGATCAAAGGAATAGCGGAGCATCATGGCAGCAGAGAGAATGGTAGCAATTGGGTTTGCAATCCCCTTTCCTGCAATATCCGGTGCAGAACCATGACTTGGCTCATACAATCCGAATTTACTCTCATTCATGCTGGCAGAGGAAAGCATTCCAATAGATCCGGTGATCATGCTGGCCTCATCTGATAAAATATCTCCGAACATATTTTCCGTGAGAATCACATCGAACTGTCCAGGATTCATCACCAGCTGCATAGCGCAGTTATCTACCAGCATATGGGTCAGGGTCACCTCAGGATAATCTGCGGCAACCTCCTCCACCACCTTTCTCCACAGTCTGGAGGAATCCAGCACATTAGCCTTATCCACGCTGGTCACATGTTTTTTTCTCTTCATGGCGATATCGAAAGCCTTCACTGCGATTCTTCGAATCTCATTTTCATTGTAAGTGAGGGTGTCCACAGCTGTCGTCACTCCGTCCACTTCCTTTGTATAGCGTTCTCCAAAATACAGACCGCCAGTCAGTTCCCGCATAATCACCATATCAAAACCGCCTCCGATGATCTCTTTCTTTAAGGGACAGGCATCGGAAAGTTCCTTGTAGAGGTAAGCCGGACGGATATTGGCAAACAGGCCCAGTCCCTTTCTGATGGCCAGCAGTCCGGCCTCAGGCCTCAGGTTCGGCGCCACGTCATACCATCTGGAGTTTCCCACATTTCCGCCCACTGCTCCGAGCAGGACAGAATCACTGTTTCTCGCCGTCTCCAGAGCTTCCTCTGTCAAGGGGACGCCGTACGTATCGATGGAAATGCCACCCATCAAAACCTCTGTATACTGAAATTTATGTCCGTAGGCCTCTCCGACTCGGTCCAGCACCTTACATGCCTCCCTGACAATCTCCGGCCCGATTCCATCTCCCGGAATCACTGCAATCCTGTAATCCATCCTGTCTCACTCCTCCGCATTTCAGTTTCTTTCCATCATATCCTATTTGTCAGTATTTTTCAACTGCACGTCCGGGATTTACAGGAAATCTTCTATATAAATTTGGAATTTTTTGTATAACCGCAGGTTATCGAAATTTCTGTCTCATATCTGTTGAGACATTGTCTCACTAGCAAGTTTTACGTTCCTGGGAAACAAGTCCTCTTTAGAGCCGCGGTTTCCGGAGCATTTTTTATGACATAGGACGCAATTTCCTATGTCATAAAAAAATGCCTGCCCCAGAATTCTCATTCTGGAACAGGCTCTCCTTCCCAGGCAGCGCGGCTGCGCCGCCTGGATCCCTCTAACGGTTCAAAGACTACAGTTCCGGCTTTTCAACCTGAACAATGGCATCCTTGCGCATCGGAATACGGCAGTTCTTGTTGCTGCCGAACTCAACGATTACTGTATCATCTGTCATGTCGATGATGACACCGTACATTCCGCTGGATGTTAAAACGCTGTCGCCGATTGCCACGCTGGCTAAAAGCTCCTGCATTCTCTTTTTCTCTTTTTTCTGAGGTCTGATAGCGATAAAGTACATAAGTCCGATCAGGAATACAAAGTACACTATCCATCCCATTGCGTTCATGTGTTATTTCCTCCTTCATCCAGATTCGGCGCCTCGCCGCGAAATCTTAATTTTTTTCTCCCTCCGCCATGCGAGCCAGCTTCTCAGCCTTGTACTCTGCGTAGCGGTGATGTTCGATTGCGTCGCGAATCTCTTCCATCATTTTATTATAAAAATACAAATTATGCAAGACGCATAATCTCATACCGAGCATTTCTTTTGCCTTCATCAGATGGCGGATATAGGCTCTGCTGTAGGAACGGCAGGCCGGGCACTGGCATCCTTCCTCAATCGGTCTCGGATCCAGCTCATACTTGGCGTTAAACATATTCAGCTTTCCATGGTTCGTATATACATGGCCATGGCGTCCGTTTCTGGACGGATAGACGCAGTCGAAGAAATCCACGCCCCTGTCTACCGCCTCCAGGATATTGGCCGGTGTTCCCACACCCATCAGGTACGTCGGCTTTTCCTCCGGCAGATGGGGAACTACCTCATCGAGAATCCGGTACATCTCCTCGTGGCTCTCTCCTACCGCCAGACCGCCTACTGCATAGCCGTCTAAATCCAGCTTGCTGATCTCCTCTGCATGGGCAATCCGGATGTCCTCATAGACAGCTCCCTGGTTGATTCCAAAGAGGAGCTGCTCTTTGTTGACCGTATCAGGCAGGCTGTTTAACCGCTCCATCTCAGCCTTACAGCGCTTCAGCCATCTGGTGGTGCGCTCTACTGAGTTCTGAACGTACTCCCGGCTGGCCTTGCTGGGCGGACACTCATCAAAGGCCATGGCTATGGTGGATCCCAGATTGGACTGAATCTGCATGCTCTCCTCCGGCCCCATGAAAATTTTCCTGCCGTCAATATGGGAGTTAAAGTACACTCCCTCCTCCTTGATTTTTCTGAGTCCTGACAGGGAGAAAACCTGAAAGCCGCCGGAATCGGTCAGAATCGGCCGATCCCAGTGCATAAATTTGTGAAGTCCTCCAAACTGCTTAATCAGCTTGTCTCCTGTTCTCACGTGAAGGTGATAGGTATTGGAAAGCTCCACCTGGGTTCCTATGGTCTTCAAATCATCGGTGGAAACCGCTCCCTTAATGGCGGCTACGGTTCCCACATTCATAAAAACAGGTGTCTGGATGGTACCGTGAACTGTCTTCATCTCAGCTCGTTTGGCCCGTCCGTCCTTTGCCAGAATCTTATATTCCATTCTTTTCCTTTCTGCGGCTCATCTCATACCACATAGCGCCTGTCAGACAGACGGAGGAGTAGGTTCCGCATACAATACCTACCATTAACGGAAGGGCAAACTCGCGGATAGAGGAAACTCCCATAATGTAAAGCGCCAGAACCATAATAAAGGTAGTCAGAGAGGTGTTGATGCTTCGTGTGAAGGTCTGGGTAATACTTAAATTTACAACCTCCTCCAGGCTCTGATCACGGCGTCTCTCCTTCATATTTTCTCTGATACGGTCAAAGATAACGATGGTAGCATTGATCGAGTATCCTACAATCGTAAGCATGCAGGCGATGAACGTAGATCCAACGGACCACTTAAAGGCAGCATAGCAGGCCAGAACAACTAACACATCGTGAACTAATGCCAGCACAGAGCTTCCTGCAAACCGGATGTTCTTAAACCGAAGCCAGATGTAGAGCAGCATGCCGATTGTGGCAATAATAACGGCTGCCATGGCATCCCGCTTCATCTCCTGGCTGACTGCTCCGGAAATACTCTCTGCCGCAATTTTTCCTTCCTCTACGCCAAAGTTCTCCTGCATGGCCTTCTCGAAGGCCTGACGCTCCTCCACATTCAGAGTTCTCGTCTTAATGATGACCTCGTTTGTGCCTGTTACACGCTGGGTCTGAACGTCAGCGTCCTTTGTAATCTCCTCTACTAACGGAACTACCTCAGACTCAATGCGCTCCTGGCTCATCTCCTCATTGAAGGTTACGTTAGTGGAAGTACCGCCCTTAAACTCCATGCTGTAGTTTAAGATCTGGCCTGTAGAGGAGCGGTTCATTCCCATAAACACGAAGCCGGCTGCCACTGCTGCTGCTGAAAGCACAAAGCAGAACTTTCTGTACTTTAAGAACGGCTTCGGAGCTGTCTCTTTCTTAATTCCATAGAACTTAGGATTCTCAATGCCCAGAGAATACAGGGCATTTAAAGCAAATCTTGTCACAAACAGAGCTGTGAACATAGAGAGCGCGATACCGATGGCCAGAGTAGAGGCAAAGCCCTTCACTGTACCGGATCCTCTCCAGAACAGAACTGCCGCTGCAATTAAGGTAGTCACATTTCCGTCCACAATAGCGGAAAGAGCTTTCTGGAAACCATTGTCAATGGCTGCCTTTACGGCCTTTCCAGCTCCGATCTCCTCCTTGATACGGGTGAAGATAATAACATTGGCATCTACTGCCATACCGATAGACAGGATGATACCTGCTACTCCAGGAAGCGTCAGAGTCACCTCAAAGGACACTAAGAGAATCAGGATCAGTCCCACATAAAGGCTTAAAGCCAGCACTGCCGCAAGACCTGGAATCAGGTAAACAGCAATCATAAATACTGCTACAATGGCAAAGCCTACAGCTCCTGCCTTTAAGCTGGTTGTAATCGCTTTCTGTCCCAGCTTGGCTCCCACTACATTGGAGCGCAGCTCTTCCAGCTCCAGGGAAAGAGAACCGATTCGGATGGTAGCGGCCAGGTTCTCTGCCTCCTCGAAGTCTGACATTCCGTCAATGGTACACTGTCCTCCTGTGATGGCTTCTCTTACCACCGGAGCAGACACAATCTCATTGTCGTACACAATATAAATCGGGTTTCCCACATTATTGGTGGTGGCATCGGCGAAAGACTTGGTTCCCTCCTCTGTAAAAGTCAGGGAAACCACATATTCCTTGCCTGCATTGCCATCTATCATTCCGCCCTGGGCGGAAGCTACCTGATCACCTGTCAGAATGGTATTTCCCTGGGAATCCATAAATACCAGGGAGCCTGGCTTTCCAAGCTCTGTCAGAATCTCATTGGCGTCAGATTCGCCTGGAATGTCAATGTTAATGCGGTTGTCTCCCTCCTGGTAAACCTCCGCCTCCGTACTGTAGCCTTCTACTCTCTGCTGGAGCTTATAAATCGTATCGCTCATATCCTCAGCAGACGGATTTTCCTCTTTTGCCTGATACGTAATGCTGACTCCTCCGGCCAGGTCAAGTCCCAGCTTAATATCGTCCATATAGCTGTATCCGAAAAATCCGGCTACTGCGATCAGGACGAGAAGGAGGGCCAGGCGTATCGTGCCTTTGCCTTTACTGCTCTTCATGTTCCTTCTCCTTTATCTCACTTTCATCGGCTAACGCCGCCTTTATCATAATCGAGCACTCGATGCGCTTTTTCTGCATCTCGCATCCAATATCATATGCGTCTGTAATGGATCCGTGGAAATTGTAGGAGTTCGCCGCGCAGCCGCCGCTGCAGTAAAATCTGGCGAAGCAGTCCCGGCACTTATCCTTGGCGTAGACATTGCAGAGCTTGAATTCGTTACAGATCTCCGGATGAGTAATGCCCTCATCCACATTTCCCAGAAGGAATTTGTCAATTCCCACAAACTGATGGCATGGGTAGAAATCACCCCACGGAGTAACCGCCAGATACTCAGTTCCTGAACCGCAGCCGGACAGACGCTTGGCTACGCAGGGACCCTGGTTTAAATCCAGCATAAAGTGGAAGAAGGTAAAGCCCTTTCCTTCCTTGTGACGCTTAATGTACTCCTTAGCCAGCTTGTCATACTCTTCCATAATCTTAGGAAGATCCTCCTCCCGAATAGAATAAGGCTCCTCCGGAGCTGCCACTACCGGCTCAATAGACATTTTTTCAAATCCCAGATCTGCAAAATGAAGCACGTCATCTGCAAAATCCAGGTTATTTCTGGTAAAGGTTCCGCGGACAAAGTAGTCCTTCTCCCCACGGGACTTGGCAAACTTCTGGAACTTCGGCACAATCAGGTCATAGCTTCCCTTGCCGTTTCTGAATGGACGCATCTTGTCGTTGACTTCCGGGCGTCCGTCCAGGCTCAGCACCACATTGCTCATCTCTTTATTGCAGAATTCCATAATCTCATCGTTTAACAGAACTCCGTTTGTGGTGAGGGTAAAGCGGAATTTCTTGTGATGAGGCTCCTCCAGGGAACGGCCGTAGGCCACCAGCTGCTTCACCACGTCCCAGTTCATCAGCGGCTCTCCGCCGAAGAAATCCACCTCCAGATTAATTCTGTTTCCAGAGTTGGCTACCAGGAAATCCAGCGCCTTTTTTCCCACCTCGTAGGTCATAAGGGCTCTTCTTCCGTGATATTCGCCCTCCTCGGCGAAACAGTAACGGCAGGCCAGATTGCAGTCGTGGGCAATGTGGAGACAGAGAGCCTTCACAACAGTCTTTCTCTTTTTAAAATCAATCACATAGTCCTTATAAACGTCTGCTGTAAAGAGCTGTTCCATATCGATCAGCTCCTGAATATCGGAAAAGGCTTCCTCCATATCCTGTCTTGGATATTTTCCCTCTAATTTCCCGAATACATACTCTCTGGCATCATCCGGAACCGTCACCGGCTCTGCCAGGTTGTCGATCTTCTCAGAGAGAAGTCCTATCATATCATAAAGCATCGGATCAACTACATGGACAGATCCGCTGTTTACATCCATTACGATGTAGTAGTCATTATTAATATACTGATGAATCACAGTTTTACTCCTTATCTAACGTTGTGCAGTCCATATTCCCTTACGCTTCCTTATACAATGGTAAAGCCCCTGCAATTAAACAATTGCAGGGGCAGTCCATCTGCCTATAACTGCTGGATCCTTAGCTCAGGGAACATATCTGTTCTGCCTGAAAAACTAGCGGTCCTTGTTCTCGCAGCTCTGGTTTCCTACTGTACAGGATGTCTTGCATGCGGACTGGCAGGATGTCTGGCACTCGCCGCATCCGCCCTTTTTCATTGTATTCTTTAATGTGTTTGTGTTTAAAGTCTTAACGTGCTTCATTCTGTATGCCCTCCTATCATAGATTTCGATATAATTTCGTTCAAATTATAGCATATGTTTGACTCCAGTGCAAGCAGAACACAGCTCTGTCCGCATATTCGCGAAATCCTGTGAATATATTGAAACCAGAATCAGTCATTCAGGGGGAATATTATGAAACCATCAAAATTACAGGCTGTCATCCGGGGAACCCTTGTTTCCTATGTGCTGACCGCTCTTTTTCTGACAGCTTTGGCATTTCTCCTCTACCGGTTCCAGCTGAAAGAAAGCCAAATCAGCCTTGGAATCAATCTCGTTTACATCGTCTCCTGCCTGGCCGGTGGCTTTCTGGCTGGAAAAGCAGCCCGCCAGCGGCGTTTTCTCTGGGGACTGTTTACAGGAGTATTTTACTTTCTGATTCTCTTTTCCGTATCCTTTGCAGTCAGCCGGGAATTGGGAAGTGGGAGCAGAGAGCTTCTCACCGTCTTTCTCATGTGCGCCGGGAGCGGAACCATTGGAGGAATGGTAAGCTAAAGACAGGAGGCAGAACTGGAAAAAGGGACGCTTCGCTTTCCTTTTCAGAAAGCAAAACGCCCCTTTTTCTGATGTACCCTTTATTTTATGAAACCTGTCTGTCCCACACGTTCTATTCTGCGCTCTTTTTTCTCTCTTCTCTGCGCTCTTCCTCTTCTTTCATTCTGGCAGATACTGCCTGAATCGGATTCAGAATATACAGGTGGATCCGATCAATTCTGTTCTTCTCTACCCGGTCTACCACCAGACGGACATTGTCAAACACTACGTCCTCTCCTTCCTCCGGAAGATGGTCTAACAGACCGATTATCAGTCCTCCCACAGAATCGTAGTCCTCTGACTCCAGTTTCAGTTCCAGCCTGTCATTTAAATCGTCAAGCTTCATGGAGCCTTCTACCACATATTCGTTGTCAGCAATCTCCACCAGCTCATTTTCCTCATCTTCATCATACTCATCCCGGATGTCTCCCACAATCTCCTCCAGCATATCCTCCAGAGTAATCAGGCCGGCGGTAGCACCGTACTCATCCAGAACAATGATAATATTTACATTGGCCTTTTTCATCTCCACCATCAGTTCAGAAACTTTCTTAAATTCATAGGTGTAGTAAGGCGCTCTCAGATAATCTCTGACAGAAAACTGCTCCCTCTCTCCGGCCAGCAGGATATCCTTGATATTCAAAATGCCGATGACATTGTCCGTGGTTTCCTCATACACCGGAAATCTGGTGTACTTTTCCTGACGGAACATCTCAATGACTTCCTCATAGGAGGCGTCCACATCTACAAAGGCCATATCGATCCGGGGAACCATCACATCCTTAGCCACGGAATCTCCGAAATCGAACACATTGTTAATCATCTTCTTCTCTTCTGTCTCGATGACACCCTCTTCATGGCTTACCTCTACAATCGTGCGCAGTTCGTCTTCTGTGATGGACTCCGCCTTCTTGTTGGGATCGACTCCCACCAGCTTTAAGACAAGAAGGGACAGCTTGTTAATCACAAAAATAAACGGTGTGAACACAACCATCAAAACAAAAATCACGCCTGCACAGCGCAGAGACATCTTCTCTGCTGAAAGGGTCGCTGATGTCTTGGGGGTAATCTCTCCAAAAATCAGGATCAGAAACGTAATGACTCCAGTAGCCGCACCTACCATCTCGTTTCCAAACAGCTTAGATGATAAAAGGGTCGTTAAGGAGGAAGCATACATATTCACAATGTTGTTTCCAATCAGAATCGCGCCCAGCATCTTGCCTGGATCGCCTGTTACCTTTAGGACCATGGCTGCCCGCGAATCACCGGCATCTGCCAATGTCCTGAGACGAATTTTGTTTACTGTGGTAAGGGCCGTCTCCGCTGATGAGAAAAATGCAGAAAGGGCAACTAAAATAAGAATAATTAACAATTGTATGGCGTCACTCGACTCCAAAAAAATCAACCTCTACTTTCTTTTTTGCCAGCTCCGGCTCCGGCCGGACTGAACTATTTTAAAGGTAATTCTACACGAATCTGTCTTTTCTGTCAATCGTGTTCCCCGGCTGAACCGTTACGATTTTCCATGTTCTTCACCAAACAGGCTTTTCACAGTCAGAATCACAGCTCCGGCTGCAATACAGAGATCTCCCAGATTCAGCACCACTTTCTTAAGAACTCCTGCCTGAATGCTGAAATAATCCACCACGTATCCTCTTTTAAATCTGTCATACAGATTGCTGAGCCCTCCTGCCAGCACCAGAGCATATCCTGCCTTTTCCGCCCGGTATCCTTTCCGGGAGGAAAGAAAGCACAAAATCCCCCCTGCCGCGCTGGTCAGGCACAGAGGCAGCTGCCTCACCAGGCCAGGCCTGTGCTTTAAAAATTCAAAGCAGAATCCCCTGTTATGATTTCTGTAAAGTTTAATTTTTCCCCCTGTGTGATCCATCGTCTTTGGAAATCTCTCCGGATCCTGCTGTTCCACCAGATGCTTCAGACACTGATCAAGTCCGAACAGTGCCGCGGCCGCTCCCAATAGATACATACCTGTCTCCTCTCTTTCTGACTGCCGATACGGTTTATTCTGTCTCCTATCCTATCACGGTTTCAGGCTCCGGTAAAGGCTGGAAATCTGCCTCTTTTCCTGCATGTTTCAGCATCTCGTTCATATAGTTTAAAAACAACTGTTTGCAGAGGTAACACCATGCCCTGTATCCGTCCTGCCGCCTCTTCGGAGTATGCTGACTTTATTATACGCTATTTTGCCTTTCCCCAGTCTCTGCTGTCCACAATCGAAGAAAACTGCCTTTCATTTATCAACAGTCAGTTTGCAGTTATATACAGGCCGCTGAAAGAGGCTCTTCCTATCACTCTGAACCGATACTCCTACTCCTCCATCCCCCATCTCTACACGCTTTTAGATACCTCCAGTATGGAAAGCTCCGGTATCCTGGCCTCATTCAACCAGCCATCCCTGAATACCCAGGGCGAAAATACGATAATCGGTATTATTGACACGGGAATCGACTATCGAAATCCCGTTTTTATGGGAACGGATCGCTCCACCAGGATTCTGGGAATCTGGGATCAGACCATCCAACTGAATGAAGCGGAAGGAGGTGAAGAAAGAGCCGGGCAGCTTCCAGAAGATATTTTCTATGGAACCGCCTATACGAAAGAGGATATCAACCGGGCGCTGGCCTCCGATTCGCCCTTAGATATCGTTCCATCCATAGATGAAAAGGGACATGGAACCTTCCTGGCGGGAATCGCCGCAGGAAAACAGGAAACAGCAGGAACAGACGCTTTCACAGGAGCTGCACCAAAAGCCTTTATCGCCGCAGTAAAATTAAAGCCAGCCAAGCAGTATCTGCGTGATTACTATGTGCTCCCCGACTCTGCTGAGGCCTACCAGGAAAATGATATTATGATGGGAATTAAATATCTGCTGTCCATTGCCAGAACTAAAAAGCTTCCTCTTACCATTCTACTGGCTCTGGGGACGAACCTGGGAAGCCACGAAGGAACCTCCCCTCTGGCCCAATATCTGGACACCATCAGCAATTTTCCCGGTATTATCACAGTGACAGCTGCTGGCAATGAAACTGGATACGGCCACCATTTCTTCGGAACCATCGGAACGGATGAGGAATTTGAGGACGCGGAACTTCGAGTAGCTGAGGGAGAAACCGGTTTTACCCTGGAACTATGGTCCCAGGAACCGGAGCTGTTCTCCATCGGCTTCCTCTCGCCTACAGGGGAACAGATCAGCCGTATCCCCAACAATACCCTCACCGAGCAGCGCATTACCTTTGTCCTGGAAAATACAGTGATTTATCTGAACTATCAGGTGGCGGAGGCCGGCACCGGAAGCCAGCTTATTGTCATGCGCTTTGTAAAGCCCACCCCGGGCATCTGGCGGATCCGGGTCTACAACTCCCTCTATCTGCGGGGCGAATATCACCTGTGGCTGCCCTCCAGAGGCTTTATTTCTGACGATACCTTCTTTCTTCGCCCCTCTCCTGACACAGTGGTGACGGAGCCTGGAAACGCCTCCCAGCCTATCACTGCAGGAGCCTTCAATCACCGAAGCGGCGGCATTTACATTCATTCCAGCCGCGGCTACACACGCCTGGGCCGCGTAAAACCCGATCTGGCCGCTCCAGGCGTCAATGTGGACGGCCCCGGTATCCAGGGAACCGCAGGATTTCCCATGCGCTCCATGACAGGGACCTCCGTAGCGGCAGCCCACACAGCAGGTGCGGCAGCTAATCTCCTGTCCTGGGCCTTCCGCGAGGGAAATATTTTCTATATGAATACCTCTGTAGCCAAAACCTACCTGATCCGGGGCGCAGAGCGAAAACCTGTCTTCACCTACCCAAACCGGGAGTGGGGATACGGAACCCTGGACCTTTACGAAGCGTTTTTGCGGCTGAGGGAGTAAACGTATCTATACAGGAAAGCGGAAAAATTTCCTACGAAGTAAAAGCAGAGCAGCTTCTGCCCTAAACCCTGCAAAAACTGCTCTGCTTCTATTTTTTCTATTCTTTCTAGCCCCTCATCTCAATCATGGGCCCGCCGCTTTTCTCCAGATAAGCTCTGGTGATCACCACGGATCCAATGTTGGGATCCTTGGGAATCTCATACATAATATCCTGCATAAAATTCTCGATAATCGCCCGCAGGGCTCTGGCGCCTGTCTCTTTTTTCAGAGCTTCTTCCGCAATCCACTCTAAGGCGTCATCTTCAAACACAAGCTTGACCTCATCCATAGCCAGAAGCTTCTCGTACTGACGCAGAATCGCGTTCTTCGGCTCTGTGAGAATGCGTACCATCAGCTCCTTCGTCAGAGCCTGAAGCGTTACCATAATAGGGAGACGTCCCAGAAACTCCGGAATCATGCCGAATTTTCTCAAATCCTCTGTAGTCGTATAGCTGAGAAGCTTTGGATCCTCGTCATATTTTCCTTTCAGCTCCGATGCAAAGCCCATGGAGCTGGACTGGTTCAGCCTCTCCTTAATGATATTCTCCAGATCCGGAAAAGCTCCGCCGCAGATGAAGAGAATATTATTGGTATCCACCGTAGTCATAGGTGTCAGGGCGTTTTTCTGGTTTGATCCTACCGGAACCTCCACCTGACTTCCCTCCAGAAGCTTTAACAGCTCCTGCTGCACCGACTCTCCGCTGACATCGCGGCTGGTGGTGTTTTTCTTCTTGGCAATTTTATCGATCTCATCGATAAAAATAATTCCCTTCTCCGCTCTCTCCACATCGTTATCAGCCGCCGCCAGAAGCTTGGAAATCACGCTCTCAATGTCGTCTCCAATATATCCGGCCTCCGTCAGAGTCGTAGCGTCTGCGATGGCTAACGGCACGTCCAGAAGCTTTGCCAGGGTCTTCACAAGGTATGTCTTTCCGCTTCCTGTGGGGCCAATCATCAGGATATTGGACTTTTCAATCTGAACCTCGTCCTCTGTTCCTTCCTGACTGGATGCCTGACAGAACGCTCTCTTGTAATGGTTGTATACAGCCACAGCGATGACCTTCTTGGCCTGCTCCTGGCCGATCACATACTGATCCAGCTTTGATTTGATAATGTGAGGCGCTGGAATATCCTTAATAGAAAATTCCTTTTTCGCCTCCTTCTCCTGGCTTTTCTTTTTTACCTTATTTTTCTTCGGAATCTCTGTATTCAGATTCTGAAGATTGGAAAAGTCACTGAGGTTCATGTTCATATATGGCATGTTCTGAAGCTGGCTCAGATCCAGACCACTCTGCGTCACTGTGTCAAAGGCCTTCTGCATGCAGTTGTGGCAGAAGTTCATCCCCCCCGGCATAGTAATCATAGGACCTGCCTTGCTCTCCGGCCTGCGGCACACATAGCAGATCTTTTCGTACTCGTCATCTTTGCTGTCCGGCTTTTCATCAGACGGCTGACCTTCTCCGTTCTCCTTCTCCACATCCAGAACTGTCGGCTCCTCTGCCGTTTCGTTTACTCTATCTTTTTCTTCGTTTCTGTCTTTCTCTCTATCGTCCAAATTGCTCTCCCTTTCCCAGCCGTTTCAGCTATTTCTCTCCAGCTGTTTTCTGCAAAAGCTGTACAGGAATATCATACTATATTTTCAGCTTCTTAGCAATCCTGCGGCTGCATTGGCTGCATGAAATACAAAAGAAGAAAAGAAACTTTCCAGCAGTATCCGACGATGTATGGAAAATTTCTTTTCTTCACTATATGGATTCTTACCTCTTCTGCTCCGGCTGCAGATTCTTTTCGGCGTCTTTTCTGTAACCCAGGGTTACCTGAACCTCTCTTTCCGCATAAGCGCCTTTATCCAGGGACTGAACAGTCAGAGTCACTGTCTCGCCTCCCTTGTAATAGGTCAGCATCTTCTGAAGATCCTCTGCAGTTCTCACAGTTTCTCCGTTTACCTTAGTAATAATATCTCTCTCCCGAAGGTCAGATCCGGCTGCCGCCTGGCCTTCTACGATTTTATAGATATAAATTCCTTCCGGCATTCCGTAGGCCTTTGCCATCTGGTTGTTAATATCCTGAATCTGAATTCCCAGATAACCCTGTTCCTTCTCATCCACTGCCACTTTTGTGGTCTTTGTCATCAGATCATCAATAATATCCTTAGCATAGGAAATCGGAATGGCATAGCCTACGCCCTCTACCTCTGTGCTGGCCATCTTAGCCTCGTTAATTCCAATCAGATTTCCATTCATATCCAGAAGAGCGCCGCCGCTGTTTCCAGGGTTAATGGCCGCATCTACCTGAATCAGATTTTTTGTGACCCCTTCAATGTCCACTTCCTTATTGAGAGCGCTGATATAGCCCACTGTAACAGACTGGCCTTCTCCCAACGCATTTCCGATGGCAATCACTCCATTTCCAAGCTTTAAGCTGTCGGAATCTCCCATAGTTGCCACCTTAATCTGGGATAAGGTTTCTTCCGAAATATCCTTCAGCTGCACAGCAATCACAGCCAGATCCGCATCCACGTCTGTTCCCTTTAATGCCGCTGCCACAGAGGTTCCATCAATAAAGGTAACATTCATCTCCTCTGCATTGGCAATGACATGGCTGTTTGTCACAATTAAAAGCTCTGTATCGCTCTTTCCCACAATGATTCCGGAACCGGCGCTGGACGCCTCATACTGCTGAGTTCCGAAGAACCAGTCTTCTGTTGTATAAAGAGTTTTATTGTTAATGGCTACTACTGACGGCATGGCTTTTTCTACAATAGCAGATACATCATTTCCTGTGCTGGCCTGAATCACAGCGCCGCCAGCTGCCTGGGCCTGAGTTTCCAGCTGCGGCGCCTCTGTGGAGGCCTGGGCTGATATCTCTGTCTTTTCTCCCTGGCTTCCTCCTGTCAGATAGCTGATTCCCGCCATCGTTCCGCCTGCTACGCAGCCGAACAGCAGTCCGGCCGCCGCGATCCCGGCCGCTTTCTTAGCCAGGCGGCTTCCTTTCTTTCCACTTCTGTGAGATCCGCCGTCTTCCTGGTTCCGGCTGTTCTCCGCCCTCTGCCATCCGCTCTCATTTCTGCCTTCCTGGCTCTGGCTGTTTCCATACTGATACGTTCCGTATCCTGTATTTTCCTCTGAAGGCCTTCTAATCTGGCCGTACATGCGGCGGCCTGCGCTCCGCTCCTCCGGACGGCCTGCGTGGACGCCGTCCACATAGGAGCCTTCTGTGATATCCACATCATTTTCTCCATTTAATGGTTCGTGATTTTTCTCCCAGTCTTTCTCATTATACATAACAGCTGCTCCTTCCTCTGTTCCTATCTATCTTTCATAATACTTTATGATGTCTTCTCTTTGTTTACAGCCATAGTCTATCAATGATTTGTGATGGAAATGTGAAAATTTTATAATGAAATTGTGTTTTCTGCCGGCTCTCCATCTGTTATACTGTGCATAGGCGGCATTGTCTGCAGCGACGTCCCTGCCTGGCTGTATAGGTGTGAAACAATAGCCCTGCAGTCTTTGCCAACAGAGAGGAGAGAAAATTCATTATGGATACAAATGCAGTTGTACATATTAAAAAAGGAGGCGCCAGAGCTTTAAAAGCAGGAGGCGCATGGATTTATGACAATGAAATTGACCGGATTGAGGGCAGCTTTGAAAACGGAGACCTGGCAACGGTCTGCGATTTCGACGGATACTGCCTGGGATACGGCTTTATCAACACTCGTTCCAAAATCACAGTGCGTATGATGTCCCGGAAAAAAGACGCAGTCATTGACGACGCCTTTCTGGAAATGAGAATTCGAAATGCCTGGGAATACAGGAAGGCAGTGGGCGATATTTCCAGCTGCCGTGTCATCTTTGGAGAGGCCGACTTCCTGCCCGGCATTGTCATCGACAAATTTTCCGATGTCCTGGTAGTAGAATCCCTGGCGCTGGGCATTGATCGGATGAAGCTCACCATCGTGGATATTTTAAAGCGGGTGCTGGCTGAAGATGGCATTATCATCCGCGGCGTCTATGAACGCAGCGATGCCAAGGTACGCCTTCAGGAGGGGATGGAACGGACCAAAGGATTTATTGGAGAGCCATTTGATACAAAGGTGGAAATCGTAGAAAATGGTGTCCGTTATCTGGTAGACGTAAAGGACGGACAGAAAACCGGCTTCTTCCTGGATCAGAAATACAACCGCCTGGCCATCCAGAAGCTCTGCCCTGGAAAACGCGTTCTGGACTGCTTTACCCACACCGGCTCCTTCGCCCTCAATGCAGGAATCGCAGGGGCAAGGGAAGTATTAGGCGTGGACGCCTCCGAACTGGGTGTCAGCCAGGCCAGGGAAAACGCCGCACTAAACGGTCTTTCCGACCGTGTCTCCTTCGTCTGCGCCGATGTGTTCGAGCTGCTTCCTGAGCTAGAGCAGAAGGGCGAAAAATTCGATGTGGTAATCCTGGATCCTCCCGCCTTCACAAAGTCCAGAAATTCCGTTAAGAATGCGGTCAAGGGCTACCGGGAGATCAACCTGAGAGGCATGAAGCTGGTCAAAGACGGCGGATATCTGGCCACCTGTTCCTGCTCCCACTTTATGACGCCGGAGCTGTTTACAAAAACCATCCGGGAGGCAGCCGGAAACGTACACAAACGGCTCAGACAGGTAGAGTACAGGACCCAGGCAGCAGATCACCCAATTCTGTGGGCGGCCGACGAATCCTACTACTTAAAGTTTTATATCTTCCAGGTGGTAGACGAAAAGTAGTCATTTAATAAGAAATACTTATATATGAAAATTAGTCTTTCTGCAAAATACAGGGATTTTTTAAAAAATATAGGGAAATTCTAAAAAAACTATTGCTTTTTTGGCGAAAGTCTGCTTATCTATTATATATGATACTTATAAAAACAAAGATAGCGAGGTATGCGAAATGAAACCGATCAAAGAGGGAAAAGTCCGCGAAATTTATGACAACGGCGACAGCTTAATTATGGTTGCAACTGACCGTATCAGCTGCTTCGACGTGATCCTGAACAATATTGTGACAAAAAAGGGAACCGTGCTGACTCAGATGTCCAAGTTCTGGTTTGATTTAACAAAGGACATCCTTCCTAACCATATGATCTCTGCCGATGTTAAGGATATGCCGGAATTTTTCCAGCAGCCTCAGTTCGACGGAAACAGCATGATGTGCAAAAAGCTTCAGATGCTTCCGATTGAGTGCATTGTACGCGGCTACATTACAGGAAGCGGCTGGGCCAGCTATCAGAAAAACGGCACTGTCTGCGGAATTACCCTTCCAGAAGGATTAAAAGAATCCGATAAGCTGCCTGAGCCGATTTACACACCTTCCACCAAGGCGGAAATCGGAGATCACGATGAAAATATTTCCTATGAGCAGAGCATTGCCCACCTGGAGAAGCACTTCCCTGGAAAAGGTGAGGAATATGCTGCAAAGCTTCGCGACTACACCATCGCTCTTTATAAAAAATGCGCTGATTACGCCTTAAGCCGCGGTATCATCATCGCAGATACAAAGTTCGAGTTTGGTTTAGATGAAAACGGCAATATCGTCCTGGGAGACGAGATGCTGACACCGGACAGCTCCCGCTTCTGGCCGGCAGACGGCTATGAGCCAGGCCATGGCCAGCCATCTTTCGATAAGCAGTTCGCCCGTGACTGGCTCACTGCCAATCCAGACAATAACTGGACACTTCCAGAGGAAATCGTGGAGAAGACCATTGACAAATACCTGCAGAGCTACGAAATGCTGACAGGAGAAAAATTAAAATAAGATTGATGTTACAGGGGGCTGCCTGGTATTGGCAGCCCCCTGTATATTATATTAAAGCAAAGTCTCAGCTCTTCTTTTCCGTCCTGCAAGTCCTGTTCATACAGTTGGGCCGATCTGGATCTACCACAAAATCCACCTCTGCCATTTTCTCAAGCAAGGTGTCTGCATCATGTTCCAGCTTATATTCCATCTCCTCCCGGTACAGAGGAATAACCTGATAAAAATTGACCTCCTCACCGCCGGGAAGCTGGCATAGACGGCCGTTCTCCTCTGTATTTTGAGGTTCTATCAGAATCGCAGCGCAGAGTTCCGTGTTCTTTGCAAAGGATGTTTGCTTGTCCATGGTGTGTCCCCACCCCAGCCATGTATCCGACGCAATGGGCAGGCGGGCCAGCGCCTTCAGAAGACCAATCGGCCAGTACCACTGCTCATTTTTCATAGATTCCTCATCCAGTTTCCAGTCTGGTGGCAGGGCGACAGCCAGTTCCGCCCGCTCCAAATGATACTCCGCTAATTCATCCGGTACATTCATCGGATGGGCTCCCATTCCCATAGTGACCAGTGTGTAATAATTCCGCTTCCTGGAAGGCGGTATCACGCAGATGTCCACATGGATATCAGGAGAAACCAGCTCGTGAAACACATGGCCAAACTCTCCGAAAGTCCTTTGAATATACTGCTCTACTGCATTCATTTCTTCCTTCGTATAAAGCTCCGGTTCACTGCTTTCCCCTGAAGACCAGAAGGAATCTTCCACCTCTGTTCCGTCTGGCTTGAGAGAAATCTGAAAGTATTCCTCCGCCTTTGTCAGCTTATAAAGCAGGCCAAGGTGATAATCCAGCCCCACCAGCACCGTATCCAGGCAGGCCGATCTGCCATCAGGGTGATCCCGCTCCAGCCACTGTCCATCTTGAAGTCTGTTTTTCAGCTGTTTCAGCCAGTCCATCTTCAGCTTGGACATTCCTCCCTCATTCATCTGGAATACCAGATCCACCGGACGCTCCTTTATCATATAAGGGAACTGGATAAAAGGGGCAGCCGGTGTGTACGGTTTCGGCTTTGGACCGAAGACAGTCCAGAATTCTTCCAGGCCTTCCTGATTGACCGTCATGCAGGAGATCGCGCGGTATTTATCATCTGCAGCCTCATCCAGCCCCTGCTGGAGAATCTGATCCGCATCGGGATTGATCCAGTGATACTCCATCTGCTCCAGCGCCGCGTCATCCTCAATTTCCTTTTTCAAAGTCAGAAACTCATAATCGCCCGGTTCCAGTGCAAGACCGCGAGCTACCGCCTCCAGGGCACCGGCTTTATTTCCAAAGTGACTGCGCAGCTTTCCTGCCTGCAGCCAGATCCATGGGTAATCCGGCTCCTCCCGAATCCCCTTTTCCGCATAGTCCAGCGCCTCTTCCAGCTGTCCGCAGTACATTAATGATACTGAATAGCGGTAGTACCACATAGCGCATCCCCCGGCATTTTTCTCCGAATGCTTCATCCACTGAGCCGCTTTGTAATAATACTGGTACATATCCAGATTATTGCAGGCAAAGGAATACCAAAGGGCGATCTGAAGATCCTGCTCAGCCTGGCGCTGAGTAAATCTTCCTTCCTGCACTCCCTGCTCGATAAAATTCTCCAGCCAGTGCAGCATTTGTCCAAAATAACCTGACACGCCATCCTCAAAGGATTCCAGCGTCTCGATATCCTTTCCTGAAAGCAGCGAACCTGTCTCCGGGTCCACTTCCGGCTCTTTTTCCTGCTCCCACAGGCGAACTGCTCCTACATCCCGGCGGAATACGTGAAAGCCGCCCCATAGCAGATCGGTCTCAGCAAAAAACTCTCTGGCTGCATCCAGAACGGCAGGTAAATCCCAGGCGAGAAAGTCCAGATATCCACCGTACAATCCAGTGGCACCGCCCAGAAAGGTTACTGCGTCCGATCCGGCGTGTTCCTGAATCGCCTCCTGCAGGGTATCCCGAAATTGCAGAATCTGCTCAGCCCTGTTCCCGCCTCCAAATCCATCCAACGGATAACACAGGAAACCAGCTGCAATGCCATCTTTGCGATACTCGTCCTCCATATCGCTCCCGGCACTCATATACTCATTGATCAACACCGGCAGGCGGCTGGAGCCCGTATAAACGTCCAGCCGCCAGTCAGCGTCCGGATCCTCTACTGGTTTCAGCTCATAGCTAATATAACTGTTGTCCAGATAATCTCCTGCATCATCCCAAAGGCGAAATCCCCTGTCCTGAAGAGTCTGGCGCAGCTCAGACAGTACCGTAGGCTTGTCAGCAGGCGCACTTTCCCCAGGCTTCTCTATCAGCTTCAGCTCACTGATAAGTGCAATTTCTGACACCTCTCCCAGTACCTGATCGATAAGCGTATAGGCCAGCCACCACGCTTGTTCTTCATCTTCCTGCATCAGTGACAGCAGCTTTTCACCATATAAGGACAGAGAGACTCTGTCTTCTTGCTTCTTTGCCCAGACCTGCACCTCCTCTGGCCGAATTTCTGTTTCCCCTGCCCGGAAACCGAACTCTTCAGAGGTTTGCCGCCCCACCAGAATATTCCAATGCTCCAGCACAGGCTCCGGTGCATGACGCTGGAAGTAGACCAGGGGAAACAGTCTGGCACGGCTGCCCTCAGCGCTGAGAATCAACTCATATTTTGTCCCATTAAAGCCCAGCTCAAAGGATGGGGAAGTAAGGGCAAGCTCCAGGGCTGCGCCGCATTTTTCCACCAGTTCCTCTCCCCGTTCCTGCAGCTTATGGTTATCCATCATCTCCCGCAGCTCCCCTTCGATTCCGGTAAAGGCAGTCCAGGCTTCTTCTGTTCTCTCCCGGAAGTTTTTCTCAAACCGGGGCAGGGCCAGCCGTCTGCGGCAGTCGTCAATAAAGAACTGGGTATCTTGATCACCAGGCCGGGCCTCCAGCGCCTGTTCAAAGTACCGCAGAGCCAGCCCTTCCTGATCCAGATAATAATAGGCATAGCCCATGCGGAAATTCCAGCAGTGATCCCCTTTAAAATACTCCTCATGGGGACTCAGTAAGGCAATGGCCTTTTCAAAAAGCTCCCTGTTTCCCGGCTCTGCCAGATTGCCGCAGGCCCGGGCCAGCTCGCTGTCCATCTCCGGAGTGCGCTCCCTGGCAGGGATAGCCTCCAAAGCATCAATAATTTTCTGATATTCTCCATCTTCATTCCATTTCTGGCACTGCTCCAGCAAATTCATAGATATTCTCCTTTCTGGTTACTCTTTGTAATTTTCCGCCATATAACTCAATACAGGTCATTGTAAGGATCTAAAAAACCCCACGCCGCACTGCCGCAAAGGCAGATTGACGCAGGGCACAAAAGGACGCGCAGAATCAGCAGCCATTTTCAGAAAATCAGCCGTTTTCCATAATTGTAATATTGAATCAGATTGACCCCTTACAGGGAAGTTCTCATTATTTCTGTGCATTTTCTTTCTATGCATTTTCTTTCACTCCATTAACTGTTTCTTTAACCCTCTGCAATTCATCCAGCAGGGCGTTAATCTGAAATTCCATCATATCCTCTGCCACCTCCGGAAACAGAAATGGCATGGTGTCTGGAACTGCCTTATAAACCATCATCATAGACAGGGCCAGGTTACCAAACAGACGCGGGTCTATACTGCCTGCCGAGATGCCAAAAATCACAAGTAAATCGCGGAATAACCGGGTCTGTTCCCCACGGAACGTCTGAAAATTTTCCTGGGAGAGGCAGCGGTAAACCTCTTGCTCCTCTTCAATAGACAGAACAGCGATGCCCCTTTTCTCACCATACACACATAACTCTAAAAACGTCCGGACACCTTCCCGCCAGCTAAATTCCGGATCTTCCATCAACTGTCTGGCATATTCCAGCAATTTGGGCTGCTGATAACGAAGCGCCTCCAATACCAGTTCTTCCTTCGAGGAAAAAAAGGTGTAAAAAAAGGTCTTAGAAATGCCTACTTTTTTACACAATACATCAATGCTGCTGTGAATCAGCCCCCGGTCTACAATACACTGAATCACAGTAGTCAGCAGAGCGGTCCGTACCTGCTCCCGCTCCTGTTCCGAATAGGCCTTTCGCGCCATATCTTTCTGTCTCTCCCCTTCCCGCATAATAAAGAACAAAATATTAAATTAGTATTTATATCATAACTGAACGAAGAAAAATATTCAACTAGATTTGTGAAATTACTGTAGCTGAGGGATAGAGATTTTGAATGTATTGAAGTATCCTCCATTCTTCAATGGACTTGCAGAAAATATTCTGGAGTATGGAAATGGGGTGGTATTCTGCGGAAGATCACCCCGATTGTTTGGATAGAACCTATTTTTCTCATCAGCTCACCTATAGACAACTCAATATACCTATAAATAACATTTGAGCATACTCTAAATTATCTTCAACTCTGTATGCACATTTTAATAGCAACAGTATGATTCCTCACTATATTTATGTAATAACCATTTTCCAGTTTTAGGATCCTTTTCAGCTTTCATGTCTTACCTCTCCTTTCTACGCACCGTAACCATACCAGCGTTTTTCTAAATAACGTCTGGGAACTTTGCCTGCAATGACCAAGAAGCCCTGTTCAGCCAGTTCCTGATTCAGCTTACGAATAATCTTATAAGCATGTCCAACAGAAACACCCAACATCTCAGCGAGTTCACTTGCGGTAATATAAATTTTGTTTTCTCCCGTCATATTTCTTTCCCCCTTCTTAATTATAGCTTTTTCGCTACTTTTTATATTTTCATTATATGTAGCGATATCGCTATTGTCAAGTGTTTTAAAATGTCTATAGAAAAATTTTTTTAATCATGGTATAATGTAGCCATCTCGATACAGGAAAGGTGATAAAAATGACCATAGGCGAAAGGATTAAGTATTGCAGAAAACAAATCGGTATCACACAGGATAAATTGGCTGAATTAACTGGCATCCATCCTGTTTCCATTCGAAAATATGAAACAAACAAAATGCAGCCACAACCTCCTCAATTAGAAAAGATCGCAGCTGCTCTCGGTGTTAGTTATAACGCACTGAACGGCAGTGACACTGCCGGGCTCCGTCTGAAAACAGTCGGTGACCTCATTGGCGTGCTTATGGTACTTTGTAATTCTGGCGTCCTACAGATCAGTGGCGAACGTGGGGAAGATATGCTATTGAAAGAAGAGACAGTATCTATTCAATTCAATCCTATCCTTTCCTCTTATCTGGAATTTGGATATACCACTAGAGGGAAAACACACACATTATCCTTGCAGGATATTCTGTTAAATGTCAAAAGCTACAAAGTATTGAATGACCTGTTAAAGTGGGAAAAAATGAATTTCATTTACCATAGTGCGTTGAAGTCCGCTGGAGAAAATCCAAACGAGGCTACTCAAGCAGCTATTGATGAAATTGCAGAAACGAAAGAAAAAGTAGAATTGGAATTGCAGAAAAGCCAGATATTACTTGATACATCTAATGGTGTTAAAGTAAAAGTAAATCCTAATTCTTTGAGGTGAAAACTTGTTATAAGGAGCATATATGTCAAATAAAATAGATAAGCCAAAACAAACTGCTCCGCAGCTAATTACTAAAATGAAAAGTAAGGGCATCACTTTTAAATACATCACTGAAGAAAAGGCTGCTGAGTATCTTACTGACAAAAACAATTACTTACGCACCGCTGCATATCGGAAAAATTATCAAAAATATAATAACGGTTTAAATATTGGGAAATACATAGATCTTGACTTTTCCTATTTACAAGAGCTATCAACCATCGATATGCACTTTCGTTTTTTAGTATCAAAAATGTGTTTAGATATTGAACACGATCTTAAAGTGCGAATGTTAAAAGATATAGAAACCGATTCTACAACCGATGGCTATGATATTGTAAATACATTTCTAAGTCACAACAGCTACATCATTGGCAAATTGGAAGCTACCAGCGCTTCTCCCTTTACAAGTGATTTGATTCATAAGTACTTTACAGTCCAACGAGTATATAACCCTCAAAAAGGAAAAAAAGAAAACAAAATCACCTTATATGATGACTGTCCAGCTTGGGTCCTTTTAGAAATGCTTACTTTTGGAGATTTTATAAAATTCTACGAATTTTACTACTCCACAAGATCATATAGCAAAATATCTTTCCCTGTTATAAACCTTGTCAAGAGTTTAAGAAACGGAGCCGCACATAATAATTGTATATTAGCAGATTTGGCACATGGAACTTCTCATCCGCCTGCAGAAATTAGCCAGGCTATTGCAAAAATAGCTTCTATCAATACCACTCAACGGCAGAAGAAACTCTCTTGTCGTCCAATGCTTGAATTCATAGCTTTGCTTTATACTTACAATTTAATAGTATCAGATAAGGTGAAACATCATAGAACGCTGGAATTAGAAGATTTGTTCTTCAACCGAATGCTCCAAAAAGGAGGGTTTTTTCTAAAAAATGAATTGATTAAAAGCAATTACGAATTTGCTTGCAAGGTTATTGACTTTCTCTTTTAAAAATTTTCAAATCATAGTTAGAATAATTTGTCAATACTTTTTTTCAAAATCTGTTGACTTTTTGGCTCTATCTACATATAATAATATCAGAATCATAAAAACGTATTACGTTTTTGTAAGGGCGGCGTTGCGACGGCGTTCTATTTTTTTGTTCAAAAATAAATTGTATTCAAACTGTACTCAACAGACATAGTAAGAGCCCGGAAACCCGCATAAATGCTGGATTTCCGAGCTCCATTTTTTATTCAAACTCGACAATTACTAATCAATTTTGTTTAGAGATTATTCTCTGTCGTGTTTACAGTTCTTTTGATTATTTGATTTATCCATATTATCCTGCCTATACAGGCTAATGTTATCATTTTGTTATCGGTGTTGATAACACTTGCTCTGTAACTGTGGATAATAGCACTATATTCTATTTCAGATCATAAGCGATTTTGCTTAAAAAATCAATCCCTATTCAAATTCATACCATTCCTTAAATCTCAGTCTTTGAGAAAAATACGATTTTTTTTATATTCAATCATGCCATCTTTCTGCATTTTAGAAAGCTCGTTGCACATAGTACTGCGGTCAACATTCAAGTAATCTGCTAATTGCTGGCGGTTATATGGAATCAGAAAAGAATTGCTTCCGGCATGTTTTGCGCATTCTGAAAAATAAGACATCAATCGGCCTCGTATAGATTTGGAACTGGTGTGCAAAATCCTTTGTGAAAGTTGCAGACTTTTATGAGCACAGACAGTCAGTAGATTTCGTGCAAGGTTTGTATGAAAAGGGCAGGCGTTTGTGCAGGTAGTCAGAACACGTCCCACATTCATAAACAACACAGAGGTATCTTCCACGGCAGACACTGTAACCAGCATCGGCTGTCCCGGAATACAGGCATATACCTCAGCAAATACAGAACCAGGTGCAACACTTCCTAAAATGCTGGTATTCCCCCAAATATCGTTACAAGATATCATTGCCATGCCTGACAGTACAATGCCGATATTCTCTATAATACTCCCTTCTGAAAGAATTACTTCTCCTTTTTTATAATTGCGTTTTACACTATTCAAACAGCTTAAAAGCGAGAAGATGTCATCTTCTTCTAACCCACGGAATAACTGCATATCGGATAATTTCATATTTTTACCCTTTCGTTGTTATAACAACAGATTTTTATTTTTAATTATAATATACTATGCCCAGAAAGACAAGAGAAAGGATGGTATAAAATGATTCGAAGAATTATCCAAATAGATGAAGAAAAATGTAACGGATGTGGTGCGTGTGCCGAAGCTTGTCACGAGGGTGCAATCGGCATGGTAAACGGCAAAGCAACACTTCTGCGAGATGATTATTGTGATGGTTTGGGAGATTGTCTGCCAACCTGCCCGACAGGTGCAATTTCCTTTGTGGAGAGAGAAGCTACCGCCTATGATGAAAAAGCTGTGCAGGAAAATATGAGGAAAAAAGCGAAAAGCAATCATGCCGCTGTTCCCCATACAGGCTGCCCCGGCAGTCGAATGCAGCGTATTCAACATTCACAAGAAACAACTCCTTCTGCCCGGGTACAGACAGAATCACAGTTGGGACAATGGCCATGCCAAATCAAACTGGTACCGACTAATGCACCATATTTTGACGGCGCAAAATTGTTAATTGCAGCGGATTGCAGTGCATACGCCTATGCCAGAATGCACGAGGATTTCATGCGTGGGAAAATTACGATTATCGGCTGTCCAAAGCTTGACAGCATAGACTACAGCGAAAAGCTGACGCAGATCATTCAAAACAACAACATTCAAAGTGTGACGGTTGTACGCATGGAAGTTCCCTGCTGCGGCGGACTGGAATTAGCTGCCAAAAAAGCGTTGCAGGCAAGCGGAAAATTCATTCCTTGGCAGATTGTTACGATTTCGTTGGGTGGTAAAATTTTGGAATAAAAGGAGAGATACTATGAGTAAAAAAATGAAAAACATTGCTCAATCAGAAGTACTGACGCTGAGAGAACAAATTTCTTATCAGGAGGGGCAGGTTGTCAGCAAAACTTTGACACAAAACCAGGCAGTAAGTATTACCCTGTTCTCATTCGCAAAGGGCGAAGAGATCAGCACCCATGAATCGGGTGGGGACGCCTTCGTCACCTGCTTGGATGGTATCGGAAAAATCACGATTGATGGCGTTGAATATCTGCTGCACGAAGGAGAATCTATTGTCATGCCAGCAGGCCATCCCCATGCGGTATATGGGCAGGAAGCGTTCAAGATGCTTTTAGTAGTTGTATTTTAATCAAACGTAAAATTGACAAAAGAAGGTGATTTTATGAAAGCAACAAAAGTAGATAAGGATCTCTGCATTGGCTGTGGGCTTTGCTGTGGGATCTGCGGCGAAGTTTTCCGTATGAACGAGCAGGGAAAGGCGGAAGCGTATCAACGAGCAAACGCTGAAAATCAAGGTGCTGTACAGGAGGCCATCGACTCGTGTCCTGTGTCTGCAATCGCCTGGGAAGATTAATTCAAACGCGTCTATATGCTTTTTTGATTGAGAAGAAACCACATTATTTCAAATTTTAATAGTTTTTAGGAGGCATATTATGGAACAAAAAATGTTTTGCTATCAGTGTCAGGAAACCGCCGGGTGCAAGGGTTGCACCATGTCCGGCGTATGCGGAAAGAAACCTGATGTAGCGGCCATGCAGGATCTGTTGGTCTATGTCACAAAAGGAATTTCGGCTATTACGACTGCATTGCGTCAGGAAGGTAAACAGGTCTCTGCAAAAATCAATCACTTGATTACTCTGAATCTGTTCACTACCATTACCAACGCAAATTTTGATAAAGAGAGCATTGAATCAAGAATCCGTGCCACACTGACCGAAAAGGAAGTTCTGCTAAAGCAAGTTACCAATCTGACTGTTCTGCCTGAAGCCGCAAAATGGAACGGAGCTGAAAACTGGGAAGAAAAAGCCAGAACTGTCGGTGTTCTTTCTACCGAAAACGAGGATATTCGCTCTCTGCGCGAGTTAATCACCTACGGTTTGAAGGGACTTTCCGCTTACTCGAAGCACGCAAATGTGTTGTTGGAGGACAACGATGAAGTTGACGCATTTCTTCAGAAAGCACTGGCTGCCACGCTGAATGATAACCTTAGTGTAGAAGATCTGATTGCTCTAACAATGGAAACAGGAAAATACGGAGTATCCGGTATGGCAATGCTGGATAAGGCTAACACAGACAGCTATGGAACCCCCGAAATTACAAAGGTAAATATCGGTGTCAGAAAGAACCCCGGCATTCTGGTATCTGGCCACGACCTGCGCGATTTGGAAATGCTGTTAGAGCAGACACAGGGAACTGGAGTGGATGTGTATACACATTCCGAGATGCTGCCGGCTCATTATTATCCCGCTTTCAAAAAATATCCTAACTTTGTTGGTAATTATGGGAATGCTTGGTGGAAACAAAAAGAAGAATTTGAATCCTTTAACGGGCCTATTCTAATAACAACCAACTGCATTGTTCCTCCTAAGGATAGTTACAAAAACAGACTTTACACTACCGGTGCTGCGGGATATCCGGGATGTACACATATTCCGGGAGAAATTGGCGAACAAAAAAATTTTTCTGCGATTATTGAGCATGCAAAAAAATGTGTCGCTCCGAGTGAAATCGAAACCGGTGAAATCATCGGCGGATTTGCCCATGCGCAGGTTCTGGCTTTGGCAGATAAAGTTGTAGAAGCTGTAAAAAGCGGTGCAATCAAAAAGTTTGTAGTTATGGCGGGCTGTGATGGTCGAGCAAAGAGCCGCGACTACTATACAGAATTTGCTAAGGCTCTACCAAAGGATGCTGTCATCCTTACTGCCGGTTGTGCAAAATATAAATATAACAAGTTGTCTTTAGGCGATATTAATGGCATCCCACGTATTCTGGATGCAGGTCAATGCAATGATTCCTATTCCCTTGCTGTTATCGCTTTGAAACTCAAAGAGGTCTTTGGACTTGACGATATTAACGATCTGCCAATTATCTATAATATCGCATGGTACGAGCAAAAAGCTGTTATCGTTCTTCTGGCTCTTTTATATCTTGGCGTGAAGAATATCCACCTGGGTCCTACACTTCCAGCATTTCTCAGCCCGAATGTTGCAAAGGTCTTGGTCGAGAACTTCGGCATTACAGGAATTGGCACCGTGGAAGATGATATGGAGAAGTTTTTCAGTATTAACGCATAAATAATACTCCGTCAAAAAATAGATCCAACAGGCATAAAGAAACCTCGGAAACCCTTGTAAAATGGGCATCCGAGGTTTTCTGTCTGTTATTCAAACTCGCAAATAAATCCTTGTCACTATACATTTTTGTATCGGCATTATGGTTCTATTTGGTTTTGTATGTGTTCCACTGTCCTAAGTCTATAGACTGTACTGAACGGTGTTATCAATTTGTTATCAATGGGATGTTATCATTCCAACCTAAATAGTGTCATCTTTTCTTGACCAGTTATCTATAGAGTATAGAGCATAATTTTGTGTGAGTATTTTATTTACAAATTCCTGAGTATCTATCTTTGCCCACATTTTCTCAATTAATTCATTACTAACTCGCACAAACCTTTCCTCTAACAATTGTTTGAACATATTCGTTGTATTTACGTCCTGCTTATAGGCCACTTCCAACACTCTACTGTCAAATACATATGATAAAAATACCTCCAATAAAATTTTATTTTCTTCTGTATTTTCACTCTGAAAAGCTTCAATCACCTTTTTTAAATAATCACATAATTCTGTGTTACTTTGTATATATATTCCGCCAAAAGTTTTTACTCCTATTTCTTCTTTTAAGCCCGAGATAGATACACTTTTTTTAGGAATATACAATGTTTTTGCTATTAGCCCCCTATTTCTCAAATCAAATTCATACCATAAGTCACTTTTAAAAGAATAGGTAACATGAATTCTCCGTTCTTTATGTGCAACTTCAATCTTGCTAACTTCTTTATTTCTAAGTGCATACTGATGCAGCAAGTTACTCATATCTATGTTGCATATAACATTTTTAACTCCCTCTAAAAAATTATCCTCACACACAACACTTATAAGGCTATTCAAAGTCGCATTACTTCTGACTTCCTTCAGCAGATATTCGCCTGCTCTTGTCATTTCACATTCAAAAATATTTATCTCTTCTAATCCGGCAACTTCTTCAGCAGAAACCACTCGCCTTATACCTTCATTTTCTAATGCTAAACACTTTAAATGTGCTAACCTATGAATCAATACATCTTCATCTATTGGTTCTACACGATTATTACTATATTCATCATAAATCAAAGGACGCATCAAATATCTTCCTTCTGACATCGCCCATGATTGTGCATAATCTTGTGCCTCCAATCTATCCATCTGTTCTTGTACATATTCTTTATATACATCATATATATCAGATAAAATCTCATTATTTGCATCTAATTCAATCGCAGATCTCGCCACGTTCGTTTGATACTTACTATTTTTTATATTTGCAATTGCCAATATTGATGTGTTTCTATATCCAGGCGTAGAAAATTCAACTCGTATCCCCTCAACACAAGTTCCAATAGGTAACATTGTTTTTCTTTGAACACGCCTACTGTCAGCACTCATCAAACACCAATCTGACATATATTTCAAATGTCTTACCGCATAAGCCACTGTCACATTTCCATGTTCTTTTTCATACACATCATATTTTTCCCCATCAACATCATGGCCTGTTTCATTTAAATATTTTACTAATATCTCTTTTAACGAGTCATAACCAATTCTAA
Source organism: Lachnospiraceae bacterium AM93-12TA (assembly GCA_027698105.1). Classification (GTDB taxonomy): domain Bacteria; phylum Bacillota; class Clostridia; order Lachnospirales; family Lachnospiraceae; genus Otoolea. The sequence continues at coordinate 49,024 of JAQERH010000012.1, forward strand.
TACTATCGCCATTATCAATAGATAAGTATACCGGGATTTCTGGAATTACAATCCACTTTCGTAAGTCATTTTCTATTTTCGTCATATCAACATCGCTTCTGACATACAACTTCACCATTGTCCCATGCTGTTTGATTCGTGTATCCAGCTCATTTTTATCCAATTTTCGCAACAAATAACTGCCATTTACTTTACGCAAATTGATACTATTTGCTTCCTCTTGTTCATCCGAACTTGTCACTATATCAATATCATTTGCCACCATAAAACAGGTTAAAATTCCAATACCAAAATGACTTATAGATGTAAAATTAGGAAACTGTTTTTTTACTGTCTCATCTCTATACTTTGACGCACCAACCTTTAATAGATAATTTTCAACATCTTGTATGGACATACCAGTTCCATTATCCCAGAAACTCAATTGTCGTTTTTGACTATCCCATTCAACCCAAACCTGTCCCTGAGCATAACTCCTACCATTCTTTTTTTCATATTCTGCCTGTAATCTAACTGCATCTATTCCATTTTGAACCAATTCTCTAACTACTACAGAAGAATCATTATATAAAGTATGTCCAACTAATAATTGTAAAATATTATCTTGAGCAATAGTAAATTGGAGTTTTTTCTTTTCAAATCCATTAACCTCAATTTGAGATTCATCAATTTCCCTCCAAGGAAATTCATATCCTACTGCACCTTCTCTTTTTTGAGCTTTTTCAACTATTTCACAACATTTTGCTAATTCTTTACGTGTATATTGTATATATGATGATAATCCAAAAAACGCATCTGCAGTCTCTGCTCCATCAAAGTAGGCCGTTATTTCTATAGTATCTTTCTGCTTACTATCATCTACGGCACCATCTTCATTTCTTTGATCTTTAGGTCCGACTGCTCTAACAGCCATTTGTTTTTCCCATTCGAGAACACTTATTGGATTACTTACATTAATCAGTCTTCTTGCAACAGACGGAGTTCTATCTCTGGTTATGTGCAACAGATCTGCAATGCGTAAAATAATAGCAATATAATTAAGATTTACTTTTTCATTTTCCGTATTTCCATACATCTTTTTTACTTTATACTTCGTAAAATCATCTATGTCATCTTTATGATGACTTTCACATATCATAGCTAAATCTGCTTTAAACATACTATCTAAGTTTTTTAATATATCATCAATTTCCTTACATACCGTTCCGGCTTCACCTAAATTCTTACTACTTTTCCCTTCAATCCATTGACGAATCCGTGCGGCATGAATCTCACGCACGAATTCTTGATATAAAAAAGAATCCCCCCGTTCCTTAGCGCACTCTCCATATTCCGATTCCTGTGTATCATTCAATACACTTTCTTTATATTCTCTAAATGCAGTCTCATATCTATGTTCAAATTCATCTTTTGTAACCACCATACCCAAATCATGAAAGTAAATAGCAAGGGTAAGCATAAGCCATTCTGCATATGTCATTTTTTCTTTCGTGTGCTCCGGAATTAACCATTCCACAATTTTTAACATTTCATCAATATGAGCTATACTATGCACTGTATATTCTTCGAATATTCCACCTTTTCCAATGAATCCCAGCATAACTTCTACTCTATCTCTAATGTGTAATAACTTTATACCTCGACAAAATGACAGTTTTTCTGCTTTTTCAGCTTGTATTTCTGCATAATTAACAAACTCATCCATATAATTATCCTCTTTCCGTACACCATTATAAACAGCACACAATATTGCTATTTAAAGTCAATCTCCCGAATTAAACTCCACCAGTTTCTCCCAGTCAATACTTCCATCTTCCTTACAGAAACTGTTGGAAAATTCTCTAACCAGTCTATTCGCTGCCTTGTTGTAGCTTTCCTTATAGTCTGCTACATACTGTTCTGGCATCGTTCCCATATATCCAATAATCTTTATGTAAAATTCCTCGTCACCTGTCAACTCAGCCCAGAATCGTTTTCCAGCCAATTCCTGATACATTTTCGGTTTTCCTCTGCCAGAATCTTTCTTCTTTCCGTAACAATAACCAATATATGCCTCATATCTTGCTTTTGCCTGTTGTGCCAGCTTAGAAGCAGCTGTAAAATTCTGCTCCTGACGTTTTTTACTGTCCGCATTGAATACAGAAGGGCCACTTTTGACCGCTATAGCAGAAATCGTATTGGTTTCCTTGTTTTGAATCATAATATCAATACCTTCTGCCAATGCCTTATTCCCGCCGCTTGCAGCAATAGCGATCGGTTCAAAGAAACAGTTTCCAAAAATCGTCTCTTCACTGGAGCTAACAAATGCTGTCAAAACAGAATCCACAATTTCAGCTGCACTTTGCATAGCTTTCGCACGATATAGGTATGGATTTTTCCGCTTCATTACCTTCTGTATATTCAATCCATCTATTTTCTCGATTAATGTCCCATAAAATGTTTCCAATGCAGATGCAATCGCCTGGATTACTGCCTGTTCATCATATGAATTATTTAACGGCATATAAATTTCCTCCCAATTCTATTGCATTTCTAATTTTGTTATGCACATTCGTCCCTCTAAATCGTTTTGTTTGAACCAAAGACGTCTGATCCGCTACGGAAAGAACCGCCTTTCCAATAGCTTCTGCCAATCCCACCGGAACAGCATTCCCAATCTGTCGATATTTAGCAGCTGTCGTTCCTGTGAATACCCAGTCATCCGGGAACTGCTGGATTCTTGCATATTCCTTCACACTCAACGGTCTATTTTGTGTAGGATGACACATCATTGTTGCTTTCTGAACAGGAGAGGTAACTACTGTTGGAGAAGGCTGATCGTATGACAATCTTCTATAAAATCCAACTTTTCCGCCTCCGGATTTATATGCGCCTCCCATAGCAACAGGAATCATGTCTTCCGGTAAATCTCTCCAATTTCCACCTTCTGGAACCATCTTTAAGAACTTCAGTCGTTCCTCACTAAGAGTTGCGCATTCACCATGATCAAATTCCAAGTCTTCAATCACACATCTAACAGTTTTCCACTGATACTCCTTATTCTGATGCATCTGAAAATGCGTAGGAATCGGAAGGAAAATTTCTTCATTGTCACGACTTCCAATCAAAACAAATCTTTCTCGAAATTGTGGAACACCATAATTTACAGCATCCAAAACCCCATATACTGTTTTATACCCTAATTTATCAAATTCAGACAAAATTACATCCAACACCGTACCTAATCTCTGATCTGGATCGCTTTCATCCCTTTCAGATAATGGTACATGCTTTAATGGTGCAGACATAATTCCTTTCACATTCTCCATTACAAAAAACCGAGGACGAATATAATCTATCATACGGATAAAATCCATAAATAAACTTCCTCTTGGATCGTTTATCCCTAAACGTTTTCCTGCTGTAGAAAAAGGTTGGCAGGGCGGCCCGCCGCAAATCAAAAATGGCTCACCTACGGATAATCCTGTCATTTCTAACAGTTGTTGTGGCTGAATCTCCCTAATGTCTCCGCCCAATACCTTATGTCCATTGGCTCTCATAGTATTTACACATGATGCATCAAAATCCTGACCAATTACAACATTTAAGCCAGCCTTGCCTAATCCAATATCTAATCCCATAGCCCCGGAAAACAAAGAAATAACATCTCTATTATCAGCAAACCTGCTATAACTATTCTGTTTTATACTATTATGCATTAAATCTTCTCTCCGTTTTCTAATACGAATTTTCTTTCAAAAGAACTATTTACCGCCTCTGCAATATCTTCTAATTCAGCTATGGTAAAACTCTCTCTTTTCATTTTTCCATTAAAATTCTGTGGTGTTGTACCTATTCGCCGTGCAAGTTCTGCTACACTAATATCAGATCTTACACACAGCACCTTGATTTGTTCAGAAATCGTCATTTCGGGTACCTCGTAATTAAATCAATTCTTACCTTACCAGTATAAATCATAGCATTTATATCGTCAACCAAATAATTCACTCCATATGATTATGGGTACTTGTAACTTTTCATTCACCTTGGTAAAATAACTTATATCAGAAAAGGTGGTGAAAACACATATGGCTCGTGATCCTGAAACAGTATCGAAAAATATGAGTAAAATCCATAGTAAAGATACTTCAATAGAAATTCAACTCCGAAAAGCACTCTGGCACAAAGGATATCGTTACCGCAAAAATTATAAAGCACTTCCTGGCTCCCCCGATATTGTTCTTACCAAATATAAAATTGCTATTTTTTGTGACAGTGAATTTTTTCATGGAAAAGACTGGGAAATATTAAAACTCCGTCTTGAAAAAGGTAAAAATCCAGACTATTGGATCAAGAAAATCGAGCGGAATCGCTCCCGTGACTGGGAAAATGACAAAAAACTTCTATTTCTCGGATATACTGTCATTCATTTCTGGGGGCAGGATATCAAGAAGCATACCGACGAATGTCTGCAAGCCATTGAAGAATCCATCTGGGATAATACATTTTCAAATACCCCTGAAACTTCAGAAGAATATGAGTAATGTTTTCTCATTTTATTCATAATTATAGGCTACCCCTTTTACGGAGTAGCCATAGAATTTTCTACTTGTTTATACATATATCATCTCTGCCAGCACAATCTCCTTCGCAATATTCCTTATCTCATTCATTCTTTGCACCCATAGCATTGACTGTTCTGCCTTCAACTGTTCCGTAACTCTCTCTTTTTCTGCCATTTGTATTACCAGTACCTCCATCCGCTCATGCGCTTCCCGATCCACTCTGTTCAGGTATTTATTAAGCTTCCCCTGCAGGATCAACATCTGATAGTACGCTTTTCTATGCTCCATCAGGTAAGTTTTCCGCAGCATTCCATACTTTCCGTAATGTGCTTCTTCGTCCTCAGGCAATTCCAGATCCGGTAGATAATAATCCCCATACAGTGTATAGTCCAGACCATTCTTATCATCGTAAATATGTTTTTCCATAGCGTTAATCCTCCTTATCTTGCGTCCCGATCATGCGACCGCTTATTTACTTTTCTACTATTTTTCTCAGCTATCTCTCTGCTTTTTTCGTTCTGAATGAGATATTCGGAATGTTCTTCTCCGACTGCCCTTTTTAATCTCCGAAAATCTTCCTTTTCTTCCCGAAGAACAGCATTTTCACTTATCAATTCCTGTTTCTGCTCTGCTAAGACATGATTAGAATTTTTCAACCTGTCATACTTATAAATGACCTGATCTAACTGCTCTTTTACTTGAATATATTTCAGATACAAGCCATATAACAGCTCTTTCAGTTCACTGATTACCGGATATGCTTTTTTATCCCGGTAATTCTTGGCACTTTCCAACATCCCCGCTTCTGGAAGTACCTCATCAACTGGTTTCGAGAATTCACCGGCATATTTCTGAATATCTTTTGCAATCGCTTTTGCTTTTTTCAGACTTTTCTCATATTTATCGGCAGTTGCTTTTGCCTGTTCTGCTTCCTTTGCTACCTGGGCACGCTCTGCCTTCTTTTTCTGCAGTTCATTCCCGGTCTGCAACAATTCCTCATGGAGATTATCTGCCAGTTCATGGCAAGCAGCCGTTTCCTTCTGCAGCTGTGCTTTCTGCTCTTCCAGAGCTGCCACTTCCTGCTCACGCTGTTCCTTTTTGAAATTTAAGACATCCAGATGCTCCCGGTGTGTACCTTTTTGCTCCCAGATCATCCCATATCTTTCTGCGATCTTCGCCAGCTCTTGTTTTTCCGATTCCATCCACTGATTATATTCTGTATTTTCCCTGCCCTTTCCGACAAATCCTCTGGATGCCAATGCTTGTTTCATGGATACTCTTGTATCCGGCCCACGTTTACTTCCAGTTACATACGGCACAAAATCAATATGAAGATGTGGTGTCGCCTCATCCATATGCAGATATATACCGAATACCCGGAACTGTGGGTTTCTCTTTTGAAAGTCTTTTGCAAAATCAAGCAATGCCAGTCTGGCAATCTGCCCTTCCCGACTTGAACATCCGGTATCATCCTTATTCCCAATCTGGAAGATTGCTTCGTGGAAAACTTTCTCCTGTTTCCCAGTCCGGATGTGTTCATAATAATCTTCAATCTTCCGGTCTTTCCGTTTTTGTTTTGCGTTGTACCGTTCAATTGCTTCATCAAATAATTCATGGTAAACGTCCTTCACATTCTCTGACTGCAATACCACGTTTCGGATTGTCCGGGCAGCATCTACGTTTTCTGCAATAAATTTTCTCTCATTGTGGGCGATAGAACCTTTTCCAATCATACCGCTGATCGTCCTTTTCATTTCCACTATCCTCACCTCCCTCGCTAATAAAAATGCCGGATACGGCAAAAAGAAATATGCGCCGGATACGGCGGTTTTGTTACTTTTGTCAAAAGTAACGCAAAAGCACTTTCGACAGCCGTACCGTCCATCAAAAGTACCCTTGCGCCCTGCCGGGGTGTAAGACGTCCGGGGGACGTCTGTTTTGCACCGACCGAAGCGGAGCGAAGACCTTTTCCTCCCTTCGGTCAGTGTGGCTGTGTCCGGTTATATCCTTGCCCGGATATATTCCAGATCACCACGGTAAGGTGTCCCCACCAGATACCAGTTCCGGGCAACATCCATTTCCATCCGGGTCTGTACCCATTTTCCATCCATCAAAATCTGCAGGCATTCCCCACAGTGCAATCCGGTATCAATCCATAAGTCCGATGACAAGATACCGTATCTTCCATTGCTACTGTTGTAACCAAGCCTTCCTTCTCTCATTTTCCAGTCCCCTTTCCAATCGGATTAAACTCAAAATCACTCGCTAAGGATGCCCTGAAACGGGGCTCCCTTTACGCAATTCCAAAAACTTCCGTCCTCACATCTGCTGCTTTTCCTTGTCCGCCAACGATACAGGAGCGTGCCACGCCCCTGTCCTATCGTAGTCAGAAAAGAACTACCAACGGAAATCCTCCGGTATTCCACGCCTGTCCAGATATTCCTGCCGGGCTTTTTCCCGTTCCTCCTCCGTCGGGGCAGTTTTGGATCTCGTATATAATTCCCGTTCCACCATAGCATTCATTTTCTGCTCCAATCCGTTTTTCACTTCTTCCGTGCAGCTATCATCGTCAAGCAGATGATACCGAAGCAGTTTCATAAATAATTCCTGTGGAATCTGTACATTCTTCATTTCTTGCTCCTTTCAAGGTGGCAAGATGCCCTGTTCTTAAGAAGTGGTCATCTTGACATCTTCCTTTTATTCTGGCAACATCCAGAACCATTGATTTCCACGTTTAACAGAATCAATCTCCAGTTCCAGTTTTGCATTTCGCAGTGTTTTCTTCTTAATCCCACGCCTTTCAGCTTCTTCTTCAATCTTTTTCTGAGCCATACCACCATTAGCCAATATCTCCAGCAAGAACTCTTTCGCTTTCCGGCTTTTTTGCCCTCTGCTGTCACCACTGAGCAGATCATCTGCGCTGATGTCATATTCCCCAATCCATTCAAAACCCGTCTCCTTATCCAGACGGAATGCTATGGACTTTCCTTCCGGTGCAAGGGAACTTTTCACATGACATACCACACGGATTTCCGGTTCATCTTTAATTCTCCCAACAATCAGCACACTTCTGGCTGCCGCCTGAAAATCTATAGAACCTAATCCACGATAAGAAGACTTTCCGTTGCTGTTTTTATTCATATGCCCAATCAGAATGATTGCACAGCGATATTTCTCTGCAAGTACCGCTACACGTTTCATCAACGGACGGATTTCATTTGCCCGGTGCATATCCACCTCTGCACCGAGGAAGCCTTGTATTGGGTCTAATACCACCAGACGGGCTTTCGTCTGAACAATGGCTTCCTCCAGCCGTATATCCAGCATAGTAAGTGGCTGCTCCCGGTCATCAATGACCAGCACTCTGGAACAGTCAGCACCAGCCGCCAGAAGCCTCGGCTTAATCGTATCGCCCAGTCCATCCTCTGCAGTCTGATAAATGACATTCACAGGCTCAATAGAACTTTCCGATAATTTCACATCAGAATCAGCCGCTATTTCCGCTCCACTCTTTTCCTCGGTTGCCTGTTCTTGCTCCGGCAGAATCTTTTCTCCTCTGGTCAATTTTGCAATGATCTGAAGTACCATAGTGGTCTTGCCTTCACCGGGATCTCCTTGAATAATCGTTACTTTTCCAAAAGGGATAAACGGGTAAAACAGCCATTCAATCTGCTCTACCTCCACCGTTTCCATATTGATCAGCTTCAGATCCGGCTCCATTCTTTTTGTTTCTGTTTTCTTTGTCTCTACTTTGTTCGTTTCCATCATTCCTCCATATTTTCTCGTTGAAAGGAAGCGGGGATTTTGATAGAATACCCATAGAAAGATTTTGGATGAATATTCTACCAAATCCCTGCCTTTAGGTGTTTGCCGACACTTAAAGGCCTTTTCTATTCTTCCTTCATGCCATCCATCGTGATTGTGATCAACCAGATCACTTCCAGTAAATCCTCCGGCACATTATCACCCTTTTTCAAACGTTTCAGCTCATTCAAAACCTTTGCAAGTTCATTCTTCAACGCTTTATACACTCTCGGATTTCCTGTCACTACAACCTCTTTTTCCTGCAATCTTCGGATAATATAATCCTGTTTGGTCAGACCGGATAATCTGACTGCCGTTTCCAGAAGTTCATCTTCTTCCGGTGATACCCGAAACGCTACCGTTTTATTTCTCCAACGCCCCTGGCTATCCAGACATTTAGCTGACATACGCAAGTCCTCCTTCCCTATCATTTGATTCTTCATTCATGTTTTCTGCATCCAACTGATCTGCCATATCCTGCTGTACGGACGGAAACAGATGTGCATACCGGTAAGTAATTTTTTCCGCTGAATGACCAACCCTTTTCCCGATTGCCAGTGCAGTGTAACCCATGTTAATCAGCAAAGAGACATGGCTGTGCCGAAGATCATGCACACGTATTTTTTTCACACCACTTGCTTTACATCCTCTTTCCATTTCATGGTTCAGATAATACTTTGTTACCGGGAAAATACGGTCATCCGGCTGCAGGCTGTAATATAACTTCAGACAATCCTGCATTTCGTCACATAAAAACTTCGGCATCGTCACAGTACGGATACTGTTCTTTGTCTTTGGCGTGCTGATCGCATCTTCTCCTTTTAAACGCTGATAAGATTTGTTAATCCGCAGCGTTCTCTTCTGGAAATTGAAGTCCGCAGGAGTTAGAGCCAAAAGCTCCCCGGATCTGATTCCGCACCAGTAAAGTAACTGGAACGCATAATAGGAAAGAGGTTTATCCATCATTTCTTCTGAGAATTGCTTATACTCCGCCTTTGTCCAGAAGAGCATTTCCTTACTTTCCTCCGATCCGATTGTGCCCGCTTTCCTTGCCGGATTCGTACTCAGATCATAAAACTTGATCGCATGATTGAAAATTGTACTCAACTGTCCATGAATTGTTTTCAGATAAGTAGGGGATAAGGTTTTTCCCCTCCGGCTTGTCAATTTGCGAAGTTCATTGTGCCAGTCCAAAACATCCTTTGCGGTAATTTCCGACACCTTTCTTTTTCCCAGATACGGTAAAATTTTGGACTTGATAATATTTTCCTTTGTGAGCCAGGTACTTTTTTTCAGCCTTGGTCTTACATCTTCTTCATATAATTTGCAGAAGCTCTCCAGTTCCATATCCATGCTGGCTTTCTTCTGCAGGATGAACTGCTGCTCCCACTGTGCAGCTTCCCTTTTTGTCGCAAATCCTCTTTTGCATTTCTGCTTACGTTCACCATTCCAGTCCTGATACCTTGCCATGACGTACCAAGTGTTATTGCTTTCATTCTTGTAAATTGCCATTCCTAATTCCTCCCATCGTTCGATCTTGTTCCATAAAACTGCTCGTAAAAATACTTCCGGTCAACTTTTCCTGCGATTGTCTGACATCCCATCGCCTGTAATTCCCTGTTCAGTCTCTTCATCAGCTTATAAGCGTAGGATTCCGATACCTCCAGAACTTCCATGACCTCTTTTACATTCATAAACATTTTACTCATTGTAAAATCCCTCCTTTGTTTACACTATACATTTCTGTATAGTCTGCATAATACTATACTTTTTTGTATTGGTCAAGTGCTTTAAAGCAAAAATTCTATACTTTTTTGTATGGTTTCTTCTTGTCTGTACTATACATATATGCTATACTCAATTTATCAATAGACAGACAGGAGAATGAATATGGCAATAGGAGAAAGAATTCATCATTTCCGACTTCTGCGTGGATTCACGCAGAAATATTTAGGTCAGCAGCTGGGGTTCAGCGAATCGCAGGCTGATGTCCGCATTGCACAGTACGAAAAAGGCGCACGCAGCCCGAAGGAAAACTATCTGAATGCACTGGCTGACATTTTGGATGTATCTCCCCATGCACTGGCAGTCCCGGACATTGACAGTTATGTAGGACTGATGCACACCTTATTTACATTAGAAGATCTTTACGGACTTCATATCGGAGAGATTGACGGAGAACTCTGCCTCCGGTTAGATAAATCCAAGGGAACCACCTACCTTTCTATGTTTGATATGTTCCATGCATGGCAGGAACAGGCAGAAAAACTAAAATCCGGGGAAATTACCAAGGAAGAATATGACCAGTGGCGGTACAATTACCCGAAAAACGCAAAATAAAAAACCAACGAAAAAAGGCCTTACCAAATTGATTTCACTCAATTCAGTAAGACCTTTTTTGTCGGTTTCACACATATTACCCGATAACCACAGGATACCTGATAAATAATACCAAAATATCCAGTGTTATCATTTTGTTATCAAATAGAACCTTGATGTCTCTCAAACGCCCTGTTTATGCGGGTTCTCAAATTTTTTTCATTATTCGAACTCAATCGTTGCCGGCGGCTTTCCTGTGCAGTCGTACATAACGCGGTTAACTCCCTTAACCTCGTTGACGATTCTGCTGGTTACCTTGCTCAGTACCTCCCACGGGATTTCTGCTGCCTCTGCAGTCATGAAATCGCTGGTAAGTACGGCGCGCAGAGCGATGGCATAATCATATGTTCTTCCATCTCCCATGCAGCCAACGGATCTCATATTTGTCAATGCTGCGAAGTACTGGCCGAGATTCTTGGCAATGCCTGCTTTATCAATCTCCTCACGGTAAATCGCATCTGCATCCTGTACAATCTTTACCCTCTCCGGTGTAATATCGCCGATGATTCTTACACCAAGACCTGGTCCTGGGAATGGCTGACGGAACACCAGATGCTCTGGAATACCCAGCTCCAGTCCCGCCTTTCTTACCTCATCTTTAAACAGCATGCGAAGCGGCTCGATGATCTCCTTGAAATCTACGTGCTCTGGAAGTCCTCCTACATTGTGGTGGGACTTGATGACAGCAGATTTTCCAAGTCCGGACTCGATCACATCCGGGTAAATAGTTCCCTGAACTAAGAAGTCAACGGCTCCGATCTTCTTAGCCTCTTCCTCAAATACGCGGATAAACTCCTCGCCGATAATTTTTCTCTTTGTCTCTGGATCTGTCTCTCCTGCCAGTTTTGCATAGAAACGCTCCTGTGCGTTTACACGGACAAAATTTAAATCATATGGGCCGTTCGGTCCAAATACTGCCTCCACCTCGTCTCCCTCGTTCTTTCTTAAAAGGCCGTGGTCAACGAATACGCAGGTCAGCTGCTTTCCAACTGCCTTCGCCATCATAACTGCCGCTACGGAGGAATCTACTCCTCCGGATAAGGCGCAGAGCACACGTCCGGAACCTACCTTCTCACGGATTGCCTCAATAGAACTCTCCACAAAGGCATCCATCTTCCAGTCTCCCTTGCATTCGCACACATTGTATACAAAGTTAGACAGCATCTTTGTGCCTTCCTGTGTATGCAGAACCTCTGGATGCCACTGAACAGAGTACCACTTCTTCTCCGGATATTCCATGGCAGCTACCGGGCATACTGGAGTATGAGCTGTTACAGCAAAACCTTCCGGTGCTTTCTCAATATAATCGGTATGGCTCATCCAGCAGATGGTTTTCGGGGAAACGTCTGTAAACAGCTTAGATGCTGTGTCTACCTCTACCTCTGTCTTGCCGTACTCACTGACAGGGGCAGTAGCTACCTTTCCGTCCAGCATATAAGCCATCAGCTGAGCACCATAGCAGATACCTAAAACAGGAATACCCAGTTCAAAGATCTCTTTTGAACAGCGAGGAGAATCGTCCCCATATACACTGTTAGGTCCGCCGGTAAAAATGATTCCCTTTGGGTTCATCTCTTTAATTTTCTCAATCGGCATACTGTACGGATGTACTTCACAATATACGTTGCATTCTCTTACTCTTCTTGCAATTAACTGATTGTACTGACCGCCAAAATCCAGTACAATAATCATCTCTTTTTCCACGAGTATTCCTCCTATAATTCTTCACTGTTGTCGCAGTCTGCAAAAGGGGAAACTTCCGCAGTCTATTTTTATTATAAGACACTCTCTCCTGCTTGGCAACAGGATTTTCTAAAACTCCCGCACCTTTTCTAAAGTTCCCGCACCTTTCTGATTCCTTTATAAATGCCTTCTGTAAAAGGTTCTCCCACTGTAACATAACCGTTTCTCTCATAGAAGCAGTTCAGTGGTTCATTGCCCAGCTGGCAGTCCAGGCGGACTCCCTTTTTTCCACGCTTTCCGGCATAATCTGCTATCAGCTCCAGAAATGCAGTTCCTGCCCCGGGTGCGCCTGTTCTGGTAGCCAGATGATGAACATAAAAATATTCCCTGCTGCCATCCTCCCATCTGTCATCTTTCTCCAGCAGCGCTGCCACTCCCATGACATTTCCTGCTTTCATAAGGAAAAACAAATGTCCGGATCTGGCCTGTGCGCGAAAATATTCCTCCGAATAAATGTCCAGATATTCCTCATCGTTCCATTGATTCATTCCCTGGCTCTCCATCCAGTCAATTCTCTCCTGAATCACCTGAATGAACTGCAGGGCCTGTGTCTCCTCTGCCTGTCTCATTTCATAAATGCTGTTAGATGTTTCTTCTATCTGTGGATCCATTGCTCTTGTTCTGCTCCGTTTCTTCCATATTTTTTTGCTGCTTTTCCGACGTTTTCCTGTATATGAGCCCCTCTGCTCTATTTGACGATCCCTACTTCTGATTCGTTTCTGTTTCTTCCGGCTCCATATTCAGGTACTTTCGCACATACTGTCCTGTATAGGAATCCGGAATTTCAGCCACCTGCTCCGGCGTTCCCTGGGCAATGACTGTTCCGCCCTTATCGCCTCCGTTTGGACCGATATCAATCAGATAGTCGGCTGTCTTAATCACATCCAGATTGTGTTCGATCACAACGACTGTATTGCCACCGTCTGAAAGGCGTCTGAGAATCTCGATCAGCTTGTGTACGTCAGCAAAGTGAAGGCCAGTAGTCGGTTCGTCTAAAATATAAATCGTTTTTCCTGTTCCCCGCTTGCTCAGCTCTGTGGCCAGCTTAATGCGCTGTGCCTCTCCTCCTGACAGCTGTGTAGATGGCTGTCCCAGACGGACATAGGAAAGTCCCACATCGTTCAGAGTCTCGATCTTCCTGTAAATAGACGGCACATTTTCAAAGAAATGAAGCGCCTCCTCCACCGTCATATTTAACACATCATAAATGCTTTTCCCTTTATATTTAACTTCCAAAGTCTCGCGGTTGTACCTCTTTCCTCCGCAGACCTCGCAGGGCACATACACATCCGGCAGGAAATGCATCTCGATTTTAATAATTCCGTCTCCGCTGCAGGCCTCACACCGCCCGCCCTTTTTATTAAAGCTGAACCTTCCTTTATTATATCCCTTAGCCTTCGCATCAGGAGTGGAGGCAAACAGATCCCGAATCAGGTCAAATGCGCCTGTGTAGGTCGCCGGATTGGAACGTGGTGTCCGCCCGATAGGCGACTGGTCGATAGCAATAATCTTATCCAGCTGCTCCGTTCCCTGGATCTCCTTATGCTTGCCTGGAATCGTCCTGGCCCGGTTCAGCTTTTTCGCCAGAGCCTTGTACAGTATCTCGTTTACCAGAGAACTTTTTCCTGAGCCTGACACTCCTGTCACGCAGGTCATCACGCCCAGAGGAAACGAAACATCAATATTCTTTAAGTTATTCTCTGCCGCTCCCTTTACAGTAATCCATCCTGTCGGCTTCCTGCGCTCCGTCGGAACAGGAATCTTAATTCTGCCGCTCAGATAAGCTCCTGTAATGGAGTCCTTACACTTCATGATCTGCTTTGCTGTGCCTACAGCCACCACATTTCCACCGTGTTCTCCCGCTCCGGGCCCGATATCCACAATACAGTCTGCCGCCAGCATAGTATCTTCATCATGCTCTACCACCAGCACCGTATTTCCCAGATCTCGAAGATGCAGAAGTGTCTTTAACAGCTTATCATTGTCCTTCTGGTGAAGTCCAATACTGGGCTCGTCCAGGATGTAAGCGACTCCTACCAGCCCTGATCCAATCTGGGTTGCCAGACGGATTCTCTGAGCCTCTCCGCCAGACAGTGTTCCAGTTGCCCTGGCTAAAGTCAGGTAATCCAGCCCCACATCGATCAGGAAGCTGACTCTCGCCCGAATCTCCTTTAAAATCGGAGCGCCAATAGTCTCCTGCATGGCAGTCAGATTGAGATCATCAATAAATTCCCGGTATTTGACAATGGACATATTGGTGGCCTCAAAAATATTTTTTCCGCCTACTGTCACTGCCAGAGCCTCTTTCTTCAGCCTCTGCCCCTTGCAGACAGGACATGGGGTAATCCGCATATATGTCTCATATTCTGCCTTCATGGAATCGGAAAAAGTCTCCCGATACTTCCGGTTCATATTCTGAATCAGCCCCTCAAAGGCCACATCGTAGACACCCTCACCCCTCTGTCCCTTGTAGCGTACTTTCAGAACCTTTCCGCCAGTTCCGTGAATCAGGACATCGTGAATCTCTTTCGGATAATCCTGAAACGGGGTATCCAGACTAAAATGGTACTCCTCCACCAGGGCATCCAGAATCGCGCGGGTAAAACTGCCCTTATCCGTACAGGACTGCCATCCCATGCCCACAATCGCCCCCTGGCTGATACTGAGACTCTTATCCGGAATCAGCAGATCCTCGTCAAATTCCATCTTATAGCCCAGTCCATAACAGTCAGGGCAGGCTCCGAAGGGGTTATTAAAGGAAAAGCTTCTGGGCTCCACCTCATCCACGCTGATTCCACAGTCCGGGCAGGCAAAATTCTGGCTGAAATTCATGGATTCCTGCTCAGGGATATCTACAGTCATCAGCCCGCCGGTCAGTTCCATCACCGTCTCAATAGAATCTGTCAGGCGCTTCTCAATCCCCGGCTTCACCACCAGACGGTCCACCACAATCTCAATATTGTGCTTAATATTCTTATCCAGCTTAATCTCCTCGGAAAGCTCGTAAAGGCTTCCATCGATCCGGACGCGGACATAGCCTCCTTTTCTGGCATGCTCCAACACTTTTACATGCTCTCCCTTGCGTCCCCGGACCACAGGAGCCAGAAGCTGGATTTTCGTCCGCTCCGGCATATCCATAATCTGATCCACCATCTGATCAATCGTCTGTCTGTGAATCTCCCTGCCGCACTTAGGACAGTGGGGAATACCAATTCTGGCATACAGAAGACGCATATAATCATAAATCTCTGTCACAGTTCCCACCGTAGATCTGGGATTCCTGTTCGTGGACTTCTGATCAATGGAAATAGCCGGGGAAAGTCCCTCGATACTCTCCACATCCGGCTTCTCCATCTGCCCCAGGAACTGCCTTGCATAGGAAGACAGTGATTCCATATAGCGGCGCTGCCCCTCCGCATAAATCGTATCAAAAGCCAGGGAAGATTTTCCTGAACCGGAAAGTCCTGTCAAAACCACCAGCTCATTTCTAGGAATATCTACCGATATATTTTTCAGATTGTGCTCATTCGCTCCTCGTATTTTAATGTACTGCTTCGCCATACCGCACTCCTCGCTGATCCGTGTTCCATTTTCGTCGTAAATTATTATACCATATCCGCTCGGGGAATATTATACCATATCTGCAGAGCAGATATGAGCCTCCAGCGGATGTACGCGGTTTGAATTTGTATCTGCTTCGCTTCGCTCGCTCAAACCGGCGCAGTATAATATCTGACGATATTATACCATATCCATTTTTATTTTTCAAACATTTGTTCGATTGATTTGCAGCTATTTTTCCCAGTTCTGTCAATCAAAAAACAGCCCGGTGCAGAGAACTGTTTCCCTGTCCGGACTGTCCTGAAATTTTCAAAATATACGCGAAAGTTCTGTTTATCTGCCCTATTCCTGGTGTTCTGCAGTATCCTGTTCCACAGTCTCTGCTGCGTCTGCATCTGAATTCTCACAGTTTTCCTGTTTTAAAATCTCCATGAATTCCTCACCGGTAATCGTCTCCTTCTCCAGCAGGTATGCAGCCAGCTCGTGAAGCTTCTCTTCATTTTCCTTTAAAATCTGGCAGGCCTTATCATGTGCCTGGCGAACTGTCTCTATCACTTCCTCGTCAATCCGCATCGCTGTGTGCTCAGAGCAGGCCAGAGACGCGTCTCCTCCCAGATATTGATTACTAACCGTCTCAAGTGCAACCATGCCGAACTGTTCACTCATTCCGAACCGTGTCACCATGGCGCGGGCAATTCTGGTGGCCTGTTCAATGTCATTGGATGCTCCTGTTGTAATTGAATGGAAAATCAATTCCTCTGCCGCACGTCCTCCTGTCAGCGTTACAATCTTATTGAACGCCTCATCCCGGCTCATGAGAAATCTCTGATCTTCCTCAATCTGCATCGTGTATCCCAGAGCGCCGCTGGTTCTTGGAATAATCGTAATCTTGTGAACTGGCGCAGAATGACTCTGCATAGCCGCTACAAGGGCATGGCCGATTTCATGATAGGAAACAATCTTTTTCTCATTGGCAGAAACCTCTGCATCCTTCCTCTGGTATCCTGCAATAACAATCTCAACGCTTTCTTCCAGATCCTGCTGGGACACCATCCTGCGCCCCAGACGGACTGCCCTCAGGGCTGCTTCGTTGACAATATTTGCCAGATCCGCTCCGCTGGCTCCGCTGGTCGCCCTGGCAATTTCATTATAATCTACTGTCTCATCCATCTTAACGCCCCGGGCGGAAACCTTTAAAATTGCCTCCCGGCCTCTCATATCAGGCAGTTCCACAGGAATTCTTCTGTCAAAACGTCCTGGACGCAGAAGCGCTTTATCAAGGGAATCCGGCCTGTTGGTAGCAGCCAGAATCACAACTCCCTTCTTGCCGTCAAATCCATCCATTTCTGTCAGAAGCTGGTTTAAGGTCTGCTCCCTCTCGTCATTTCCGCCGATATTCCCATCCCTCTTCTTTCCAATCGTATCAATCTCATCGATAAATACAATACAGGGGGCCTTTTCATTGGCCTGCTTAAATAAATCTCTTACCTTAGCAGCGCCCATTCCTACGAACATCTCCACAAATTCCGATCCGGAAATAGAGAAAAACGGCACATGGGCTTCTCCGGCTACCGCCTTGGCAAGCAGAGTCTTTCCTGTTCCAGGAGGTCCCACCAGCAGTGCGCCTTTCGGCAGGGTCGCTCCAATATCTGTATATTTCTGTGGGTTGTGAAGAAAATCTACAATCTCCTTTAACGCCTCCTTGGCTTCCTCCTGTCCCGCTACATCTGCAAAGGTTTTTCCTGTCTCAGATTCCGCATAAATCTTGGCATTAGACTTTCCAAAGGTCATGGCATTGGATCCGCCCATTCGCTTCATCATGGCACGCCCCATAATCTGTCCAATTAATACCAGCACTACAAACGGCGCAATCCAGGTAAGCAGGAAATCAAGAAGAGGCGATGCCTGCGTCTGAATTTCTGAACTGTATCTGGCGTCTGTTCCCGCCAGGCGTTCTGTAATATTGTCTCCCGGCATCAAGCCTGTCTTATGAACAACACCTTTGCTGTCATTTTTCAAGGTATACATAACTTCATTATTCGTTGTGACATAAACCTCATCAATCTCCTCTGCATCCAGGGAAGTCAGAAATTCATCATATCTTACCTCCACTGTCTTGTCCATAACAGAAGGAAATACAAAAATATTAAGAAGCATCAGTACCAGCATAATCAGTCCGTAATAATACAAAAACGAACGTCTGGGCGGTTTATTCTGATTTACATCCCTTTTTTCCATAAAATAGTCTCCTCATCTTCTCTTTCTGTGTTCCATCATTGGCAAATCCAACCGTTTTATACGCTATAACTGCTACATAGCCTACAATACAACCGCCTTTTACATTTGTCAATATATTATTGTAAATATTTATTTACTTTTAATATTTGTTGATCTAATAAAAAAAATATGTTATGATGGGAACGCAGTATATTTCATATCAGTTTCAGGAGGCGTTTATATGGATGATGAAAAGCTCCGGACAGCCGGGATGCACTTTTTAGAATTTGCCTTTACCTTTCTGACCTTTGCCAAGTGCCAGTATCCGTCTGCCAATCATATTAAAATTAACTCTCTTCCTTTTTTTACTCTGTCTGTTCTGGCTGACTTAAAGGATGAGAATTATACTATGTCTGATTTAGCTGATAAGCTTCAGATTACAAAACAACAGCTTTCCAGACTGATCAATGACCTGGAGGATAAGGAGCTGGTAGAACGGATTCACGATACGGCTAACCGCCGCCGCGTCTACATCAGAATTTCCCCCTGCGGTCTGAAGGCAATGGACTGTTTAAAAGAAACCATGCTGGACAGCACCATCGCTGCCCTGCATATTTATAATGAAAGCGAGCTGGAACAGCTGGACTCCTGTCTGAAAACATTAATGCCCTTGATGGAAAAATTTCAGTTAAACGAATGCACCGAATAATGGAACATTCTATTTCTTTCTCTGGACAATTATAATGCATATTTAATCACTCTCCTATTGAGGGATTATTGCGGAAACTATGTGTCTGTCATACTTTGCAGGCACTTTTTTCTGCCCTAAAAATCCCCGTTTTATCTATATCTGCCCTCTCTAACTTTCCATACTTTTCCTTATCCGAAGTATAATAGCCACGTAATGCAGTTAGGAA
>JAQERH010000012.1:68198-70450 GCA_027698105.1 Lachnospiraceae bacterium AM93-12TA
TGCAAATAAAGATTATCAGGCTGTAGACCTTACCATATAATAACCGTGTGGGAAACCACAGATGAAGTGAACCCCTTTTGCAATTCAACGTTTTCTTTGGACTTTCTGTAGCTCTGTTTTTCCTGATTTTTTCTCATAAACATGCACCAGTTTGTCCCTTTTTATAACCTTTCCATACTTTTCCTTATCCGAAGTATAATAGCCACGTAATGCAGTTAGGAATTTCGAACATATAACTACAAAAAGAAAAAAAGGAGAGTGCATTCATTATGAGAAAGCAGACTAAATTAGTTGCAGTTCTTTCTGCAACAGCTTTACTTGCAGTAGGCGCTTCCATGACATCCTTCGCGGGTTGGGAGAAGGACGAGGATGGTATCTGGCACTACTATGACAGCGACGATGAGATGGTAACAGACGAGTGGAGAAAGGACGGATCCAAGTGGTTCTATCTCGACGAGGATGGAAACATGGCAACAGACGCTTGGGTAGATGACGAGTACTACGTAGGCGCTGACGGTGCTATGGTTAAAAATGACTGGAGAAAGACTTTCGCAGAAGACGAAGAGGATGATCCGGATCAGGATGAGCACTGGTACTACTTTGGTTCCAACGGTAAGAAAGTAACAGACCAGGATAAGAAGATCAATGGTAAGACATACTACTTTGATGAAGATGGTAAGATGTACTCCGGATGGTACTCTAATGAAGACGAAAATGTAGCCTACTATCTCGGCGGCGAGGACGAGGGCTGGAGAGCTGAGAGTCAGTGGTTATGGCTTGAGAATTCTGGAAATGCAGATGAAGATTTCGAGGATGATGATACTAAGGGTGAGTCCGTATTAGGTTGCGATGCTGACAACAATGAAGATCCATGTGATGATGAGGGCTGGTACTGGTTCGGTTCCGATGGTAAGGCATACCATGGAGAAGGCAAGAAGAAAATCAACGGCCGTTACTACATGTTCAATGAGCATGGCCAGATGCTCTATGAGTGGATCAATGCTAATGAGGTTAGATATCCAGAGAAAGGTTCTGCAGGCAATGCTCAGTTAGATGGTAACTTAGACGCTACAGACAGCAATGCTTTGGGATACGCAGGTGTTGATAAGAACATTCAGAACATGCTTTACTATCATGTAGTAGAGGAAGGCTGGAGAGGAAACGGCTGGTATGAGATCGACGGTTCTGAGGATGCTGGAACAGACAGTGATACAGACTGGTACTACATTGATGATGGCGAGCCGAAGAGAGCAGATGCTGCTTTTGATGTAGTAGGTACTTCAAAGAAAGATGATAAAGTTACATATGATGAGGATGGTGCTGAAGTCTACAGAGCAAGAATCAAGGTTCCAAGCGAGAAGATGGGCAAGGTTTACTTCTGCTTCAATGAGATGGGTCAGATGCAGGATGGACTTCAGTATATCCCAGATGAAAAAGGCTTCTACTACTTCGATGAGAATGGTTATCCGGTAGACGGCAAGGTAGCTGATGTAGAGTGTGATGATGACAGTTACGCATTCCGTTTCGAGACAAAGAACGGTCACAACGGAAAAGGTATTACAGGTGAGAAGGACAACTATCTGTACTTCAACGGTAAAAGACTTGAAGCTGACGATGACAATAAGTTCTATGTAGTCGATGGTGAGTTATACCTTGTAAATAATAAAGGTAAGATTCAGAAATCCAAGAGCGGAAAAACTTATGATGATATTGAAAATGCACACTTTGATGGCGATGTCGTAGTAACAACTAACAGTAAAGGTGTTGTTTCAGAGGTAAAATTTGGCGATGATGCATACACTGCCGACACATTAATTAAAAATCAGATTGCTACTCTTATGAATAAGACTGTAGATACTTTAACTAATGTAACTGTTAGTGAGATTTTAGATAAACTCGATGAAACTGAAGGTGATTATGGTGATCAGTTTGTAGCTATTCCATTCATCCAGTTATATGATGATGATGTATTTACTACTGTATTTACAATAAATAAGGGAGACCTTAAGAGACAGGATAAGTGGTTAGAGCTTAATCACTAGTTAAATTAATTGGCTTTATGTCAATAGTTGGGGTGGTATTCTTTGTAATACCGCCCCAGTTCCAATTTTGGACTTTTGACATGAAAACAGCGGTACACTGTTCCTTCATACTTTCGTAGTATGGGGAAATAGCGTACCGCTGTCTAATTATTTTAGTTGGGAGTATCCCAAAGTTTGTGTAAACCTTCAAACTGATGTAAGATAGACTTA
>JAQERH010000013.1:0-39193 GCA_027698105.1 Lachnospiraceae bacterium AM93-12TA
ACCGGCTGCCAAACGGAAAGATTTTAATTTTGCGAAAAACTATTGACACAATCCATGAACATGAAAAACGACGTAGCCTTTTTGCTGGATAACAGGCTGAGTCTCTATGAGCACCAGTCTACCTGGAATCCTAATATGCCGCTTCGAGATTTATTTTACGTATCCAGAACGTATCAGGGTCTGGTGAAGGACGAAACCTTGTATTCTTCTAAGAGATTAAAACTTCCGGCTCCTCACTTTCTGGTATTTTATAATGGAACGGAAGAGCGGGAGGAGAGCAGCGTTTTGAAACTGTCAGATTCTTTTGAATACGCGGGAACTCAGAAGGAAGAGCCAAATCTGGAGCTGAAGGTACTGGTGTTAAATATTAACCAGGGGAAAAATAAAGAGCTGCTGGAATTATGCCGGACGCTTAGGGAATATATGATTTTTGTAGATCGAATCCGCCTTTACACAAAAACCATGGAGTTAGACGCGGCGGCAAAGCGGGCGGTGGACGAATGTATCCATGAAGGAGTATTGTCGGACTTTCTTAGAAAAAATCGAGGGGAGGCTATCGAGATGAGCATTTTTGAGTATGATGAGGAACGGGAGATAAAGCTGATCCGTAAGGCGGAGTACGAGGAAGGGAGAATAGCAACCTTAAAAAATCTGATTAGCAAAAAGATAGCAAAGGGTTGGCCGTACGAACGAATAGCAGAGGATTTGGAGCTAGAATGTTCGGAAGTAGAGAAGCTGGCAGAGGAGATTATAAACAGTCAGAAGTAGCAAAAATTGTTACGCTGAATTATTCAAAGATGTGAGTTGAGAGGGAAAGGTCTTACAGGTTTGAGAGAAGACAATCCCATCCTGCCTTCCTTCCTCACTCATGCTATACTTATCTCAAAGCATATATTTTTTATCAATTATGCCGGACGCTTAGGGAATATATGATTTTTGTAGACCGGATCCGCTTTTACACGAAAATTATGGAGTTAGACGCGGCGGCAGAGAGGGCAGTAGACGAATGTATCCATGAGGGAGTGTTGTCGGACTTTCTTAGAAAAAACCGAGGGGAGGCTATCGAGATGAGTATTTTTGAGTATGACGAGGAGAGGGAGCTGAAACTGATCCGCAGAGCAGAGTATGAGGAGGGGCTGAAAGAAGGCCATGAGGCTGGGCTAGAGCAGGGGCGAATAACAACTTTAAAAAAATTGATTAGCAAAAAGCTGTCAAAAGGTTGGTCAGCAGCACAGATAGCAGAAGATTTAGAACTGGAATATTCGGAAGTAGAGAAGCTGGTAAAGGAGATTATAGATAGTCAGAAGAATTAAGGAATGTGATGCTGAGGAGCTAGCTGTGGTTGAGCGAGTGATAGAGGAGCTGGTTAAACAGGATACATGATAAGTGCTGCAGCGTCAGAAATAGATAACATATAGGGTGAGAAGCTTGGAATAATTCAGGTTTCTCACCTTTTTTTGCTTTAAATATAAAAAACAGAAAAATAGAGATAAAATAAAAATATATAACAAAAAATACGCTTAAATACAAAACATATAGATAATTATAATATAGTATGGATTTTATAGAGAAAAACAATTTCCATAGAGGAATAGATACTGATATACTGGTTTTGTAGTGATATTGAAAAAATCAATACAGATATAAAAAAGTTTTAGAAACAAACAATAAGAGGCGGCAGATTTATGAATAGAAAAATTTATATCAGCGCAGATATCGAAGGCACTGCAGGGGCCTGTACATGGAAATTGGAAGACAGAAACAGTGATGAATATCATCAGCAGAGAAATATCCTGAAACAGGAAATACTGGCAGCCGTAAGTGAAATAAACCGTATCGACAGCAGCTGTCAGATTACAATTAAAGATGCCCATAGCAGTGGATGCAACTACGATGTCACAGATTTTCCGGCTAACTGTGAAATTGTCCGAGGCTGGGATGACGGGCCTTTGTGTATGATGCAGGAGCTGGATGAAACTTATTCTGCCGTGATTCTTTTGGGATATCACAGCTGTGCAGGAACAGATTTGTCTCCGCTGGCTCATACTTTTTCTTCCCTCAGATATTCTAAGGTTACATTAAATGGAAAGCTGATGTCAGAGTTTTTAATTAGTTTCTACATTGCAGGGATGTACCAGGTTCCTGTTGTGATGCTGAGTGGAGATTTGGGGATTTGTCAGGAGGCAGAACAGTATAATGCAAAAATAAAAACAGCAGCAGTGCAGAGAGGATGTGGAGCGTCTGTAATCAGTGTCTCTGAAGAGAAGGCAGAGCTGTTAATCAGAGGTGCTTTGAGAGAGGCCTTTGATGAGAAACATCATGAGACAGCACAGCTGCCGGAGTATTTTGTTCTTGATATCACTTATTTCAGTCATGCAGAAGCAAATAAACGGGCCTATTACCCTGGATGCAAAAAAATTGATGCAGTAACAGTACGATTTGAGCATAAAGATTTCCGGGAGATACTGCGGGCGCTGCTATTTCTTTAAAGAAGAGGTAATCGAAGATAAATAAAAGAAAGATTGATTTGTCATGAAAGGTTATATTGCACGAAAAATAGGAATTGGTTTTTTACAGATTTTTGTGGTATCCATAGCAATCTTTTGTGTACTTCATGTTCTTCCGGGAGATCCGGTAGATGCATTGGTATCAGAGAAGGTGCCGCAGGAAAGAAGAGAAGAGTTAAGAGAAGAATGGGGATTTAATAAACCGCTGCCGGAACAGTATTTAGACTGGGCAAAGGGAGTAGTATCTGGAGATTTAGGAAAATCCCTGAAGACGGGACTGAAAATTTCAGATTCGATGGCTATGCGTGTAGCATACAGTCTCCGCCTGTGTGGAATTGCACTGATTTTGCAGGTACTTATTTCAATTCCATTAGGAAGTCTTGCGGCCTGGAAACGGGACAGCATATTCGACAAGATAGTGATGCAGTATTCGCTGATTACTTCTGCGATACCGACCTTTTGGATTGGAATGCTTCTGATCCTGCTGTTTGGCGTAAAGCTGAATTTGCTGCCAGCATCAGGCTATACTTCGTGGAAGCATTATATTATGCCAATTATGGCTATTGTGTTAGGCGGTTTATCAATGAACACAAGATTGATCCGAAGTGAAGTAATTGGTGCAATGAATGAAAGGTATGTGCAGACTGCGTATGCAAAGGGGCTGTCTGAAAACAAAATTTTGTTTTCCCATGTGCTGCGAAATGCGGTAATTGTTATTATTGTAAACGTCTTTTTGTCATTGCCATGGATTATTGCAGGATCCGTAGTTGTAGAGAATATATTTGCTATTCCGGGAATGGGAGCATGGATGACGAATGCTGTAATAAACAGGGATATTCCTGTTGTTCAGGCTTGTGTATTGATTATTTCTATTTTGACGGTATTTGCTAATATTTGCTCTGATATTTTAGTGGCAGTAATGGATCCCAGAGCGCGCATTGCAGAATAATAATAGAAAAGTGATGAGACTAACTATGGTAAAAAGATTTTTTAAAGAAAAAAAATGTGTTGCTGGCATGATTATGTTGCTTCTATTAATACTTGTTTCTGTGTTCTGTGAGCAGATTGCCCCATATGAGCCAGATGCTGGAATTGCCGCTGAACATTTAATGCCTCCCAGCAGTGAACATCTTTTTGGGCAGGATGAGTATGGAAGAGATGTATTATCAAGAATTATTTATGGTACTCCGCTGGCGCTGAAAACAGTTTTTTTGGGTGCGCTGATTGAGCTGACAATAGGAGTGGTATTAGGATTGGTTTCTGGATACTGTGGGAAAGCAGTGGACGGTGTGATTACATTTATTGGAGATGTAATATGGTCATTGCCCGGTATTGTAATAGCGATGACAATTGTCATGCTCTTAGGTCGGAGTCTGAATCATGTTATTTTAGCATTGGCACTGGCAGGCTGGCCCAGATATCAGAGAACCGTAAGATCTAAAACTTTTATGCTGAAAAATCAGCCATTTGTAGAAACGGGTAAATCCTTTGGAGAAAAACCCTGGTCCATCCTTTTTTTGTATATCCTTCCCAGCGTATTGCCATCTGTTTTGGTAATGGCATCCATATCGATGCCTGGTTTCATTACATCCTCAGCGACATTGTCATTTTTGGGAATGGGTGCCCAGCCGCCATCTCCAGATTGGGGACTGGCGATAGGAAGAAGTGCCAGCGTAATTTTCAGAGCACCATGGCTGGTTATTTTCCCATGTCTGGCATTGATTTATACAATTATTACATTCAGCCTTCTTGGAGAAGGGATTAGGAATTTAATCGATCCTAATATGAAGAATTAAGAACAAGGGACAGACATATGAGTGAGTTACTTAAAATTACTGATTTCAGCGTAAATTATAAAATTGGAAAAAAACAGCTCTCTGCAATTAAAAATGTAGATTTGACAGTAAACGAAGGCGAGATAACTGCAGTTGTAGGAGAATCTGGCTGCGGAAAATCAACATTAGCTTATTCCATTGTACAGCTTCTGGACAAGCGCAAATCTTCAGTCAGTGGAAGTATTTTATATCAGGGAAAAGAACTGGTCGGTTTAAAGGCAAAAGAGATGGTGAAGATCAGGGGAAAAGAGATAGGATTTATTTTTCAGAACCCGTTAGATTCCTTAAATCCTGTTATAAAAAGCGGAAATCAGGTGGTTGAAGCCATCTGCCTGGATGGAATTGACCGAAAAACAGCGTTTGAAAAAACCCAGACTCTGTACGAAAGAGTGAAAATGAGTGATCCGCTTCATCAGATGAGCCAGTATCCCCATGAATTATCAGGAGGAATGCGGCAGAGAGTCATGATTTCCATGATGGTTTCCCGTGAACCGAAACTGTTGATTGCAGATGAACCGACAACTGCATTAGATGTTACGATAGAAGCGGAAATTCTTCAGCTGCTGTCAGAACTAAAAGAAAAAAATAATACGTCAGTCCTTCTTATTACTCATAATCTTGGGGTAGTTTCCAAGATTGCTGATAAGGTAGCGGTTATGTATGCAGGGCAGATTGTTGAATTTGGGAAAACAGAGGATGTATTGAAAAATCCATCCCACCCATATACACAGATGCTTTTAAAAGCCATTCCGAAAGGTACAAAGCATGACGTTAAGCTGGAATCGATTCCGGGCACTGTTCCCAGATTTTATGATACAAATCAGGGATGTCGTTTTTATAATCGGTGCCCAATGGCACAGAAAAAATGCGAAGCCTTTGCTCCGGAAAAGGTAAAGATTGACAACATTCACTACTGCTATTGTCATTTACTTGGGGGAGAACATGTTGAAGGAACCACTGATTAAAATAGAGAATGTAGGAAAGTGTTATGAAAAGAAAGGGCTCTTTGCTACAAAAGCAGTTCATGCTGTAGATAATGTAAGTTTTACTGTAGACAAGAATGAGATTTTAGGAATTGTTGGGGAATCGGGATCTGGAAAAACGACACTAGTGCGAATGATCCTGGGTTTGGAGAAGCCGACAACAGGAAAAATATGGATGAATGGAATGGATGTCCACCATCAAAGCCGTGTTCAGAAGAAGGAGTTCCATCAGAAAGTTTCCGTTGTATTTCAGGATCCGGGAAGCAATTTTAATCCTCATTTTACGGTAGGGATGTCCATTATGAGACCTCTTCTGATTCATGGAGAAAAAAAAGAAGAGGCATATAAAAAAGCGGAGAAAGCCCTGGAACTGGTGAATCTGGATCCGTCTATTATGAATATTTATCCTAAATCCCTATCAGGGGGACAGCAGCAGAGAGTTGCCATTGCAAGGGCAATCATACTGCAGCCGGAAGTGATTATACTGGATGAACCGACCTCCGCGCTGGATATTTCTGTACAGGCACAGGTTCTTCTTCTGCTTTTATCACTCCAAAAGCAGTTTGGAATGACATTTATTTTTATTTCGCATGATTTAAATGTAATAAAGTACATGTGCGACAGAATTGTAGTGATGCACCAGGGAAAGGCAGTTGAAATGGGAACTACGGAGCAGGTTATCTGCCACACAGAAAATGAGTATACGAAACGGCTTCTTGCAGCAGTTCCGCATATAGAAAACAGAAAGTAGCAGCAGATTATTTTATATAATCGTTGTCTTAACGGCTGTTATGAATAAATTTTGAAACATAAGGAGGAGAAAATGAAACTGAAAAAAGCAGCAGCTCTGGTTTTGGCGGCATCTATGTTGACAGGTATGTTAACTGGCTGCAGCGGAAATCAGGACAAGGAGACAAAGGAAACGGTATCAGCAGAGAAAAGTGAGTCATCTGCAGAAGCAAAAGATGAAATCAGGGATGTACTGAATATTGGTACAATTAATGAAGCATGGATTGGTACTGACGTAATTCAGTGCGATAACTTCTATGATATTCAGATGACATGTGCAGAACCGTTATTCCTGTATAATCATGATACAGGAGAAATCGGGGCGTGTCTGGCTTCCAAACCAGAAATCAGTGAAGATGGAACAGTAATGTCTTTTGAAATTCCCGAAGGCCTGAAATATTACAATGGGGAAGAATTAGAGCCAGAGGATGTAAAGGCATCTTTGGAATACGCACAAAAAGAAGGAACCATGAGCGAATTCCTTTCTGTTATTAAAAATATAGAAATTGACGGAAACAAAATTACGCTTACTATGGAACACTATTCAACCTCTTTGATTATCTGCCTGGCTAACCCATGCTTTGCTGTAATTGACAAGGATGAGCTGGAAAGTCTTCCGACTCAGGAGGAAAAGCTGTGGGGCGTACATCCGTATGGTCCTTATTATGTAGAAACCTACACAGAAGGTTCTAATGTAATCTTAAAGCGTAATGAGGGATATTATACACAGAATGAGCTTTTGGAAAATAAGGGACCGGCTAATATTGAAACCATTAACCTGACCTTCTATGAAGATGAATTTGCTGCACTGAATGCATTTAAGCAGAAAGATATTGATTACATTATCGGTTTGAGTGAGGATGGAGTTGCCGAATGCCAGAAAATTGCAGATGCAGAAATCAAATCAATCCTTCCTCCTATGGTAAGAGATCTTGAGATGAACGCGACAACAAGTGTGCTGCAGGATAAAAATCTCCGTCTTGCAATTTCATACTTAATCGACAGACAGTCGATTGTAGAGGTGTTCGGCGGTGATTTAATGTGCCAGCCTGCATACAGCTATGTAACAAAAAATATTCTGTTCCACTGTGACGATACAGATGAGTATTATAAGACAAACTATGCTGATAAACAGGAAGAAGGCCTTCAGCTGTTAAAGGATTCCGGATGGGAAGATACAGATGGAGACGGAATTCTGGACAAAGACGGTGAAAAACTTTCCCTGAAATTTATTGTTGCTTCCGGAGCAAATGAAATTGCGGCAGTAGAGCTCCAGAGACAGCTGAATTCTTTTGGCTTTGATGTGCAGATTGAAACAATGGAGTACAACAAGCTCAGAGAATGCTACAATAATAAAGATTATGATATTGGTATCAGCAATTACTGGTGGTCCGAGCCGGCATATCATTTATGGATGATTGTATATGATCAGAACAATGGAATTGATATGGAAAAATACAGGGCAATGTGTTCTGAAGTAGAAAACAGCTTTAATGGAGAAGAGACATTTAAACTGGTTGACGAGACACAGAGATATTTAATGGATCATGTTACATTAGCGCCGTTATACATCACAAGTTTTGCACAGGCATACTACAATGATGTAAAACCGATCTTTGTGGTTGACGGTCTTTTCTTAAATGACTGTAAATAAGTAAACTCATATTGAAACATGGATTGACAGGAAGAAGGTGGCTTCATCTTCTTCTTGTCTTGCTTATCAGCATGGTGGAGAACTTAAAAATGATTTTAAACAGTAATCTGCTGGAAAAAATGTGTGCTGCCTACGGACCCAGCGGGAGAGAGCAGAGAATCCGGAAGATGATAGCAGAAGAAATAAAAGACTATGCAGACGATATAAAAGAAGATGCCATTGGAAATCTGATTGTACACAAAAAAGGAAATGGGAAAAAAATTGCTGTAACTGCCCATATGGATCAGATTGGTTTTATGCTCAGATCCGTTGACGATAAAGGCAGATTTCGCGTTCTTCCGCTGGGTTCCATTAAACCCCTGAATATGATTGATACCAGAGTTCGAACAGAGACAGGAGAGCATGGAGTTGTTTTATGTGAAAAAAAATCAGCAGACACCACTGTTTCCTGCGATGACTTATATATTGAATTTGGCATGAATCCGAAAAAATCAGACAGCCTGGATTCTTTTAGAGGCCAGGAGATTGTAATAAAAGCAGATTATTACGAAAATGAAGAGTTTATTATTTCAGGCGCCCTGGATGATCGAATAGGATGTTTTATTCTGGCAGAAGTGATAAAAAAGATTAAATCGTGCAGGAATGATATGTATTTTATCTTTTCTGTTCAGGAGGAAAATGGATTTCAAGGCATACAGTCAGCCATTTCTACTGTTGAACCAGATCTTCTGCTGGCAGTCGATGTGACGTGCTCCAATGAAGAACTGAGGGGAATGAAAACAGATACATCTGTTGGAAAAGGTGCAGCATTAAAGGTGATGGATCACTTTATGATTGTCTGCCAGGAAGTGATTGAATGGCTGAAAATGACAGCATCTGAAAATGGAATACCCTATCAGCTGGATATCAGCGATCATGGAGGAACAGATGCCTGCAAAGCGCAGAGATACCAAGGGGTAAAAGCAGGTGCAGTCTGTGTTCCTGCTAAAAATATACATTCGGGAAATGAAATAGTAAGTAAATCAGATGTAGCTGCCTGTCTGGAGCTAATCCAGGCAATCTCAGATACAGAAATCAATTTTTAACAGACTGCATTTATGAATATATTGCGAGAAAGGAGAAGATGCTTGTCAAAAGCATCTGGAAACAGAGTATGGATCATATGAAAACAGCAAAAGAAATGCTTCAGACAGTACCAAGAAGCAGAATCGGATTTTTTCCTACACCACTTCACAGATTAAATAATATCAGCAATGATCTGGGTGTCAATTTATACATTAAGAGAGATGATATGACAGGTGTGAATCTGTTTGGGGGAAATAAAGTCAGAAAGCTGGAATTTTTAATTGGATATGCAAAAGAGCATGGATATGATACGGTATTTACCTTTGGGGCAACTCAGTCGAACCATGCTATGGAAACTGCATCCATGTGCAATGCGCAGGGCCTGAAAAGTATTTTATATCTGGTCGATCTGACAGAGCAGAAGGAAGAGAGACCGAAAGCGAACCTTCTGCTGGATATGATATTAGGAGCTGAAGTGCATATTATACCGGCAAATGGAAGAGAAGAAGCAGAGGCGGATCTGGAAGCAGAGGAGTTATGCAGAAAACAGGTTGAACAGATGGAGAAGGAAGGCCATAAATGTTTTGTAATTCCAGAAGGTGGGGCTAATTACATTGGAAGTACAGGTTTCATCAATGGATATGCGGAGATGCTGGAACAGATGGAACAGTTAAATGAAAAGCCTGATTATATTTTTCATGCCACAGGAACAGGCGGAACACTGGCTGGCCTGGCAGCAGGACGTGCTCTTCTTGAATCAGACGCATCCATTTACAGTGTAACAGTTAGTCCGAAAGAATTGAGTCATTTAGAGAAAGTGGCAAACATCGCAAATGAAAGCCTGCGTTATATTGGAAGTGATAAAACTGTTCTTCCATCAGATATGCACTATGAATTGTCTTACTATGGTGAAGGATATGAGAAGCCTACCAAAGAAGCGACAGAGGCAATACAGTATCTGGCAAGAAAAGAAGGTATTATTGTAGATCCGGTATATACAGGAAAAGCATTTTCAGGAATGCTGGACTGTATCAGAAGCGGAAAAATTCCGCAGGGAAGTACAGTTGTATTTTGGCATACTGGAGGAGCAACAGGAATCTTTGCAGAGCCGGAAATTGTAGGGGAAATCTGGAAATAGGGAAGCCTAAAAAGCTTCCCTCACCTCCCCAAACAGCCGCCTGTGCTGCCTGTTCACTCTCTCACGGATCTCCTGCACCAGCCGCTCAGGTCCCAGCACGCGGATGACAGGGCCGAAGGACAGCAGATCGATGAGAAGTTCTGTTTCATCCTGAATATCGTAGTAAATGGAGCAGGTGTAAACGCCTCTTTCCTCATCGTAAACTGTATGCTTTTCATAGTCGGCAAATTTTAACATGCACCGTTCCAGGGAATTTCTTCTGCCGTCGATTTCAATGACAGCCGGTTCGACGGCTTTCTGGGAGAATACGGCCAGGGAGGGCGATGCGAAAGGCGGTTCAGGCGCGCTGTCCCTGTCCCCGGCTGTCTGCCATGTGCCAGCCAGGCTGCAGGCCAGAATTTTTCCCATGTTAAGCGTATAGGGAAGTCCTTTTCGCTCTTTGCGAAGCCTTATACAGAGCAGACGGAATTTGTCGTCTTTAGGAGAGTATTGGAGGCGGACAGGAAGGATTTTTAAATCAGTCAGCAGCTGATTTTTCCCTTTGTAGGACAGCTTCAAAAGCTGTTTTTCGGAGAGTCCTGCAAGGACAGTTCGAAAATGCTTCCGGTACATGGCACTGGAATAAGGATCTCCGTTTTGAAACCGGTCGTAATAATAGAAATCTTCCTCCTGATACAGAGCAGGGATATCTGCTTTTATAAAATCGCGCTCTTCTTCAGTGAAGAACAGAAGAAACCGTGGATCCTGGCAGATAGAGGCGATCCAGGCCTTCTGAAGACAGGAGAGAGGCGCTTTCAGAGTCTTATCCCCCAGAGCAGAGGAAAAAAGGCCGTCTTCTGTTTTTGACAGAAGGCAGCTCCAGGCTCCGTCTCTGTCTGTCAGCTGCGGCAGAATAGACAGGGCGCTTTCTTTGAAGGCAGCTGCTTCGCAGATTTCCTCCATCCTCTTTTTGCTGACAGGAATGCAGGCCGATTCCTCTAATATCTGTCTGACTGCCTGATAATAGCAGCAGTACAATTTATCAAACAGTGTTAAGTCCTGTCCCATGGAAAACCTCCGTTCTGTGTGTTTTCTTAAACATCTATATCTAAAGGCATATCTGCCTTATTTCCTGGAGTTTCATTTTCTTCCCCATACATCCGATACATGCTCTTCCAGTCAGAAATTACCTTGATAACAGAGCTTTCACTGGAAGACTGAATATCCATAATCCGTCCGGTGAAGGATTTCACCCAGGACAGCATTTCGTTCACATCGAAGAAAACACCGCTGTACAGATATTCATTTTTCCGGATGCGAAGCACTTCTCCGCCTTTTCCTTCCCGGTAGAGCCGTTCTAAAATATGTTCTTCCCGTTCTTCGTCTACAAAAAGCTTCATACAGATTTCTTCCGTCCGAACGGTTTTTTGTCCAAAGAATACGCCAAAGCATAAAGAACGGTTTTTTTCTAACAGAGTTCGGAATTGAGCCGCTTCTTCCAGGCTTTCACCCAGTTGCTTTACACTGGCAATGCAGTCCAGCCTTAGATTAAGGAAGCGCCGCTCCTTGACTGCATAGATGCAGGCATAACGCCGCCCTGTTTTTGTACTGGCGAAAATCTGCAGAGGGAAGCCCTGGATGAAGGTAATGTTTCCACTTCTCTGGCTGTGATTTTCAAACTCCAGACAGCCGCCGCGGTGAATGGCCTGAAGAATCGGGTATAAAATGCCGTCTTCCAGGGTGTGAACCATGAAATAGTGCTTAAAACAGAAGCAGGAGTTCGTCTGGTACTCTCGCTCCAGAATGGTGTTTCCGATAAAGCCGAAGGGAGCTGCCTCTGAAAAGAAGGAGACTGCTGTGAGAAGCCGTTTGTAGAGCCTGTGAAACTCAGGCTGTTCAAGGAGCATGGGCTGAGCCAGATCATAATAGACAGATTTCTGATGCCTGACAGAGGACAGAAGCCCCAGGTTTTCATATTCCTTCAGCTTCAGGCGGACAGTCTGGCTGTCAAAAAAGCACCCAAAATCTGTTGAAATCTGATCTGCCAGCTCTCCGGCAGTCATGCCTGGGTGGGTACCGGAAACAGCTTGTTCTGTCTGGAAGCCTTCAGCGGTTTGTTCTGCTTTTCTGTGCTGCATCAGATAATGCAGAATAAAAAAATGCAGCAGCAGATCGTTGTCTGTAAAGCTTTTTGATTTCCAGGCGCTGTAAAGAGGATTAGAAGAGATGGAACGGCTGTCGGCGCTGATGGAGATCTGCTTTCCCTTTGCAGTGTAATCTGAGGAAATGCAGCCGGACAGCCAGCTTTCAATCCTCCGCCTCTCATTGTCATAGGTTCTGGTACTCTTTTCTGTAAATTCGCCTCTCACTTTAAAGCCATAGACATAAAACTGCCGCATATAGTCGCGGATCCGGTCAAAATTTTTAATCAGCTCCTGAAACTGTGCCATGGCTATCCTCCTCTTTGTCCTTTATACACTGACGCTATAGGTAAATTATAGCAAGGCCGCAACTTTTTTTAAATGATCAATCAGGAAAAATTTACTAGAATAGGCATTGTAACAGACAGACATTATCAATTGCGCCGCCCCGCAGAGGGCGCTTGGAAAGGAAGTGGAACAGGTATGTTTGTTATATCAGATAAAGCATGGAAAAGCCCGATCAAAATCTGGCTGGAAAAGAGAGAGGATCTGGAGGAAAGCTGTTTTGAGCAGGCCTGCCATCTGGCAGAACTTCCCTTCCTTCACAAATGGGTATGTTTGATGCCGGATACTCATGCAGGAAAGGGAATGCCCTTTGGAGGTGTGATTGCAGCGAAGCAGGTGTTGATTCCCAATGCAGTTGGGGTGGATATTGGCTGCGGTATGGCCTGGGTGGGAACGAATATAAAAACGGAAGAGATTCGTGAAATTGTCACCGGAAACGGAAGCCTGATTCAGGGAATGGTAGGGGATATTTTAAGAAATATACCGGTGGGCTTTGCACATCACAAGACTGCCATGCCCTGCTATACCTTGGACAGAGCCTTTGATGAATTTGACAAATATGAGCAGAACGGGGAGCTGTTAGGACAGCTGGATGCAGGATATTTTCAGGTGGGAACCCTGGGAGGCGGAAATCATTTTATTGAGCTTCAGGAGGATGAGGAGGGATATCTGAGCGTGATGATTCACTCCGGCAGCCGCCATATGGGAAAGTCAGTCTGCGATTATTTTCACCAGAAAGCCAGGGAACTGAACAGCAGGTGGTACAGCCAGGTTCCCGACGAGTACCGGCTGGCCTTCCTGCCCCTGGATACGAAGGAGGGGCAGCAGTATTTAAACTGGATGCAGCTTTCCATGGATTTCGCCATGGAAAACAGGGCGAAAATGATGCTGGCTGTAAAGGCAATTCTGGAGAAGTGGATTGGCAGGTATACTGATTTAGAACTGAGATTTACAGAGGAGATCAACTGTCACCATAATTATGCGGCTCTTGAGAACCACTATGGGGAGAATGTGTGGGTTCACCGAAAAGGCGCTGTCAGAGCCAGGGAAGGAGAGCTGGCCCTGATTCCGGGAGCGATGGGCTCTTACAGCTATGTGGTAAGAGGAAAGGGAAATGCAGAGTCTTTCTGTTCCTCCTCTCACGGAGCCGGACGCCGGTATTCCAGAAAGGGAGCCATGAATGCGTTTACCTGTGAAGATGTGATAAACGATCTGAAGAAGCAGCAGGTTATTCTGGGAAAGAAAAATAAATCCGACGTGGCAGAGGAGAGCCGTTTTGCCTACAAGGATATTGATGAGGTTATGAAAAATCAGTCCGATTTAGTGGAGCCGGTAAAAAAGCTTCACACGATTGGTGTGGTAAAGGGATAATTTCCAGCAGCCGATTCCCCGAAAATCGGAAGATTTTCTGACAGGAGCAGGTTTAGAGTTCATACAGACGGACTCTGCCTGCCGGGTGCAGGAAGAAAGGATTCCTGTATGCCAGGGAACAGAGCGCTGTTTACATATTTTGACTATTCGCAGGTTCAAATCCTGCCAGATTCTAAGAATCTGTAGCTAAGCTGGTATAGCAGTCACCAAAAAGACACTTGATAAGCGGTAATTCAGGGAAAGAGGCTGTCAGAGAGCTTCCTCCCCGCTTTTTTACAGCTGTGCCTTTCAGGATACCGAAGCAGGCCAAATGAAGGAGCGAAGCCCCAGACGGCAGGTCTTTCATTTTGCGGTTTCTCAATGAAAGGCCCCTGTAACAAAGTGACTGGAACACACAAAGGAGGTGTTTACATATGAAGATTACAATCAGTGATCCGTCCTGCGGATTTTTAATAGAGAAGGGAACTTTTCGCAGAATGCTGCTTCCTGGGACTTACCATATTCCGTTCTGGAAGAACGCAGAAGTAAAACAAACAGTCATGAAAGGGAAGGTGGAGGAGCAGGGGATTCCCATGGAGCGTCTGATGGAGAATCAGGAGGTTTCAAAACGTGTGTTAAGAACTTTGATTCCTGACGGTAGCATCGGCTACCGTTTTGTAAATGAAGTGTTTGAAGAGGTACTTCTGCCGGGAGAGTATTATTTCTGGAATGTATATGAAACTCAGGAGTTTCGCATCGTAGATGTATCATCGCCTGATATTGAACCGGATTTTCCGGTGTACCTGATCGAAAAGGCGCCTGCCTCTATGTACAGAAAGATTACAGTAGAGGAGGGGGAGGCAGGTCTTTTATACTTTAATGGAGTATATGAAAGAACACTGCCCTGCGGAATCTGGTATTTCTGGAATTACGGAACCAGAGTTTCCTGCACTCTGGCAGATCTGAAAATGCAGAGAGTGGAGATTTCAGGCCAGGATATTCTTACCTCCGACAAGGTAGGAGTCAGGCTGAATCTTGTGTGCTGTTATAAAATCACAGATCCGGTAGAATTGATGCGGAAGACGTCAAATATTGCGGAGCAGCTTTACAGCGCCGGCCAGCTGGCCGCCAGGGAATACGTGGGAAGGCTAAAACTGGACGAACTCTTAGATAAGAGAGAGGAGCTGGCCTCCTGTCTGTCTGAGAAGATGAAACAGATAGAGAAGGAATATCCGGTGGAAATTGGAACAGTAGGAATTAAGGATATTATTCTTCCGGGGGAGATCAGGACCATTATGAATACTGTCCTGATTGCGGAGAAGCAGGCCCAGGCCAACGTCATTACCAGAAGAGAAGAGGTGGCCTCCACCAGAAGCCTGTTAAATACTGCTAAGCTGATGGAGGAAAATAAAATTTTATACCGCTTAAAAGAAATGGAATATCTGGAGAAAATCTGCGAGAAGGTAGGAAGTATCTCTCTGTCCGGAGGAAACGGGATTCTTGGGCAGCTGGCAGAATTAACGAAGGGAAGAGAGTAGGAAAAACCATGGAAAATCTGCTTCCCTACTTGACAAACAAAAAAACAGTGCGTAAAATATTAAACAGTATAAGAAAAGGCAGTGAAGGTGTAAGTAGAAGCTTATTTTCCGTCCAGAGAGAGGAGATCATCGGCTGAGAGTCTTCTCCGGTTCAGATAAGAGTTCGAAATTCCCACCAGAGCCGCGCAGCTGAACAGCAGGCCGCAAAGGGGAGCTAAGTAAGCGGCGACGTTTCGTACACGTTACGTATAAGATAAGAGCCTGCAGCAGCAGGAATCAGGGTGGTACCGCGGTTTATATCCCGTCCCTTCGTGTGTGAAGGGGCGGGATTTTTGTTTTTCTATAAGAAATATCAGGAAGGTCCTTTGACACACGACGCGCAGATACAATCTATTGAAAAAGGAGACATTATGAAAGAGCAGTTAGAGAAGATCAAGGCTGAGGCCCTTGCAAAGATCGAAGCTTCCGACGCACTGGAAAAGTTAAATGATATCCGCGTCGCATACCTTGGAAAAAAGGGTGAGCTGACCAGCGTTTTAAAGAGTATGAAGGACGTGGCTCCGGAGGATCGCCCGAAGGTAGGCCAGATGGTAAATGATGCCAGAGCTTTAATCGAGGCCAAGTTAGAGGAGACCAAGAACAAACTGGCTCGTCTGGCCCGCGAGGAGCAGATGAAGAGAGAGGTGATTGACGTAACTCTTCCTGCTAAGAAGAACCATGTAGGCCACAGCCATCCAAACACCATCGCTTTAGAGGAAGTAGAGAGAATCTTCATCGGAATGGGCTACGAGGTAGTGGAAGGTCCTGAGGTGGAGTATGATAAGTACAACTTTGAGAAATTAAACATTCCGAAAGGACATCCAGCCAGAGACGAGCAGGATACCTTCTACATCAATGATTCTGTTGTCCTCAGAAGCCAGACTTCCCCGGTTCAGGTTCGTACCATGGAGACAAGAAAGCCTCCGATCCGTATTATTGCTCCGGGCCGTGTATTCCGTTCTGATGAGGTGGACGCAACTCATTCTCCGTCCTTCCACCAGATTGAGGGACTTGTGATTGATAAGAATATTACATTTGCCGATCTGAAGGGAACCCTGGCTGAGTTCGCCAGAGAGCTGTTTGGCGAGGAGACAAAGGTAAAATTCCGTCCGCACCATTTCCCGTTCACAGAGCCGTCTGCTGAGGTAGATGTAAGCTGCTTCAAGTGTGGAGGAAAGGGCTGCCGCTTCTGCAAGGGATCCGGATGGATTGAGATTTTAGGCTGCGGTATGGTACATCCTCACGTACTGGAGATGTGCAACATTGATCCGGAGGAATACTCAGGTTTTGCATTCGGTGTGGGCCTTGAGAGAATTGCCCTCTTAAAGTATGAGATTGACGATATGAGACTGCTGTATGAAAACGACGTGCGCTTTTTAAAGCAGTTCTAAGAGTTTTCAAACCAGACAGGAATAACAGATAAAGGTTTCACAGAGAACCGATTAGATTGCAAGGAGAATTGAGATGAACACAGCATTATCATGGATAAAAGCATATGTTCCGGATCTGGATGTCACAGCCCAGGAATACACTGACGCTATGACTCTGACAGGAACAAAGGTAGAGGGCTATGAGCACCTGGACAAAAATCTGGAGAAGATCGTGGTGGGACAGATTTTAAAGATTGACCGCCATC
The DNA here is from genome assembly GCA_027698105.1 of Lachnospiraceae bacterium AM93-12TA. Lineage (GTDB taxonomy): Bacteria > Bacillota > Clostridia > Lachnospirales > Lachnospiraceae > Otoolea. The sequence goes on from JAQERH010000013.1 coordinate 17,000, forward strand.
CGGACGCAGACAAGCTGGTGATCTGCCAGGTAGATCTGGGTGGTGAGGTAACTCAGATCGTGACAGGAGCGCCTAACGTAGAGGTAGGACAGAAGGTTCCGGTGGTTCTGGACGGCGGAAAGGTAGCCGGAGACCATGACGGCGGACGTCCTGAGGACGGAGTGTCCATTAAAAAAGGCAAGCTGCGCGGCATCGAGTCCAACGGCATGATGTGTTCCGTAGAGGAACTTGGTTCCAGCCGTGAGATGTACCCGGATGCGCCGGAGCTTGGAATTTACGTATTCCCGGACGATGTTCAGGTGGGAAGCGACGCAGTGGAAGTGCTGGGCCTCAGAGATGTCGTATTCGAGTATGAGATTACTTCCAACCGTGTAGACTGCTACAGCGTAATCGGAATTGCCAGAGAGGCAGCTGCTACTTTTGGAAAGAAGTTCTGCGCCCCTGAGATCAAGGCTACAGGAAACAGTGAGGACATTCACGACTACCTGAAGGTGAGCGTAGAGGATACGAAGCTGTGCCCGCGCTACTGTGCAAGAATGGTGAAGAATATTAAGCTGGCTCCGTCTCCAGACTGGATGCGCCGCCGCCTGGCTGCCAGCGGTATCCGCCCTATTAACAACATTGTAGATATTACAAACTATGTAATGGAAGAGTACGGACAGCCGATGCACGCCTACGATTATGATCAGATTGCAGGAAAAGAGATCGTGGTAAAATGTGCTCAGGACGGAGATGTGTTCCAGACTCTGGACGGTCAGGAGAGACAGCTGGACAGCCAGATCCTTATGATCAACGACGGCGAGAAGGCAGTGGGAATCGCTGGAATCATGGGAGGCGAGAACTCCAAGATTACAGACGATGTAAAGACTATGGTATTCGAGGCTGCCTGCTTTGATGGAACCAATATCCGCCTCTCCGCCAAGAGAGTGGGATTGAGAACAGACGCTTCCGGAAAGTTCGAGAAGGGACTGGATCCAAACACAGCAGAGCTGGCTATTAACCGCGCCTGCCAGCTGATTGAAGAACTGGGAGCCGGAGAGGTTGTAGGAGGCATGCTGGACGTATATCCGGTAAAGAAAGAAGGAAACCGCGTTGCCTTCGAGTCGGAGAGAATCAACCGCCTTCTGGGAACTGATATTTCCAAAGAAGACATGATTTCCTACTTAAAGAGCGTAGAGCTGGAATACGATGAGAAGACAAATGAGATCGTAGTTCCAAGCTGGCGTCAGGACGTTCACAGAATGGCAGACGTGGCTGAAGAGGTTGCCCGTTTCTACGGCTACGATGTGATTCCGACCGCTCTGCCTACAGGCGAGGCTACTGCAGGAAAGCTGTCCTTTAAGCTGAGAGTGGAGGAGATTGCCAGAAGAATTGCAGAGTTCTGCGGATTCTCTCAGAGCATGACCTACTCCTTCGAGAGCCCGAAGATATTTGATAAGCTTCTGATTCCGGAGGATTCTGTACTTCGCAGAGTAGTTTCTATCTCCAATCCTCTGGGAGAGGATTTCAGCGTTATGAGAACCACTCCGTTAAACGGAATGTTAAATTCTCTCTCCACAAACTATAACCGCAGAAATAAGGATGTAAAACTCTACGAACTGGCTACGATTTACCTTCCAGTCAGCGAGGAGGAGAACGCAAAGCACCTGGAGGAGACAGGACTTCCGGCTCTTCCGGACGAGCGTCAGCAGTTCACTCTGGGAATGTACGGAAACGGCGATTTCTTCACCATGAAGGGCGTAGTGGAAGAGTTCTTAGAGAAAGTGGGAATGAAGAAAAAGCCTCATTACAATCCTGAGGCAGGAAAGAGCTTCCTCCATCCAGGACGTCAGGCTCTCATTTCCTACAATAGTACAGTGATTGGATACATGGGCGAGGTTCATCCGGACGTAGCGGACAACTACAAGCTGGGTGAGAAGACCTATGTGGCAGTTCTCGATATGCCGGAGATCACTGCAAACGCTACCTTTGACCACAAATATGAGGGAATCGCTAAGTATCCTTCTGTGACGAGAGACCTGAGTATGGTAATGAAGAAAGAGATTCTGGCAGGACAGATCGAGGATATCATTGAGCAGAGAGGCGGTAAGATTCTGGAAAGCTACCAGCTCTTTGACGTTTACGAGGGAAGCCAGATCACAGCAGGCTACAAATCCGTAGCTTACTCCATCACCTTCCGTTCCAAGGATCACACACTGGAGGAGAAGGAAGTAACCTCCGCCATGAACAAGATTCTGAACGGTCTTCAGGGACTTGGAATCGAGCTGAGAAGCTAAAAATTCCTGATGAAGGGATAAAAAGAAACAGAATAAATGTAAGATAACACGGCGTCTCTGCCAGTCTGAGGGGAACTCCTTCCGGCTGGCGGAGACGCTTTTTGTGTAATAAGCAAGACGGCGGGTTAAGGTCGCTAAAAGCGGCGGTTTGTGCTATACTACACTTAGCGTCAGAATGCACAGACATTACTGGAAAATGAAAAAAACAGAAACAATCGGCAAAGGCCGTTATCAAGGTATGTGTGGAAAGCATGTATGAAAAGTATGTATGAAAAGCGGAGGAAGACATGATTACAGGTGAGTTAAAAAACAAAATTGACAGTTTGTGGGACATTTTCGCTTCAGGCGGTCTGGTAAATCCCCTTGAAGTAATTGAACAGATTACCTATCTGATGTTTATTCATGATATGGATGATTCCGATAATACCAGGGCACGAGAAAGTGCCATGCTGGGACTTCCCTATCAGAGCATTTTTTCTGATGAAGTAAAAATAGGAGAACGGACTATAGCCGGATCACAGCTTAAATGGTCTGTTTTCCACAATTTTCCGGCTGACAGATGTATTCTGTGATGCAGGAATGGGTATTTCCATTTATCAAGACACTGCACAGCGACAAGAACAGCGCCTATTCTAAATATATGGATGACGCAATTTTTAAGCTGCCGACTCCCCTTGTTTTATCAAAGGTCGTTGATTCATTAGACGAAATATACAGAATCATGAATGAAATTCAGACTGCGGACGTGCGGGGAGACGTGTATGAGTACCTTTTGTCAAAGATTGCCCAGTCCGGACGAAACGGCCAGTTCAGGACTCCAAGGCACATTATCCGAATGATGGTGGAGCTGATGGATCCTTCCAGCGACGAGGTGATCTGCGATCCGGCCTGCGGAACATCGGGATTTTTAGTGGCAGCAGGAGAATACCTGAAGGAAAAGAAGAAAGAAGAAATTTTTTTCAATAAGCAGAAAAAAGATCACTATATGAATCACATGTTCCATGGATATGACATGGACAGAACCATGCTTCGTATTGGAGCAATGAACATGATGACTCATGGAATTGACAATCCATTTATTGAATATCGGGACAGCCTGTCGGATCAGAATTCAGATAAAGAGAAATATTCGCTGGTGCTGGCCAATCCGCCTTTTAAGGGCAGCCTGGACGCAGAGTCCGTGTCGGGAGACTTGCTGAAGGTCTGCAAGACCAAGAAAACAGAGTTATTATTCCTGGCCTTATTCCTCCGCATTTTAAAGACAGACGGAAGATGCGCCTGCATCGTTCCGGACGGCGTACTGTTTGGTTCCTCCAAGGCACATAAAGATATTCGAAAGGAAATAGTGGAAAATCAAAAGCTGCGGTTCAAAAGACCTTGGATCAGGCACAGTTATTGTTTGACAGTTTGATGCAGGAGTATTTTGGATAAAAGAAAGGAAACTATGGGAGAAACAGGAATTAAACCAATAGTAATAGAAGAAATATGTGCTCTTGCTAAAAAATATAATGTGAAAAAAGTGATTTTGTTCGGATCAAGAGCACGGGGGGATTTCAAAGAGAAAAGTGATATCGATCTAGCGGTGCAGGGTGGTGATTTTATTCGTTTTATGCTGGATGTAAATGAGGAAACGAGCACTCTCTTGATGTTTGATATTATTAATCTGGATGAAGAGATACAGAAGGAATTAAGAGAATCCATAGAAAAAGAGGGGAAAATAATATATGAAGAAATTTGAGCATTTTAAATCAAATTTGAAAGTGCTTATTACAGCAGAAAATGAAGACTTATCCAATGAGTTTATTATAGGGGGAATTATTGATAAATTTTTTGTACAATTTGAGCTGGGGTGGAAAGTATTAAAGGAATTATTAAGTTATGAAGGGCAATCTATCTCTGCAACAGGTTCTCCTAAAATGATTTTAAAAACATCTTATACGATTTTTGATTTTATTGATGAGAATATTTGGCTGGGAATGTTAAAAAATAGAAATGATTTAACACACATTTATGATGCATTGGCCGCCAAGCGATTAGTTGAAGTTATTTTAAAAGACTATATTCCTGCTTTTATAAAGATGCAGACAGGAATTGAAGAGTATTACGGTATTGAGTTAGAAAATATAAAATAAAGAATATAGCAGATGAACAAATTGATTTTTGTACAAAAGAAGCGTTAAAATGTCTCGAATACAGAGGATTTGAGGAGGTTTTGTAATGGAGAACAGGGGGCGTGAATCGGCCAAAGATAATGATTTGTTTTTCACATGCAGTCTGATTGACTAGATAGCGCGAAAAACAAAAAATACAAGAGAGAAGTTGTCAATATACTTGGAAAAAAGCAGCTTGAAAAGATTTACGATTTAGCGGATGTTTACCATAGCGATAACATAGATCGTGTCAGTGAGGACTTTATTACAGAGGCAGGACTTAAAACGGGGAATTTCGATAATGTGTCCGCCTGCCAATATGCAATTCCAACTCATTGGGATATTGGTAAGGTATATAAGAGGCTGATTAAGTCTGTGGCGGAATACGAAAAAATAGGTGTGATTGATGCACTGTTAAAGGTTTATAACTCGTTTATCAGCAGTAAAATAGATGACTACAACAGCAGTATGTACTATGAAAATCCATCTTATTTGCTGGAATGTTATTTGGAAAATAAAGTGATTTAATGATTTTGGGTGCAGGATGTTGGTATTGTAAGGAGAAAATATCTTGTAGATTATCAGAAAATTAATAACTGCAGCAAAGTTACAGTAGATAATATCCGGAGAAATATTTCCAGCTTTTTCTCCTGGCTGGAGGAAGAAGATTACATATTGAAAAGCCCTATGAGGCGTATTCATAAAATTAAAACAAAGCAGCAGGTAAAAGAAATTATTTCGGATGAGGCAATAGAACTGCTTCGAGATCATTGTGAGTGTGCCAGGGATTTAGCTATGATTGATTTATTGTATTCTACGGGAATACGTGTAGGCGAGCTGGTAAATTTGAATATTTCTGATGTGGATTTTGAGGAAAGAGAGTGCATTGTTTTTGGAAAAGGAGATAAAGAACGAAAAGTATATTTTGACGCCAAGGCCAAGCTTCACTTGCAGAATTATTTAAGAACGCGAAGCGATGATAATCCGGCACTTTTTGTATCCCTGGATGCACCTCATGACCGCGCCGGGCGCTATTATCAGGAATCGGCTGTGAAAGCCGTGTGTAACAGTTTTGATGAAAAGAACCGCAGGAAAGTCCTGCTTGTGATGGCCACAGGTTCCGGAAAGACGAGAACTGTGATTGCGCTGTGCGACTGCCTGCTGCAGGCCGGCTGGGTAAAAAATATTCTTTTTCTCGCAGACAGAAATTCCCTTGTCACGCAGGCGAAAAGAAGCTTTGTAAATCTGTTGCCCAGCTTATCGTGTACGAATCTGGTGGAGGAGAAGGATAATTACAATGCTCATTGTGTGTTCTCCATGTACCAGACCATGATGAACTGCATCGATACAGTCAGCGACAGTGAAGGGAAATTATTTACCTGCGGCCATTTTGACCTTGTGATATGTGACGAGGCCCACAGGTCCATCTATAACAAGTACAGGGATATCTTTTCTTATTTTGACGCTCCGCTGGTAGGTCTTACGGCTACGCCAAAGGATGAAATTGATAAAAATACATATGAAATCTTTGAATTGGAAAACGGCGTTCCTACCTATGGATATGATTTGGCCCAGGCGGTAAAGGACGGATATCTGGTGGATTATGTTTCTGTGGAATCGAAGCTCAAGTTCATCGAGCATGGAATTGTATATGATGAACTGTCAGACGAAGATAAGGAAGCCTATGAGGAAACCTTTAGAGGAGAACATGGAGAACTGCCGGAAGCCATCAGCTCGTCAGCCCTTAACACATGGATTTTCAATGAGGATACCATAAAACAGGTCTTACACATCCTGATGACAGAGGGAATCAAGATTGACTATGGACAGCAGCTTGGAAAGACGATTATTTTTGCCAAAAACCATGATCACGCGGAAAAGATTCTGGAGGTTTTCAATCAGGAGTATTCCCATCTTTCCGATTATGCGAAAGTAATCGACAATTACATGACTTATGCCCAGAGCGCCATTGATGAGTTCTCTGACCCCAAGAAGCTGCCGCAGATTGCCATTTCTGTCGATATGCTGGATACAGGAATTGACGTGCCGGAAGTTTTAAACCTGGTGTTTTTCAAAAAGGTCATGAGCAAGGCAAAATTCTGGCAGATGATTGGACGAGGCACAAGACTCTGTCCTGGTCTGCTGGACGGGAAAGATAAGCAGAAATTCTATATTTTTGATTTTTGCGGAAATTTTGAATTTTTCCGAATGAATAAGGGAAAGGCTGCAGCGAACATAATGCCCCTTCAGGGAGCGATTTTTAATCTGAAATTTGAAATTTCCTATAAGCTTCAGGATATAGAATATCAGGTGGACAGGCTGATTGCATACCGCAAGGCGCTGGTGAAACAGATGAGTGAGAAAGTACAGGAATTGCCAAGGGATCATTTTGCTGTACTCCAGCATTTAAAATATGTGGAATTGTATTCTTCGGAGTCAAATTATAATGCCCTTACCTATGAGGATACTCTGATTGCCAGAGAGGAAGTGGCGCCTTTGCTCCTGCCGGACGGAGACGAGGCAAGCGCTGTCCGGTTTGACGCGCTTATGTATGGAATCGAGCTGGCATACTTAGTGGGAAAGAAGTATTCAAAAGCCAGGACAGATTTACATAAAAAGGTGGCTGGAATTGCAGGCGTGGCTAATATTCCTGAAATTCAGGCTCAGTCAGACCTGATTGAGAAGATTCTGCACACGGATTATGTTGAAAATGCCGGAATCAATGAATTTGAGGAAATCAGGGAGAAGCTTCGTGATCTGATGAAGTATCTTTCTAAGGAAGCAGTCAAATATACAACTAATTTTACAGACGAACTGCTTTCCATGGAGTGGAGAGAATCAGAGCTTGAAAATGATGAACTCAAGAATTATAAGGCCAAGGCAGAGTATTATATCAGACAGCACCAGGATAATACGGCAATTGCCAAATTAAAGACCAATCAGCCTCTGACTCAGGCAGATGTGGAGGCGTTAGAAGAGGTGCTGTGGCATGAGGTTGGCACAAAGCAGGATTATGAACAGGAATTTGGAACGAAACCGCTGGGTGAATTTGTCAGAGAGATTGTAGGACTGGATATGAACGCAGCCAAGGAGGCATTTTCAGCCTATCTGACGGATGCAAATCTGGACAGCAGGCAGATTTACTTTGTGAATCAGATTATAGAATATATTGTTCATAATGGAATGCTGAAAGACTTTTCAGTGCTTCAGGAATCACCCTTTACGGATCGTGGAAGTGTAGTTGAGATATTTACTGATTTGAATGTGTGGATGGGCATCAGGAAGGTGATAGATACGATCAATGCCAATGCGGCGGCGTAGGAAACAGGAATGGTCCGCAAGAATCATGAAAACGAAACTTCTTTCTCCTGCTATACTGGGCAGGAAAGGAGAATGATGCAATGAAGAACAACATTGAAAAGACAGCTGCAGTGATTGATTATATAGAAGCTCATTTGTCTGAAAAACTGGATTTAGAGCTGGTGGCAGAGGCGGTTCACTATTCAAAGTATTATCTGCACCGGATTTTTACACAGACGGTGGGGCTGACGGTACACGATTATGTGAAGCGCAGACAGCTGACAGAGGCTGCCAAGCTGCTGGTTTTTTCTGAAAAATCCATTTTAGAGATTGCTCTTTTGGCGGGCTATGAAAGCCAGCAGGCCTTTACAGACAGCTTTCGGGCGATGTATAAAAAGGCGCCGGGACAGTACCGGGAAGAGGAGGAATTCTATCCGCTGCAGCTTCGGTACTGTTTAAACAGTGAACCTGTGGAATTTGGCGGGATAGAGGAGATGGAGCAGAGAATCCGGCCTGCTTCGGAGGAGGATATCTCCGCCTGGATCGAGCTGGCCAGACTGGCGGTGGACGGCTTTCCCTGTCTGGACGAAGCGCAGCACATGCAGTGGCTGAGAGAGTGTATCAGACAGGGACAGGCCTTCATTTTAAAGGACAGAGAGACGACGGCCGGAGTGATGGGAATAACAAAGAATACCGGCAGCATTGACTTTCTGGGAGTGCATCCCCAGTACAGGAAGAAGGGGATCGCACAGGCCTTTCTGCGAAAGGCATTTTCTCTGCTGGAAGAGGGCCATGAGCTTACAGTGACCACCTTTCGGGAGGGAGACAGGGCCGATACTGGGCACAGAGCAGATTTAAAACGCCTGGGATTTGCGGAAGCGGAGCTTTTAGTAGAGTTCGGCTATCCGACTCAGCGGTTTGTGCTCCAGAAAGAAAAGCTGGAGGGCATGAATGATGAGTCGTGATAAGGTTCACCCCTTAGGGCAGGATTTTACAGCGTCCTCCCTGCTGAAATTTGCCTTTCCAACCATGGTGACTATGGTTTTCATGGGACTGTATACCATAGGGGACACAATACTGGTTTCACGCTTTGTCAGTACGGACGCTCTGTCTGCTGTTAATATAGTAACGCCTGTGATCAATCTGATTGTGGGACTTGGCTCTATGATTGCCATGGGAGGAAGCGCTGTGATTGCCCGAAAACTGGGCGAGGGGAAAAAAGAAGAGGCTTCGCAGGAGTTTACCCTTCTTTTATGCTTTGGAGCGGTTCTGGGAGGTCTGATAGCAGGTGTTGGAACCTTGCTTTGCAGCGAAATTATACACAGTTTGGGTTCAGGCCCCAGGCTGTTTCCCTACTGCCAGGCGTATCTGTCTGTGCTTTTCCTGTTTACCCCTGCAAGCATTCTGCAGGTGCTGTTTCAAAATCTGATCATTGCGGCTGGACGGCCTGGACTTGGCATGGCGCTCTCAGTGGGAGCTGGATTGGTCAATGTGCTGCTGGATCTTATTTTTATGGGAATGTTTCACATGGGGATTGCTGGATCTGCTCTGGGGACAGGGATCGGCTATCTCATTCCCACGGCAGTTGGAGCTGCCTTTTTTATGAGAGAAAGAGGAGGCATCAGCTTTCGAAAACCTGCTCTCCATTTCCGGGTATTGATTGAAAGCTGTGCCAATGGGTGTTCAGAGCTGATCAGTCAGGCAGCTGCGGCTGTCACCACCTTTTTGTTTAACCGTATCATGATGGGGCTTTTGGGCGAGGACGGAGTGGCAGCCGTTACGATTATGATTTATTCTCAGTTCCTTCTGACAACTCTGTACATTGGATTCTCCATGGGCGTATCTCCTGTGATTAGCTACCAGTTAGGGGCGCAGAATTACCGGAATCTGAGCAGGATAATGGGTATCTGCCTGACTTTTATTGTGTCGGTATCTGTATTCCTATTTGCGCTGTCTATGACATTTGGACCAGCTCTGGTGACGGTTTTTTCACCTGTCGGAACGCCGGTCTATGAAATCGCAGCAAAAGGCTTTCCTGTTTTTTCGTTCAGTTTTCTGTTCTGCGGAGTAGGTATTTTCGCCTCTGCGGCCTTTACCGCCCTCTCAGATGGAAAAACCTCGGCGTTTATTTCCTTTCTTCGGACCTTTGGGCTGATTACATTGTTTTTGATGATTCTGCCAGACAGGCTGGGAGTCCTGGGTGTGTGGCTGTCTGTTCCGGCAGCAGAACTGGCGGCCATGGCTGTTTCGATTTTTTGCCTGAAAAGGGCAGCAGGAAAGAAAAATGCTTGTATTTCTGGAAAAAGTGTGATAGGATAATCTTGTTTGACTATAGGAGGTGCAAAAGATGTTACGAGGGATTCTTACCTTTGTATTTGTTGCTATATGTGTATTTTTGACAGTTGTAGTATTGCTTCAGGAAGGCAAGTCAGCAGGTTTATCCGGTACTATTAATGGTATGGCTGACAGCTACTGGGGAAGAAACAAGAGCCGTTCCATGGAGGGAAAACTGGAGAAGCTTACGAAGTACGGAGCGATTCTCTGGCTGATCCTGGCGCTTGTGCTTAACTTAAAGGTATTTTAAACTGATTCAGAAGACACTCTTGGCAGCAGGAGTGTCTTTTTTAGTTCACAGGACTAGTCCTGTGAACTAAAAAACGCTCCGCGGGCGGAGGATTCTGCTTTGCGGGGAGAGAAGAATTTTACAATATCAGGAGACGCATGAAACCGGTAAAATGCGGAATCCTGATAGAATGAGTCAACACAGACAGCAGGGAATATACCCTGCAGGTCAAACAGGAATATCTGGAGAAAAACAGTGGGAAAAGAAGATAGAAATCAGAAAAAAGGATTAGAACGCAGCCCGTCAGAAGCAGGGGTTTTAGAACAGCGCAAAGCCATGCTGGTCTCCCTGATGAATGAGGAGGCTTATGTGCCCATGAAGCTGAAGGAGCTGGCTATTTTGCTGAATGTTCCTAAGGAGCAGAGGGAGGAATTAAAGCAGGTACTGAATCTTCTCTTAGCCGAAGGAAAAATCAGTGTCTCTAAAAAAGGAAAATTTGGAAAGGCTGAGACTTTCGCCCTGGTAGGTGTATTTTCCGGTCATTCCAGAGGCTTTGGCTTCGTAGCCATTGAGGGAAGAGAAGAGGATGTGTTTATCCCGGCTGATAAAACGGGAGGAGCGCTCCACGGAGACAAGGTGCAGATTGTCATTGACAGTGAGAGAAGAGGCGGCCGTCCGGAGGGAACGGTTGTGCGGATTCTGGAACATGCCAATGAAACGCTGGTGGGAACCTATCAAAAAGGAAAGGGCTATGGCTTCGTTGTCCCGGATAATCAGAAAATATCAAAGGATATTTTTATTCCCCAGGGCTGTGATCAGGGTGCAGTCAGCGGCCACAAGGTCATGGTGAAAATCAAGGACTTCGGGGAAAAGAAAGGGAAAAAGCCGGAGGGCGTTATCACGGAAATTTTGGGTCACATCCACGACCCGGGAGTGGATATTCTGTCCATCGTTAGAGCCTATGATCTTCCGGAGGAGTTTCCGGGAGCAGTGAAGACTCAGCTGAAGCAGATTCCTGATGAGGTGACGAAAGACAGCTGGGCCGGCAGAAAGGATCTCAGAGATCTGCCTACCGTTACCATTGACGGCGAGGAGGCTAAGGATTTGGATGATGCTATCAGCATTGAGCGGGCCGGAGAAGGGTATCTTCTCGGCGTCCATATTGCAGATGTCAGCCATTATGTGCAGGAACACACACCTCTCGATGAGGAAGCTTTAAAGAGGGGAACCAGCGTATATCTGGTGGATCGCGTGATCCCTATGCTGCCCCACAAGCTTTCCAATGGTATCTGCTCTCTGAATGAGGGGGAGGACAGGCTGGCTCTCAGCTGCCTGATGGAAATTGACAGCCAGGGGAATGTGACAGGCCATGAAATCGCTGAGACAGTGATTCGCTCTGATCGGAGAATGACCTACACAGCGGTGAATGCCATTGTGACGGATCACGATCCACAGGTAACGGCGGAATATGCTGAGTTTGCAGAGATGTTTCTCTTGATGAAGGAGCTGGCAGATATTCTTCGGAAAAAACGCCATGCAAGGGGATCCATTGACTTTGATTTCCCGGAAAGTAAGATTTTGCTGGATGAGAAAGGAAAGCCGACAGAGATCAAGGCCTATGAGAGAAACGCAGCCACCAGAATTATCGAAGATTTCATGCTGCTGGCCAATGAGACAGTGGCGGAGGACTACTTCTGGCAGGAGCTGCCATTCCTCTATCGGACTCATGATAAGCCGGATGAGGATCGGATGAAGCGCCTGGGAACCTTTATCAATAACTTCGGGTATGTGTTAAGGATGCCCGGAGGGCAGGTATACCCCAAGGAGATCCAGAAGCTGCTTGACAAGGTGGAAGGCACTCCTGAGGAACTGCTGATCAGCCGCCTGACACTGCGGTCTATGAAGCAGGCAAAATACACCATAGAAAATACAGGACATTTTGGCCTGGCGGCCAGATATTATACACATTTTACATCTCCTATCAGGAGATACCCGGATCTGCAGATTCATCGAATCATGAAAGAGGCTCTTCACGGCGGTCTGACGGGAAAAAGAATTTCCCATTATGAAAAAATTCTGCCGAAGGTGGCAGTACAGACTTCGGCTCTGGAGAGGCGGGCTGATGAGGCAGAGCGGGAGACGGATAAACTGAAAAAGGTTCAGTATATGGAACAGTTTATCGGTCAGGAATTTGAAGGCGTTATTTCCGGCGTTACCAGCTGGGGCTTCTACGTGGAGCTTCCAAATACAGTGGAGGGACTCGTCCATATCAGTGAGCTCAGGGACGATTACTATGTATTTCTGGAGGAACGGTACGAGCTTTGCGGGGAAATGACAGGAAAAACGTATAAATTAGGTCAGACAATTCGGGTACAGGTGACAGGCTGTGACCGTTTTTCAAAGACTATCGACTTTATTCCAGCCAAAGAGTTTTAGGCTTCGGGAGTAAAACAGGAGGAGAAACAGAATGGGAACGAATAACTTTAAGCTGGTGGCCAATAATAAAAAGGCATATCACGATTACTTTATTGATGACAAGTATGAGACGGGCATTGAACTTTATGGGACAGAGGTAAAGTCTATCCGCATGGGAAAATGCAGCATCAAGGAAGCCTTTGTGCGGATTGAAAATGGGCAGGTATATATCTATGGCATGCATATCAGTCCCTATGAAAAGGGAAATATCTTTAATAAGGATCCGCTGAGACAGAGAAAGCTGCTGATGCACCGCAGAGAGATTGATAAGCTTTTGTCAAAAATAAAGGAGAAGGGATTCACCCTGGTTCCCCTCCAGGTTTATTTTAAGGGAAGTCTTGTGAAGGTGGAGATTGGCCTGGCGCGAGGTAAGAAGCTCTACGACAAGCGTGACGATATCGCTAAGAAAGATGCGAAACGGGAGATGGAGAGAAGCTTTAAGGCGAAGAACCTGTAAGAAGCAGGTGAAAATGCAGGCATGAGGAAAAAATTTCTTGTTCTGCTCAAAGTCACCGAAAACAGGCGCACTAGGAAAAATTTTCTTGTTCCATTTAAAGTCACCGAAAATTTTTCCTCGTGCTTAAACAGGGGACGGCTTTACAAAAGATTTGACATCAAAGGGAAACGGTGTTAGAATATAACGACAGTGCATAAGGGCCAGTACCGGTTTCGACAGGGGCTATGCAGCTGGTGAAGCTATCCGCATGCGATGCGTTAAATGGCAAAATTAAAATTAAACGCTAACGATAGAAAATTAGCACTTGCTGCTTAATTGCAGCAGTTGTCAGCCTTAGAGCACTCACACTTTAAGAATCTGGCATCGACTATGTGAGAAACGATGGCGGGAGGGCACCGGACCGTCAGGCGTATCAGGGGCTACTGAAGTTCTGAGGATGTTCGTTTCCGCAGGATGGAGGGAATGAAAAAGAACGGACTATGATAGTAGAAGAACAGGGAATTGGTTCTTGGACACGGGTTCGACTCCCGTCTGGTCCACTCACGATGAACCCTTGTAAATATGGGATTTTTCCTTTATTTACAAGGGTTTTTCTATGTTTTGGGTGAAGCACTACTGCACTAAAAAGAAGCCTTTTTTCATGCTTTATGCAACACGAATGCAACACGAAAATCACACGTTTTATACTGTTCTACTGCAGTTTCGGTGCGCTCAGTTCTGGAACAAGCCCCACAGAAGTGAATACAATATAAATAAAGAACGCTATAAGGAAAAGATAATGGGAAGAGATATTAAAAAATGTCATCCCCGCCTGCAGGAGGCTTTTTGGCAGCTGCTGGTCAAATGCAGCGCCCGCGGACTTACCGTTGGTCTGGGAGAGTGCTTCCGAACTGTAGCAGAACAGGATGCACTGTATGCCCAGGGCAGGACGGAGCCGGGAAGTATTGTAACGTATGCAAAAGGTTCCAGCTATGCTTCACAGCACCAGTGGGGGATTGCCTTTGATTTTTACAGAAATGATGGGAAAGGAGCCTATAACGACTCGGATCATTTTTTCCAGCGGGTAGGTGAAGTGGGGAAAAGCCTCGGACTGGGCTGGGGTGGCGACTGGACCAGTATTGTTGACAAACCGCATTTTTATTTGCCGGACTGGGGCAGCGGGACAAAAATTTTGAGAAAGCAGTATGGAACCTTTGAACATTTTAAGAAGACGTGGGAGGGAATGAAGATGGAGTATACCTATATGCCCATCAGTACAGGAAATGATAAGGTGAAAGTGACGGCATCTTCTCTGATTATCAGGAAAGAACCTGGGGGAGAAGACACAGGAAGCAGATATCACAGAGGAGAACGAATCGCGCCGATAGAAAAGGCAGTATACGCTTCAGAGCGGTGGTTTAGAACAAAACGAGGCTGGATCAGCGCAGACTATCTCCGGGGCTGGATTCTGGAAGATAACCAGTGGTGGTATATTGAGCCGGGATATTCCTATCCGAAAGGCTGTCTGAAGCTGATTGACGGGAAATGTTACAGTTTTGATTTTAACGGCTGGATGCTGACGGCAGACAGGATCCGATCCGATGGAGAAATCGTCTGATTCGGATACTTGCAATCCGTTTGGGAATATTGTATTATTTTTTTGAGAAGTATACACAATTTTCCTTGTTTTAACTGGGGGAGGAGATAAAATATGGCAGAGGAGATGCGAAATGATTTTTCAAAGGGCAGTGTGGTGAAAAATATTTTAAACCTGGCAGTGCCTATGACATTGGCCCAGCTGATCAATGTGCTCTACAATATTGTTGATCGGATATATATTGGAAGAATTCCAGAGCATGCCACTCTGTCCCTGACGGGAATCGGGCTGTCTCTGCCTATGATTACCATGGTGACAGCATTTGCCAATCTGTTTGGAATGGGAGGCGCCCCGCTCTGTTCCATTGAACGGGGGAGGGGGAATCTGAAAGAAGCAGAAAAAATCATGGGAAATTCTTTTTCCATGATGATGATATTCGGTGTGGTGCTGACAGTGTTCGGCCTGATTTTCAAAAAGCCTCTTCTCTATGCATTCGGAGCCAGCGATGCCACCTGGCCCTTTGCAGATGCCTATATTACGATTTATCTGCTTGGAAGTATTTTTGTCATGACAGGACTGGGGATGAATAGTTTTATCAATTCCCAGGGATTTGGACGGATTGGCATGTGTACCGTACTTTTGGGAGCGGTAGCTAATCTGGTGCTGGATCCAATTTTCATTTTTGGGCTGAATATGGGGATTCAGGGGGCAGCTCTGGCTACCGTTATTTCTCAGGCGCTCTCTGCTGCCTGGATTCTGTGGTTTCTGACAGGCAAGAGGGCAATTCTGAAACTGAAGCTTTCCTGCATGCGTCCAGAGCTTGGGCGGATAAAAGAGATCACAGCTCTTGGAATGAGCGGATTTACTATGGCAATTACTAACTGCACGGTTCAGATAGTCTGCAATGCCACGCTTCAGGTGTATGGGGGTGATCTGTACGTGGGAATCATGACAGTTATCAACTCCCTCAGAGAAGTGGCTATTATGCCGGTACACGGCGTGACCAACAGTGCCCAGCCAGTGATGGGATTTAATTATGGCGCGAAGGAGTATGGAAGAGTAAAACAGGCGATTCTATTTACCTCCATCTTTTCTATCTTTTACACGACACTGGCATGGGCGCTGCTGCACGGTTTTCCGGAATTTTTTATTCGCATGTTTAATCAGGATCAGGCTCTGATTGAGGCGGGAGTACCGGCTCTCAGGCTGTATTTCTTTGGATTTTTCATGATGTCTCTTCAATTTGCAGGTCAGGCGGTTTTTGTGGCTCTGGGAAAATCGAAGCAGGCAGTATTTTTTTCTATTTTCCGCAAGGTAGTGATTGTGACTCCTCTGACTCTGTTTCTTCCGTCTCTGTTCCATATGGGAACAGACGGCGTATTTATTGCAGAACCGATTTCCAATTTTGTGGGAGGCGCTGCCTGTTTTGGCACTATGATGTTCACTGTGTGGCGGGAACTGACAAGAAAACAGCATAACCTGGAGTTATAGTGTTATTCTATTTGCGGAAAACAAAAGAATCGTATTGACAATACAGAATCAATCTACGATAATGGAATATATTATAAAATTTGTTCGGAAAGGAAGGGTGAAGCCCATGTATAATATAAGAATCGAGAAAACAGCCACACCAAAGAAAAAACCGGGAGCAGATGATCCGCTGAAGTTTGGAACTATTTTTACGGATCACATGTTTGTATGCGATTACATAGAAGGACAGGGCTGGGTGGATCCCAGAATTGTGCCTTATCAGCCTCTTTCCCTGGATCCATCCTGTATGGTATTTCATTATGGACAGGAGATGTTTGAAGGTCTGAAGGCTTATAAGAGCGAGGACGGAAGAACACTGTTATTCCGCCCGGACAAGAACTGGGAGAGGGCAAAGAACAGCAATATACGTCTCTGTATGCCGGAAATTCCTAAGGATATGTTTCTGCAGGCATTAAATGATCTGGTAAAGCTGGATGCAGACTGGATTCCTACAAAACCTGGAACATCCCTGTACATCCGCCCGTTTATGTTTGCCACGGATCCATTCCTTGGAGTTCGTCCGTCTAATACCTATAAGTTTTTAATTATCCTGTCTCCAGTAGGCGCTTACTATGAGAGCGGTCTGGATCCGGTTAAGATCTGGATTGAGGATGAGTATGTAAGAGCCGTAAGAGGCGGAATCGGTGAGGCGAAGACAGGAGGAAACTATGTAGCTTCCCTGGCTGCCCAGGTAAAGGCTCATGAAGAAGGTTATGCCCAGGTATTGTGGCTGGATGGTGTGGAGAGAAAATATATTGAAGAAGTAGGCGCCATGAATATTTTCTTCAAGATCAATGGAACCGTTGTGACTCCTCAGCTGAACGGAAGTATTCTTCCGGGAATTACAAGAAGATCTGCCATTGAGCTGTGCAGAGAGTGGGGAATTCCGGTGGAGGAAAGAAAAATTTCTGTCGATGAGATCGTGGAGGCTGCCAGAACAGGAGCTATGGAGGAGTGCTTTGGAACCGGCACGGCGGCAGTCGTATCTCCAGTAGGAGAGCTTCGATATGAAAATGAAAAAATGGCGATCACAGGCGGAAAAATTGGTCCTGTTACCCAGAGAATCTATGATACAATTACAGGTATCCAGCTGGGAAAGGTAGAAGGACCGGAAGGCTGGAGCGTAGAGGTAAAGTAAAAACGCGGAAAATAGCTTGACAAACTGGGAAGCAATGCTATAATCAAAGAGAATAGAAAGCTGACCATGCTTAGATACAGTTAACACGTTGAGAAGAAGAGTAGGCCGGAAGAAGCTGTCCAGAGAGAGAGGCATCAGGTGAAAGTCTCTTACAGAAGAACCGTCTGAAGACCATCTTTGAGTGTCCCTTAATCGGGAACGGTGATTCCGTTATCATCATAATGAGAGGTGCAGAAACTAGGTGTCTGCACAATCAGGGTGGAACCGCGAATAAATTCGTCCCTTGTTATACACGAAGTGTATGACAAGGGATTTTTTTATGACATAGGAAATTGCATCCTATGTCACAGGAAAAGCTGTCCAGTAAATCAAAATACAGCGCAGCTGTATCGCATATGGAAGCAGTCAGCAGAAACAGTTGACAAAGAAAAAGGAGATAAAACCATGAAGATTACATTAAAAGACGGCTCTGTAAAAGAGTACGCATCTGCCATGTCAGTTATTGACATTGCAAAGGATATCAGTGAAGGCCTTGCCAGAGCTGCCTGTGCAGGAGAGATGGACGGAGAGACGGTTGATCTGAGAACAGTAGTGGATAAGGACTGCCAGTTAAATATTCTGACAGCAAAGGATGAGAACGGCCTGGCAGCTCTCCGCCATACAGCCAGCCACATTATGGCTCAGGCTGTAAAGAGACTGTACCCGAACACAAAGCTGGCAATCGGCCCATCTATTGCAGATGGATTTTACTATGATGTAGATCCGGAGCAGCCTATGACAGCAGAGGATATGGGAAAAATCGAGGCTGAGATGAAAAAGATTGTGAAGGAAAATCTTCCGATTGAGCGTTTCACTCTGCCGAGAGAGGAAGCTATTGCTTTCATGAAAGAGAAAGAGGAGCCTTACAAGGTGGAACTGATCGAGGATCTTCCGGAAGGAGAGGAGATCAGCTTTTATCGTCAGGGTGAGTTCGTAGATCTCTGTGCCGGTCCGCACCTGATGAGCACAAAGGATCTTGGAAAGGCTTACAAGCTCTTAAATCTGGCTGGAGCTTACTGGCGCGGAAGTGAGAAGAATAAAATGCTGACACGTATCTATGCGACAGCTTTCTCTAAAAAAGAGGAATTAGAAGCTTACATCACTATGATGGAGGAGGCTAAAAAGCGTGACCACAGAAAGCTGGGCAGAGAGCTGGGCTTATTTATGATGCATGATGCAGGTCCTGGTTTCCCGTTCTTCCTTCCGAAGGGAATGCAGCTTAAAAATACTCTTCTGGACTACTGGAGAGAGATTCACCGCAAAGCTGGATATGTAGAGATTTCCACACCGGTTATCTTAAACAGAAGCCTCTGGGAGACATCCGGACACTGGGATCACTACAAGAACAACATGTATACGACCATGATCGATGAGGAAGACTACGCAATTAAGCCGATGAACTGTCCAGGCGGCGTACTTGTTTACGCTTCTGAGCCGAGATCCTACCGCGATCTGCCTCTGCGCATGGGAGAGCTGGGACTGGTTCACCGCCACGAGAAGTCAGGACAGCTGCATGGACTGATGCGTGTGCGCTGCTTCACACAGGACGATGCCCATATCTTTATGACTCCAGAGCAGATTAAGGAGGAGATCAAGGGCGTTGCTACTCTGATCAATGAGGTTTATACTCTGTTTGGATTTAAATACCATGTAGAACTCTCCACAAGACCAGAAGACAGCATGGGAAGCGATGAGGACTGGGAGCTTGCAACAGAGGGCTTAAGAAGCGCTCTTGAGGAGCTGGGGCTTCCTTATGTAGTAAATGAGGGAGACGGAGCTTTCTACGGACCGAAGATCGACTTCCATCTGGAGGACTGCATTGGAAGAACATGGCAGTGCGGAACTATCCAGTTAGATTTCCAGCTTCCGCAGCGCTTTGAGCTGGAGTACACAGGCGCAGACGGAGAGAAGCACAGACCGATTATGATTCACCGCGTTGTGTTCGGCTCCATTGAGCGTTTCATCGGAATTTTAATCGAGCACTTTGCAGGAGCATTCCCGACCTGGCTGGCTCCGGTACAGGTAAAAGTGCTTCCGATTTCTGACAAATATGCAGAGTATGCTTCCAAGGTATACGAGGCTCTGAATGCAGCTGGAATCCGTGCTGAGATGGATACACGTTCCGAGAAAATCGGCTACAAGATCCGTGAGGCTCAGACTCATAAGATTCCGTACATGCTGGTAGTGGGACAGAAAGAGGAAGAGGAGAATACAGTGTCTGTAAGAAGCCGTTTTGCAGGCGATGAGGGCACTTCCTCCTTAGAAGGATTTATCGAAAATATTCAGAAGGAAATTGCGTCCAAGGAAATGAGAAAGATGGAAGAGAAAAAGGAAAATTAATCCGTTTCTTCTATTATAATGCAGTTCTTCCAGCTTCGGCAGGAAGAATAAAAAGCTTAAATCATCACATAATAGTCCTGAACAAGAAAACTGTGGCTGCCTGAATCAGGAAAGCCCAGATAAAGGAGGACGTTTGAGATGACAAGACTTGACTGCAATGTAACAGGATGCGTACACAACTCAGAAAACTGCTGCTGCCGTAACTCTATTACGGTAGAGGGAAAGGCGGCCAGAGAAAAGTGTGGAACCTGCTGTGCCAGCTTCGATGAAAACAAAGGACAGATGTTCAAAAATATGTTTAAGACACCAGAGAGCGAACTTCGTGTAGCCTGTGAGGCAGAAAACTGTATTTACAATAAAGACAGATTCTGTGTGGCTGAGCATATTGGAATTACTGGCGGAAATGCGTCAGAAGCGTACCAGACAGAGTGCGCCAGCTTTAAGGCCCGCTGAAAGGCGTAGGGCAGTATTACAGCAGGCGGGGCCTGTTTAAAAGAACTGCAGGATAAGGGAAGAGAAGAGGTTTTCTTTAGAAAATTTCTTCTCTTCCCTGTTTCAGATAGTGAGATAGAGTGGGCACAGCAAAAATATGCAGGCCGGTGCAAATGCTAGAAAAATGTCAGGCAGGAATATTGAAAAAAGTTCTTGACGGAATAGAAAACGTATAGTATAATACTAAAAGTTGTGAAGAACAACATCAGGAAAGCAGGTATCCGCCTCACCCTGGCACGCACAGTGACCAGCGGTTCATACAAAATAGAGAATGATCCAAAATTGGAATTTCCTATAGTTTATGAGCGGGTAGTCTGACTGCCCGCTTTTTATCGTTCTGCACTGCGGCGGAAAAACGGCCTTATGCAGCAGCGATTGGTATATTGATTCATTCATCATCACAGTATGGAGGTGGACGGCTATTAGCGATTTAATGATTAACGAACAGATTAGAGACAGAGAGGTTCGTTTGATTGGAGAACACGGAGAGCAGCTCGGTATCATGTCTGCAAAGGATGCCTACAAGCTGGCAAAGGAAGCAGAGCTTGATTTAGTAAAGATTGCTCCGACGGCAAAGCCGCCGGTTTGCAAGATTATTGATTACGGAAAGTTCCGTTACGAGCAGGCCCGCAAGGAAAAAGAAGCTAAAAAGAAACAGAAGACAATCGAGGTAAAGGAAGTACGCCTGTCCCCGAACATTGACGAAAATGACCTGAACACAAAGGTGGGAGCGGCCAGAAAGTTCATTGAAAAGGGAAACAAAGTTAAGATTACTCTTCGTTTCAGAGGCCGTGAGATGGCTCACATGTCCAAAACCAAATACATCCTCGACGATTTTGCGGAGAAGCTGGCTGACATTGCGGTTGTCGACAAGCCATCTAAGGTTGAGGGAAGAAGCATTGTGATGTTTTTAACTGCAAAACGTTAAAAATAGACCATTATCTAAGGAGGAAAATAAACATGCCTAAAATGAAAACAAGCAGAGCAGCTGCTAAGCGTTTTAAAACAACAGGAACAGGAAAGTTAGTAAGAAACAAAGCTTACAAATCCCATATCTTAACTAAGAAATCTACTAAGAGAAAAAGAAATCTTAGAAAAGACATCGTTACTGACGCTACAAACGCAAAAGTAATGAAGAAGATTTTACCATACTTATAAGATTGAGAGATTAAGAAGGAGGAAATAACCGATGGCAAGAATTAAAGGCGGATTAAACGCTAAGAAGAAACATAACAGAGTGTTAAAGCTGGCTAAAGGCTACAGAGGCGCTCGTTCCAAACAGTATAGAATCGCAAAGCAGTCTGTAATGAGAGCATTAAAGAGCTCCTATGCAGGACGTAAGGAGAGAAAGAGACAGTTCAGACAGCTCTGGATCGCACGTATCAATGCTGCTGCACGTATCAACGGATTATCCTACAGCAAGTTCATGTACGGCTTAAAGCTGGCTGGCGTTGAGATGAACCGTAAGGTATTATCTGACATGGCTATCAGCGACGCTGAGGGCTTCGCAAAGTTAGCAGAGTTAGCTAAGTCCAAACTGGCTTAATCCTGACGGCTTAGAATAGTGTAAACAGCTGCTGAGAGAGAGGCAACTTTCTTTCAGCAGTTATTTTTTGAAAAGTTTATACAAACGCAATTAACAAAAAAATTAAAAAAATTGCAAAAAAGACTTGCCAAATCCTGGATACTGTGATATACTACATATCGTCGAGAGGAAATCGGCAGGAAAATAGAATAAGCGGGAGTGCTGGAATTGGCAGACAGGCTAGACTAAGGATCTAGTGGTTGTATGATCGTGTGGGTTCAAGTCCCATCTCCCGCATACGCAGAAGTGGCGGAATTGGCAGACGCGCACGGT
>JAQERH010000013.1:39203-69674 GCA_027698105.1 Lachnospiraceae bacterium AM93-12TA
AGGTCCGTGTGGTAGCAATACCGTGAGAGTTCAAGTCTCTTCTTCTGCACGATAAAGAGTTCTGAGAAATTGGAACTCTTTTTTCCTATATAAAAATGAGAATCAGGTGAAATATCTGTCACCGCTTGTTTACATCTGGGGAGGAGGCGTTTTAATTGATGAATCTGGAGCTGGTAAAGGGAAATATGAAGTATAAGGCACAGATTGTTGAGATGGTGGAGGAGTGGGCTGCTTATAATAACAGTCACAACGCCAACACCTCGCCCTGGTCTATTTTTAAAAATGATGTTCATGATTTCGATTTTTACCTGGAGCATCTGGAGCTGACCGAACCAGGAGACGGCCTGGTTCCCGATTCCACCTACTTTTGTCTGGATCGGGACAAGGACAGAATGGTAGGCGCTGTGAACATCAGACATTATCTGAATGATTATCTGCTGGCCTACGGAGGACATATCGGCGACGGAATCAGGCCGTCTGAACGGAAGAAGGGCTATGGTGCAGCAATGATGGGTCTGGCTCTGGAGGAGTGCTTAAAGCTGGGAATCAAAAAAGTTCTGGTTGTGTGCAGCCGCGATAATATTGGATCGGCCAAAACTATAATAAAAAACGGCGGAATTTTGGAAAATGAGGTGGAAAGAGACGGCTCTGTGATGCAGCGGTACTGGATTACGCTACCATAGCAGGGAGAAAATATCAGGAGGGCAGTAAAATGTTTGAAAAAAAGAAAACTGTGTATCAGGGATTTGATATGCAGGAGTTTAACAAAATAAGAGAGCTGCTAAGCGGATCTGGAATCTGGTATGACTGGAAGGCAGATGACAGGCAGACACATTTTCTGGCTCCGGGGAGAGGAACGGCCAGAGGAAGCTTTGGCAGCGCAGGAGTGAACCTGGACTGCGGGAAAGAGTATAAAATAATAGTAAAAGAAAAGGACTGGGACAGAGTTCAGAGCCTGCTCCACCAGTAAGATGAAAGCGTTCTGATGCAGCTTTTTGTGATGATATTTGAAAAAAGATAATTTTTTAAAAAAGTGCTTGCATTCTCTATAGGGCTGTGCTATAATATTTTTCGTTGGAAACAACAAGACAATGAAAGATGTGCGGGAGTGCTGGAATTGGCAGACAGGCTAGACTAAGGATCTAGTGGTTGTATGATCGTGTGGGTTCAAGTCCCATCTCCCGCATATGCAGAAGTGGCGGAATTGGCAGACGCGCACGGTTCAGGTCCGTGTGGTAGCAATACCGTGAGAGTTCAAGTCTCTTCTTCTGCACGATGGAGAGTTCTGAGAAATCAGGACTCTTTTTTGTTTGTAAAAAAGTGCGTCTACGAAATCAAAAAAAATAAAACATCTTAGGAAGCAGTATAGTAAAACGCGCCGATTTAGTATATAATACCCATGTGCAGGAATCTGACAGACAAAACGGGATTCCTGAAATACGATACAGAGGAGGACCGCTATGCTGGAACTTAAGAATATTTCATTTGAAGTCCAGGAGGAGTCAGAGCAGAGAGAGATTATACACAACCTGGATTTAACCATAGAGGATCATGAATTTGTAGTGATTACCGGACCGAACGGAGGCGGTAAATCTACCCTTGCCAAGCTGATCGCGGGAATTAAGACGCCTACAGAGGGACAGATTTTTTTTGACGGACAGGATATTACAGGGAAGAGCATTACAGAGAGAGCTAACATGGGTATCAGCTTTGCTTTTCAGCAGCCAGTGCGTTTTAAGGGAATTCAGGTACTGGATCTGCTCCGTCTGGCGGCTCATGACGACAAGCTGTCTGTGGCAGATGCCTGTGTCTACCTTTCAGAGGTGGGACTCTGTGCCAGAGATTACATTAACAGAGAAGTAAACGCAAGCCTTTCTGGAGGAGAATTAAAGAGAATCGAAATTGCCACAGTATTGGCCAGAGCTTCCAGACTTTCCGTCTTTGATGAGCCAGAGGCAGGAATCGATCTGTGGAGTTTCCAGAACCTGATTCAGGTGTTTGAACGGATGCGTGAAAAGACGAAGGGATCTATTGTGATCATTTCCCACCAGGAGAGAATTTTAAACATTGCAGATCGAATCGTGGTAATTGCAGACGGCAGAATTACAAAGACAGGAAGAAAAGAAGAAATTCTTCCGGAGATTCTGGGAACTGCATCAGCAGTGGGTTCATGTGAGGCTTACAGGAGGGACAAATAATGGACGAGATTCAGAAGACACTTTTGGAAGAGGTGGCAGATCTTCACAGTATTCCTGTGGGGGCCTATAATATCCGGGCAAACGGTCAGATGGCTGCGAGGAATACCACAGCTAATATTGATATTGTGACGAAAGAGGACAATTCAGGAATTGATATTCACATTAAGCCGGGTACGAAGAAAGAGAGCCTACATATCCCTGTGATTATGAGCCAGAGCGGCCTGACAGAGGTGGTGTATAATGACTTCTATGTAGGGGATGAGGCAGATGTGACGATTATTGCCGGCTGCGGCATTCATAATGGCGGCGACGCAGCTTCCAGACATGACGGAATTCATCGGTTTTTCATTGGAAAAAATGCTAAAATCCGCTATGTGGAAAAGCACTATGGAAGCGGTGACGGCAATGGACAGCGCATTATGAATCCGGTGACGGAAGTGACTATGGATGAAGGCAGCTATATGGAAATGGAAACAGTCCAGATTAAGGGAGTGGATTCTACAAAGCGGGAGACCAGGGCGAAGCTGGGAAAGGATGCCAAGATTGTCATCAAGGAAAGTCTGATGACCCATGGAAACCAGGACGCAGAAAGCCGTTTCCATGTGGATTTGGATGGTGAGGACTCCAGCGCCAACGTAATTTCACGCTCTGTAGCCAGGGACAACTCCCATCAGCTCTATATGTCCAGCATTACGGGAAATAACCGGTGCAGCGGTCATACGGAGTGCGATGCCATTATCATGGATCATGCCAGAATTCAGGCAGTGCCTGAGCTGACAGCAAATGATATCGATGCAGCTCTGATCCACGAGGCAGCTATCGGAAAGATTGCGGGAGAGCAGCTGATTAAGCTGATGACTCTGGGGCTGACAGAGGAAGAGGCGGAAGCTCAGATTGTCAATGGATTTTTAAAATAGAGATAAATAAGCAGAAGCGCTGAAAGGCCTGGGAGCTCTTGCCCGGGCCTTTTGTGCCATAGAGGAGAAAATCGTATGGGGAAGCAGTTGGATGAGGAGGTTCTCGATCTGGCCCTGATGGCAGGGCATATTCTTCTGGAAAACGGAGCGGAAATTTACCGGGTGGAGGAGACTATCGACAGAATCTGCGGATATTACGGGGTGAGTTCAGAAAATGCGTTTGTGCTGAGTAATGGAATTTTTCTGACGGCGGGAAGCGCAAGGGAGAGCTTTTTTGCAAAGGTACAGCACATTCCTGTCAGCGGAACCCATTTAAACAAAGTGGCGGCAGTCAACCAGCTGTCGAGAGAGATTGTGGAGGGAAAACATACGGTTCAGGATGCGTATCGGATCCTGGAAGAGATCAGAATCATGCCTGGAAAGAAGCGGTGGATGCAGACGCTGGCTTCTGGTGTGGGAAGCGCAGGGTTCTGTATTTTTTTCGGAGGGACACTTTGGGATGGTCTGGCGGCCTTCGTAGCCGGAATATGCCTGTACCTGTACGTGCTCTGGATCAGTGTGCCTCACCTTTCCAAGATTGTGGGCAATATCGGGGGAGGGGCTCTGGTTACAATTGTCTGCTGTCTCCTTTATCTGATGGGAGTGGGAGAGAATCTGAATTTTATGATGATTGGAACCATGATGCCGCTGGTACCAGGAGTGGCTTTTACTAACTCGATCCGGGATGTGGCAGATGGAGATTACATATCGGGATCTGTCAGGATGCTGGATGCACTGCTGGTATTTTTCTGCATTGCAATCGGTGTAGGAATTGGATTTTCCCTGATGTCCATGCTTCCAGGCAGCAAAACACTGCAGGAATTGGGCCAGTTGGCTGAAAATGTCGGTCAGGACAGCATGAAAACAGGAGACATCTGGGCCTTTGGACAGCTGGCAAAGGAAATTTTATCAGCGGTTGTAGGAACGGTGAGCTTTTCAGTACTGTTCGGTGTTCCCAGAGAATACTACCCCTATTGTGGTTTTATCGGAGGTGCAGGATGGCTGGTATACTGCCTGGCAGAACTTGCGCTTCCTGGCTCTGGCCCCTGCTTTGCAGCCACGGCGGTGGTGATTCTGCTCTCCAGGATAGCTGCGGTGATGAAACGGTGTCCTGTAACTATTTTTTTGATTGCCGGAATCTTTCCGCTGGTACCGGGAGCCGGTGTGTACTGGACGGTATATCACATTGTGATGGAGGAACTGTTTCTGGCTGTGTCCACAGGATATGCGGCCATGAAGGAGGCGATTGCCATTGTGATGGGAATTGTATTTGTGTTTGAACTGCCGCAGAAGATGTTCGTGTGGATAGCACAGCGGCTTGGCTCCTGTACTTTAAAACAAAGAAAGAATTGAAAAACAGTCATTTTTTCTGATTCATCTGCATAGATATAGAAGTAATAGGTTGGTAAGTGTGTGCAGATGAATGATCAGAAGCTGGAAAACAGTCTGAATCTGGCTTTGGAGGCAACGAAAAGAGAGCTGGAGAAGTCGGCAGAGCTGGAGGCAGGATTTGACAGAAGGGATAACAGCTGGGAACTGATTGTCCGGTACAATGGAGATCTGAAAGAGGCGCTGGCTTCTATGCCGGAGGTGGAGGCGCAGACTCTGACAGGAGGATATGCTGTATTAAAGGTTCCGGAGTCTCTCATTGATTATCTTTCCTCCCTGGATCAGATTGAGTATATAGAGAAGCCTAAGCTTCTTAACTTTGCTGTCAATCAGGGAAGAACTGCATCCTGCATGAATCCGGCACAGGCGGGACCTGACGGGCTGACAGGGCAGGGGATCATAGTGGCTGTAATTGACTCTGGAATTGATTTTTTTCATGAGGATTTCAGAAATGCAGACGGAACCACCAGGCTTCTGGAACTTTGGGATCAGCAGCTTGACCGCGTGTTTACGAGGCAGGAGCTGAATGAGGCTTTAAGTCAGAGTGACAGAGAGAAGGGGGAGGCCTTGGTTCCCTCCAGAGATTTGAGCGGTCATGGAACAGCGGTAGCCGGGATTGCTGCTGGAAATGGCCGTGAGAGCGGGGGAACCTACCGGGGGGCGGCCTATGAAAGTGAGATTCTGGCAGTCCGCCTGGGAACTCCGGGGGAGCGTTCCTTCCCGAGAACCACGGAACTGATGAGGGCCCTTGACTATGTAGTGAACCGGGCGCTGTTTTATAAGATGCCGGCTGCAGTGAATTTGAGTTTTGGAAATACCTATGGTTCCCACGATGGAACCAGTCTGTTAGAGACCTATATTGATCAGCTGTCCAATCAGTGGAAAACAGTCATTGTAACAGGCACAGGCAATGAGGGCAGCAGCAGGGGCCACACGGCAGGGCGGTATGAGCTGGGAAAAGATACAGAGATAGAGCTTTCAGTGGCTGAGTACGAAACGGGATTTGGAATTCAGCTGTGGAAGCTGTATGCAGATATTGTAGAACTTTCAGTGATCAGCCCGGAAGGGATTTCCACCGGCGTTTTAAGCCGGCGCCTGGGCGCTCAGAGAATTCCTATGGGCAGTACAGAGCTTCTGCTGTACTATGGAAAGCCCAGCCCCTACAGCCAGGCCCAGGAAATTTACCTGAATCTGCTTCCTGTTGGGAGCTATGTCCAGAGCGGAATCTGGAAAATACGGCTGACGCCCAGAAAAGTGTCAGTAGGCCAATATGATTTGTGGCTGCCCGGAGGAGGAAGTCTGAACCGTGCTACCCGGTTTCTTGTTTCAGATCCAGATACAACTCTGACCATCCCTTCCACTGCGTCCAGAGTGATTTCTGTGGGAGCCTATGACGACGCATATCTGTCCTACGCTGATTTTTCGGGAAGAGGTTATACAAGGCTTAACACTGCAGTAAAGCCGGAGCTGGCGGCTCCTGGAGTGGGAATTATGGCGCCCAAGGCAGGCGGAGGTTACGAGTCTGTGACGGGAACATCTTTTGCGGCGCCTTTTGTCAGCGGAAGCGCAGCTCTTATGATGGAGTGGGGAATTGTCAGGGGGAATGATCCATTCCTCTATGGAGAGAAGGTAAAAGCCTGCCTGATCCGGGGAGCCAGACCGCTTCCTGGGGAATCCGTCTATCCGAATCAGCGTCTGGGCTTTGGAAGGCTTTGTCTGGAGGACAGCTTCCCTCTTTAGCAGATGTCAGGGAAAAGGAATTAAAAACAAAATATGACAAATTTTATAGAAAATTGATAAAATATTCAGAAATAAACACTGTTAAAACCGTTGAAAATATGATATAATGACAAGATAATTGGGAAAGTTTGCAAATTAGTGCCAATGGTGATAAAGGATGTGATTTGATGAACATCAGGGAGATGACAGAACAGTGGGAGATGGAGTATCTGAGGCCCTGGGCGTCCATGAGCAGAAATACAAGGGGACGGAAACGGGCGGAGGCGCTTTGCGACATACGGCCGGAATATCAGCGGGACCGTGACAGGATTCTTCACAGCAAGGCTTTCCGCAGGCTGAAGCATAAGACACAGGTGTTTCTGGATCCGGAAGGAGATCACTACAGAACCAGGCTGACCCATACACTGGAGGTAGCCCAGATTGCCAGAACCATTGCGAAAGCTTTGCAGCTGAACGAATCTCTGACAGAAGCTATCGCTTTGGGTCATGACCTGGGGCATACGCCGTTTGGCCATGCAGGCGAGGCGGTGTTAAACCGTCTGGTTCCGGGAGGCTTTACCCACGCCAGACAGGGGGTACGAGTGGTAGATTTTCTGGAAAAACAGGGTCAGGGATTAAATCTTACCTGGGAGGTTCGGGACGGCATTTTGAACCACAGAACCTCTGGAAATCCATCTACACTGGAAGGCCATGTAGTGCGGCTGTCTGATAAGATTGCATACATTAACCATGATATTGATGACGCTGTCCGGGCAAAGCTGTTTACAGAGAGTGATCTTCCAACGGAGTATACAGACGTTTTAGGACACAGTGTCAGAGAACGGTTAAATACCATGATCCACGATCTGATTGAGCAGAGTCTGGAACGGCCTGAGATTGTCATGTCCCCCGGCATGGAGGCTGCGATGCATGGCCTGAGACGGTGGATGTTTGAACATGTCTATCGAGGGAAGGCAGCCAAGGCAGAGGAGGGGAAGGCGCAGCAGCTGATTGTGAGCCTTTACAGCTGGTATATAGATCACCCGGATCAGCTTCCAGCAGAATATCTGACACAGATGGATGAGAGGCAGGAGACATTGGAGCGAACCGTGTGCGACTATATTGCCGGTATGACGGATGTGTTCGCTGTTGAGCGGTTTAAGGAGCTGTTTGTGCCGAAATCGTTTAAGGTACAGCAGACGGATATGATGATATAGAAGGAACAAACGAGAACAGCAGGAGGATTTCATGTACTATCCGGAAGAAGTAATTGAAGAAGTCAGGACAAGAAATGATATTGTGGATATTATTTCCGGCTATGTGAAGCTTCAGAAAAAGGGAAGTAATTATTTTGGACTTTGTCCCTTCCATCATGAAAAGTCACCGTCCTTTTCCGTCTCCCAGTCCAAGCAGATGTACCACTGCTTTGGCTGTGGAGTCAGCGGGAATGTGTTTACCTTTGTGATGGAATATGAAAATTATACGTTCAGGGAGGCAGTGGAGCTGTTAGCTGACAGAAGCGGGGTTAAGCTTCCCAAGATGGAATATTCCAAGGAGGCCAAGGCCCAGGCAGATCTGAGAGCAGCTCTGTTAGAGATTAACAAGCTGGCTGCCAACTATTTTTATTATCAGCTGAAGCAGCCCCAGGGGCAGCAGGGATATCAGTATCTGACAGGGAGAGGGCTGACAGAGCAGACGATTCGCAGGTTCGGGCTGGGTTATTCCAATAAAACCAGCGGAGATTTATATCAGTTTTTAAAATCCAAGGGATATGAGGACGGTATTTTAAAGGAAACTGGCCTTGTAACCATAGAGGAGAGGGGAGCCAGGGACAAATTCTGGAACCGGGTGATGTTTCCCATTATGGATGTGAATAACCGTGTGATTGGATTCGGCGGCAGGGTCATGGGGGATGGAGAACCAAAATATTTGAATTCTCCTGAGACGAAGCTGTTCGATAAGAGCCGGAACCTTTATGGACTGAATTATGCCCGTCTGTCCAGGGAAAAGTTTATCCTGCTCTGTGAGGGATATATGGATGTGATTGCCATGCATCAGGCCGGCTTTTCCAATGCCGTGGCGTCACTGGGAACTGCCTTTACCAGCCAGCACGCAGCTCTTTTAAAGCGCTATACGGATCAGGTGGTTCTGACCTATGACAGTGACGGCGCCGGTGTTAAGGCAGCTCTGAGAGCCATTCCTATTTTAAAAGCAGCGGGAATATCGGCCAGAGTGCTGAATATGAGACCTTATAAGGATCCGGATGAATTCATTAAAAATCTGGGGGCAGAGGCGTTCCGTCAGCGGATTCAGGAGGCCAGAAACAGTTTTTTATTTGAAATCGATACCATCAGACAGCAGTACAGCATGGAGGATCCGGAGCAGAAGACAGCCTTTTATAATGAGACGGCAAGAAAGCTTTTGGAATTTCCGGAGGCTCTGGAGCGGGATAATTACATTCAGGCTGTGGCCAGAGAGTATTTTATTAATTACGAAGATTTAAAGAGGCTGGTCAACCAGATGGGCAGCCGGTATGGAACGGCGCTTCCAGGAACTCTGGCTGCCAGGGAGGCAGGAATTTCAGGAGAGGTTTATGGAGAAAAGCCCAGAACCTTTCAGAAGAAAAAAGACAGGGAGGAGGGAATCCGCCAGTCAGAGCGTCTGCTTCTCACCTGGCTGATTGAGGATCCCAGGCTGTTTGACAAGATTCAGGGGATCATCGGACCGGAGGATTTTGTGAAGCCTCTGTATCGGAGAGCCGCCCAGATGGTATTTGAAGGCCATGAAAATGGAGAGGTGAATCCGGCGGCAATTTTGAATCATTTTATTGACGATGAGGGAAACTATAAGGAAGTGGCGGCGCTGTTTAATGCCAGTCTGAATGATTCCCTGAGCAATGAGGAGCAGAAGAAGGCGTTTGCAGATACGGTAATGAAGGTGAAGAAAAGCAGCCTTGATTATCAGAGCAGGACTGCCTCTGACTTAAATGAACTGCAGAGAATTATCAAAGAGCAGGCAGAACTGGCAAATATGCGGATTTCGTTGGATTAGCGTCTGTATGCAGAGGGAGAAGTCCTGTGTACGGATGCCGGGGAGAAAACAGTAGTAAGCTATGGAAGGATGGAGAATTATGGAAGAAAAGATACTGACCTTTGAAGAGAAGCTGGAGAAACTTCTGGAGCTGGCAAGGAAAAAGAAAAACGTGCTGGAACAGAAAGAAATCATCGATTTCTTCCATGGCGAAATCCTGAGTCCTGAGCAGCTGGATCAAATTGACGAATACCTGGAAAATAATAAGGTGGACGTACTGGCTCCTGACGAGGATCTGGAGATGGAACCAGAGCTTTTTATGGAAGAGGAGGATTTGGAGGAAGAGGATATTGACGTGGATCACCTGGAACTGTCCATGCCGGAAGGCGTCAATATTGAGGATCCGGTCCGCATGTATTTAAAGGAGATTGGAAAGGTTCCTCTTTTAACTCCGGAGGAGGAGATCGACCTGGCGAAGCGGATGGAGATGGGGGACGAGTCAGCTAAAAAGCGGCTGGCAGAGGCCAATCTGCGTCTGGTAGTCAGCATTGCCAAGCGGTATGTAGGCCGTGGAATGCAGTTTCTGGATCTGATCCAGGAGGGAAATCTTGGTCTGATCAAGGCAGTGGAGAAATATGACTATTCCAAGGGCTTTAAATTCAGCACCTATGCAACCTGGTGGATTCGTCAGGCGATTACCCGATCTATCGCTGACCAGGCCCGCACGATCCGGATTCCGGTTCACATGGTAGAGACGATTAACCGTCTGATCCGCACATCGAGACAGCTTTTGCAGGAGCTGGGGCGGGAGCCGCTTCCGGAGGAGCTGGCGAAGAAGCTGGATATGCCGGTAGACCGGGTGAGGGAAATTATGAAAATTTCTCAGGATCCTGTTTCTCTGGAGACGCCGATTGGGGAGGAGGAGGACAGCCATCTGGGCGATTTTATTCAGGATGAGCATGTTCAGATTCCAGTGGACGCGGCCACTTACACCCTGCTTCACGAACAGCTGATGGAGGTCCTTGATACTCTGACAGACCGGGAACAGAAGGTGCTCCGGCTGCGCTTTGGATTAGATGACGGAAGACCCAGAACCCTGGAAGAGGTGGGCAGGGAATTTAATGTGACCAGAGAACGGATCCGCCAGATAGAAGCGAAGGCTTTAAGAAAGCTTCGCCATCCCAGCAGGAGCAGAAAGCTGAAGGACTATCTGGACTGATGGGAAGCGGTACAATAACAAGAAAAAACTGACGGAGAGACAGACGATGAAATTATCAAAGAGACTGGAACGGATTGCCTCTTTTGTAAAGCCGGGAAGCCGGCTGGCAGATATAGGCACGGATCATGGCTATATTCCCATTGCGCTGACAGAACGGGGGGTGATCCCCTCGGCCTTGGCGATGGATGTGAGAAAGGGACCTCTGGAGAGAGCGGAGGCTCATATTCAGGAGGCAGGACTGTCTGACCGGATAGAGACCCGGCTTTCTGACGGGCTGACAAAGCTTGCGGCCGGAGAGGCAGATACAGTGGTTATTGCGGGAATGGGCGGAGAGCTGGAGATACATATTCTGGAGGCGGGAAGACATGTCTGGGACAGCACAGCTCAGTGGATCCTCTCCCCCCAGTCGGATCTGGAGCATGTAAGACGGTATCTGCTGGGGCAGGGCTTTTCCATTGACCGGGAAGCCATGGTAAAAGAGGACGGCAAGTTTTACACGATTATGGATGTGGCTGGACCTGGTCAGAGGGCTGAATCTGATTGTGCCGACTGGAAGGAAAGCGACTACGTCTATGGAAAATACCTGATCGAGACGGCTGATCCGGTTTTAAAAGAGTTCCTGGAGCAGGAGAAGAAAACCGTTTCAGGGATTTTCAATTCTCTTAACAGCAGAGATACGGACAGCTCTAAAAAAAGGGCAGGGGAGCTAAAGAAAAAATTAGATCTGATAGAGGAGGCACAGTATGAAATGCAGGGAAGTAATTGAAAAGCTGAACCAGCTGGCACCGGAGTGCATTGCCTGTGACTGGGATAATCCGGGACTGCTGGCAGGCCGCAGAGATAAGGAAGTAAAGCGGATTCTGGTAGCGGTAGATGCAGATGATACTGTGGTGGAGGAAGCTGTCTTAAAAGGGGCGGATTTACTCTTAACCCACCACCCTCTGATTTTTAAACCGCTTAAAAAGGTGAATGACGACGATTTTATCAGCCGCCGCATTTTAAAGCTGATACAGGCGGATGTTTCTTACTATGCGATGCATACCAATTTCGATGCAGCCCCAGGCTGTATGGGGGATTTGGCTGCAGACCGGCTGAAACTCTCGGATCGGGAGATTTTAGAGCCTATGGGACTTATGGAGGATGGAAAGCCTTATGGAATTGGCACTATAGGTCTTTTTCCTGAGGAGATGACTGTGCGGGAAGCGGCGGAATATGTCAAAAAGGCCTTTGAGCTTCCGTTTGTAACGGTGTATGGAGAGGATGGAGGAAGGAGCCTGGTGAAAAAGGCAGCTGTCTGTCCAGGAGCCGGGGGAAGTACCCTCGAAAATGCTCTGGAGAAGGGTGCTCAGGTCTATATTACCGGAGACATCGGTCATCATACAGGAATTGATGCAGCGGCACAGGGAATGGCTGTGATTGATGCAGGCCATTTTGGCATTGAGCAGATTTTTATGGATTTTATGATGGAGTACCTTCCAAAGGTGCTTCAGGGAGAAGCGGAGGTTTTCAAATCTTCGCAGGGACTTCCAAACTGTGTGATATAGAGAGGTGTAGGACAGCATAAACAGGAGGGATGAATATGGCAGCCGTAATGATTGGGGGAGAACGGTATGAATATCCGGAGGGAACACCCTACCGTGTCATAGCAGAGGAGCTTCAGGAAAAGGAGAAGGAGGATATTCTTCTGGTAAGGGCAGATGGAAAGCTGAGAGAGCTTCATAAGGAGCTGTCCGGAGACTGCAGCCTCTCTTTTATCACAGCTGAGGATAAGGAAGGATGGCAGACCTATCAGAGGAGCGCTGTATTTTTGATGCTGAAGGCCTTCTATGAAACCGCGGGAAAGGAAAATGTAAAAAAGGTGACCGTATGCTTTTCCGTGGGGCAGGGACTCTATATTGAGCCGGAGGGAGAATTTGAGCTGAATGAGGAGCTTCTGAAGGCTGTGAAGGACAAAATGGAGGAATTGAGGAAAGAGCGTCTTCCAATTATCAAAAAAAGCCTGAACACGCAGGAAGCGGTAGAGCATTTTCACTGCCACGGCATGTATGACAAAGAGAAGCTGTTTCGGTTTCGCCGGGCATCCAGGGTGAATGTCTATTCCATTGACAAATTTGAAGATTATTTCTATGGCTACATGGTTCCTGACACAGGATATATAAAATATTTTGATTTGACTCTTTATGAACAGGGCTTTGTACTCCTGCTTCCAAAGAGAAGCGCGCCCAGAACCATTGAACCCCTCGCTCCCAGAAAGAAACTGTTTGCAGTGCAGAGGCAGTCGGAGCGATGGGGAGAAAAGCTGGGGATTTTTGATGTTGGCTCTTTAAATGAAGCGATTACCCAGGGCAGAATGAATGAGATGATTCTTATGCAGGAGGCGCTTCAGGAAAAGCAGATCGGAGATATTGCAGAGCAGATTGCAGCCAGACCGGATCGAAAACTGGTGATGATTGCCGGCCCCTCTTCTTCTGGAAAGACTACATTTTCCCACCGTCTTTCCATTCAGCTGCGGGGGCTTGGGCTGAACCCACACCCGATTTCCGTGGACAATTACTTTGTCAACCGTGTCAACAGCCCCAGGGATGAGAATGGAAATTATGACTATGAGGCTCTGGAATGCATTGACATGGAACGGTTTAATGCAGATATGGCAGATCTGCTGGCTGGAAAGACCGTAGAGCTTCCCCAGTATAATTTTGTGACAGGCGAAAGGGAGTATAAGGGAGATTTTATGACTCTCAGAAAAGGCGATATTCTGGTGATAGAAGGAATTCACTGCCTGAACGACCGCCTGTCCTATGCGCTTCCCAAGGAGAGTAAATTCCGGATTTATATCAGTGCCCTGACACAGTTAAATATTGATGAGCACAACCGGATTCCCACTACAGACGGCAGGCTGCTGCGCCGCATGATCCGGGATGCCAGAACAAGAGGTTCCTCTGCCCAGGATACGATCCGTATGTGGGATTCCGTCAGAAGGGGAGAGGAGAGGAATATTTTCCCATTCCAGGAAAGCGCAGACGTAATGTTCAACTCGGCCCTCTTATATGAGCTGGCAGTGCTGAAGCAGTACGCAGAGCCGCTTCTCTTCGGTATTCCCCAGGATGCGCCGGAGTATGCAGAGGCAAAACGCCTTCTGAAATTCCTGGACTATTTCCTGGGAGTGGGAAGTGAAAACATTCCACATAATTCCATGATACGGGAATTTATCGGAGGAAGCTGTTTTAAAGTATGATTATAGATTGTCATTCAAAGCTGCCTCCGTCTATACACAAAGAAAACTTTTCCTGCTCCACTTTAAAGTCACCGAAAAGTTTTCCTCGTGTATTTAGAGCGAATTTTTTCTCCTCCATAGACAAACCGTGAAAAGTGTGGTAAACTAGCCTACAGTTTTCCGAGTAAGACAAATGGCCGCAGCTGCATGTGCCGAAAGGCCGCAGGTGAGGAAAGTCCGGGCTTCACAGGGCAGGGTGCCAGATAACGTCTGGCGGAGGTGACTCCAGGGACAGTGCAACAGAAATAAACCGCGGGCAAGCTTTGCTTCCCGTAAGGGTGGAAAGGCAGTGTAAGAGACTACCGCCTGGCTGGTAACAGACAGGGCATATGTAAACCCCATCCGAAGCAAGACCGAACAGAAAGCATAAGGCGGCCCGTCTGCTTTCGGGTAGGTCGCTAGAGTCTGCCGGCGACGGCAGAAGTAGATAGATGGCCATTCAACGACATAACCCGGCTTATCGTTTTGCTCGGAAGACATAAACAGAAATATAAAACTGCAGAGAATGTGTGATTGTGAGCACATCCCCTGCAGTTTTTAATTACTCTTCTAAGTTATTTTTTTTCGTATTTTTCTTCACAGTAGAGACAGCGGTAAACCTCTTTCTCCTCATCTGCCAGGCAGAATACATGAGGAAGCTCCTGCTCAATCGATGTGATGCAGCGAGGATTTTTACAGAAGATTACATTGGTAAGCTTTTGGGGCAGACGAAGACTCTTCTTTTCTGCAATTTTACTGTCCTTGATGATATTCACAGTGATGCTGTGATCAATATAACCCAGAACATCCAGATCGACCACATCCAGTCCGCCGTCGATTTTAATAATATCTTTCTTTCCCATTTTTTCGCTTCTGGCATTCTTGATAATGGCAGTCTGGCAGTCTAATTTATCTAAGCCCAGTTTAAAGTAGATGTCCATACTTTTTCCGGCTTCGATGTGATCCAGAACAATTCCCTCTTTTAATCCGCTGATGTTTAACATGGTTTTTCCACCTCCAGTAATGTCATAATCAGAGCCATTCTCACATATACGCCGTACTGAACCTGGCGGAAGTAGGCAGCTCTTGGATCGTCATCTACCTCTACAGAAATTTCGTTGACTCTGGGAAGGGGATGAAGCACAAACATATCCTCGCGGGCCAGGGCCATTTTCTGTCTGTCCAGAATGTAGCAGTCCTTCATGCGGATATAGTCCTCCTCATTGAAAAAACGTTCCTTCTGAACTCGTGTCATATACAGAATATCAAGCTCCGGCATAGCCTCGTCGAGATTTTCGACCTCGCGGTACTCAATGCCTTTTGCCTCCAGCACATCCTCGCGGATGTAGTCAGGAATACGAAGCTCCGGCGGAGAAATGAGCACAAAACGGATACCGGTATAGCGCACCAGGGCGTTAATCAGGGAGTGAACAGTACGGCCGAATTTTAAATCGCCGCAGAGTCCAACGGTCAGATTGTCCAGACGGCCTTTTAAAGAGCGAATCGTCATCAGGTCAGTCAGAGTCTGGGTTGGATGCTGATGGCCGCCGTCTCCTGCATTGATAACAGGAATGCCAGAGTGGACAGAGGCTACCATGGGAGCGCCTTCCTTGGGGTGGCGCATCGCGCAGATATCAGCATAGCAGGAAATAACACGGATGGTATCAGAAACGCTTTCTCCCTTAGCGGCTGAACTGGAATCTGCGGAAGAAAAGCCCAGTACGCTTCCGCCTAAACGGAGCATGGCAGACTCGAAGCTTAAGCGTGTTCTTGTACTCGGCTCATAAAACAGAGTGGCTAATTTTTTACCGTCGCAGACGTGGGCATATTTCTGAGGATGCTTCTCGATATCGCTTGCCAGATCGAGAAGTGCTTCAATTTCTTCAACAGAAAAATCCAGAGGATTTAACAAATGTCTCATGTGGCTCTCCTTTGTGTTTACTTTAATTTTCATTCATTATAGCGGATCTGAGACACAATTTCCATACCATGTAAGAAAAAAGTAAGGGAATTTAAGAAAAATAGGATATGCCTTTCCGCAAATATTAGGTATAATGAAATGAGAAGAGAGGGCTGGAGGAATGAAAAATGGCAGAAGTACGGGAAGCGGAAGACAGGAAACGAAATCCTGTCATACAGGTAAAAAACTTATATAAGGTATATCGGGTGGGGGAGACGAAGGTTTACGCTTTAAACGGCGTGGATTTTACCATGTATAAGGGAGAATTCTGCGCCATTGTGGGAACCTCCGGTTCAGGAAAATCTACCCTTTTAAATATGCTGGCAGGTCTGGAGAAGCCGACTAAGGGAGAGATTCTCATAAGCGGAAAGCACATTGAGAAGATGAGAGAGGATCAGCTGGTAGCTTTCCGGCGGGAGAGGGTAGGCTTTATTTTTCAGTCCTACAATCTTCTGGGAACCATGAACGCCATTGAAAACGTTGCCCTGCCTCTGTCTTTTCAGGGAATTGGAAAAAAGGAGCGTCTGAAGGCGGCAGAAAAGTACCTGAAGCTGGTAGGACTTTCCCATGTAGGAGATCATATGCCCAATCAGATGTCAGGAGGCCAGCAGCAGCGGGTGGGAATCGCCAGAGCGCTGGTGGTAAATCCGAAGATTATCTTTGCCGACGAGCCTACGGGAAACCTGGATTCCAAAACTACCATGGAGGTGCTGAAACTGATGCAGAGAATTGTCAGGGAGCAGCAGCAGACTCTGGTTATGGTTACCCATGACGATCATCTGGCCAGCTATGCAGACAGGATTTTTCATATCATAGACGGGAAGATTGTGAAGATAGAGGAAAACCATCATTCAGACGAGTCGATTTTTGGAGAAGGAGGAGCTGAAAAACAGGAACAAATATCAGACAGGGAGGATAAGAGATGAGAATGAAAAGGCTGAGACAGACATTGGTTCTTTTGCTGGCTGTCTGCATGATGCTTGCAGGGACTCCGTTTGGAGTACTGGCAGGCATGATGGATATGACGAATTTTAATGACGGCAGAATTGAGGTTACCAAGGTCCCGAAGGGAAAGGCCGGAGGGAAAGTGACAATCCGCATGAAGATTGTCAATGATGAAGACTCTGATATGGAGGATACTGCCATCACGCTGGTAGGAGGAACCAGATACGATGATATCCTGAATAATGTGTTTGATCAGGAGGAGGATGACGAGGATGAGGACGAGGATGACAGCAATACCATCCGGGACTACAATACCCAGTTCCCCTTTGAAGCAGATTCTTCCACATTTGAAGATAAGAAGGTAGGGACGATCAGAGGCCATTCTTCTAAAACAGTTTCCATGACGTTCCAGCTGCGAAGAGATCTGCAGCCAGGCTACTATCAGGCGTTTTTTGATTTAAACAGCAGCAGAGATCACGAAAAAACAGTAGGTGTGAATATCTGGGTATCTGCGTCAGATGGATCTGAATCAGATGAGGAGACCATG
The DNA here is from genome assembly GCA_027698105.1 of Lachnospiraceae bacterium AM93-12TA. Classification (GTDB taxonomy): domain Bacteria; phylum Bacillota; class Clostridia; order Lachnospirales; family Lachnospiraceae; genus Otoolea. Next base: position 56,420 of record JAQERH010000013.1, read on the forward strand.
GATTATGACATCACTATTGGAGAGAACCAGTCCACCCCCTATGGCGCTTATGGGGAGGTGCTGAATTTTGGAGTCAATTTAAGAAACAGCGGAAACAGAAAGCTGTACGATGTGCGTGTTTCCATGCAGTTAGATGCAGCAGTGGAGAAGTTTCCCTTTGACATCAATGACGGAAATTATGACAGAAAAATGGGAGATGTAGAGGTAAACCAGATGATCTCGGTGCCCTACAGCATGGCAGTGAGAGAGGATGCGAAATCAGGCTTTTATCCCATTACCTATAAGATTTCCTATAAAGAGACAGAGGACGGGGATTTCGAGGAGCCGGTGGACAAGATCCTCTATGTCCGGGTGAAGGGAGAGGATGACGACGATCTGGAGGCAGACGCAGGGGATAATGAGAGAACCAAGGCCAGAATCATTGTAGAGAGCTTTTCTACAGAGCCGGCAGAGGTCTATGCAGGCACGCCGTTTGTACTGAAAATCAGAATGAAGAATGCCTCCTCTGATGTCCAGGCCAGCAACATTCTGTTTACCTTCAGCTCTGAGGATACGGACAAGAATCCTGTGTTTACCACAGAATCAGGCTCCTCTACTGTAGTAGTGAACAGTCTGGCTCCCGGACAGAGTACAGATTTAGAGCTTTTATTTAATTCTTCGCCTACAGCAGAGCAGAAGTCCTACACTATGTCCATCAAGGAAAAGTACGACAGCCCGGAGTTTAAAAATGCAGAGGAGGAAGTAAAGATTTCAATTCCGGTGAAGCAGCAGCCCAGGTTTAGTACCAGCACAATCGAGGTGATGCCGGAGAGCATCAGCGTGGGTTCAGAGACCAACGTCATGTTTGGAATCAACAATACAGGAAAGGTGCTTCTCTACAATGTAACGGCTGTTTTTGAGGGGGATTCCATTCAGAAAACAGACGCTTATGTAGGAAACATTGAGCCGGGTAAGACGGGAAATGTAGATGCCATGATTTCCGGCATTGCTCCTACTGCAGATGACGGGAAAATAAAAATCCTCATTTCCTATGAAGACGAGAACGGAGAGGTGACAGAGGTGGAGAAAGAGATGACTCTTTTCGTCACAGAGCCAGTGGAGGAGATGCCAGACATGGATGCCATGGCGGGTATGGAGGAAATGATGCCGGAGGAACCGTCTGCATTCAGCAAGTATAAGTGGCTGATTCTTATAGGCGCAGCCGCAGCTGCAGCAGCGGGAACTGTGATTTACCGCCGCAGGAAGGCAAAAAAGCAGGCAGAGGAGGAAGTGGATATAGACGATGAGATTTCTTGATCTGCTCACCATGAGCGTCAATAATCTGCGCCGCAGAAAGCTTCGAACCTTTCTGACGGTTTTAGGAGTAGTCATCGGAACGGCTTCTATTGTAGTCATGGTTTCCCTGGGTATCGGTCTCAACCATTTTACCATGGAGACCATTAAGTCTTCCGGCAGCCTGACAGCGATTGAGATCTACAACTACCAGGGAATGCATGGAGAGGATGGGGCGGAAGAGAACTTTATGACAGACGAAACCATTAAAAGTTTCGCTCAGATTCCCCACGTAACCTCTGTCTATCCATTATTAAGCATCAATGTGCTGATGCGTCAGGGTATCTATGAGGGATATGTTACGATGATGGGAGTCCCCTTAGACTATATGAAGGATATTCCCTTAGGAGCTGGAAAGCTGCCTTCCCCCAATGCCGATATGCTGGATATGGTGGTGGGTAATATGGTAGCCAGAGATTTCACAAATGCTAAGACAGGAAAGGGATATTGGGATACAGGAGAAATTCCGGATGTGGATTTTATGGGGCGTCCTGCGTTTGTTATTTTCGATATGGATGCTTACTATCAGTCCCAGTCAGGAGGCGGAGGAGAAGGAGAGTCTGTGAAGCCCCCCAAGAAATATATGCTGAATACGGCTGCTGTGGTAGAGGGAGGCCCGGAGGATTACAATGAATACTGCTACAGCGTATATGTGGATTTACATAAGCTTCAGCAGCAGCTGAAACAGGTGTTTAAGAAAAATCCGATTCCCGGACAGCCGGTGAACAAAAAGGGAAAGCCCTACAATTACTTTATTTATGAGCAGGCTGTGGTCAATGTAGATGACATGGAGAATGTAAAGGAGGTTCAGCAGCAGCTGATCAGCATGGGTTTTGAGGCCAACAGCCGTATGGACTGGCTGGAATCCTCCCAGAAGCAGTCTAATATGGTTCAGGCTGTATTAGGAGGAATCGGGGCCGTCTCCCTGTTTGTAGCTGCCATTGGAATCGCCAACACCATGATGATGTCTATCTATGAGAGAACCAAGGAAATAGGTGTTCTGAAGGTTCTGGGATGTGCCATGGGAAATATCAGAAGTATGTTTTTAATAGAGGCCGGATTTATTGGATTTATGGGCGGACTCATTGGTCTGATTCTAAGTTATGGAGTGTCCGGTATTGTGAACCGTTTTCTGGCCCCAGGTCTTACAGAGGGAATGACAAGCCAGATTTCCATGATTCCGCCATGGCTGGCCCTGGCAGCTGTAGTATTTGCCATTTTTATCGGCATGTTTGCCGGATTTTTCCCGGCTCAGAGAGCCATGAAGCTGTCGCCGTTAGCAGCCATCAGAAATGATTAGCTGTCATGTCAATCATAAAACAGGGTGAAATATTGTGCTTTTGTTTATACAGATAAGAAGAAACAGGCAGCAGAATAAGAGAAAACAGAAGAAATCAACATTCCTTTGAAAGAGGGGAGTCATATGAAAAAGGAAATTGCACTGAGGCCACCATGCAAAGAGTATGACGTACAGGGAATAGAGAGCTGGCTCCAGTATCAGAGCCTTACAGGAGACCATCTGTTTGACACAGCAGGGAGAACCTTTTATTTTCGGGAGGGAGAGCCTAAGAAACTGGTGTTTCGTCTGGAGCCCCATGGAAAAAAGAGAATAGATGAGAAGCAGAAGGAGGAGTGGAGAAGAAGAGGCTGGACTTATGCGGCCTCCTATCGGCATCTCTACGATATTTTCTTTTCTGAGACAGAAGAGAGAGAGGAGACAGAAGCTCTGGCTGCCTCCCAGAGTGTGGGACTCCAGTTTCTGGATCAGAGGTTTGGAAGCTCAAGATTTGGAGGGATTTTTCTCATAGCGCTAACGGCGGTATTGTGCTGGATGAACTGGAAGAAGAGCGGTACGATTCTTCAGTTTTTCTATGGAAGCGGATTGTTTGCAGTCCTTCTGCTTGCCGCGTATCTGATGTTCTGGATTTCTGCATTGGTGATGGGAGTGTGGCTCAGGAGACAGACAGGATCGCTGAAGGCAGGAAAGCCCATGCCGGATGAGGAATACCGGAGTTCCATGAGAAGGGCGGGAAGATTTTTAAAGGTTCTGGAAGCGCTTTGGACTGCGAGCATCCTACTGATGCTTGTGATGAATCTTTCCAGTTCTTCCGGCAGTCTGGGAGAGACGGCTGGCTGCAGCGATTTTCTAAGCCTTGCCAGAATGGAAGGAGAGCACTATACTCCGGATTTAGAACAGGGGAAGCCGAGAGGTCAGAGTTACAGGATAGAAAGAAATCCTCTGGTGAAGAAAAATCTCTATGTAAGTCAGTCAGGGTATAAATTTCAGACTCAGAAGGAGCTGGAGCGATATGCAGAAGCGGGAAAGTCAGATGAAATTGCTCCTGTGAGAGAAGAAGCCCAGGCTAAAGCGGCGGAGGCGGGAATTCCCGCAGAGATGGAACTCTATCTCTACGAAACGAAGCAGGAGGAAGACGCACAGAAACTGCTGGATCAGGTCTGCTCGAAATACATGGGAATTTCTCAGCGGGCAAATCTGTACCAGAAGGGGATTTATGGATTTGACGATGTCAGCGTGATCGATATGGAAGAAAACAGACAGATCGTCTGTGCCAGAGGAGGAAGTACCGCTGCTATTCTGTTTTATGAAGGTGATTTAGATATGAATGACCATCTGCAGTACATTTCCAGGTCTGTTATGGCAGGAAAAGGCAGCTGGAAAGAGGAACTGACAAAATAGATAAATAAACCAACCTGTGTCCCCACAGGGAAAAGCACTTGAAAAGCCGCTTTTGCATAAGATACATTAACGTATCTGAAAGGCGGCTTTTTTTGAAAACATTTCCCAAACCATTGACAGCAGAAGAGGAACGGAGTTATCTGAAGCAGTACAGAGAAGGAAGCGAGGAAGCAAAAGCCGTTCTGATAGAGAGGAATTTAAGGCTGGTAGCCCATGTTGTTAAAAAATATCAGTACACAGACTATGAGACGGAGGATCTGCTGTCTGTGGGAACCATAGGGCTTATTAAGGCGGTTAATACCTTTAAGATGGATCGTGGTTCCAGACTGGCTACCTATGCAGCCAAATGTGTAGAGAATGCTATCCTATCATAAAAGAGATCTGGAAAGAGCCCGGAAGCCGCTCTCAGCTGTCTGCCGTCTGGAGCAGTGTGGCTTCAATGACTGCATCCAGAAGAGCTTCCTTCTGGCGGGAGGATCCACGGAAGGCTCTGATTGTCTGGAGAACAGCATCTGCGTGGATTTCAGCCGTTTTTCGGGCCAGTTCTGATTTTCCTTCCTCTGTGCCGGGCGCATGGATAATGAGTGTCAAAGGACTCTTTTTTTTTGCCATAATACCTCTGCTGATTGTATCGTTTGCTTTAATCTATGAGAGAATATCTGTTTTCTATGCCTCATTGGAAATACTTGCTGTAATGTGATCATATCACAGAAAAAAAGCAGAAGCTCCTGTATAATAAAAACATAAAAAGACAGGAGGTGCTCATATGAGGCTGAAGGATAAAGTTGCTGTTATTACTGGCGGAAGCCGCGGGATTGGCTTTGCTACTGCAGAGAAGTTTCTGAAAGAAGGGGCTGTTGTGATTATTACAGCCAGTTCACAGGCTAACGCAGACCAGGCAGTATCAAAATTAAGGGAGAAGTACCCGGAAGCGGTAGCAGCGGGAATCAGCCCGGATTTATCAAGTCTTGAATCCGTCCGTGCCGCGTTTCGAGAGGTATCAAAAACCTATGGATGTGTAGATATTCTGGTAAATAATGCAGGAGTTTCCGAGAGCACTCCTTTTATGGAGTATACGGAAGAGCTTTACGACAAAGTGATGGAGCTGAATGTAAAAGGCGTATTTAATGCCACCAGAGCAGCTGCAGAGTGTATGGCAACCAGAGGAAGCGGTGTTATTCTTTCCACCTCCTCCATGGTCAGCATTTCCGGACAGCCCAGCGGATTTGCCTATCCGGCATCTAAATTTGCAGTCAATGGTCTGACGATCTCTCTGGCGCGGGAGCTGGGACCAAAAGGGATCCGCGTCAATGCAGTAGCTCCCGGAATTACAGAGACAGATATGATGAAAGCAGTGCCCAAGGAGGTTCTGGATCCGATGATTGAAAAAATTCCCCTCCGCCGTCTGGGAAGTCCGGAGGACATTGCCAATGCTTTCGCATTCCTGGCCTCTGAGGAGGCGTCCTACATTACAGGCGTGGTGCTGAGCGTAGACGGAATGGCAAGATCATAGAAAGGGATGAATAAAAGAAACAGGGCCGCGGCAGGAATACCGCGGCCTGGGAGGAATCAAAATGGAGCGGAAACGAAAAAAAGCCCTGGTAGATCAGACTTTATGCGTAGCCTGTGGCTGCTGTATGAAGGTTTGTCCTCTGCAGGCAGTGAAAGTGGTGAAAGGGATGATGGCAGAGGTAGATTGGAATAAATGCGTGGGATGCGGCAGATGTGTGAAGGAATGTCCGGCCAGCATTATTTCCCTTCAGGAGGTGGAAGCGTGAAAAAACAGTGGTATGATTATTTGTGGGTGTTTTCTCTCACTTACCTGATTTTGGGATTCTTCAATATTTTATTTGCGTGGCTGGGGTTGATCTGTTTTTTTCTTCCGTTGCTGACTGCTCTGACGAAAGGGACGAAGGGCTACTGTAACCGGTACTGCGGAAGAGGCCAGCTGTTTGGCATTCTGGGAGGCCGTCTGGGGCTTTCCAGAAAAAAGGATATGCCCGGATGGATGAAGGGAAAGGCGTTCCGCTATGGCTTTCTCGCTTTTTTTCTGCTGATGTTTGCACAGATGCTCTGGAATACATACCTGGTATTCGCAGGAGTGCAAGGATTGAGGCAGGCAGTAACCCTTTTATGGACCTGGAAACTGCCGTGGCACTGGGCGTACCACGGAACCTTGTTCCATGAAGGGACGGCACAGTTTGCCTTTGGCTTTTACAGCGTGATGCTGACTTCGACTGTGCTGGGGATTGCTTTGATGGTATTGTTCAAACCCAGAACCTGGTGCGTAGTCTGTCCTATGGGAACCATGACCCAGATGATATGCAGGATAAAGAACCAATAAACAACTAATAAAAACAGAATGTATATAGAAAGCTTCGTTTATGCTCTCTGCAGCTGACGGAGCTTTTTTTCATCCAGAATGGTGACCATACCGCGGGATAAGCGGACCATGCCCTCACTTTGGAAATACCGAAGCATTCTTGTAATGACTTCACGATGCGATCCCAGATGGTTGGCGATTGTCTCATGGGTCAGCTTTAAGGCCTGGGTTCCTTCAATGGCAGACTCTTCCAGAAGAAAAGCAGCCAGCCGTTTATCCAGGCTTTTCCACATAATCTGTTCAATCAGCCACATTACATCAGAAAATCGGGAGGCCATCAGCTCATTTGTGTAGTTAGCTGCAGGCGCAGACTCATTCATAATGCTTTTGTATACATCGGCTGGAATGATCCACAGCTCAGTATCCTTTTCTGCTTCAATAATTATTTCAAATTGAATGGAACGCATGATGCAGGACGCAGAAAAGAGGCACATATCCATATCAAACAGCCGGTACAGGGTGATTTCACGTCCTTCGTCAGAGAGAATATAGGCCCGGAGCTGCCCTGACTGAAGCAGAAGCAGGCCGGTGCAGTCTGCGCTGCCGTTGTGGACAATTGTGCCTTTCGCAACATGACTTGTCATGAGGCTTCCAAGAATTCTGTCCTGCTGGTTTTTAGTTAATTGATTCCAAATCGGAAAGCTGTTTTGAAAGTCCATTGTTTTCCCTCCTTGTATAGGACAAGTATAAGCCGGGCCGGCAGTTCTGTCAATTTTAAGTGATCATATCACAGAAGAAATCGGAAAAGTTTTGTATACTAAGCTCAGATAAAAGAAAGGAGCTGACAATATGAAAGCGATGGAGATAAATAAAGAATTATTTGAACAGATGATGGAAGATGACAGACCTGTACTGATTGATTTCTGGGCACCCTGGTGCGGATACTGCAGAAGGATCGGGCCGGCTTATGAAAAGATTGCAGAGGAATATGGCAGCAGCGGCCGCCTGACGGTGGGAAAGGTAAATATCGACGAAGAAAAGTGGCTGGCTGAGAAGGAGCAGATAGAGGTGATTCCTACGCTGATACTTTATAAAAATGGGAAGGCAGTGGATTCAATTGTAGCTCCAGAGTCTAAAGCCATGATCGAGGAATTTATTGAGAACGCATTGGAAAAATAAGAATCAGTGAGGGGGATGCTTTATGAAAGTAAATCATATTTACGATATGATTGTCATTGGAGGAGGACCGGCAGGTTATACAGCGGCTCTTTACGGGGCAGGAGCAGGACTTGATACACTGGTAATTGAAAAATTGTCAGCGGGAGGTCAGATGGCGCTGACGCAGCAGATTGACAATTATCCTGGGTTTGAAGAAGGAATTGACGGATTTGAGCTGGCAGAACGGATGCAGAGGCAGGCGGAACGGTTTGGGGCAGTGACAGATGGGGCTATGGCAGTTCATATGGCGGAGGAGTATCTGGCAGAACATGCATAACATCTGCCCAGCAGGGAAAGGCTGCGTTCATTTTAGGCATGCCGGGTGATATAATAGAAGAAAGCATATCGCCAATGGGACAGGAGAGCAGATATGAGGAAACATGAAAACTGCATTGCCATTTATTCCCGCAAATCAAAATTTACAGGAAAGGGAGAGAGTGTTGGGAATCAGGCCGAACTCTGCAGAGAGTACATCCGCATCCACTATGGGGCAGAGGCTTTGAAACATCTGCTCGTGTACGAGGATGAGGGATTTTCTGGAGGAGATTTAAACCGTCCTGGTTTTAAGAAGATGATGGAGGCTGCCAGAAAGCGGGAATTTCAGGCTTTGATTGTTTACCGTCTGGATCGAATCAGCCGGAATATCAGCGATTTTTCCGGGCTTATTGAAGAATTATCCCATCTGGATATTGATTTTATTTCTATTAAGGAGCAGTTTGATACTGGAACTCCTATGGGGCGGGCCATGATGTACATAGCGTCCGTGTTTTCCCAGCTGGAGCGGGAAACCATTGCAGAGCGGATTCGCGACAACATGCACGAGCTGGCGAAGACGGGACGCTGGCTGGGGGGTACGACTCCTACCGGCTATGCTTCTGAAGCAGAGGAGACAGTTTTTGCAGACGGAAGGGCAAAAAGAGTATGCAGACTGAAGCTGCTTCCAGATGAGGCAGATAAGGTAAGGCTGATTTACAGCCTGTATCTGGAGCTTGGCTCACTGGCCATGACAGAAACCCGTCTGCTGAAACTGGGGATTCAGACGAAAAACGGCAGAGCCTTTACCCGTTTTTCCATCCGTGGAATTCTTCAGAATCCCGTTTATCTGACAGCGGATCAGGATGCCTACAGGTATTTTGAGAGAAACGGTTCAGAAGTATGTTCCGGAACAGAGGCTTTTGATGGCGTTCACGGAATGATGGTTTACAATCGAACCAGACAGGAAAAGGGAAGAACCACAGAGTTTCTGTCTCCGGAACAGTGGATTGTGGCGGTGGGACGTCATCCTGGCCTTATATCAGGAAGGCAGTGGACGGCTGTTCAGGAATCCCTGGAACGGAATAAAACAAAAGCATACAGAAAGCCCTGCAGAAATGAAGCTCTGGCAACAGGGCTTCTCTTCTGCAGCTGCGGCAGCCGGATGTACCCGAAGGCAGGGAGGAGAAGAAAAGAGGATGGCAGTAGGCCTTACACCTATGTGTGCAGGACAAAGGAGAGAAGCAGGGGAAATCTCTGTGCAGGAAGCAATGTGAGGGGGAAAGAGCTGGATACAGCCCTTGTAGAGCAAATACAGGGACTTGAGGAGGATAAAGAACATTTTCTCAGCTGCCTGAGGCAGGGACGCAGTTTCTGTCTGTCTGGTATGGACAGCGGACAAATACAGCTTCTGGCGGCGGAAAAGGAGAGAGAGGGGATTGAAAAGAAACTGCAAAGTCTGGCAGATTCCCTGTCTCTGTTTCAAGATAAAGGAGTACGGGAGAAAGCGGTCAGGCGCATGGAGGAGCTGGGCGGCAAAGGCAGGGAACTGGATCTTGAAATTCAGCATATGAAAGCAGACGCCTGCCAGCGGGAATTGTCTGATTCAGAGGTTCAGAATCAGGGGAAAATGCTCTGCAGCTTTAAAAACAGTATAGGCACTATGACAACAGAGCAGAAACGGGCAGCTTTGGACGTTCTGTTCCGCCGGATTATATGGGATGGAAACGTTGCCCACGCAGTGCTTGCAGGTGCCGCAGATGAGGAACTGAACGGTCTTTCTGGAATAGAGGGATGCTGCTTTGACTGAATGCAGCTTCTGGGAGAGGATAGCAAATGAGATTCTAATGATGTTTCGCGCCGGCCGAAAGCGAGCCAGGGACGTTTCGCTCTATGATACGATTGGAACGGATAAGGATGGAGAGACCGTCAGCCTGATGGACGTTCTGGAAGCTGATGAGATCCAGGCATTAGATACAATTATTATGGAGCAGGACGTAAAAGAGCTTTATCAGGCCTATGAATCCTGCCTGAAGGATACAGAGCAGCAGGTAATCCGCATGCGGTATGGACTGTTTGGAACCAGGGCGCATACACAGAGAGAGGTGGCAGCCGTTCTGGGAATTTCCCGATCCTATGTATCCCGCATTGAAAAAAAGGCAGTAGAAAAGCTTAGGGAGGCATTTTAGCCTCCCTGAGTGGAAGTGATTCTTGACTTTTTTGACAGGTGCTGGTATGTTATAATAGTTAGTTTATGCTAACTGTGATAAAATAGAGAAAACGGTACATGATAAAGATACAAAAGGAGGAATAAGTATGTCATTAATTGGTAAGGAAATCAGTGAATTTAAGGTACAGGCCTACCAGGACGGAGCATTTAAGGAGATCAGCAAGAAGGATGTGCTGGGAAAATGGAGCGTATTTTTTTTCTACCCGGCGGACTTTACCTTCGTCTGCCCCACAGAGCTTGCAGATCTGGCAGAGAAATATGAAGAGTTCCAGAACGCGGGCTGTGAGATTTACAGTGTTTCCTGCGATACCCACTATGTTCACAAGGCATGGCATGACGCCTCAGAGACGATTCAGAAGATTCACTACCCGATGCTGGCAGACCCGACAGGCGCTCTGGCCAGAGATTTTGACGTTATGATTGAAGCAGAAGGAGTGGCTGAGAGAGGAAGCTTCATTGTGAATCCAGAAGGAAAAATTGTGGCATATGAGGTAATTGCGGGAAATGTGGGACGAAATGCAGACGAGCTGTTCAGACGAGTTCAGGCCTCTCAGTTTGTGGCTGAACATGGAGATCAGGTCTGCCCGGCCAGATGGCAGCCAGGAGAGGAGACATTAAAGCCCAGTCTTGATTTGGTAGGTCTTCTGTAGCAGAGCAGAAGAAAGGAAAAAATGTGATGAAGCATTTGAAGATTGAACAGGTAATTGGAAGGGAAATCATTGATTCCAGGGGAAATCCGACTGTGGAGGCAGAGGTGGTTCTAGCGGGAGGCGTTTCTGCCAGAGCAGCAGCCCCCAGCGGTGCATCCACCGGTGAATTTGAGGCCCTGGAACTTCGCGATCAGGATAAAAGCCGGTTTGGAGGAAAGGGAGTTCTGAAGGCAGTGGAGGCAGTGAATACAGAGATCAGCCGGACTCTCTGCGGAATGGATGCTTCTGATATTTATGCTGTAGATCAGGCTATGATCCAGGCAGACGGCACAGAGGATAAGTCCAGGCTGGGGGCTAATGCGATCCTGGCTGTTTCCATTGCCTGCGCCAGAGCAGCGGCCGATGCCCTGGGAATACCGCTGTACCGTTTTCTGGGAGGGGTGAACGGAAACCGTCTCCCGGTTCCGATGATGAATATTTTAAATGGGGGCGCCCATGCATCGAATACAGTAGATATCCAGGAGTTTATGATCATGCCTGTGGGAGCAGAAAGTTTCCGGGAGGGGCTGCGCTGGTGTACTGAGGTCTTCCATGCCCTTCAGACTTTGCTGAAAGAGAAGGGGATGACGGTCTCTGTGGGGGATGAAGGCGGATTTGCACCGGATTTGTCCAGCGATGAGGAAGCTCTTGAATCTATGCTGGAGGCAGTAAGACAGGCAGGATATGAACTGGGAAAAGACTTTGTTCTGGCTATGGACGCGGCGTCCAGCGAGTGGAAGAGCGGGACAAAGGGGGAGTATGTGCTTCCAAAGAGCGGGCGGCATTTTACTTCTGAAGAACTGGTATCTTATTGGGCGTATCTGGCAGAAAAATATCCGATTTATTCCATTGAAGACGGCCTTGATGAGGAGGACTGGGACGGCTGGCAGATGATGACAGAAAGGCTGGGAGACAGAGTCCAGCTGGTAGGAGATGATTTATTTGTCACGAATACGGTGCGGCTCCAGAAAGGAATTACTATGGGGTGCGGCAATTCCATTCTTATTAAGCTGAATCAGATAGGAACGGTTTCTGAAACGCTGGAGGCAGTAAAGATGGCGCATAAAGCCGGATACACAGCCATTGTTTCCCATCGCTCCGGAGAAACGGAAGACACGACAATCGCTGATTTGGCTGTGGCCCTCAATACCTGCCAGATCAAGACAGGAGCGCCAAGCAGAAGTGAGAGGACAGCGAAATACAACCAGCTCCTCAGAATCGAGGAGGAACTGGGACAGGCGGCAGTCTATCCTGGCTTCGGGGCATTCAGTCATACAGGAAAATTTGTGTAATTTTGAACAAAGTTTTACGAAAATTCCATTGTATTGCCGAGGGATAGCAGATATAATAGATAGGAACACTGAGCATAGGAGGAAGATGTTATGTCTATTTTAGTTACAGGAGGAGCCGGCTACATTGGAAGTCATACCTGTCTTGAGCTGTTAAAGGCAGGATACGAGGTAACAGTGGTTGACAATCTCTGCAATTCCAGCGAGGAAGCGGTAAAACGTGTAGAGAAGATTGCGGGAAAACCGGTAAAATTTTATCAGGCGGATATTCTGGACCGTGAGGCTCTCAATAAAATTTTTGACAGTGAAAAAATAGATTCTGTGATCCATTTTGCAGGACTGAAGGCAGTAGGCGAGTCTGTGGCAAAGCCGCTGGAGTACTATCACAATAACATTACAGGAACTCTGATCCTGTGCGATGTGATGAGAAATCATGGAGTAAAGAATATTGTATTCAGTTCTTCTGCCACTGTATACGGAGATCCGGCATTTGTACCGATTACAGAGGAGTGCCCGAAGGGTCAGATTACCAATCCATACGGCCAGACAAAGAGTATGCTGGAGCAGATTCTCACAGATTTCCATGTGGCTGATCCGGAGTGGAATGTGGTGCTTCTGCGTTACTTTAATCCTATCGGAGCCCATGAGAGCGGTTTAATCGGAGAGGATCCGAAGGGAATTCCGAACAATCTGGTTCCTTATATTGCCCAGGTGGCAGTTGGTAAGCTTGAGTGTCTGGGTGTTTTCGGAAACGATTATCCGACCCATGACGGCACAGGTGTCCGCGACTATATTCACGTAGTGGATCTGGCAGTCGGACATGTAAAAGCGTTAAAGAAGATTGAGGAGAAGGCCGGCGTTTGTATCTATAACCTGGGAACAGGAAAGGGATACAGTGTTCTCGATGTAGTGAAGGCATACGAGAAAGCGTGCGGAAAAGAAATCAAATACGAAATCAAGCCGAGAAGGCCAGGTGATATTGCAACCTGCTATGCAGATGCTTCCAAGGCAAAGAAGGAATTAGGCTGGGAAGCAGAGAGAGGCATTGAGGAGATGTGTGCAGATTCATGGCGGTGGCAGTCAGCGAATCCGGACGGCTATAGAGGCTAAGAATAATTAAATCACAGCAAAAACGGGCACTTTCCAGTGGAGACACTGGAGAGTGCCTTTTTTAGTGCGCCCGGCGGCGCACGTCTCTAACTGGTGAAAGTCCGGAATCCGCCC
>JAQERH010000014.1:0-55650 GCA_027698105.1 Lachnospiraceae bacterium AM93-12TA
TCGGATCAACGAAAAACTACACAATGGTAAACAGGGCTTTGCCCTAACAATAATAAGCCCCCAGACGGCCGGTTCGTAACTGTTCGGCTGCCTGGGGGCTTGTTTTATTATTATTACGTTTGTTGATTCACAAAATAAGGAAAAGTTTTCCCGTGACTTTCATTGGAACAGGAAAGCTTTTCCTTATTTTCATACTCTTCTAAAGTTCAAACTCTTCCAGAATACCTGCTACCAGTCCGATGCAGCCTTCCACATCTTTTTCATCTGCCACTTCTGCCGGGGAATGCATATACCGGAGCGGAATCGATACCAGAATCACCGGAGTACCTCCGTTTTCAAAATGAATCTTGTCTGCATCTGTGCAGGTCAGACGGCTGGCTGTCTCATACTGAACCGGAATTCCGCGTCTGGCAGCGATTTCCTCCACCTGGCGGTTTAACTGAGGAGGAATCAGCGGACTGTTGCACAGCACCGGACCTGCTCCCAGTTTTACCTCTCCTGCTTCCTTTACCGAATATCCATATGGATAGTCCGTGCAGTATGTCACATCTACCACCACGGCCAAATCCGGTTTTACAGCTCCTGCTGTAAAGTAAGCGCCATTTTTCGTAGTTTCCTCGCCTGCTGTCGCCGCACAGTAGATCCCTCTCTCAGAGCCTGCCTTTTTCACACGCTTAAAGGCCTCCATAATGATAAACACTCCCAGCCGGTCATCCAGGGCTCTGCCGGAAAATCTGCCGCCGGAAAGCTTCTCAAGGCCACAGTCAAAGGTAACGGTAGAGCCTGGCTTTACAATGCGTAAAGCCTCCTCCTTTGAATCAGCTCCAATATCAATCACCAGGTCTGTAACGTCCATCTTTTCTTTTTTGCACAGATCTCTGGCGCCGTTTACCATGCCTTTCACGATTCCATTCTCTGTGTGGATCTGCACCTGATGTCCCGGATAGGTCTGGGGAATCACCCCGCCCCTGTCAATCGCGTATAAATATCCCTGGTCATCCGCACAGGTAATCACAAGGCCGATTTCATCTAAATGAGCCGTAGCCAGAATTTTCTTCTCTGCCTGCGAATTCAGCACTGCCACTGTATCATTCAGAATATCTGTAACTATCTGGTCTGCAAAGGGTTCCATCTCCTCCTTCACGATCTGGCTTCCCTGCGCAATGTCCCCCGAAACTGTCACAGCGTCCAACAGTCTGTTTAAAAATACTTCATGCTCCATATTGTTCCTCCTGTCGTTCGTTTCATCTCTATGATCTTATCTTTCTCTGTCTGGAATGTCAATAGAATACAGCAAACACCTGGAAGAAAAGAAATTTTTCTTTTCCCCTCTTATCTTTTCATTCATCAATTTTTATGATAAACTATTCATAATTAATCTCACACTAAAGGAGGACTTACCTATGACACCATCCAACGTGTATTTTACAACCTTCCGAACCTCATTTCACGAAAATCTGCTTCAGAAGCTGGAGCGCCTGATTAAAAAAGCCGGCCTTTTTGAACAGGTTGACTTCCAGAACAAATACGCTGCTATTAAAATCCACTTTGGCGAGCCAGGAAACCTGGCTTACCTGCGCCCCAATTACTCCAAGGTGCTGGCCGATCTGATTAAAGAACACGGCGGAAAACCTTTCTTAACAGACTGCAACACTCTTTACGTAGGAGGCCGCAAAAATGCCCTGGATCACCTGGATTCCGCCTATACCAACGGCTACAATCCTTTCACCACAGGCTGCCATATTTTAATCGCCGACGGATTGAAAGGAACGGATGAAGCCCTTGTACCTGTAGACGGCGAGTACGTAAAAGAGGCTAAAATCGGACAGGCCATTATGGATGCTGATATTTTTATCTCCCTGAATCACTTCAAGGGCCACGAGTCTACCGGATTTGGAGGCGCTATCAAAAATATTGGAATGGGCTGCGGTTCCCGCGCCGGAAAAATGGAGATGCACAATGCTACCAGCCCCTTCATTCTTCAGGATAAATGTATTGGATGTCATGCCTGCGAGAGAAACTGCGCCCATGGAGCTATCTCCTTCCAGGAAAAGAAGGCCTTTATTGATGAAAATAAATGCGTTGGCTGCGGCCGCTGTATCGGAGTCTGTCCTGTGGACGCTGTGGCAAACCACTGTGACGAGTCCAATGATATCTTAAATAAAAAAATCGCAGAGTACACTCTGGCGGTAGTTAAAGATCGTCCTCACTTCCACATCAGTCTGGTTGTAGATGTATCTCCCTACTGCGACTGCCATGCAGAAAACGATGTACCGATTGTTCCCAATGTAGGCATGTTCGCCTCCTTCGACCCGGTAGCCCTAGATATGGCATGCGCTGATGCAGTCAACCGCCAGCCAGTCATGGCAGGAAGCGTTTTAAGCGAAAAAGAACACTGCCATCACGATCACTTTACAGATGTTCACCCTGAAACAAACTGGATGGTTGCCTTAGAACACGCTGAAAAGCTGGGAATCGGAACGAGAGAGTACAATCTGATTACGATTTAAAAACACTGCCAAAAAGAGCAGAAGGTTTCGCGCTCCGCCAAAGTTGCTGCAGACCTTCTGCTCTTTTTGTACATTTCTTTTATTCCTTTTTTTCTCTCATCTTCACCTGCATCCAGGCGCTGTAGATGTTGTCCTTGAAGGCTTCTTCCTCTCCGATTACAGGCAGATTTAAACTGCTTATGATGCCGCAGTTCTCCTGGCAGCTGCTTCCTTTGCCCCCTTCCCGCAGATATCCTGTTTTTAAATCTTCCTCCGAAAGGCAGAAGGAGCTTTTGCTGTCTGAAAACAGCTCCGGATGCATCAGATAGACTGCTGCCGTCACATCCCAGTTATAAAAGCCTCCGATTCCATAATCCGTTTCATTGTAGCCAAACCAGTAATCTGTCTTCTCCCTGATATACATGGCTGCCGGATTTTCTGAAGAAAACAGGCGCTTTTTATAATCTTCCTTTGTAAACAGCACTTTCAGGCAGTTGTTTCCAGTGATAACTGAGACATCTGTTTTTCCTGTAAGGACAGCCAGGGAAGCGGCCGGATCGCAGGAAAAATTCAGCTCGTCCATGATCTTTTTCTGAAATACCAGAGGCTCTGTAATGCCTCCCATCAGAACAATCTCTTTCACCTTGTAAAAAAAGTCAGGATCCTTTTTCCAGGCTCCCATTAAATTCGTGAGGGAACCAGTAGCCAGAATCGACAGTTCTCCCGGATGCCTGTCTGCCATTTCTGTCAGGAAATCGGCAGCCTCGCTTACATACGCTCCAGCTTTTTTCCCTCCTGGATTCACCGGGATATCTTCTCTCCCAAGATCTGCCAAAAGCCTTCTCAGGCTTTCCAGCACTACCTCCAGCCGGTTGTTTCCATAGGTGGCAGTAATGCCCACCACCTCTGCCTCTGGGCAGCCTAAGAGATACATCAGGGCCAGCCCGTCGTCTACATCACAGTTTTCTACCCCAAAAGTACAGTCACAGTCAAATACAATATGCTTCTTCAATCTCAATCCCCGCCTTTTCTCCTGTTTTTATACCTGTCTGCTCCAACTCCCGGCTCATCATCTGGCAGAGCAGAGGACCTTCCGGCGTCTCCAGAGATATCTCTGCCATCTCCCCCATAAAAGTGATTTCTTTTACAGGGAAACTGCCAGATCCGGTGATTCTGACAGAAAAGGGACGCACCATAACCTCTCCGTCTCCGCTTTTCACACTTCCGGATCCGGAAAGGGGAATTTTGAACCATTCGTTCGTAAACAGATTCCCTTGAATATCCCCTCTCAGATAATTGACTTTCCCAAAGTATTCCGCCGCCTCTTTCGATGCAGGCTGATAAAACAGCTCTCTGGGCGTTCCCTGCTGCAGGGAACGTCCCCCGCTCATAAGGACAATCCTGTCTGACAGCTGGAGAGCCTCCCTCTTATCATGAGTCACAAGAATTGTGGTAATTCCCCGCTCCCTGTGTATTTTTTTCACCAGACCTCCCATCTCCAGCCTGAGGCGCTCATCCAGACCGGAAAACGGCTCATCCAGCAGAAGGAGTGCCGGTTCTGCCGCCAGCGCTCTGGCCAGGGCTACTCTCTGCATCTGCCCTCCGGACAGTTCTCTTATCTTTCTGTTTCCCAAACCTGCCAGCTGAACTTCTTTTAAAAGCCTCTCTGCTGTATCTCTCTGCTGCCTTTTAGGAATTTTTTTGATTTCCATGGGAAATGTAATATTCTGCTCCACTGTCATATGGGGAAAAAGTCTCAAATCCTGGAATACAATAACAGCTCCCCGCTTTTCCGGCGGCTTTTTCAAAAGACTTTCTCCATTCAGAAGAATGTCTCCGGAATCTGCATCCAGCAGCCCTGCAATGCACTTTAAAAGCGTACTCTTTCCGCAGCCGGATTCCCCCAGAAGGGACAGAAATTCTCCTTCCTGTGCCTTCAGGCTGATTCGGTGCAGGATTTCCTGTTTCTGCAGGCTGACTGCCAGGTCCCGTATTACAAGCCCTCTCTCTTCTTCCCTACTCATAAAATCCTCCTTCAGAATCCTTTGTCCACTTTCGTCCAATCCATTCGTACAGGCCAAACACAGAAAGTGTTACAGCCAGAAACAGCACACTGTACACGCTGGCCATGCTCCTGTCCCCGCTCTGCAGATAGGGAACCATGACAATGGAAAACGTCCTCACCTGACCGCCGCCTATCATCAGTGTGAGAAAATACTGGCTGAAGGATACTACATAGGCCATACTGGCCGCCGACAAAATGACAGGAGCCAGCACAGGCAGAGACACCTTATAAAATGCCTGCCAGGGGGATGCTCCCAGCACTCTGGCCTGATCCTCCAGCTCCTTCCCCAGGGCCTTCGTTCCATCCATGATCAGCCGAACCCCATAGGGCAGAGAGCAGATCAAATGGGCTAAAATCACGCCGGAAATCGTATTGTTAAGCCCCATTCTGATAAATGTCAGCTGGATTCCCATAGCAAACACTGTGGCTGGCACCATAAAAGGCAGAATAGTGAGAAAGCCCATCAGCCGTTTCCCGAAAAAGTCGTAAAAAACCAGCGCGCGGCAGGTCATGACCCCGATCACGGCCGACAGCGCTGCCACTGCTGTAGAAATCAGCACACTGGAGAAGAACACTTTTAAAAGCTCCCCTCTCCGCCCAAACACCTCTGCTGCCGCCCGAAGAGAAAATCGCTGGGGAAGCAGAGCCGGCCAGGCCCAGCGCTCTGTAAACATCCAGACCAGCAGAAGAAGGCAGGGAAGCAGAATCACAGCCGCCAGCAGAAAAAGAACTGCTTTTACGATTCGATCTTTCATATCTCTGTTCCTCTCTTTTTCTCCCCTGCAAGCCTTCTGGTCTGGCGGTTCATCAGCCAGAAATAGAGCACAGCGCTGACAAGGGAAATCGCAATGATCATTCCATTAAGCGCCATGGCGTAGGGTCTGTTTCTCAAATCCGGATGCATATACTGCTGATAGGCCAGCACAGGAAGAGCCTTGGGCTTGGTAGCTCCCAGCAGAAAGGGAAGCTCATAAGCTCCCAGCGCAAATACAAACAGAATCAGAAAGCCGCTTACAATCGTGTCCCAGCACAGAGGCAGGGTGATACGGCAAAAGGCAGTCAGACGGCTGGCTCCAAGATTGACCGCCGCCTCCCCCAGCCGATCATTAATATTGGCCATCAGAGCGATGACAAAATAGATAATGAAAGGGATTTCCTTCCAGAGGTAAGCCAGAATTACACCTATACCCTGTCTGTCATAAATCAGCATGGGAAATTCCTGCTGGGTTTCTATAAAGCCCAGACTACAGGCAATCCTTGCAATCAGCCCATTCTGAGAACACAGGCTGACCACAAACAAGGCGGTCACCACATGGGGAACCGCCACAGGAAGCTGCAGAATCCGCATAAACATCCCCTTTGTCCTTCCTGCTGACACACAAAGACCGCAGAGAGCTGTTCCGATGACCGCTGCTCCCAGCGCAGAAAAAAAGGCAATCTTTAAGCTGTAAAAAATCGATTCCACCATATCTTGTCTCAGACATATTTCTTTATAATAGCGCAGCGTAGGCTCCTTTAACCCAAAAGCTGGAATCACCCCAAAACTCTGGGTGATTCCAGCTCCTAGTCCAATCACAAAAAGAATCGTAAGTATGATCTGCGGAGCCAGCAGCACATACGGCGCCAGCTTTCGTTTCATTATTTACCTACCACTTCCTCCAGCCAGATTTCTTCGATGACTGGAACCAGTTCTGCCGGCATCTCCGGAAGACGTTTGGAAAGCAGCTCATCCTGAGGAATTGTTCCTTTTCCAAGATCCACCTGGGCAAAAGCTGCCTTCTGCTCCTCTGTCAGCGTTTCATTATCCAGAACCGGGATTACCTTCAGCGTCTCATAGCGATCTGCCTGAATCTCAGGAGACAGCATCTCATTAATGGCTACCATCGCTCCTGCCTTGTTGCCGGAATTTGCTGCGATTGCCATAAAATTAGTGTTTCCAATGGTTCCCTTGTCAAACTGGAAGCTCTCTGTAGTCTCTGTATAAGCTCCGTCCTCAATCTTTAACGCTGTGCTGTAGGCGTCATAAGTCATGTTTAACACCAGTTCGCCGTCAGCAAACATATTGTCCAGCGTAGTGGAGGATTCAGGAAACGTCTGTCCCTTATTCCAGAGATATGGATTTAATTCTCTTAAATACTCCATAGCCGGAGCCACTGCCTGTCTCACTGTCTCCTTGTCAGGCTCCATGGTCAGGAACTGCTCATATCCGCAGAGCTCGTAGATGATATTTCTTACGAAGACACTTCCTGTAAAATCAGGAAGCGCCGGATAGGTTACCTTCCCGGGATTCGCTTCCACAAACGCTTTCAGTTCCTCTGCGCTCTTTGGAAGCTCTGGCGTTACCGCCGTGTCTGCGATCAGCACCATCTGCGCTTTTCCATAGGGAGCCTCGTAGCCCTCTACCGGATAACCGAAGTCCAGGGTTACATCCTCAGATTCTGCATCCACATATTCGTTAAAATTAGGAAGCTTATCTGTGAAGGGGCCATAGAGCAGGCTGTTTTCCTTGGCAGACTGGAAATTTTCTCCATTGATCCAGATCATATCAATGGATCCGTCCTTCTCCCCTGCCTGGATTTCCCCTGACAGCTGGCTTAAAACCTGGTCAATGTCCATGGGAACACGCTCCATGGTAATGTCATATTTTTCCTTCATAACAGGAGCAAAGGTATTGTCCAGCCACTGGTTGAGCTTTTCATCTCCTCCCCAGCCGTAGAAGGTAACTGTCGTTCCCCTGGCCGCCTCCTTCATCTCCTCAAAGGTCATATCCGTCTGAACAGAGCCTGTCTCCTCTATCTTTTCTCCTACTGTGGAAGCATTCGTCTCTGCGCTCTCAGAACCTGAGCAGCCAGTCAGGAGAGACATGGAGCAGGCTGCTGCTGCCAGCAGAAGAATCCAATTTTTCTTCATGTTTTCTCCCTATTACTCTGTCACAAATGCAGCTGCTACATCTGCATCTTTAGCGCCATTCTCGATAATAAACAGGTTAGCCGGATCAAAGCCTGCGTCCTTCATAACGGAAATCGCTGTCTTTGCACACTTGTTTCCGCTGTAGCAGAGAATATAAACTGGTTTCTCAGCGTCTAACTCTGCCTTTGCCATCTCGTACATCTCAGTCTGAGCAGCTGAATCCTCGATTTCCTTTAAGCCTACATTCATAGACTGAGGAAGATGTCCCTTTGCATAGGTATCCATATCGCGTACGTCTAAGAACTGAACGTCCTCGCTTCCAAGAGCCTCCACTGCTTCCTTTCCTGTTACATACTGCCAGTCAATGGCCTCCTCTGCGCGGTTTGTGGTGAGAGATTTCTCCTCTCCAAGAGCCTTTGCTCCTCCCTCTACTGTAAAGAGCAGAGATGGGTCGATTCCTGCCGCTGTAAGAACCTCTGTTGTCTTTGCAGCGCCTCTTTTTCCGCTGTTGCAGATAATATAGATCTCTTTTCCGTCCTTTAAGTTCTTCTCAGCGTAAGCAGTCATCTGCTCAGCCAGAGACTCGTCCTCCAGCGGGAAAATCGGACACCACTCAGAACCGGCTACTCTTCCCTCTGCATAGTTTGCCCACTCTCTTACATCCAGTACATGGATCTCGTCTGCCTGGGCTGCCTTCACTGCGTCGGCCGGAGCAACATACTGAGTCTCACCTGCCTCCTTGGAAGCTGCTGTTGTCTCTGCGGCGCTCTCTGCCGCTGTTGTCTGAGCCGCTGTCGTCTCCTTGCTGTCTGTTCCGGAAGCACATCCTGTTACCATCATAGCCGCCATTGCGGATACTAATAATGCTGCTGTTAATTTCTTTCTCATGAGTAATCTCCTCCTCTTTTTTTGTCAAACCTTACCTATTATACTCTTGAAGCCTCTGTTCTTCAACCAGACTTTCAGGCTGATTTATCGTTTTTTTCTATCAATCAGGTTCTTTTATTGAATCTGCCTATTTTTTCTTTACTACAAAAAACTCCTCCGGTTTCTGCTCCGGCGCATCTTCTGGAAGCCCCTTCTCCTTTACAGGGCTTTCCGGCTGCTTATGCCACTCATACCAGCCGCCGTCGTAAACGTGGATATTTTCCCATCCCATGGCCTGGGCGTAAAAATATGTCTCGCTGGCTCTCCAGCCAGTTCCGCAGTGGAATACTACCTCTTTGTCCGGAGTAATTCCCCAGCGCTCCCAGCGGTCTTCCATCATTTCATAGTTAAACATGGTATTGTCCACGTTTCTGAAGTCCTCCATGCTGTATGGATCAGAACCTGCATATCCAAATCTGGACTTGGCAATGTCTCCGGCTTCTCCGATATAGGTATAACCGCTGATATTTCCCAGATATTCCTCCCAGCTTCTGATAGAAGCAATAACTGCATTCTCATTGTTTACAGCTGCCAGTTCCTCCTCGTAATCATAGATCACATCTGGATTCTGCGGAACCTCTGCTCTGAATTCCGCCGCCTCTGGCTGATGGATTTCTGTATCCCATTCTCTTCCCTCTAAAGCCCACAAGGTCTTGCCTCCGTTTACAAGGCGGATATCCTCCACGCCTGCATACTTCATAATCAGGCCTGCTCTTGCCGCTGCTGTAGTTGCCGCTGTTGTTCCGTAAAGCACTACAGTTGTGTCCTTTGTAATTCCAAGCCCCTCCAGTGTCTTCTGAATCTCCTCATCAGACGGGCGGTTCCAGAACTTTAACTGCTCTTCCATGGGAACTACCGGTAAGAATTTATTTTATTATAAGGAGGAAATCACGTTCCAGAACTTTAACTGCTCTTCCATGGGAACTACCTCATAGTCAGCCAGAGCGCGGAGACCCGGAACGTGGTTGATTGCATCTGCATTGACATTAACTGCCCCCGGAAGATGACCTTTTCCATACTCCTCCGTCTCGCTGGCCAGAGAAACCTCTACGATCTGGAAATCATTTCCATCATAGCTTTCCGGATTCTTTCCGTCTGCCAGATCCTGTACCCACTGAGGAGATACGTACATCTGGTATCCGGGAAGGCTGACTGCCTCTCCTCCGTCTTCCAGATATGCCTCATAGCCTCCCTCCAGAACAGACAGATCCTCAAAACCAAGCTCCTGATATTTCTTCGCTGTCTCCTCAGAAACAGTGCCATTTCCGTAGAGAACCGTCTCCTTAGACCGATCCAGACCGCGGCGCTCCAGCTCCAGTTCCATGGTCGTTCCTATGGCTGATTCCTTCTCCAGATCCATGGACAGCCAGCTCTCCGGGAAATCGACAGCACCCTCCATGTGGCCGCCTTCTCCCTCTGCTGTCTTCCAGCCAATATACTGCTCCTCTGAACGGACGTCAATCAGCTGAATCTCCTTGTCCCTGATCTCCTCCACAGTAACAGATCCGATTTCTCCCTGGGCCTGTGCTCCTGTCTCTTCTGCTGCAGCGCTTTCTGCCGCTGTCTCTGCTGCAGTTGTCTGTGCTGTTTCAGCTGTTTCCTTTGCCCCTCCTGAGCAGGCACCCAGAACGGCTGCTGACGCTGCCGCCATGGCTGTTATCCAGATTTTCTTTTTCATACCTCTGGTTCCTCCTTTTTGTGATATTTTGTAAATAATAATTCCAGTAAACGGTTTAAAAGATAACCGCACAGAATTCCCGACCCATAGAGAAGAAGTGTGTCCTTCCATCCTGAGCGCAGATATCCGGTATAGCTCCCCGCCAGATAGGAAAACATACCTCTGTCTCCCAATACTTCTCTGTTAAAGAGATAGTATAATAAAAAAGATAACGGCTTTAATGCAAATGTCCCTCCCAGTACGGAAACTCCGTAGCGCAGCACATGAAATCTCTTTTTGTGCCATAAAAGTCCCGCCAAAGCCGCCTCTGCCATCTGAAACAGCAGCACATAGAGCAGCACGCCGCTGCCCATTCCAATGTTGTTAAGGATAATAGAAGCCGCTGCCGCATACAGCGCACCTCCCACCGGTCCGAATTTCATGCTCATGAGCATCACTGGAATATTGTTGGCATAAACCAGCTTTCCCACCGAGGCCACCATGGGGAGAACTGCCGTCACTCCAGTAACTGCTGCTGCTGTCAGAACTGCAGCGATTCCCTCTAAAAGCTCTGGGAACTCTCTTTTTTCTCTCGTTTCATCTGTCTTCAGCTCCTGTCTCATATTCCCTAAGCTTCCCTTTCTCCCTCAATCATCGATCCGATTCCGGCCAGGAATCCGGCGTCCAGATATTCATCCAGTTTTTTCCTGGTAGACTCGTTCACCAGTTCTCTTCCCGGCTGCCGATACTGAACCCAGGCCATGGCGCACCAGGTAATTCCTCTTAAACAGGTAATGGGAATATACAGGCGGGTCCGCTCCCGAATCCCCTCTGTAAGAGCCCCATTTCCCGCAGAACGGATGTACGCTGTCACAAACGCCTCTCTCTCCTCCTTCGAAAGGATAACATCCGTCTTCCAGAAGGTGGTGGTAGGAGCCAGAAAATGTCCCAAATCCTGAGCCGGATCTCCATATAACGGCTTCTCCCAGTCTACGAGAAAAGTCTTCTCTCCCGGCCCGTTTACAAGAAAATTTGTAGAATTAAGCTCTGTGTTAATGCAGCACTGGAACGGAACTTTCTCCAGGCTGTCTGCCTGTCTCCATCCCAGATCCAGAAGACGCCTGATCTCCCGTTTTGTCTGAAGCTCTCCCAAAGGAGAATCCATATAGGTTTTTACCATCTCCTCACATTCCTCCAGGATAGCCTGGAGAGGCTTTTTCGGGCAGAACAGGCTGTGTTTCTCCGGAAGTTTTACACTGTGGACGTCTGCCAGACACTCTGCTGCTGATAAGAGATCCTTCCGGTAGTCAAGTGCCCGGCCCGGCAGAAATTCCATCACCAGAAATCCCTGGTCGGAAGTCTGCCTGCTTCCATCCACATACAAAGGCTTCGGTGTCCTGCCGGAATCCTTCAGCAGGCAGAGCGCCTGATATTCATATTCAATCTGATGTTCCAGGTGCATCTGGCTCCCAAAATTCAGCCGGAGTATCAGCTTTTTGCCTGTCACAGGATGGATAAAGAGAAAATTCCGGTTGTACTCCCCCTGAGCCAGCAGCTCATAGTTCTCCTCCACCCTGTCTGGAAGCCCCAGCGCCTTTCGAAACCTCTCTCCCGTAACAATCTGCTCCAATCCTTCTGGCAGCTGTCTCATCTTCCTTCCTCCCACAGTTTTTGTCATTCTGCTTTATCTGATATCCCGGTACAGTTCTGCAATCCTTTCAATGGCAACGCCGTCCCGGTACATTTTTCTCAGGCGGTTCATTTTCCACATCAGTTTAAGCTTGGGAATGGTTCCAGGCGGAAATCTCCGATCCGAGGTGTAAATCCTGTGTCCTGCCATTCCAAGCTTCACACCCATTTCTTTCAGCGTAAGAGAAAACTGGTAATCCTCCATAATGGGAATCTCCGAAAACATTCCTGCCTGAAAGAACAGATCCCGGTCAAGAAAGATCCCCTGATCGCCGAACATCACCTTTCTGTCCTTAATCCTGTGATTGGAAATCACACGACAGGTAAACATAAAGAAATTTTTCGAATGGAAGGCAATACCGAAGCATCCGGCTCTGTGTCCGCTCAGTGTCCGGCGGATCTCTCCCAGCGGATTTCTGGGAAGCTCACTGTCGCAGTGAAGGAAAAACAGAATGTCTCCATCACTGTTTACTGCTCCTGTATTCATCTGGCAGGCTCTTCCCTTGGGAGATGAAATTACCCTGTATTCCGGACGGATCAGCTCTCTTGTCCCGTCCGTGCTCCCGCCGTCCACAAACAGAATTTCACATCTGTCCTTCAGTGGAAGAAGCTGTCTCTGCATGGCTTCAATCGTTTTTGCTTCATTGTAAACAGGTACAATAATAGAAATTTTTCGAATTTTCGTGACAAAACTTCCTGTCCGACTGGCGGCCTGTTCCGGATTCCGCTTCATTCTCCCATAAAAATCTCTTAAATCTTCCGGTGTATCCATATCAGAAAGAGTATCTGTAAATCCCACTGTAAGGCCTGCTTCAGAAATCTGATCCAGGGTTTCCTGGAATACACGGCTGTGGCCATATTCATTCAGCCCAAAAACAAGAGGCTGCAGCTTTTTCATACCGACCAGATAGTAACCGCCGTCTGACGTCTTTCCAAATACTATGTCTTTTTCCTGGAGCTTCCAGAAAGCCTTTCTCAGGTGATGTTCCTGAAGTTCAGGCACATCTGTCCCTATCAGCACACAGGAGTCATATCCCTGCTCAAACACCTGCCGAAACGCGTGAAGCATCCGCATTCCCAAGTGCTCTCCCTCCTGGGGCATGTATTTCTTCTCTTTCCCCAAAAGCATTTTCAGCCGTTCCAGCTTCCCATTTTCAGGCGCGTAGCTGACAAAGATATCCGCGCCACAGGCCTCGCACTGCTTTCTGATATCGCTTAAAAAGCAGGCGTGAAGAGCCGCGCACTGGCGCGGAGAAAAATGCGGCATCATTCTCGTCTTTGTCTTCCCCTGAACAGGAATTCTCGTAAATATAATTAACGCCCGTTTCATCGCTTCCATCCCCTGTCTCTCTAAGCTCTCTGTTTCTGACGCTCCATATAGATCTTGCGAACCATGACAATCAAAGCTGACAGGGCAAATAAAATCATCAGACCTGTCACAAGAAGTTTCGCACCTCCTGTCAGCATGCTGCCCACATAGGAGTAAACAATGGTCGCCGGAAGCTGTCCCAGTCCTGTGGCCACAAAGAATGCTCCGAAGGACATGGAGGTAAGGCCTGCCGCATAGCTGACAATATCAAAGGACACAAACGGCAGAAGCCGGCAGATAAGTACTGTATTTTTTCCATACTTTTCAAAAAATGTATCGATTTGAGCAAGTCCGGCCCGGCTGGTCAGCTTCTCTGCCGCATCTCTGCCCAGGATTCTGGCGATGAAAAAGCAGACAGCTGCGCCCGCCATAGCGCTGGACCAGGACAGTAAAGCCCCCTGCCACCATCCGAAAAGATTTGCATTGGCAAAGGTCAGCAGAAAGGCTGGAAGCGGGGCTGCCACTGACTGAAAAATCATAAGCAGAAATGAAATCGCTGCCGCATAGGCTCCATAGGATGCCACAAATTCCTTCACCACTGTAAAATCTCCGCTGGCAAACATTTGAAATACCTGGTTCATGACCGTTTGCACCGGTTCAATCACATAGTAAGCCCCGACAGCTGCTCCGATTACAGCAAGAAGCAAAAGTCGTTTCACCCAGTTCTTTTTCTTTTCCATTATTTTTTCCCTCTATTTCTCTATTTTTTTATCTCTGTTTCCAAAATCTAAATTTCATTCGGTTGAAAAGAGAATGGCCTGTATCCGGCTTCTCTCCTGTTTCTAAAAGCTTGACCAGGGCGTGATCCACATCCCGGTATCCCTTTCTGGCAAGGCTTCCTGAACAGGAGGCACAGTAGGTCATAATCGGATCTTCCTGTCTGAGTTCTTTACACATGGAATCAGCCAGTTCCTTTTCCTTTCCCCCGGCGCATCCTCCCAGACCGCAGCACTGGCATTGAGCCGCTGCCTGCAAGTCCCCAGCAAAAAAAGCCTGAAGCTGGTGAAACAGCTCCCTCTCTTCCCGATCCGGACAGGGCATAAACACAGGGGGAGTTTCCTTTATCTGTACTCCCAGTCCCAGAGACTGAAGCTTTTCATAGATTCCTGTAACAGGTATGCTCAGACGCCCTTTTAAAAAGTGGTAACAGTTAGGACAAAGCGTTACAATTTCTGTCACTCCTGATTCCCCAAGTCTCTGTTCTAAGCCTTCCAGGATCCTCTGTTCCTCTGCCTGAAGCCCCAGCTCTGCTACCGGCTTTCCGCAGCAATCAAATACGCTCCCCATTCCAGCCTCTCTTTTTAAAAGCTCTGCCAGATACTGGGTCGTTTCAGGATAAAAAGAAGGAAAATTACAGCCAGGAAACAAAACACTTCCAGAACTCACATTTTTATAATTAGCGAACCGGTAGTGTTTCTTCTCTAACAGCAGAAAGCCATATCCCTTTTCCTTCAGCTTTCCTCCCGCTTCTCTGATCTTACGTCTCCTGAGCTCCATCACAACCTCTCTGCCATCAATTTTCTTCGGACAGACAGAGGTGCAGGTTCCGCATAGAAAGCAGTGATAGGAAAGCTCCCCCAGCCGCTTCGTATCTCCCAGGTCAATCTGGTATTTTTTCAGAAACCCACAGTGTTCCTGGCAAATATGGCAGTGAATGCAGTCCTTCTCCGCCTGGGCTGCTGCATCCAGTTCAGACAGTGCTTGGGCTTCAAAGGTTTCCCCCATCTGTTCCTGACCAGAACAGGCGTCAGTCTCCTCCTGATTTTCATTGGACATATACTTCTTTTTTAAAAACAGCCCCAGGCAGAACACTGCCGCTGCCAGTAGCGCAGCTGCCGTCAGATAAAAAACTCTGTGTTCCGAATCTGTAAGACCCGCTGTACCTATGGTATACATGGCAGTTCCTGGAATCATGAACACAAGCGAACCAGCCAGATAGGCTCCAAAACTGATATCCGTCACCCCATAGGCAAAATTTTGAAGATTATAGGGAAACAGAGGAACCAGTCTGGTTATCATCAGAATGAACATCTGATTTTTTCCCGATTCATCAAACAGCCATTTTTTCAGATAGGGATTTTTTACAGCCATTGGCTTCACCGTGTCATAGAGGAAAAAACGTCCGGCCGCAAAAGCCAGCGCCGCTCCTGCCACAGCTGCCAGCACACAGAGAAGTGTCCCCATCAAAGGCCCAAAAAGGAGTCCTGCTAATATGGCAAAGGTAACTCCCGGAAGCGCTAACACTACGCTTCCAATTACTGTAAATACAAGGTAAAGCCCGGCCGCCTGCCAGAAATTTTTCTCAACCAGCTCTTTCAAAAGCTCTGCCGCCTGGCCGCTCGTCAATATCTCCGCCCATCCGACATTTCGTCCCCATAGAAAAAGCAGGAGAATGAGTCCTGCAAAAATCCATAGTTTTTTATTTATTTTTCCTGTTTTTTGTCTCTTCATAGTTTTGGTTTCAGGCTTTTCCTGTCACTGCCTGTTCCTAAGTTCCTGACTTTGTACACTAACACTACTACAACTATATGGCACTTTCTGCCTAAAATCAAATTTATATCTTCTATAATTTCTTTTACTTATTGCTTTTTTCTATTATTAAATAACCACTTCAGACAAAATGCACTGAAAATGAAAAGAGATGTTTCCCTGGCCTGGAAAACGGCGGAAAACATCTCTTCACTCTGCTCTTTGCAGTCTATCTGGTCTATTTATTCCTTGACTCTGTACGCTTCCTTTACCGTCCTCAAAAACCGCTTGGCAGATTTTGAGAGCTGGTAGTTTTTATTATAGACCACATTAATGTCACGGCCGGAGCGCTCGCTGGGAATGGAAAATGTCAAAAGCTTTCCATCCTCCGTCTCCTCCCTGACAGCCAGGTTTGACAAAATGGAAATTCCAAGTCCCTGCATCACAGATTTCTTGATGGTCTCCTGATTTCCAATACTGGCCAGGATATTCAGGTGGTTCGGAAGAATCCCAAGCTCTGAAAGCTGACGCTCCGCTTCCTTCCTGGTTCCGGAACCTTCCTCCCTCATCAGCATAGTTTCCCGGCAAATCCAGGAGATATCTCTGGATTCCCTGGCAAGAGTCCGGTAATGGCCGCTGTTAGGCGTAATAATTACCATTTCATCCCTGTAAAAAGGAATATACTTACAGTGTTTTTTCTCCAGAACCGTTCCTGTAAAGCCAATATCCGCCTTATGTTCCGATATTTGCTCCACTACCTGGGCGCTGTCCATTTCCTGTATGCGAAGCTGTTCTCCCGGATATTTGTCATTGAACTTTGCCAGCAGCTCCGGCAGAAGATACTGGGCCGGAACGGTAGAGGCTGCAATGACAATACACTGCTTCTCTTCCTCCTTCCGGTGTCCGAATTCTTCTTCGATTTTATACTGTAAATCTGCCATCTGTCTGGCGTAGAGATATAACCGCTGTCCCTCTTCCGTCAGGCAGACCTCCTTGGTATTTCTCACAAACAGCCGGATATCCAGTTCCTTTTCCAGTGCCAGAATATGGGCGCTGACTGTAGGCTGGGTAAGAAACAAGCGTTTCGCAGCTTTTGAAAAGCTGCCCGACTCCGCTACTTCTACAAAGGCTTCTAACTGTTTTAAATTCATCCGTATGGTATCCTTTCAACTGTCCCCCTGCTGTCCATCCCATAACAATACGGATTTCTTCTATTTATTATTTCAATAACCGAATCAGCTTATCACTTTTAGGAGCCACACTTCCAATGACAGAGACAGCTGTATCAATGCCGGAAGCTTTCAGTTCTGAAAGAAGTGTGCCTAAATCTTCCCTGGCCACGCTTAACAGAAGGCCGCCTGATGTCTGTGGATCGTAGAGCAGATCCAGATAGAATTCTTCAATTCCCTGTGCCTCTACTTTTCCAATGGAATAGCCCCTGTTTTTATAGGTTCCAGCCGGTACAAGTCCCATCTGGGCATACTCAACTGCATCCTGGAAGTAAGCGATATCATTTACTTTTAATTCAAATGTAACATCGCTGGCAGAAGCCATCTCCACACAGTGTCCCAGAAGTCCGAAGCCGGTAATGTCCGTACAGGCAGAAATACGGCAGCGATCCGCAGCTCTCTTTGCCTTCTGGTTCAGAGAAGCCATAACTGTCTGCGCCTCCTGAATTGCAGAAGCAGAAGCCATCTCAGCCTTAATCGCTGTGTTGACAACACCGCTTCCAATCTGCTTTGTCAGTACCAGTACGTCTCCCGGCTGACAGCCGTAATTCTTAAAAATCTTCTGAGGATGTACAAAACCGGACACACAGAGACCATACTTCGGCTCGTCATCCTGGACAGAGTGACCTCCTACCAGAACAGCGCCGGCCTCCTTCACCTTATCGGCTCCGCCAGCCAGGATATCTCCCAGAATTCCCGGATCCAGACAGTTAGGAAATCCTACAATGTTAAGTGCGACTGCCGGCTCTCCGCCCATGGCCCACACATCGCTCAGCGAGTTGGCCGCTGCAATCTGCCCGAACATATACGGATCATCCACAATGGGAGTGAAAAAATCCACGGTCTGAATCATGGCAATTTCATCGGTTATCTTATAAATAGCCGCATCGTCGGATGTCTCAATTCCAACCAGCAGGTTATCATCATGAAATTTCGGCAGCTTACCCAGAACCTGGGCAAGGGTCTCAGGACCTATTTTAGCCGCTCATCCAGATGTCTTGCTAAGCGTCGTAAGTCTTACGTTCTGCTTCATAGACAATCCCCCTCCTTTGTATTTGTACCTAAAAATAATCAACATGAAAATAGAATACGAACTTCTATCCGTATTCTATCATTAATTTTCTAAAAATGAAACCCCTCCGATTTTGAAACAGAGAGAATTCCTGTTAAAAATTTCTTTACCATAAAAAAATCGAGAGAAAGCTTAAACATTCCCTCGATTTCATCTGCATTTTTAATTAGTCCTCAACCTTGATGATCTCTTTCTTGTTGTAAGAACCGCAAGCCTTGCAAACTCTATGAGGCATCATTAAAGCGCCGCACTTGCTGCACTTTACTAAGTTTGGAGCACTCATCTTCCAGTTAGCTCTACGGCTGTCTCTTCTTGCTTTGGAAGATTTATTCTTTGGACAGATAGACATGGTTACACCTCCTTAAATTGTTTGTAGATATCCTGGATAACTGCCATCCGTGGATCAAGCGACGTTCTGTCGCAGGTACAAGTCCCATAATTGAGATTCGTTCCACATCTATTGCAAATCCCCTTACAATCTTCTCTGCAAAGGACTTTCATAGGCAAACCAATCAGAATTTCATTTAATGCCAACTGGTCTACATCCAGATTATAACCGCTTAAATAAGGTTGTTCATCCAAATCTTCTGCCTGCCCGGCCTCTGGTTTATCCGTCTCCAGCTCCCTGTCAAGCGTGAGCTCACAGACATAGGCTACCGGTTCCAGACATCTGGAGCATGGAATCTCGACAGTCACCTGTGTGCTGCCCTCCAGGAAATACTTCCCTTCTCCTGTGTTCGTCACTGCCAGCTGAAAGGGCTCTGCAGACACAACTCTGTAGCTTTCTCCCCCCATGCTGACCTCCGTCAGTCCGATTTCTGCGTCATAAACCTTTTTCTTGCCTTCGCAGGTAAAAAGTTCAGATAAATTAATCAGCATATTAATCTCCTAATACGCACTATGCTATTATACATAGGCACCCGTTGTTTGTCAATGGTTAATTTGCAGATTATCTTACTGAACAGATTATTTTACTAAAGCCAGTGTCTCTCTTGCAATAGCCAGCTCCTCGTTTGTCGGAACAACTAAAAGTTTAACCTTGGACTCTGGTGTAGAGATGATTCTCTCCTCGCCTCTGCACTTGTTTAACTCCTCGTCAATCTGTGCGCCTAAGTAAGTGAGGTTTTTGCACACTTTGCTTCTGCAGCTGATATCATTCTCACCAATACCTGCTGTAAATACGATTGCATCAACGCCGTTCATAGCTGCTGCATAAGCTCCGATATACTTAACAACTCTGTAAGCGAAGATATCAAGAGCTGCCTGAGCCTTTTCGTCACCCTTGGATGCTGCATCCTCCAGATCACGTCCATCGCTGGATACGCAGGAAATTCCTAACAGACCAGACTTCTTGTTCAGAATGTTCATCATCTCATCCAGTGTCTTGCCCTCTTTCTTGGCAACAAACTCGATGATAGCCGGATCGATGTCTCCGGAACGTGTTCCCATTACAAGTCCCTCAAGAGGAGTAAGACCCATGCTGGTGTCAACGGACTTTCCGTTCATAACAGCAGAAAGGCTTGCGCCGTTTCCTAAGTGGCATACGATAATCTTGCAGTCCTCATATGGCTTTCCGATAATCTCAGCTGTTCTCTTGGAAACGAAGCTGTGGCTTGTTCCGTGGAATCCGTATCTTCTTACCTTATAGTTCTCATAGTACTCGTATGGAAGACCGTACAGGTATGCTGTCTTTGGCATAGTCTGGTGGAATGCTGTATCAAATACTGCTACCATCGGCACGTTCGGCATAAGCTCCTGGCATGCGCGCACACCGATCAGGTTAGCCGGATTGTGAAGAGGAGCCAGATCGCTGCACTCTTCAATCGCCTGAATTGTCTCTGCTGTTAAAACAGTAGATGCTGTAAACTTCTCGCCGCCATGTACGATGCGGTGTCCTACGGCTCCAACCTCATCTAAGCTCTTGATTACGCCGGTCTTCTCGTTTGTCAGAGCCTCAATTACAAACTTGATTGCCTCTGTATGAGTCGGCATAGCCTTCTCGCTCTTCTCCTTCTCGCCGCCAGCTGGCTGGTATGTGAGCATTCCATCGATTCCGATTCTCTCGCAAAGTCCTTTTGCAAGCACGTCCTCTGTCTCAGAATTAATCAGCTGATACTTTAAAGAGGAGCTTCCACAGTTAATAACTAAAATATTCATGTCTTTTAACCCTTTCCTTATATACATTGTTTTTTATTTTTTATACCATCTGAGCCTGTACAGCTGTCAGGGCAACTACACCTACGATATCCTCGGCGGAACAGCCTCGTGATAAGTCATTGACCGGTCTGGAAATACCCTGAAGCATCGGGCCGTAAGCTTCTGCCTTAGCCAGTCTCTGAACCAGCTTGTAGCCGATGTTTCCACAGTCCAGATTCGGAAAAATCAGAACATTTGCATGGCCTGCAACCGGGCTTCCCTTTGCCTTGGACTTAGCTACCTCAGGAACAAGAGCTGCATCTAACTGGAGCTCTCCATCCAGATCCAGCTGAGGATACTTCTCGTGAGCGATCTCAACTGCCTTTGTAACCTTGTCAACCAGCGCATGCTTTGCACTTCCCTTTGTAGAGTGGGACAGCATAGCGATAATCGGCTTCTCTCCTACCAGAGCGCGGAAGCTCTTAGCGCTGGAATCAGCAATGGCAGCTAACTCCTCAGAGTTCGGATCCTGGTTCAGACCACAGTCTGCAAATAAGAAAGTTCCATTGGAACCGTAATCACAGTTCGGAACATCCATAATGAAGAAGCCGGAAACAAGCTCTGTTCCAGGAGCTGTTTTTAAGATCTGAAGGGCTGGTCTTAATGTATCTGCAGTTGCGTGGCACGCTCCTGCAACGAGACCGTCTGCATCCTTTTCTTTTACCATCATAACGCCGTATGTGATATAGTCAGTCTTTAAAATCTCCTCAGCCTTCTCTTTCGTCATGCCTTTATGTTTTCTCAGCTCGAAAAGAGTCTCTGCATAGTGGTCAAACTTCGGATCTGTATCTGGATCAACTACCTTTAATCCTGTTAAATCAACTTCCAGCCAGCCGGCACCATCCATGATCTTCTCTTCCTTACCTACCATGATCAGATCAGCTGTACCCTCCTGCAGGATCTGAGCAGCTGCAATCAGTGTTCTTTTATCTTTACTTTCAGGTAAAACGATTGTCTGCTTGTCCTGTTTTGCCTTTGCTTTCATTAAGTCAATAAATGCCATGGTTAAAAAACCCCTTTCATAGAGATAAATGATTTCTGCTAACATTATATACCACCTGTTTATTGTATACAAGAGATAATTGTCGATTTTTTATTAAATATTTTTTTAACAGGCTTGTCCGTTTTTTAACCTTGCGCTTTTCTTTCCTTCTATATATAATGATGACAGCTTAGCTGATTTTGCTTCACATACAGTTATAAGATTAAAATCTATCCGGGAAAGGCAGTAAAAAACATGCGCGTAACAGGACTGATCACAGAATATAATCCATTCCACAACGGCCATCTGTTTCATTTAAAAAGAGCAAAAGAAATCACTGGAGCCGACTACACGGCGGTGGTAATGAGCGGAAGCTTTGTCCAGCGGGGAGCTCCCGCTGTTTTTGACAAATACAGCCGTGCGAGGGCTGCTCTTGTCAGCGGAGCTGATGTTGTATTTGAAATGCCGGCCCCCTTCTCCACTGCCTCAGCCAGAGAATTTGCCTCCTACGCAGTTGCCCTCTTTACTGCGCTCGGAGCAGTAGACTCTATCTGTTTTGGCAGTGAATGCGGAGAGATCGAACCGATCCAGCGCACTGCCCGCCTGCTGAATCAGGAATCCAACGAATTTAAAAAACGGCTGCAGGATTTCCTAAAGGCAGGAAAGACCTTTCCAGAGGCCAGAAGCGCCGCTCTCGCCGAGAAAGAACACGATGCGGCTGAGCTGCTCTCCTCCCCCAACAATATTTTAGGAGTGGAATATTGCCAGGCTGTTCTGCGCCAGCACAGTCCTCTCTCCTGTTTTACCATAAAAAGAGAAGGCAGCGGATACCACGATCCTTCACTGGAAGGCGCTCTTGGATCTGCTCTGGCTGTCCGCAGGGCACTCCAGAGCGGATTTGAGGTACAGCATCTTCATTCCCTGCTCCCGGAACCGTCTTTTGCCTCTGTCTGCCAGGATATCCCCATCTTTTCAGAAGATTTTTCCGGGCTCTTAAATTACCGGCTTCTGACAGAACCTCATCCAGAACGCTATGCAGAAATACGGCCGGAGCTGGCAGCCAGAATCAAAAAACTGTCCCCTGGCTATGCCTCCTTTGATGAGCGGATCCAGGAGCTGAAAAGCCGACAGTTCACCTACACAAGTGTCAGCCGCGGTCTGATCCACCTGATCCTGGGAATTGAGCAAAGGCACATGGACAGCTTTAAGGAAGCCGGCTTCGCCCCCTACGCCAGAATTCTGGGATTTCGAAAAACCGCCGCTCCTCTTCTGCGCCAGTTTAAAGAACATTCTTCCATTCCAGTCATCACAAAGCTGGCAGGAGCAGAAAAAAAACTGGATCCCCCAGGCGCTGCTATGCTGGCCTGTGAAATCCAGTCTTCCCATCTCTATCAGATGGTGCGATGTGAAAAAGCTGCTGCCGGATCGTTTCCAGGCAGATCCGCTGTATTTCAAAACGAATATACCCAGCCTGTTTTAATCCTTGACTAGAGACTTTTCTGTTCTTTCAAAAGCTTTAACAGCGTGGGCTCTGCGTGAAGCTCTTTTATCAGCTCCGAAAGCCCCTGCTGCTTCTGAGGTTTTCCCTGGCGTACTGCCCGGATCATGATGTTTTTCGGCGTATGCTCCATATCAATAAATTCCAGAATCTGAGTCCTGTAGCCGGCCTCCTCCAGAAGGCCGGCCCGGATGGAATCTGTCAAAAGAGCAGATATCCTCTCCTTAATCAGGCCGTATTTAAGAGCTGGAGCCAGCAGACTGCTTTCTATCTGTCCGTTCAGCTCATGCTGACAGCAGGGAACAGACAGAATCACTCTGGCTCCCCAGCGGACTGCCTTGGCTAAAGCGTAGTCTGTGGCTGTATCGCAGGCGTGGAGAGTTACCACCATATCCACCTGATCCATTTCCTCATAATCTGCAATATCTCCATGGAGGAAAGTCAGATTCTCAAATCCGAACTTTTCTGCCAGCCTGTTGCAGAGGGCAATCACATCCTTTTTCAGATCCAGACCTACAATCCGGATCGGATATCCCTTTACTTCTTTTAAGTAGTAATACATGGCAAAGGTCAGATAGGATTTTCCGCATCCGAAATCTATGATTTTTGTCTCTCTGGAGCGGTCCAGCCTGGGCAGAATATCCTCTACAAATTCCAGAAACCTGTTAATCTGGCGAAATTTATCATACTTCGCCTTTACCACCGCTCCGTCCTTTGTCATGACACCCAGATCTGCCAGAAATGGAACCGGTGTGCCCTCCGGCAGCACATATTTTTTTGCCCTGTTATGGCAGCTCAGCCTGGCCAGATCCTCCTGGCTCATATCAATCGCCTTTTTTCTGCCTGTCTGGCTTTTTTCTGCAGATATTTGCTTGTCTGATGCCAGGCCGGCTGCTTTTTTCTTCATCTTTACTGTCATCGTTCCCTTTTTCCCCACAAGAATGTTCCCGCTGCCCAGCAGAGACTGAACCTCTCCATTCCGGTAGAGGACAGAAAGCTGCGCCTTCAGATAGGAAGCTGCCTCGTCAGCTCCCATATTCTTGTGAAAAGCCTGTTTTTCTGTAAATTCCTCTGCCTGGAATTTCAGTTCTCCCTGGAGAATCAGGGGCCTGAGAATCAGCTTGATATAACCATCCCGGTTTCTGGGATTGCTTAAAATAATCCGCTCCAGCTTCTCATTGAGAAAAAAGGCAAGAGCCTCGTCCAGCTTGTTTCCCTGTTCCATCTTATCTCACCCTTCGTTAATTTTTGAAGCTGTGAACCGGAGCCGGAATCCGTCCTGTGCGGCTGATAAATTCCTCACACTTAAAGCGGTTCACCGGCATAACCGGAGCGTAGCCTAACAGGCCGCCGAATTCCACTGTGTCGCCAACCTGCTTTCCAATCACTGGAATCAGACGGACTGCCGTAGTTTTCTGGTTGATCATTCCAATGGCTGCTTCATCCGCAATAATGCCTGAAATGGTAGCTGCAGAAGTATCTCCCGGCACAGCGATCATGTCAAGTCCTACAGAGCAGACACATGTCATGGCTTCCAGCTTTTCAATAGTCAAAGCTCCTAAGGTAACTGCATCGATCATGCCCTGATCCTCGCTGACAGGAATAAAAGCTCCGCTTAAGCCGCCCACATAAGAGGAAGCCATGATTCCGCCCTTTTTTACCTGGTCATTTAACATGGCAAGAGCCGCTGTGGTTCCAGGCGCTCCCACCCGCTCCAGGCCAATCTCCTCTAAAATCTCCGCCACGCTGTCTCCTACTGCCGGCGTGGGAGCTAAGGAAAGATCGATAATTCCAAATGGCACACCCAGACGCTTGGCAGCTTCCTGGGCTACCAGCTGTCCGACTCTGGTAATCTTAAAGGCTGTCTTTTTAATCGTCTCACACAGAACCTCGAAGTTTTCTCCTCTCACCTTCTCCAGGGCTGTCTTCACAACGCCAGGACCGCTGACCCCTACGTTGATAATAGCCTCCGCCTCTGTGACACCGTGGAATGCTCCCGCCATAAACGGATTGTCATCCGGTGCGTTGCAGAATACGACCAGCTTCGCGCAGCCCAGGGAATCCTGTGTTTTAGTAGCCTTAGCTGTTTCCAGAACTACCTCTCCCATCAGGCGGACTGCATCCATATTCAGCCCGCATTTTGTAGATCCTACATTGACAGAACTGCACACCCGCTCTGTGGAAGCCAGAGCCTGAGGAATGGAACGGATCAAAAGCTCATCCGCCCTTGTCATGCCCTTGGACACCAGGGCAGAATAGCCGCCGATGAAGTTGACTCCCACCTCTCTGGCCGCCTGATCAAGAGTCTTTGCAATGCTGACAAAATCTGCCTCTGTCTTGCAGGCGCTGCCGCCTACTAAAGCGATAGGAGTGACCGAAATTCTCTTATTTACAATCGGAACACCAAACTCGCGTCCAATAGCATCTCCGGTGGAAACCAGGTCTCTGGCATAGGAGGTGATTTTCCTGTAGATCTTTTCATTAATCTCCTCCACCGTAGAGGCAGCACAGTCTAACAGGCTGATTCCCATGGTAATGGTACGCACATCCAGCTTTTCATTATCAATCATGTTGTTAGTCTCATTGACCTCCAGCATGTTAATCATCATCGTATTTCTCATGGCCTGTTTCCTCCTTAGATGCGGTGCATGCTGGTGAAAATTTCTTCTCTCTGACAGCGGATAGACGCTCCAATCTTCTGACCAAGCTCATCCATTTCCCTTGCAATCTCATCAAAAGATTTCGGCGATCTGGCAATATCCACGATCATCATCATGTCGAAAATTTCCTTCACAATGGTCTGTGTGATATCCAGAATGTTAATATTGCTCTCTGCCAGGTAGGTACAGATGTTTGCTGCCATTCCCACGTCATTTTTTCCAATTACGCTGATAATAATTCTGCTCATAATCTCTCTTCTCCTTATGTTATATTGTCACAATCTCTGAAACAGCATCCCGCTTAGCCACTGTGATAGGGAAATCACTGGAATGGTAGGGTGTGTCGCTCTCTGCAATCTCCAGCTTCACCGTCTCATAGGCCAGCTCCTCATAATTATTTTCCTTGCTTAAATGTCCCAGAAAAATATGCTTTAAATTATCATGGAGGACACAGCTTAACAGCCTTCCCGCATTGTCATTTGACAGGTGGCCGTACTCTCCCAGAATCCTTTTTTTCAGATAATAGGGGTAGGGGCCTGCCTCCAGCATTTTAACGTCGTGATTTGACTCCAGAAGGATAGCGTCGAGGCCCTGAAGGCGGTCAATGGTATACTGGGAATAATTACCCATATCTGTGGCCACTGCCACAGACTTCTTCCCTTCCTGTACCCGGTAGGCTACCGGATTAGCCGCATCATGGCTGATTTTAAATGGTTTGATCTCCAGATCTCCTATAAAAAAGTCTGCATCATGGACTACCGGACACAGCAGCTCTTCCGGATAATCCCCCAGGCTTTTCATAGCCCGGATCTCCTCCAGTGTCTCTTTCGTACTGTAAATAGGCACTCCATGTTTTCTGGCCAGAACTCCCAATCCCTTCACATGATCGGAATGCTCATGGGTAATAAGCACTCCGTCCAGCTCTGAGCCTTTAATTCCTATGTCATTTAAGCCCTGCTCTATCCTTTTATTGCTGATTCCCGCATCCACCAGCAGGTGTGTATGATCGCTTCCTATATAAATACAGTTTCCGCTGCTTCCGCTGGCAATGCTTACCATTCTCATGCTTGTATTTCCTCTTTCAATTTCTCGTTTAGTATAAACTCTATCTGCCGCTTTACATCTTCTACTGTTTGATTGTTGTCAATGACCCTGTCTGCCATAGCCTGAAATTCTTCTTCCGATTTCTGGTTGCTCATAATATCAAGGCATTTTTCCCGGCTGTAGCCGCGGCTGGCCATCAGCCGGCTGATCCGGTTCTCCCTGGAAGTGTAAATATACCACACCTCGTCAAACAGTCTGTTGTGTTCCTCGTCAAACAGTGCCGCCTCCACTACTACCAGTCTCTCCGGTGCAGTCTGAATTCCGTTCTCAATCCGTTTCCATACAGCCGGATGGACAATGGAGTTCATGGTTTCAAGCGCTTTCGCATCTTTAAAAATCAGCGCTGCCATTTTCTGTCTGTCAACACTTCCATCAGGCTTTAAATATTCCGCTCCAAAAGTCTCCTCAATCGTTCGGCAGGCCTCTCCTCCCGGCTCCATCACCTCATGGGCAATGTCGTCAGCCATGAAAAGCCTTGCGCCGAATTCCTCCTTCAGAAGCCTCAGCACCTCGCTTTTGCCAGATCCAACTCCCCCGGTAATCCCTATTACTCTCATCTTATCACTCCCGCCTTTACGGCTATTTTGTCTCAAACCAGGAATTCCCCGTCTTCATATCAGATTCCAGAGAAACCTTAAGATCCGCTGCACGCTTCATTTCCTCTGAGAGAATGTTCTTTACGGTATCAAGCTCCTCTTTCCACGCCTCAATTAAAAGCTCATCATGAACCTGAAGGACAATTTTAGATTTCAGTCCTTCTCTCCTCAGCCTTCGATCTACCCGGTTCATGGCGATTTTAATAATGTCCGCCGCTGTTCCCTGAATCGGAGAATTCATCGCCACCCTTTCTCCAAAAGAGCGCTGCATGAAATTTTTGGAAGACAGTTCCGGGACAGGACGCCTGCGCTTAAACATGGTAGACACATAGCCCTGCTCCTTTCCCTCCTCCACCAGACGATCCAGGAATTTCTTCACATCTGGGTACGTCTCAAAATATCGATTGATGTATTCTAAGGCTTCCTTTCTGGTAATACTCAGATCCTCGCTCAGGCCAAAGGCACTGATGCCATAGACAATTCCGAAATTAACTGCCTTGGCGTTTCTCCTCTGAAGAGGCGTCACCTCTTCAAGGGGAACATGAAATACCTCAGAAGCTGTGATCGCATGAATATCCTCTGCTTTCTGGTAAGCTTCAATCAGCCGCTCGTCCCCGGATAAATGGGCCAGCACCCGCAACTCAATCTGGGAATAATCGGCGTCCACAAAGACACAGCCCTCCTGAGGTACAAACACCTTCCTGATCTCCCGTCCCAGCTCCATCCTGACTGGAATATTCTGAAGGTTTGGTTCTGTACTGCTCAGCCTTCCTGTAGCAGTTACCGTCTGATTAAAAATCCCATGAATTCTGCCGTCCTCCCGGATATAGCCGGCCAGTCCGTCCGCATAGGTAGATTTCAGCTTTGTCAGCTGACGGTAATCCAGGATATTCTGGACTACCGGGTACTCCGGCGCCAGCTTCTCCAGCACATCTGCTGCCGTAGAATAGCCTGTTTTCGTCTTTTTCCCGTAGGGAAGCTCCATTTTTCCAAAGAGAATCTCTCCCAGCTGTTTGGGAGAATTAATGTTAAATTTCTCTCCTGTCCCCTGATAAATCTCCTGCTCCAGGGTCTCAATCTGGCCGCGAAGCCGTTCTCCGTAGGCCTGAAGTTCCTCTCTCTTGACGCAGATTCCCGCCTGCTCCATATGGAACAGACTGTAGATGAGAGGCATCTCAATGGAGAAAAACAGTTCCTCCATGTCCATCTCTTTCAGCTTTTCTGTAAGCTTTTCTCTGGATTTCCACGCAGTATAAGCCATGTAGCAAAGGCACTGCTCTGCCGGATTTAATTCTGTTTCTCCGCCTTCCTCCGTCTCCTGTCCCAGATCCATTGTAATATCTGAGCAGATATCAGAGAAGGATTTCTTACCCATCAGATCCCCTTTAGACGGTACAGTCATATCTAGGTAATCCCTGGCCAGATCGTCGTAATCATAGGTATCCTTTAAAGGATTGAGAAGATATCCTGCCACTCCGGCATCGAACAGCTGCCTGCTTTTCGGATCCCCGTTTTCGCAGTCTCCCAGTCTGTCTGCTGCCGGAAGAAATGGAAGCTGGCTTTTCAGATCCAAAAAGCTCAGCTTTACGCCCTGCTCTGCCAGATGATTCAGCCTTTCAGCCAGATACTCCCCTGAAATCATGCCCGAGGCGTGGATACAGTAAATGTCCTGCTCTCCAAAGGCCAGCCCCAGAGCCAGCACTGTACCTTTCTCAGACACCAGCTGAACTCCCGCTTCTCCAGCCTTTTCTGCTCTGTCAAACAGCTGCTCTGCCTCTTCAGGCTGTGAAACTGCAAGAAACTGCTTTTCCTCCTGATTTTCTGTCCTGGAGTCTGCGTCAAACCGAAGGAGAAGCGACTTGAATTCCAGCTGGCTTAACAGCTGATATGCTTCTGGCGTATACAGATTTCCTATTTTCGCTTCCTCCAGTGAAAACTCGATGGGACAGTCTGTGCAGATCAGCGCCAGCTCCTTGCTCATCTGGGCCATGTCATAGTGCTCCCGAAGCGCCTTCTGGGCTCTGGGCGGCTTA
This sequence comes from Lachnospiraceae bacterium AM93-12TA, assembly GCA_027698105.1. GTDB lineage: Bacteria > Bacillota > Clostridia > Lachnospirales > Lachnospiraceae > Otoolea. The sequence goes on from JAQERH010000014.1 coordinate 28,946, forward strand.
ATTTCGTCAATATGGGCATAAGCGTTTTCAATGCTTCCGTAGGCTGTAATCAAAGCGGTAGCCGTCTTTTCACCGATACTGGGAACGCCGGGAATATTGTCAGAAGTGTCTCCCATTAAAGCCTTTACATCTACAAACTCCTTTGGCGTTACCTGATACTGCTCTTTCACATCAGCAGGATAATAATCTTTGATTTCCGTGCCTCCTCTGGTGGTCTTGGGCATTCTGATTTTCACATGCTCATCTGCCAGCTGCAGCAGATCCCTATCTCCCGATACAACAGAAACCTCTGCTCCTGCCGCCGCACACCGCCGGGCAATGGTTCCCAGTACATCATCCGCCTCATAGCCTGCCAGTGAACAGATGGGAATTCCCATGGCTGTGAGAACCTCCTTAATCACCGGAACCTGCTCTCTCAGTTCTTCCGGCATAGGCTTTCTCGTTCCTTTGTAGGCTTCATACATCTTATGGCGGAAAGTAGGCTCCTTCAAGTCAAAGGCCACCGCCAGATGATCTGCCTTTTCATCCTCAATTACCCGGAACATAATATTTAAAAAACCGTAAACCGCATTTGTATGAAGTCCTTTCGAATTCGTCAGCTCCGGCACGCCATAAAAGGCCCTGTTCAAAATACTGTGTCCGTCTATCAAAACAACCTTGCTCATCTATCTGTCTCCCTGCATCTTTTTACTGTCAAAAAAACCAAATCCGGAACTGCAGAAGGGCTGTCACAATAACCGCCATCACACTCAGCGTGCTGACTGCATACCGGAACATACGGAACATCCACATATGGCTTACCTTTAAATAGGACTCTTCTATTTTATGTTCCAGATCCCCGGCAATATCATAGGTTCCTGAATCGTGATCCAGCTGTCTGAGTCCCACATCCACCATGAAGTAGATTTCCAGTTCTTCCCGGCAGTTAGGACACTCGTCAATATGGTTTAAAAAAGCCTCCAGCTCGTCGCCGGTCAGCTCATCCCTGATATAGGGCGTCACCAGGCGCTCCGCTTCCTGACAGGTCATAGGCCGCCTCCTCTCCCCTCTGCATACGTAAAAATCTTTTCTTATCATACAATAAGAAGAAATGTTTTTCAAGGGAAGCTTTTTTTGCATAGATAGCTCTGTAAAAAAATTCAAAAAACGGTTGCAAAGTCCTTCTACTTTTGGTAAAATAAATCTGTTTTCAGGCGTCCAGTACGCAGGAGCCGGCTTGTCGGAATGGCAGACGAGGAGGACTCAAAATCCTTTGGTGGCGACACCGTGCGGGTTCAAGTCCCGCAGCCGGCACTCCTTGGCAGGGGCAGGGGATACTGATTTTTGCACAGCAAAGGTCAATATCCCCTTTTTCTTTGTCATATGCAAAAAAAGTGGAAACTAAAATAATTGCAAATCGTTCATACAAGTGGTTCTTTAAACATGATTTTTCCGTTGATAAAAAGAATGAAGAAGATATGGAAATATCTGAAAGTGAGTTAGCAGAAATATAAATCATTTTATCAGTGTCAGCATACCAGGGGCAATGCGCCCTTTGTACGCTGACACTGTTCTTATTTGAAACTTTCTTTTTTGCCTGCTGCTTTTATCTGTTTTAGTGGTGGAACAGACGGATTCCTGTAAATGCCATTACCATTCCATATTTATTGCAGGTTTCAATTACATTGTCATCCCGCACAGAGCCGCCTGGCTGTGCAATATACTTTACACCACTCTTGTGCGCTCTCTCAATATTGTCACCGAATGGGAAGAAGGCATCTGAACCCAGAGTCACATCCTGCATCTGATTCAGCCACTCTCTCTTCTCCTCTCTGGAAAATACAGGGGGCTTCTCCTTAAATATCTTCTGCCAGGATCCTTCTGCCAGCACGTCCATATGCTCCTCGCCAATATAAACATCGATGGCGTTATCTCTGTCTGCTCTCTTAATTCCATCCACGAACTTCAGATTCAGCACCTGAGGAGCCTGGCGCAGGAACCAGTTATCTGCCTTCTGTCCTGCCAGTCTGGTACAGTGAACTCTGGACTGCTGTCCTGCACCGATTCCGATGGCCTGTCCGTCCTTCACATAGCAGACTGAATTGGACTGTGTATACTTTAAAGTAATCATGGCTACCGCCATATCAATCTTTGCGCTGTCCGGCAGTTCCTTATTCTCTGTCACAATATCAGTGAACATGTCCTTATTAATATCCAGTTCATTTCTGCCCTGCTCAAAGGTAATGCCGTATACCTGTTTGCGCTCCAGCTTCTCCGGCTGATAGTCCAGATCAATCTCAATTACATTGTAATTTCCGTTTTTCTTGGATTTTAAAATCTCCAGAGCCTCCTCTGTATATCCCGGAGCAATGATACCATCAGAAACCTCTCTTTTAATCAGCTTCGCTGTATCTGCATCACAGACATCTGATAAGGCAATAAAATCTCCGAAGGAAGACATTCTGTCAGCGCCTCTGGCTCTTGCATAAGCGCAGGCAATCGGGGAAAGCTCTCCCATATCGTCTACCCAGTAAATTTTTCTAAGTGTATCGTTCATAGGAAGACCCACTGCCGCACCTGCCGGTGAAACATGCTTGAAGGAGGTGGCTGCCGGAAGGCCTGTAGCCTTCTTAAGCTCGCTTACCAGCTGCCATCCGTTAAACGCATCTAAAAAGTTAATGTAACCTGGACGGCCGCTTAACACCTTGATTGGAAGCTCGCTTCCATTCTCCATAAAAATTCTGGACGGCTTCTGGTTAGGATTACAGCCATACTTTAACTCTAATTCGTTCATCTGTCCTGCCTCTTTTCTGAAATTTTTCTATTTTTTATTATTTCACGTTTTTATTAATAATTTTTGTCTGTTTCTCTCCTGTAGCGATATCAATGTAACGTACAAACAAAGATACCTTATTGTCAGGGTTCAGGCTCTCCCAGAGCATGGATGCAAACGCCTCCATATCATCTGGAATCTCCACCAGCTTCGGCTCTCCCTCAAAGCTTGGAAGAGGATTTCCATCGTGCATATAGGTGTGGATAAATCTTCCCTCTCCTGCAAGGGGATTTTCGTAAGCATAGGTATATCTTAAACAGGAATCAGGACATCCGCTGTCGCTCTTTAAAATAGACATGGCAAAATTATAACTGCCGTTCTCAATGTGCATGATACCGGAAATCCGAGGTGTATAGTTAGGAGCGTCCGGCTCGAATTCCCTGCTTCTTAAAGACTGCTCAAACGTAAGCTGACGATCCATTCCCTCGTAAATGGTATCCGTCTGATCCCCATTCGTTACAATGGTCTTATTTCCCAGCACACGTACCGGAGCATAGATAATCAGACTGGGATCCGTAAGCTTGGACGGATCAAAGGCCTGCGTGCGGATTCCGTCTCCCTCCTCCACAAACACACGGTTTCTGCTGTTTTCACTTCTTCCCATAATGAAATAGGCGGCCACTGCCTTCGTGCCGTCGGCGCTTCTTCCAATGACAATGCCTCTTCCAGGATATGCATTGTTCTTCAGTTCCTCAGAAAGTGAGATCTTGTTCACCTTTTCGTCCTCCCTATACGGTTATTTCAGTTTGTTCATTGTTTTTTCATTTTCAGCAGCAGTGCGTGCTGATACTGTTTTCATTATATACCATCCCTCTCCTGATTGCCAGTAATAAAAACTGAAGTGTTTTTAGAAGCCTGGCTTATAAAAAGTTAAGAAATATTAATATAAAATTTCTGACATTTTGCAAAGAGATATTGTATAATGAACTTATTACATGAATTCATTGCATAGGAGGAACTACCATGCGTAGAAAAACACTGTTCCTTGCAGCCCTTCTGCTCGCCATGGCAGTAACCGGTTGCCGGAAGAAGGAAACCATCGACTTATCTACTCTTCATACTACAGCCGCTGAAACGGAAAGCCAGGCAGAAGAAAAGCCCACAAAAGCACCTATCCAGCTGGATACGGAGCATACAGAAGCTGCCTCTGAATCGGAGCAGAAATATTCTGTCACTGCCTCCATGGAAACCTATACGGACAGCGGCATCTCTATTCAGTATCCTGTTCTCTCTAACCTGTCGGATGAGGAGCTTCTTAAAAAGGTGAACCAGCTGATAAAAGAAAACGCTGTTTCTGCCGCTAAGGCAAAGGGGCTTCCCGCAGAGGGCAGTTCCCTGACTGTATCTGCTTCTGTGGAATCCTCTAATTTAAAGCGCCTTGTACTGTCCTATAAGGGAGAACTGAAAAAGGGCGCGGATACAGAACGGATTTTTTACTCTAACACCATTGATCTGGAGGAAGGAAAAAACCTGCAGCTTTCTGATTATGCAGACGCCTATACAATAGCCGGTTATCTGGCATCTGGAGACTATGTATTCGCAGAAGCTCCCAAAGGGGACGAGGCTGCTGTCCGGGCGTATATAAACGGCAGCGGACGAGATACTGATTATTACTACAAAAAACTGTCAGAGGCTGATTTCTCTGATACAGGAGCTTTCCCGGAGTATTTCAGTTTTGAACGCCAGGGCACAATCTTTGTATCCGTGCCTGTCAGCCATGAACTGGGCAGCTATGCCCTCATTAAATACGTTCCTGACAATAAATAGATAAAGATAAAGGAGATTCATTCATGGAAAACGTAACTATTTTTACTCACCCGCTGATTCAGCACAAAATTTCTATCTTAAGAAAAAAAGAGACCGGAACCAATGAATTCCGTTCCCTGATCGAGGAGATTGCCATGCTCATGGGCTATGAGGCCCTGAGAGATCTGCCTTTAGAGGATGTAGAGGTAGAAACACCCATTGAAACCTGCATGACTCCGTTTTTAGCCGGCAAAAAACTGGCTGTTGTCCCCATTCTCAGGGCTGGCCTTGGTATGGTAAACGGCATTCTGGCTCTCGTTCCCTCCGCCAAGGTAGGCCATATCGGTCTCTACCGCGACGAGGTAACTCATGAGCCCCACGAGTATTACTGTAAGCTTCCAAGCCCGATTGACCAGAGAATTATCGTAGTAACCGATCCGATGCTGGCTACCGGAGGTTCTGCCGTAGAGGCTGTAGATTTTATCAAACAGCACGGCGGAAAGAGCATTAAATTTATGGCTATCATTGCCGCTCCGGAGGGCCTTAAGAGACTTCACGAAGCTCACCCTGACATCCAGATTTATGTGGGACATGTGGATCGCTGCTTAAATGAAAACGCCTACATCTGCCCCGGTCTGGGCGATGCAGGCGATAGAATTTTCGGAACAAAATAAATCATTCCAGTCTGGAAGAGCGGATTTTTACCGCTCTTCTTTTTTTTCTGCTACCTCTCCCTGTCTCTTGTAGATAGACTTCTCATTTACGCAGCCTCTCACGCTGGAGAGAGGATAAATATTTGATTCCCGTCCAATGACCGTTCCAGGATTCAGCACTGAGCCGCAGCCCACCTCTACCTGATCGCCCAGCATGGCTCCTACTTTCTTTCTTCCTGTTTCAATCTCTCCGTCTTCGCCGTGGATTTTTACTAACAGCTTGTCGGATTTGACGTTTGAAGTGATGGAACCTGCGCCCATGTGAGACTTATATCCCAGAATGGAATCTCCCACATAGTTGTAATGGGGAACCTGAACCTTATCAAAAAGGATCACATTTTTAAGCTCTGTGGAATTGCCCACCACAGCCCCCTCTCCCACCAGGGCGCTTCCGCGGACAAAGGCGCAGTGGCGGATCTCCGCTTCCCTGCACACGATCAGCGGTCCGTTTAAAAAGGCAGTCGGCGCTACCTTAGCCTCTCTGTGGATCCAGATATTTTCTCCTCTCTTTTCAAACTCCGCTTCAGGAAGCGTATTTCCAAGCTCAATCAGAAAGGAACTAAGCCCTTCTAATGCCTCCCATGGATATTCAAAACCTGACAGATAGGAGCCTGCCATGGTATGAGTCAAATCATAGAGCTTCTCGATTTTCATATCCTCTTTTTTCATTATTTTTTCTCTCCTTTTCCAGCAGATACAGCTTTCTTTGCACTGCCTGCCTTATAATTCCTGGCTGCCAGCTCAAACTGGCGTCGAAGTCCTGCCTGATTGGCTGTGTGGACAGCCACATAGGTTCTTCCAGTCACAAACCGCTCCAGCTTTTCCATGTATTCTTCCTCTGTAATGCTTCCCTCTGCCACATAAGTCAGTCCCTTTTCCCAGCTGGCCGTCAGCTCAGGATTCAAAAGCTGGTGGATCGAAGCCTGCACCACCTCATAGATCAGTTCTCCTAACAGCGTAGGAGTAATAACCTGGGTCTTGGCATTCAGGGACAGATAATGAATACTCATCAGCTTTTTCAGAATCTCCGCCCTGGTGGCGCTGGTTCCGATTCCGCTTCCCTTAATCTGCGCCCTCAGCTCTTCATCCTCGATCAGCTGTCCTGCATTTTCCATAGCCAGAATCATGGAACCAGAGGTATACCGTTTTGGCGGAGAAGTTTCTCCCTCTTTCACAGAAAGCGCTTTCAGCTCCAGCACCATGCCTTTTTTCAGGCTTTCTAGCATCTGGGCAAAATCCCCGCCTCTAATTACAGTCTCCTGGGAATCTCCTTTTTCCTGCTCCAGAGGATCATGTTCCCCTGTCTGCTGTCTTCTCTTTCCATCTGCTTCCCCTTCTCCGTTTTTTCCGGAAGAGGAAACGTCCAGCACTTTCAGATATCCCGGTTCTTTTAAAAGCTTAAAATTAGCAAAGAAATGCTCTGTCTCTGACAGCAGCTCCACTCCATACTTTCTGTAGACTGCAGCCGGGTAAAAAATACTCAGAAAGCGCCGGGTAATCAGCTCATACACCCTGGCTCCCAGGGCAGAAAGTGATTTCAGCGCCCCCATGCCCTGCCCTGTCGGCACAATCGCATAGTGATCTGTAATCTGCTTGTCATTCACATACCGCGTCTTTCCGATGGTTTTCCAGGAACTGCCTGCCAGAACTTCCTCTGCAAATGCAGTGCAGGGAGGAAAGCCTTTAAGGCCAGAAATATTTTTCCCAATCTCCTTTGCTACAGCAGATGACAGCACTCTGGCATCTGTTCTTGGGTATGTCACCAGCTTTTTTTCGTACAGTTCCTGTACTACCTTGAGGGTCTGATCCGGGCTGATCTTAAATCGTTTCGAACAATCATTCTGAAGCTCCGCCAGGTTATAAAGGAGAGGAGGATTTTTCGTCTCCTTTTTCTTCTCTATTGAAAGAATCGTCCCTGACATAGGCTGTTTTTCAGACAGAAAGCGAATCAGTTCCTCTGCCTTCTCCCGTTCCTTAAAGCCGTTATCCCGGTAAAGGAACGGAGACTGATAGTATCTGGATCCTTTTACCGCCTTCCACTCTGCCTGAATCTCCATTCCGCTCTGCTGAAAGGTTCCGATCACACGGTAAAAAGGTGTCTTTACAAAGTTTCGAATCTCCCGTTCTCTTCTCACTGCCATTCCCAGAACGCAGGTCATTACCCGGCCCACTGACACTACCGTCCACTTGCTTCCCATGAAATTCGCAATAGCAGGGCCATATTTTAAAGTAAGGGCTCTGGAAAAATTAATTCCCATCAGATAGTCCTCCTTCGCCCTTAAATAAGCGGAGGCAGCCAGATTGTCATACTCCCTCAGGTCTTTCGCTTCCCTGATTCCCCGCAGAATCTCCTCCTCTGTCTGGGAATCAATCCAGACCCTCTTTTCCTTTTTTCCCTTCACGCCTGCCATCTGGGCTACCAGACGGTAAATGTACTCTCCCTCCCGTCCGGAGTCAGTGCACACATAGATAGTATCAATATCGCTGCGCGCCAGAAGAGAGCTGACAATTTTATACTGCTTTTTTACTCCGTCGATCACCTGATACTTAAACTCTTTCGGAAGAAATGGCAGTGTATCAAGACGCCACTTTTTATATTTGATATCATATTCTTCCGGATAGCTCATGGTAACCAGATGGCCTACACACCAGGTTACTACCGCAGTATCTGATTCAATGTAGCCGTCGGCCCTGCGTCCGGAAATTTTCAGGGCGCGGGCAAATTCCTGGGCAACGCTTGGTTTCTCCGCTATATATAAAGCCTTGGCCATTCTATTCCCCCTCTCTAATTTCCTGCCCTGTATTCAGAAATAATTGCTGCTGCAAACATAAGAGCGCAGCCTGCCAGCATTTTGGCTGTGACAGTCTCCTTCAAAAAAATCACAGAAAAAATCAGTCCAAACACCGATTCAAAGGACAGCAGGATGGAGGCAGTATTAGGACTCAGATATTTCTGCCCCACATTCTGCACCAGAAATCCTACCATGCTGGCAATCAGTCCCAGATACAGGAGGGGCCATGCAATCTGCCAGTTAAAAAGCTCCCTGACATCTCTTACCCCCTCAGCTGCAAAGGCTAAAATCCAGAACAGAACAGCAGAAGTCATAATCTGCAGGACAGTCAGAATTACCGGATCCCTGTGCCTGGTATATCGATCTACATAGACCATATGCCATGCCAGAAATACACTGCACAGAAAGGTAAGCACATCTCCCAGATTGATTCCCTGTTCCCCGTTAAGAGAAATAAACGCCAGGCCAATCACTGCCAGCACTGCAGCCACCAGATTATTCCTCCGGGGTCTGGCCCCATTAATGACCCAGTGCAGAAACGGTACAATAATAACATAAAGCGTTGTGATAAAAGCGTTTTTGCTGGCTGTCGTATGCTGCAGTCCGTAGGTTTGAAACACATAACTCATTCCCAGCAAAAGTCCCAGCACAATTCCGCAGTGCAGATCTCTGCGGTTTATCTGCATCAGGCGTTTGTGAAACAGAACGGCCAGTCCCAGAGAGGCAATCGTAAATCGGTATGCCAGCACATAAGCAGGACTCAGCATATCAATCGAATTTTTCATTACCACAAAGGTACTTCCCCATATAATGGTAATCACCATAAAACCTGCTATTGCTAAGGTTTTCGCCATTCCTGCGTGTTTTGTATTCATAATCCCCTTTTCTCCTTTTCCGAGATAAAGCGGCACATTTTGCCTGGCCGCACAGCGGCAAAAAAGACAGGGACTCCGTCTTCTTTCCCGGACCCCCCTGTCTTTTTCTTTTATCTACTCTGTATAGAAACGATACACTGTCTCCGTCTGTTTCTCAATACCTGCCTTTATGACAGGGGACGGAAACTGCGGATGATTCACTGCATCTGGATAATACTGTGTCTCAAAGCAGTATCCATGACGCGCTCCGTAAACAGCCCCGCTTTTTCCAGGAAGACTGTCATCCAGATAATTGGCCGTATAAAACTGCAGGCCAGGCATATCGGTCCAGACCTCCATCCCGCGGCCGCAGAGCTTATCCCAGGCCTTTGCGGCCAGAGCCAGACCCTCTCCTTCCCGCTTGATCACCCAGTTATGGTCGTAGCCGTTTCCCTTTACCAGCTGGTCATAAGCGCTTTCCAAATCCCGCCTGATTTCCTTTCCTTCTGTAAAATCCATCGGCGTTCCCTTCACTGACACCACCGTTCCGTAGGGAATCGAAACCTCATCAGCAGGAGTGAACTGTTCTGCATTCAGGAATACCCACTGCCCCATGGCATCTCCCGTCTGATGGCCTGCCAGATTAAAATAAGCATGATTGGTCATGTTCATAACTGTGTCCGCATCTGATATACCTCTATAGCAAATGTGAAGCTCATCCTGATCATTCAGAGTGTATGTAACGGAAATATTCAGATTCCCCGGAAACCCCTGATCCCCATCCGGACTTTCCAGTGTGAAGCAGACAGAGCTTTCATTCTCCTGCTCCCAGGCCCTGGCTTTCCAGAGACGGTTTCTGTAGAAATCATTTCCGCTGTGAAGATTATTCGGCCCATTATTGATCGTCAGGGTGTAGGTTCTGCCATTTAATTCAAAATGGCCGCCTCCAATCCGGTTGGCATTTCGTCCGATAATTTCCCCTAAGTGAGCATCGCTGGCCAGATAGCATTCTGTACTGTCATAGCCCAGCACTACGTCATCGAAATTCCCGCTTCTGTCAGGAACCAGCATGGACTGCCAGACAGCTCCCAAATCGAGAAATCCGGCTGTCAGTCCATTTCTATTCTTTAATGTATATTTATGCACTAACTCACCGCCCGGCATCCGGCCGAACGCTTCCTTGATATACGGCATAACTGCTCCTTTCACCGCCTTATCTGCTTCCTACTGCTCCTTTGCCTGAATATAACCCTGGGCAGTCAGAAGCTCTGCGCAGAGAACAGCTCCTCCGGCGGCGCCTCTTAACGTATTGTGGGAGAGACCCACAAACTTATAATCATAAACTGTGTCTTCTCTCAGACGTCCCACAGAAACACCCATGCCACGCTCAAAGTCCACATCCATCTTTACCTGAGGACGGTTATCCTCCTCCAGATACTGAATAAACTGCTTCGGCGCGCTGGGAAGCTCAAGCTCCTGCGGAAGTCCCTTAAAGGCTGTCAGTTTCTCAATCAGCTGCTCTTTGGAAGGTTTCTTTCTAAATTTCACAAATACTGCCGCTGTATGTCCGTCCAACACAGGAACACGGATACACTGGCAGGTGATTACCGGTTCGCTGGCCTTTACAATCACACCATCCTTAATTTCGCCCCAGATACGCAGAGGTTCCTGCTCGCTCTTCTCCTCTTCGCCCCCAATATACGGAATAATATTTTCCACCATCTCAGGCCAGTCCTGGAAAGTCTTTCCAGCTCCTGAAATTGCCTGGTAAGTGGTCGCCACTACCTCGTAAGGCTCAAATTCCCTCCAGGCGCTGAGCACTGGAGCGTAGCTCTGAATGGAGCAGTTTGGCTTTACAGCAATAAATCCTCTCTGGGTTCCCAGGCGCTTCTTCTGGAACTCAATTACCTTAAAGTGCTCTGGATTTACCTCCGGAATTACCATAGGAACGTCCGGGGTCCATCTGTGAGCGCTGTTATTGGACACAACTGGAGTTTCTGTTCTGGCATAGGCCTCCTCAATCGCGCGGATCTCGTCCTTTGTCATATCCACAGCGCTGAATACAAAATCAACCCCTGCTGCAACCTTCTCCACCTCATTGACATTCATGACAATCAGGTTTTTCACACACTCCGGCATGGGAGTCTTCATCTTCCAGCGTCCTCCCACAGCCTCCTCATATGTTTTTCCGGCAGATCTGGGGCTTGCAGCCACTGTTACTACCTCATACCATGGATGCTCTGCCAGCAGGGAAATAAATCTCTGTCCAACCATTCCTGTTGCACCCAGAACGCCTACCTTTAATTTCTTCTTCATCTCCATAACCGTTTTCTCCTCATTCCCGGAACCAATCCGCTCGTATTTCGCCTTCTGCCTGCTCTGCTGCCGGAACGCGATCTGATACTTCACTATCCTACAACAAATTGCATAAAAAATCAAGTTTTATCCGCTCTAAAAATACATTTGTCTTTCTTTTGCGGACATATCTCTCTATCGGGACACCTTAGCGTCAGTGTACAAAGGGCAACACGGTCCCTTGTATACTGACGCTATCCTGCCAAAATGCATGCTGAGAAAAGAGATTCAGAACCATTCTGGTTTCAAATCAGGCTTCCAAAAAAACAGGAATCCGCTTTCTTTCTGACACGGATACCAGACCTAAATCTGACATTTTCACCTCTGGAATAACAGGAAGAGCCAGCGTTACAATCCTAAGCAGCGGATTTTCCATGTCTGTCAGCCCCAGCTCTCTCTCTACCTCTTTCATAACAGCCGCCTTTTGGGAAAGCTCTTCCGCCTCCAGATTTGTCATCAGACCGGCCACCTCCAGCGGAAGCGTGTGCAGAACAGATCCGTCCTTTACTGCTGTCATACCTCCTCCGCAGCGAATCAGCTCCTCGGCGGCAGCAAGGCCATCTTCCGGCTTAAAATAAACCACTGTCAGGTTATGAGAATCATGAGATACTGTGGAGGCCACAGCTCCTTCCCTCAAACCAAAATTTTTCACTACTCCTACTGCCCTGGTTCCCTTTCCATATCGGTTAATCACAGCGACAAAAGCCTCATTTTCCTGCAATACCAGCTGTCCATCCCTGATTTCATGTTCCTGAACAGTGCAGACAGTATGGCTCTGGATTCTGGTCTTGTATTCCATTACATTGACCATGGCTTTCCCCTGGCGGATCGGACATTCCAGGATAAAATCCTTCAGTGAAATCCCGCCTGTATTCATGGAATTTCTGTTCTCCAGATCAAACGCTCTTTCTTCAATCGGCGAGACAAGCTTTCCATCCTCTGCTGCCAGCTGTCCCTCAAAGAAAACTGCCTTTGCCCACATCGTGTGAAGATCGTCTGTCAGCACCATATCCGCAACGTAACCCGGCGCTATGGCTCCCAGATGTTCCATTCCGATTTCTCTGGCTGTATTGATGGTGGCACTTTTAATGGCAAGCACCGGATCCATGCCGCTCTCCACCGCCTTTCTCACAACCGCGTTCAGATGGCCTGTATGAAGCAGATCATCGCTCTCCCTGTCATCACTGCAGAGCGTCAATGTATCAAAAAAGCGGATGTCTTTTACTCCCTTCCAGATTGCCTCCACATTTTTCGTAATAGAGCTTTCCCTGGCATCTACATACATACCGCTCCTCAGCTTCTTCAGGGCCTCATCCCCTGCTGTTGTCTCATGGCAGGTAGATGGTCCTCCTATCAGATAAGCCGACAGCTTTCTGCCTGTCACAGTCGGCGCATGTCCCTGAAGATACAGCCCTTTTCTGTCAGCTGCTTCAATGATTTCCATCATTCGATCCTCGCCGTACATGACACCGTAAAAATCCATCACCTCTGCCAGTCCTACCACTCTGGAAAGCTCTGCCAGCGCTTCAATATCTTCCGCCGTAAAGACAGCGCCTGCATTCTCACAGCCCGGAACTGCCGGAACACAGCTGGGAATATCTACCAGCTGCCGCATGGGAAGCCCCTCTGCCGCGTCATGCATATAGACAACTCCCTCCCGTCCATACACATTTGCAATTTCATGTGGATCGTGGATGATTGTTGTAGTGCCATGGGGAATCACTGCCTTGGCAAAATTTCTGGGTGTCATCATAGAGCTTTCTATGTGCATATGGGAATCAATCAATCCTGGAATCAGGAATCTGCCCTGCCCGTCATACACCGTTTCTGCATCATAAGGGCCTTCCAGACAGCTGTCCTCCACATGGGCGATAAATCCGTCCTTTACATAAACCACTGCCGGATAGATCTCTCCGGTAAATACATTCACCAACCGGCAGTTTACGACTGCCAGATCTGCCTGTTCCAGACCGAGAGCAGTCCGAAGCAGCGCTTTTTTATCCTTTGGTTCCAACCGCATCATATCATATCTCCTTCTTTTGTCTGCACAATTGTTTTTCAGGCAGCAGCTGCCCTGATAAGGCAGAAAGGCTGCTGCAAAAGAATTCCTTCCCTTGCAGCAGCCTTTCTGTCATTTAGGAAAAATCCGCAGACAGATTCTAAACCTGCCAGCTGACATCAATTACTGAACAATCGCATCAATCTCTTCAGCGGAAAGTCCGGCTGCCTCTGTTACTTCGATCTCTCCAGACTGAATCTTCTCAAGAAGCTCCTGTACCTTATCCACATTCTCCTGGCTGATGCTGTTTGTCAGGTTCTCGTTAAATACGATTCCTACAGAATCTTCTGCCAGTCCGTATGTTACATTCTCTCCGAACGGTACGCTGGACGGATCCTCTCCATAGCTCTTGCAGATGTTAAACAGGGCGTTGTCCAGTCTCTTAAGGCTGGATGTAATAACAGCAGACTGAAGGTTGCTTCCCTCGAGAGCCTGGTACTGATCACTGTCCACACCGATTGCCATCACGCCGTCTTTCTCTGCCGCAGCTTCAATTACACCGTTTCCTGCTCCGCCGGCTACCTGGAAAATAATATCAGCGCCTTCGGAAATCTGGGCATTAGCCAGATCTTTAGCCTTCGCTGTATCCATATAGTCGCCTACATAGGCTGTAAGCACCTTGATTTCAGGGTCTACATACTTCGCTCCCTCTGCGTAGCCTACCAGGAAGTTGTTTACTGTGGTACTCTCAACGCCGCCTACAAATCCGATTGTCTTGTCTGCATTTGCAGCATTCTCACCTGTAGTGTAGTACGCAGCTACTGCTCCTGCCAGGAAGCCAGACTGGTTGGAGTCGAACAGAACTGCCATGGTATTGGATAAATCATCGCTCTCTAAATCCAGCTCCTGATCAAACAGGATAAATTTTGTATCTGGATACTCCAGCGGAATTGTCTCAAAGTTTTCCTTATTCTGGAAACCAGTTCCAACTACAATATCAGCGCCTGCATCAGCCGCATCGTAGAAAGCTGCCTGCCACTTTGTTGTGTCATCGCCCATTTCTACAACATTCACTTCGTATTTGTCGCCTAATTCCTTCTTTACTCTCTCGCTGCCCTCATATGCAGACTGCTGGAAAGACAGGTCATTCTTTCGTCCAATACATAAAGTCAGTTTGATTTTTTCTCCGCTTTCTCCTGCTTCCTGAGCTTCTCCAGTGCCTTTTGCTGCTTCCTCACCGCTTCCGCCTCCGCAGGCTGTCAGAGATGCTGCCATGGCAGCTGTCAGTGTCACTGCCGCTGCTTTTTTCAGTAATTTTTTCATAGTTTCCTCCTTCTTGCTCTAATCATGGGTTTCAGAGCTTTTATTTATCATCAGGTCTCAGTATACATAGACCTTGATTTTTCCTACAGTCCGCCCTCTGATTTCTGGCGTACCTTATAGTAGAGGCTGAACGCCACATAGAAAATAATGATCGATGCATAGGGAATCATCGTGATCAGATACGGATCCACGTTATTGTTCTGCAGATAGATGGAAATACCGCTTCCAAAGCCATAGAGGATGGAGCTGACTGTTCCCATCAGAGCATTTCCCGCTGCCATGGCATTGGTCGCCAAAGCAATATATCCGCGGCCTGCCACCATGTTGGACGTAAAACGGTTTACGTAGCCCATAGAAAGGTACATACCGCCAAGGGAAGCTAAAATTCCGCTGATAAACATAGCCTGATAGCGCACCTTTTTCACATTAATTCCCACCGAACGGGCTGCCTCTTCCGATTCACCTACTGCCCGAATGCGAATGCCAAATGCAGTTCTTTTCAGCATAATAAACATGACAACTGCAATAATAAACGCCAGATAAGTCAGGCAGTTGTGCCCTGACAAAATATCTCCCAGCACCGGAATATCTTTAATCACAGGAATATTCACTGCCGGAAATGCCTGAGAAGGCAGAGAGTTGCTGGCATTCTTATCGCCAGTCAGGGAATAGAGGCAGAATACAGAACCACCAGTAGCAGCTAAATTCAGTGCAACACCTGTGATTACCTGATTTGCCTTTAAATGCTGGATAAAATAAGCCAGCAGCATGGTATAAACCGTTCCCGCTGCAAGCCCAGCCACAGCGCCCACAAACAGACTTCCTGTAAAGCCGCTTCCCAAAACGCCGCAGAGAGCCGCAATAGTCATGGTTCCCTCTAATCCCAGATTCAGAAGGCCGGAACGGCTGGCAATAAGCGCAGCCATTGTGGCCAGCAGAACCGGCGTTGTACAGCGAAGAACCGTAAACCAGAAATCAAGATTCACTAAAAATTCCATTTTCTCTCCTCCTTAGTTTGCACCAGCGGTTTCCATCGCCTGATTCTGCAGTGCTTCTTTTTCTTCCTTGCGCTTCTTCATCTGATACATAAAGCGCTCTGATGCAATCAGGATAATGATGATTCCCTGAATAATAGATACAATCTCAGAGTCTACATCTCCTCCTCTGGACATAACCAGCGCTCCGATTCTGATATAAGAAATGAAAAAGGCAGACACAGGAATCATGAGAGGCTTCGTTCCAGCCAGCAGGTTAATGAGAATACCGTCCCACACATAAGTCTGGGCTGTAATCCACTGGAAATGAGTGTACATACCGATCATCTCCACACCGCCGCCCAGACCGGCCAGCATTCCGCCGATCAGCTGAGATCCAATCACAATTCCGCCGATTTTCAGTCCTGCATACTTTGCAAAGCTGGAGTTGGAACCTGTAATTTTAAGTTCCCGGCCAAATTTCGATTTATCCATAAGAATCCACATAAAAATGACTGCGGCAATCATAATGAAGATTCCGTAATGGGCATTCGTTCCCTTAATCAATTTGCCTAAGGTTGCCGTTTTCTGGAACCTTACAGAGAAGGAACCATTGGCCTCGTCCAGGAAAAAGGCACGGATCAGCCAGTAACCAAAATTGAAGAAAATGTAATTCATCATCAGAGAAATTACCAGCTCATTGGCCCCTGTCTTTCTCTTAATAATCACAGGGATCACACCGATCACACCGCCCACTGCCGTAGCTGTGAGAAGAATCACCAGCTGATGAACTCCCGAAGGCATGGGACATGCAATCGCCAGAATAGCCGCTACTACTCCGGAAAAGTAGAAGGAGCTGTCTGCTACCATGGAGAACAGTCCGCTCTTATGCATGATATTGATAGCAAGTCCACAGAAAACCAGCGGAATCATCATCTCCACGGCATTGAAAAAATTCCGTTTCGTGGAAAAGGGTCCCAGGAGAAAACGGTTCAGGGCTGTCAGCGGATCATCTGCCACCGCAAAAATAATCACCGCCGCAATAAGCAGGGCAATCAGAATAGAAGTGGCTACTCGAATGACGCTGTACCAGTCAATCTTTTTCTTTATGTTCATCTCCTACGCCTCCTGTAATTTTTCTGCGGGATCTTCCTTCAGGCCCAGCATATACAGACCCAGTTCCTCTTCTGTCGTACTGGGAACATCGTCAATAACTCCCGCTACCTTTCCCTGATGGAACACGATAATCCTGTCGCTGAGAGCTCTCAGTTCTGTCAGATCCGCGCTCACCAGAATCAGAGATTTTTTCTCATCCCGCATTTCCAGAATCTTTTTGTGAATGAACTCCATAGCGCCTACATCCACGCCTCTGGTAGGCTGATTCAGCACAATGATCTCCGCTCCCGCTGTAAACTCTCTGGCCACTATCGCTTTCTGTACGTTTCCTCCAGAAAGACTCTTAATGCTGATATCCAGATTCATGGTCTTAACTGTAAAGTCTTCCACGCACTGATCACAATAGGACTCAATCTCCTTTGGCTTCAGAATGCTGCCTTTTCCGGACAGACGCTTCAGGCTCGTGGCAATCAGATTGTCCCGCACACTCATTTCAGGCGCACAGCCATTTAAGTTTCGGTCCTCTGGTACATGGGCGATTCCCAGTTTTCTGTTATCTGTAATAGAAAGCTTCGTCAGATCCTTTCCCTTGTAGAGAATGGAACCGCTTTCCGCCTTTCTGTTTCCCGTGAGAATCTCCATGGCCTCTTTCTGGCCATTTCCCTCGATTCCCGCAATTCCAAGAACCTCTCCGGCTTTTAAGGAAAAGCTGAGATGATCCAGCTTCTTCGTGCCAAACTTGTCTGTATAGCTCAGGTTCTCCACTTTGAGAATTTTCTCACCAAACTCCTGCGGTGTCTTGTCATACTCCAGCTTGACATCACGGCCTACCATAAGGCGGGAAATCTCCTCCAGGGTAATATCAGCCATGTTGTAAGTTCCAATAGAACGGCCATCCTTTAGCACGGTCAGTCTGTCACAGAGATATTTCACCTCGTTCAGTTTATGGGAAATAAAGATAATCGTATATCCCTCTTTTTTCAGATTTAAAAGCTGCTCAAAAAGCTCCTCTGTCTCCTGAGGCGCCAGAACGGCTGTAGGCTCGTCCAGGATAATAATCTTCGCACCTCTGTACATTGTCTTCAGGATTTCCAGCTTCTGTTTCATTCCGATGGAAATATCCCGCACTCTCTTCTGTGCATCTACATGGAGATTATACTTCTGAGAAATCGCTTCCGTCTCCTCCACTGCTTTCTTCTGATCCAGAAACAGACCTTTCTTTTTCTCAATTCCCAGCACCAGATTTTCCGCCACTGTCAGGGATGGAACCAACATCATGTGCTGATGCACCATACCGATTCCATGCTCAATGGCATCCTTACTGGAATGAAAATGTACTTCTTTTCCGTGGAGGAACACCTTGCCGCTGGTAATCTCCTCGATTCCAAACAGCATTTTCATCAGCGTAGACTTTCCGGCTCCATTTTCACCTACAAGAGCATGAATTTCACCTTTGTTGACGCTGAAATTAATGTTATAATTGGCCAGAACACCGCCCGGGTAAATTTTTGTCAGATCCTCCACCCGTAAAATTTCTTCCGCCATGTTTTCTCCCTCTTACTGTTTTCTCAGTCTATGCTAATTCCAGGGCAACTTCCATCATGTTGGTGAAACTTGTCTGACGCTCCTCGGCAGTTGTTGCCTCCCCTGTTACAGCAGAATCAGAAATTGTTAAAATGCAGAGAGCGTTTACGCCTGCTGCTGCTGCGTTGCTGTAAAGGGCTGCGGCCTCCATCTCAACGGCCAGAACCCCCATCTGATCCCAGCCAAGGCCAACCGGCGGAAGCTCTGGATTATAAAACATATCAGAACTTAAAATATTTCCTACATGGAAATTCATTCCTTTATTTCTAGCCGCCTGAACAGCCTTCTCCAACAGTTCGAAGCTGCAGATGCAAGAATAGTCTCCCGGCAATCTGAACTGCTTCACATAGTTGGATGTAGTGCATGCGCCCATTCCGATTACCAGATCACGGATCTTTACATTCTCCTGCAGTGCTCCTGCAGTACCCACACGAATCAGATTCTTGCAGCCATAAAAATGAATCAGCTCATAGGAGTAGATTCCGATAGACGGACATCCCATTCCTGTACCCATCACAGACACTCTTTTTCCCTTATAATATCCGGTATATCCGAACATATTTCTGACTCCATTAAACTGCTTTACATCAGTCAGGAAATTGTCTGCAATATATTTTGCGCGGAGCGGATCTCCTGGGAGAAGAATTGTCTCCGCAATCTCTCCTGCCTGTGCTCCAATATGAGGGGTTGGTACTCTGTTCTCTTCCATTTGATTTTCCTCCTGAAATATAATTTATTCTAAAACTGCTGCTTCACAAAGCTATATCCCTGCTCTCTTGCAGTTTTATTCTTTCTTCTGTTCCTCCAAAGGATGGTGCAGCCATTCCTTCATATAGAACTCCTTTTTTTTCAAAAAATCAGGGTTTTTCACCTGAAGTTCCGGATTGGTAAGAATTTCTTCCACTGCAGCTGTCACAATTTTCAGTGTGTTAAAATAGACGTTTTCCTCATCAGAAACTGCAAACTCTGCACTGTGAATTCTTCCTGAAATACCGGAAAATCCAAACTGGACTGCCGGAATCAGATATCCCAAATCACCGATATCCCCGGAAGCGCCTGATACTACCTGCTTTACTATCTGCTCCTCACGGCACAGGGAGAGCATCTGTCTGTGAATCACAGAAGAAATCTCCTCTGACTGGCGAAGAGGCATGTATCCAGTTGTCTGTTCTATCTGAGCAGTCATTCCCAATGCCTTGGCACAATGAATCACACAGTCATCAAATTTTTTCTCAGCTTCCAGAAGCATCTCCAGTGTGTTAGCCCGGATATAGGTTTCCAGCACTGCTTCCTCAGGAATCACATTCACGCTTCCTCCACAGGATGTAATCACTGGATGAATCTGAAGACCTGCTTCAGATGGAAATTGGTCCTTCATGTATGCAACTGCATCCATAGTCAGACTGGCAGCATGAAGTGCATTTCTGCCCAGATGAGGGGCAGCCCCTGAATGGGAAGCCTTTCCATGGAATACTGCCTTTTTGACAGTAAAGCCTGCCAGAGCAGATTGAATATCAAACATCAAATCTTCACTGTCTCCATTTACATGCATGGAGATTACACAGTCTACATCATCGAAAACGCCGTTTGCTATCATATCCTGTTTTCCTGAAAGATACTGGATCTTTCCCTTTTTCTGCATCGCTCTTCGGCTGTCCAGATCAATAAATTCCTCCGCCGGAGCTGCAATAAAGCTGACGCGGCCGCCGGACTTCTCCGCAATTCCGCGTTCCTTCAGAAGCTTCATGGCATAGGCCATCACGGCTGTCTGAATACTGTGTCCACAGGAATGAAATGCACAGGGGCGATCTTCGATTCTGACCTCCAGGGCATCCATATCTGCCACTAAAGCAATATGATAGCCT
This sequence comes from Lachnospiraceae bacterium AM93-12TA, assembly GCA_027698105.1. GTDB lineage: Bacteria > Bacillota > Clostridia > Lachnospirales > Lachnospiraceae > Otoolea. Next base: position 49,079 of record JAQERH010000014.1, read on the forward strand.
TTTCCTGTTCCAAGCTGCGCTTTCAAGCCTGTCACACTTAAGCCTGTTTCTACAGAAATGCCCTCTTTGACTAAAAAAGAAGTGAGAATCCCACTTGATTTCACTTCTTTAAATCCCAGTTCCGGGCAGGCAAAAAGAGCATGGCCCAGCTCTGCCAGTTCCTGCTTCTGCTCTTCTGTCACTACAATACTGCCTGCTGTTCCTATCTTCATACTCCGTCTCCTGTCTGAAACGCCTTCTTCTACACTCTGCCGGCAGTAAAAACAGCCGGCAGATAATTTTTTCTATACTATATAAATGTAGCATGAATGTAAAACAATGTCAATTTAAAGTCAGTCGACTCCCCAAGAAACGGCTGTTCCTTTTAATTCAGCCTTTTAATTCAGGCGAACCTTGCTTCCTGTTCCGTCTCTTCGGCTGACCTTAAGTCTGTTTAAATGTACCTGCTTTTCTTTGTAAACAGCAATATTTTCCGTATTTTCCCCCAGCAGATATACTTTTTCCAGCTGTTCCCCTTTAGACAGCCTGATTCCTCTGACTCCCTTTGCATTTTTCTTCTGGAGTGGTATCTCCTCTGCTGAAAACCGAAGAAATACTCCATGATCTGTCTGAAGCACAATCTCTCTGGCTCCATCCATCAGCTGCACAGATACCAGCTGATCGCCTTCTGTCAGCTTAGCTGCCGCTACCATTCGATTGTTTGTTTCAAATTCCTCTCCAGGTACCTGTTTCAGCAAAGCACCCTTCGTAGCAAATAAAAAGGCATGTCCCGGCAAGGACGCAGCGGTCGTTAAAAATACTATTTCTTCCTTTGTGCCGTCATACTTGCAGAGGTTGTCAATCGGTGTTCCCTTATCTCGCAGTTTTCCAAGGGGCACATCCGCTATCTTAACCTGATGAAGTGCTCCCGTATCCGTGAACAGGCAGATCTTGTCTGTGTTCAGGCAGCAGACCACATGGGAATGCTCGCTGTCTACAGTTTCCTGATTTCTGTCATAGGTAGCCCGCTCCAGTACACGGCTGTAGCCAAAACGGTCCATAACAAACACTACCTCTCTGACTTCTATCGCACTTTCATCATAGACAGCTTCCCGTCCATCTTCAATTCCCGTCCGCCTCGGGCTGGAAAACTCCTCCTTGATCGAAGCTAAATCTGCCTTGATCACCTGATCCATAGCCTCTCTGCTGGATAAAAGCTTTTCGTATTCTTTGATTTTTCTAAGCGTCTCCCTGTGTTCTTTTTCAAGAGCCAGAATTTCCAGTCCAATCAGCTTGTAAAGACGCATCTCCAGAATCGCCGATGCCTGCCGTTCTGTAAAGCACAGCTTCTGCGCCTCTTCCTCGAATCCAGGGACACGAAACTGGATTTTAGAAATGTTGCCTTCCATCAGGCAGGCCTTGGCATCCTTTAAACTTTTAGAACCCCTAAGGACAGCAATGATCAGATCAATGATATCGCAGGCTTTTATAAGGCCTTCCTGTATCTCCTTTTTCTCCTGTTCCTTCTGAAGCAGCACCTGGTATTTTCTCGTATTGTTTTCGTACTGGAAATCCAGATAGTTTCTTAAAATCCCTCTCAGATTCAGGGTCTCAGGTCTGCCCTTCACAATGGCGAGCATATTGACGCCGTAGGTATCTTCCAGTTTTGTCTTTTTATAGAGAATATTCTTAATTTTCTCAATATCTGCATCTTTTCTAAGTTCCAGAACAATACGGATTCCTTCTTTATTAGACTGGTTGGAAATATCCACTACATCTGTCAGCTTTCTGGATTCCACCAGCTCTGCAATATCCATCAGGCATTTATTGATTCCCGCTCCGATCATCGTATAGGGAATCTCTGTAATAACTAATTTATCCTTATCTGCCTTCCGCTTTCCAAGCTCTACCTCCATTCTGGCCCGGAGCTTAATTTTTCCAGAACCCGTTTCATAGATAGCAGCCAGATCCTTCTTATTAGCGATAATTCCTCCGGTAGGAAAATCAGGGCCGTGCAGATACTCCAGCAGAGCAGCTGTATCCATCTCCTGGTTATCAATATAAGCCTGAACTGTGTCAATCACCTCTCCTAAATTATGAGGCGGAATGCTGGTACTCATTCCTACAGCAATTCCCTCTGCTCCATTGATTAAAAGATTTGGTACACGGACAGGAAGCACTTCCGGCTCCTTTTCTGTCTCATCATAGTTCGGAACAAAATTAACTGTCTTGTCCAGATCCTTTAAATAAACCTCCTCGGCAAATTTCTCTAAACGGGCTTCCGTATAACGCATAGCTGCTGCCCCGTCTCCCTCAATGGAACCAAAGTTTCCATGGCCGTCTACCAGCGGCATCCCCTTCTTAAACATCTGGGACAGCACTACCAGAGTCTCATAAATCGAGCTGTCTCCGTGTGGATGGTATTTACCCATCGTATCACCTACAATACGGGCAGATTTTCTGTGGGGTTTATCATGACCCAGATGCAGCTCGCTCATATCATAGAGCACACGTCTCTGAACCGGTTTCAGACCGTCCCTTGCATCTGGAATGGCTCTGGACGTGATGACGCTCATGGAATAGTTCATGTAGCTTCGCTGCATCTCCTCCGAATACTCTGTTTTTATAATCTTCTCTGACATCCTTCTGTTATTCCTCTCACTGCTTTTCCTTCACAAGCCTGCCTTGCCTCTGCCTAGGCGTCAATCTCTGCCTCATCTGCATGGTCATAGATAAACTTCCGTCTCGGCGGTACGTCGCTTCCCATCAGCATCTCTGTGATTTCGGAAGCCATCCTGGCATCTTCAATTTCTACCTGCTTCAGGACACGGTTTTCAGGGTTCAGCGTCGTCTCCCAAAGCTGATCTGCATCCATCTCTCCCAGTCCCTTATATCTCTGAAGCGTAAAGCTTCCTGTATGATTTTTTCTGTATCTCTCCAGCGCTTTCTCATCATAGAGATACTGTTCCTCTCCTTTCTTAGGAATTACCTTAAACAGGGGAGGCATAGCAATGTAGACATGGCCCTCTGTAATTAAATCAGGCATAAAACGGTAAAGGAAGGTCAGCAGAAGCGTATCAATATGGCTTCCGTCCACATCTGCATCCGTCATAAGAATAATTTTGTGGTATCTGAGCTTAGTAATATCAAAATCATTTCCATATCCCTCAGAAAAGCCGCATCCAAACGCATTGATCATGGTTTTGATCTCTGCGTTAGCCAGCACCTTGTCCATAGACGCTTTCTCTACATTCAAAATTTTTCCGCGAATTGGAAGAATCGCCTGATACTGCCTGTTTCTTCCCATTTTAGCAGAGCCTCCGGCGGAATCTCCCTCAACGATAAAGATTTCACACTTTTCAGCATCCCTGCTCTCACAGTTGGCCAGCTTTCCATTGCTGTCAAAAGAAAAACGCGACTTTGTAAGCATATTCGTCTTCGCCTTTTCCTCTGCCCTGCGAATCTTTGCCGATTTTTCCGCGCAGCTGATTACAGCCTTCAATATCTCAATATTTCTGTCAAAAAAACGCTGCAGCTCGTCTCCAGCCAGAGTAAATACTGCTTTCGTAGCATCTGCGCTGGCCAGCTTTGTCTTCGTCTGTCCTTCAAAAATCGGATCCGGATGTTTCACTGCAATCACAGCAGTCATACCATTTCGTGTATCTGCCCCGGTAAAGTTAGCGTCCTTTTCCTTCAAAATCCCCAGTTCCCTGGCGTAGCTGTTAATCAGCATGGTAAACTTTGTCTTAAATCCTGCCAGATGCGTTCCACCCTCCTGGGTAAAAATGTTATTGCAGAATCCCAGAATATTTTCTTCAAAGGTGTCTACAAACTGAATTGCAGCTTCCACTTCAATTCCATCTACCGTCCCTTTCATATAAATTGGTTCGTGCAGAGCTGTCTTTCCTGTGTTAATCTCCTTCACATAGGCAATAATCCCCTCCGGCTCTGAATATGTAATCTGTTCCTCTTCGCCGGGGCGTCTGTTTTCATAGTAAATGGTCAGCGCCGGGTTCAGATATGCTGTTTCGTGGAGTCTGCTCTTCAGCCACTCAGCCTTAAACTTCGTCTTCTCAAAAATTGTATCATCAGGAAGGAAATTAATAGTGGTTCCTGTCTCCTTTGTCTTTCCAATGACAGGAAGAAGACCATCTACCAGCTCTACCACAGGAAGGCCTCGTCTATATGCGTCATGATGAATCTGTCCATTCTTATAAATCTTAATATCCAGATGCTCTGACAGAGCATTCACTACAGAAGAACCGACGCCATGAAGGCCACCGCTGGTTTTATAGGCGGCATTGTCAAACTTTCCGCCTGCATGGAGCGTGGACAAAACAATACGCTCTGCTGACACACCTTTCTTGTGCATCTCTACCGGAATGCCGCGGCCATTATCCCTGACTGTACAGGAACCATCCGCCTCAAGCGTTACCCAAATCGCAGTACAGGCTCCTGCCAGATGTTCATCGACAGAATTATCTACAATCTCATAAATCAGGTGATTCAGCCCTTTTGTCCCAACGCCTCCAATATACATACCAGGACGCTTGCGTACTGCTTCCAGCCCTTCCAGTACGGTAATGCTGTCCGCATCATACTGTGCCTTACCCATAATGTTCCTCCATATCTCTATCCGGCAGTGTTTCTGCCGCCTTCTAAAAATACACAGCTTTTTAAAGACTGTACTTTCTTTTTTCTTTTATCCCAGTCTGCCAGATCTGGGCAATAGTTTTCATTATGGCACAAAACCATAATTATTTCAAGAATATTATATCATAATCGAACATATGTTTGCAATATTTTTTTCCCTTTCACCACGAAAAAATATCTGGTTGTAACGACAGCTTTCCGATTCCGGTTTAAAGCTGAGCGCTAATTCATTCCACTGCTCTGCCTGCTCTATGTCCCCCATCCGATAGCTGCAGATAGCCAGCTGAAAAGCTGGAATATAGCTGCTGCAGTCTGGACAGGTAAATCCGCCGCTTTTCTCATCCGTTTTCATTTTGAGCGCCATCTCATACCAAAATGCTGCTGTTTGATACTTCTCACGTTTAAAAAACCAGGCTCCTATATCACAGCACAGCTCTGCCCGCGGAGAATCGTAAAAAAAAGAATGGAGCAGCGCAGTCAGCTCTCCCTCCTCATTTCCTTCCACCTGACAGCAAAGTGCCAAAAAACGACAAGCCTCTATTTTATTTTCTTTCCATCCGTCTGGATGTGCCAGAAATTTCTTCAAAACTTCCTGAGATTCCCTTAAATTTTCCGGACTGTCCATAGCTAAATAGTAAAGTTCTCTTCCATAATAAAACAAGTCCCTGGCAGTAAATGGAACATTTTCTTCCTTCATTTTTCTGTAAATCATCAAATTCCGAGTCCGGCCGCCTGCATCCTCCTTCATTTTCCTATGCTCAATCTCAATATCTGTATACACAATCTTTCCAGTCAGAGCAACCGCTTCATGCACCCTTCCCCTCCAGCAGTACCCTCTGTGATTTTTTATCAGGCGTTCCCTATAATAAGAAAGAGAGGGTCTTCCGGCTTTGTCAAACCCCATGACATATCTCATCATCACAATTGACGTATCCTCCTCCATCTCTGTTTTCAGCCTCTTTATTTTTTCCTGTTCCTGCTCAGGTATGATATCGTCTGCATCCAGCCACATACAGTAATCCATCTGTGCATGACTGAACGCCTCATTTCTGGCAGCCGAAAAATCATCTTCCCAGGTAAAATCATAAATTTTATCTGTATATTTTGCTGCAATTTTTTTCGTTTCATCCGATGAACCTGTATCTACAATAATGATTTCATCCACAACACCTGCTGCGCTTTTTAAACATCGTTCAAGCACCTGCTCTTCATTTTTTACAATCATACACAAACTTATTGTTATCATAAAGTCCCCGTCCTGTTCCATCAATGATATGTATGCAGCTGCTCTTTCAATCATGCAAACTCTTAGATAACACTAGGTCTGATAGAAATTGTTGACATTTTTTTGATTTTTTTTAAATTTATACTTGCATTCCTTGGAAACTTATGATATGATAATCAGCGTCGTCAGAAAACGACAACATCGAGGCGTGGCTCAGTTTGGTAGAGCGCTGCGTTCGGGACGCAGAGGTCGCGTGTTCGAATCACGTCGCCTCGATTTTCAGGCCTGTTGGTCAAGCGGTCAAGACGACGCCCTCTCACGGCGTAAACCCGGGTTCGATTCCCGGACAGGTCACTGACTTCTGCGTAATGCAGAAGTCTTTTTTATTTCAAAAAAAATTACGTCTTATAAAATCAAAATACTCTGCAAAAACTGCAATGCCTGTTCCAAGTCTAAATTAATGCGCCACTCCCTGCTCTTATTTTAAGAAACCATAACATCAGTGCACAAAGGTCAATAAAAATTATGAATTATATAAATTAATTCAAAAAAAGAAAAAACTTTTTCTAAAATATAGTTGACATTTTATCCAATACCCCTTATAATACAAGACGTATCGAGGCGTGGCTCAGTTTGGTAGAGCGCTGCGTTCGGGACGCAGAGGTCGCGTGTTCGAATCACGTCGCCTCGATTTTTAGGCCTGTTGGTCAAGCGG
>JAQERH010000014.1:55660-68400 GCA_027698105.1 Lachnospiraceae bacterium AM93-12TA
ACGACGCCCTCTCACGGCGTAAACCCGGGTTCGATTCCCGGACAGGTCACTGATATTTTAGCGTGCTAAAATATTTGATGCTTCCGTGGCTCAGTTGGTAGAGCAACGCATTCGTAATGCGTGGGTCGCCGGTTCGAGTCCGGCCGGGAGCTTATAGTGAAAAGTACCGGAAATCCTTTAAAATCAAGGGTTTCCGGTTTTTTTGATGTTGTGAAAAGCAATGGAAAATGTGCGAAAATAGAGGTAGTCAAAAGTAGTCAAAATTTGATTTTGTTTCTTCTATTTCAAACCACCTTTCTGAGTCGTCCATAGCCTTTCTAAGCGGTTTTATTCGATTTCCCTTATGGTATGTGCGACCATCTGCCGGGCCAGACTGTGGACAGCATCCACAATTCTCTGCGCTTCATCCATACGGCGCTTCAGAGATCCAATCTCGTTGCGATACCGTTCCAGTGCAATTTCTACTTCCTACTGTGTCACTTTTTCCACCTCTTTCCTAATTTTGGGGTAAAAAACAGCATATACGTATCTTGTAATTCAAATACGCATATGCTATAATGCCAGTAGGCAAAGAGAAGCAATGAATCCATGCGATTCAGCAAAACGAAAACCCCAGAGTTGCAGCTCTGGGGTTTTCTATTCCCTGTTTTGGCACGGCAGGGCTTAATACCGTAGGTTAGTTACCGACTACTTGTCACCGTCTAACCATTTGATGATGTAATGGCAAATTACACCACCCACAACAGTGGCAATAAGAGAAGCAATATATTCCATACGATTCACCTCCCTTCCGTACCAGTCTAGGAGGCGGTAACAGGAAGAGTATACCACAAATCTACTATCTATTCCATTCGTTTTTTCTTCACTCATCCCAACTTGCGATAATAGGAATTACAGGAACTCATGAAGGGTACGTTTCAAGTCCATTTTATCTGTATGATAAAGGAAGCCTGGAAAGGCCTTCAGACTACTGGTTTTACAGTAACGCGAAGTACAGGTAAAAGCTTTAAGGCAAATAATGGCGCGTATTTAAGCTTTATCATGTATAGAAAAAAACGCAAATGGTAGAGCTGCCAGAACCTATTCTATGCTTAATGTTTCTGCTTATAAATTCGTCTGAGCATTCAGGAACTTTACCTAGAGATTGCTCTGAGACAGCGCATCCGAGCAGAGCTCTTTTGCATACTTCTGAGCCAGAAGCTGTGTAAACTGTGTTGCATAATCATAAACTGCCATGTGTTACCTCTCTTTCTACTTAATTCCGGAGGCTGCTTTCAGCGCAGCATCATCGGTCTGTGTCTGATTTCCACTTCCAGAAGCCCCCACCTGGACAAAGCCTCCCTTGCTGTTCTGTGCCGGCTTTAACCCCGGAACATCCTCCAGCGTCTTTTTCAGAGCGTTGGACACTGTCTCCTCGTTGATCTTCCCATCCTGGTCGACAGCCTGACCAAAATCCGTCATTTTAATCAGATAAGGGATGGTTTTCGCGTCTACGCCCACATCTGGCTGATTCCCTGCAGCTCCAGAAGCTCCTGCGCCGTCTCCCTGGCCGCCGGATGCTCCACCCTCTGCAAACAGCTGTAAATTCATTGGAAATCTTCGTTTCATAGGTGTCTCCTTTCAGTTTTCGGGATGTCTCCCCATCCAGTTTTATGTGTGTCTCACTTTCAGTTGGTTCCCAGTGTCTCCGGGTAGTTTAATGCCTTCGGGCAGAAAAATAACGCCCCTCCGCAGAAGGACGCTCTGATTATTGTTATGCTGTTTTTATTAATTCTAAAAGTATCTTTGCCGCCCTGTCTGCCTGCTCCTCATAGTCTGCACGACATTTACTGTGAATTGTGTCTCCCTTATCGTAATGCAGATACGCGTGGGCCAGCTCACGGGCCAGATTGTAATTAATTTTTTCTATGGTTAAATCCTGGGCAATCTCTAAGCGGTTCCCATATAATCGCCCCTCTAATGCCTGAAACGGACAGAAGCGGACAATAACTCCTTTAGAATTTGCCAAGCGAAGCAACCTTTCAAATATCTTTCCATTATCCATGCCTATGCCACCTCCTCGTAAAAAGCAATGGCTATAAAAATGCCACCGGCCATTGCTGACTGGTGGTTATAACCCTGGTATCGTATCTTTTATACCTTTCGCAAGCTTTGAAGCTTTCTTCATTAATGTATTTTCTTCCAGATATTCAAGGCCTTTCAGCGTGATCTCAGGTCTTGTCAGCGCTGCCCTCGGATACCCACAATCAAGGGCATTCCATGTTTGCCCTCCCGTAATATATCTCATTCAGCAACATAGCCATGATGCGGCTCCATTTTGGTATTGACAATTCAAGCCTTTCAGCAGACAAAATTTCTCTGTCTATTTCCTCACAGTCCATTGATTTCTGAAGAATACGGAGTATCCTATAAATCACCCGAAAATCATCCACCTTAAAACCTCCTTGAAAAATACCACCAGCTATTTCTGGCTGGCAGCATTTTATTTTGAACCAAAGCGGCGCGCCGCATGTATATCCTGAGGGCGCGTGACTATTTTTCCTGCATTCACACACTGATGCAGATGTTCCCTGTAATCCTCAATTCCAAAATAGCAGTCATAATTAAACGGAAGAGAGCGTCCGGTTATTTCATAAAGCCGCTTTCTCAACTCCTGTATTTCTTCATCGCTGTTTAAACGTTCTACTATCTTCAACGCACCATCTCCTCGTATGCTTTAAACAGTTCTTTTAACAGCCCTCTCAGTTCCTCTTTCTCCGGTAATTCCAAAATATCCGCCGCACTAATGTCGGCAAATAATTCCATTGCTTTTAACCAAATTTCTGACCAGTATGCCTCACTATGTCCAACCATACCGGCCATTTCACCGTTTGTCAATGCACTTATAATATCTGATACTGCAAAGCTTTGCTCATATTGGCCTCCGGGTTCGAACCAGTTCTGCACTTTCTCTCTTTGAGCATATACTTTCCCCGCACAGATTTCAATAGCCTGAAGAAACTTTTCATTTTCCCAGCTGTGATATTCCAATTCATCCATCCGATAAGAAATTTCATGGGCAAAAACATAATCCATATCATAATCTCCAATATACGGTGCATTGGGATTATATTTAATCACGTCCAAGTCTGGAATATATGCAAAAGGCGCAGGCAATTCGTTATCTTCCAGTATCTGTGTTGATTCGGCGTATAGCGCCATTCTGCTCTTATGTGCATCCAGAGATTGTTCTTCCCGCAGCCTAGATAAAAAGTCTGCATATGACTTTTTTATATTTACTCCACGTCCTTCTCCTTCTGGCTGTCCAGCCCACTCTGCTGCTTTTATTTTGTATTTTTTTCGATTCTGAATTTCTTTTTTGAAATACTTATCAACCACATCGAGCACTCGTTTTGAATATGGAGAGGGGGTATCAGACAATTTTGCCTGTGTGAATGCTTCAGCAAGAAACTCATCTACATCTTTTGACGCATAGTCTGATATCTTGATATCAAACCAATTACTTTTTCCGCGAATACCTTCATATTCTCTCTTTATTTTCCTAATCTCTTTCCAAAATTCTGGATCCACCTTTTCTCTTGACTGTGAAAGAAAATGTACAAATTCATGATATGTTGTTCCGAGTGGCTGTTTTTTGCCAAGCCCCAGTGCATCTATTGCTTTATTTACCCTATGCGCTATAGGCTGAACTGTAATTGCGGTTTTTCCATTAAGCGTATATGCCATTCCATATTCCGTTTGGGTATGTGCTGTTTTCCCAACAGTATACGAAGCAATGGTACTTCTATATTCATCTGTTAATTTATCTAAATGTTTTAATGCTTCAAAGGCTTCCTTATGGTATTCCCCTGCTTCTTCAATATTGGCCTGTATACCTTTATCGAATAACCTCTGCTTTATATTATCATTCATCTACTCTTGAATGTCTGCAATCTGAGATTTAATAGTATGAATCTCAGATTTGATGTTCTCTTTATTGCACACCGCATGGCGCTTCTTCCACTCTTCCCTTCTGGCAGCATACCGTCTCTGATTCTCCTCATCCAGTGAGTGTTCCGCCAGCCTCCCATACTTCTCTGCCTGCCGCTTTGCATACTGCTCCTTCTGCTCCCTGGCATAATTCTGTCCAATCGCCGCTCCTTCTTAGTCCAGGTATCGTCCGCCGTAGAGATGCCCGGGAAGTAGGTCGTATGAGAATCTTTACATCTGGGATGATAAAGCCCCGCCTCTATGGCTTTACTCATCAGCGGATACCGTTTCCCTGTCTCTGGATCCACTCCATCTTTTCGACCACCACTCCACACATCGTCAATCAGCACCTTTCCAACAAAGGGAAAACACGTAGGACAGGGATTTCCGCGCTTGTTCATAATCACAGTGCTGATTCCCACTCCTGCCGCTTCTTTCCTTCTTCCTGAAGGTAAGTCCGCTTGCTGGCAGTTCGAATGGCCATATCTGCATAATCAGAAAGCGTATGACGGGCTCCATTGGCGTACTGGATGCAGTTTAGCCCTGCTGTCAGAAAATACCCGGAAGCCATATCCACCGCCTTCTCGTAGGTTCCAGCCCCTGTATTGGCATAAGCCTGGGTGTTAAAAATAGTCTTGCGGTACTGATCCTCTGCCATCCTGAGAACCGCTGTTTCCGCCTTCTCCATATCGCAGGTAACAGCCTCAATCAGAGCCTCAATCCCTCTGCTCAGAGACTGGAACTTCCCTGCATAACGCCTCTTATTCTCCCTCTTGTATCTTTCCAAGGCTTCCAGCTACTCTTCGATGGCTGCAAAGGCAGCGCCGATATCGTATTCATACTGCTACACGCGCCTGCCCTCTTCTTGATTCTGGATTCCTCTGCTGCTTTCCCGTTTGCTGGTTCCGGTTACTGAGTACGCAAAATCCTTTAGACTTAAACTCTCTAGTCAGACTCTTCAACTACGTGATGCTCTTTGCCACAATGTCAAGTGATGAATTCAAAAATGAGCAAAAATAACTCTACTCGTTTAAGAGGATTAAATGTGGTTCCATAATAAAAAGACCTCCAAGTGCCAGTCTGACGAACAAGCCACTCGGAGGTGCTCAAATGCATAATCATTGTATCAATAAATTACTGAATTTAAAATAGGGAATTGTAAAAACAAAAATCTACCACTATTCCGCTTTATTTCATCATTTTCTGAATGGTTTTGCAAAGTTCTTCTACTGCTTCCTCTGCATTTCCCGCCTCAATCTGATCAACAACGCAGGTTTTAATATGATTAGACAGAAGCACACGGCTGAAGCTGTTTAGAGCGGCCTGAGCGGCTGATACCTGCGTCAAAATATCAACACAGTAGCGATCATCCTCCAACATAGCTTTCAAACCTCGGATCTGTCCCTCGATCCGGTTCAGTCGGGTCATTAAATCCTTCTGTTCTGTTACATTTCTATGTTTATGTCTTTCTGAACCCTTACAGCACTCCTCCATCTGTATCTTCTCCTCTCCGCTTCTCCTGCTCTGCTGATTGTTATCAGTCCTCTTTTTAGCCAAATAATACACCTAAAAGTCCATATGAAACAATACTCATAATGACTGTCGCCAAAATAATTCCCAGGAAAATAGCTAAAAATGCTTTCTTAAAACGGATGCGGAGCAGCGCCGCAATCAAAGCTCCTGTCCAGGCTCCTGTTCCAGGCAGAGGAATTCCCACAAAAAGCACCAGTCCCCAGAATTCATAATTTTCAATCTTATCCTTTTTGCTCATTGCCTTATTTTCCAGCCAAAGAGCCGTAGAACGGAATGCCCCTACTGTTTTCATCCACTCCAGAATCCTGTTAATCAGAAGCAGAATAAACGGGATCGGAAGAATATTTCCGATAATACAGAGGGGAACTGCTGTAGTAATCGGAACATTTAAAAGTGCCGGGGATGCTGCCAGAAGGCCGCCCCTCAGCTCCAGTATGGGAATCATGGAAATAATAAAAATCACTATTTCTGATGACATAACACCGGACAAAGTCTCGGTAAACCATTGTACAAGTGCATCCATATATTACCTACTCCTCTGCTCCGCTGCTTTTCAGAGCGCTGTTTTCTTCTGTCATGAGAACTGCATCTGCCCGTTCCGCCGGAGATTCTTCCTCCTCAAAAACCACATCATCACCGCCAAAAACATCTTCCGTCTCTTCCTGCTTTAACGGCATCTGTGCCCCGCACTGTCCGCAGAATGCAGCTCCTTTTTCTACCTTTGCTCCGCACTCTGCACAGATCCTGGTTCCCTCCAGAGCGATAATTTCCTCCTCTAATTCGGAAATTTTTAACAATCCTGCACGGATTGTCTCGAAATCTTCCGGATACTCCTCCTCTGCAGACGCCTCGTGCATATCGTAGTATGCCTTTCCAAGATTTATATATGCCTTATTTACTTTTTCCTTCTCACTGGACATCTTGCTTTTCAGCTGAAGAATCTCTGTCAGATCCCGCACCTTTGTGGCAGCTTCCCTGCTTTTTCCGCTGATCGCCTTCCCCAGTTCATCAAAAAATGCCATTGCATGCCCTCCTTTACAGGCCAAGTATAGTCCTGTTTATTCTACCCTGTAAAGAAGGGAAAGTCAATCTTAACTAAAAATATATGCTCCCAGCTGTTCCTCAACCACATCTGGAACACAGCCTTTTGGAAGCTGAAGGCAAATGGAATCCACCTCCCCTGATTTCTCCTTCTGTATGTAGACAACAACATCCATCGTCTGCTCTAAACGATTTCTGTACAGAGGATCCTCACTGGTGCCTGCACTGTCTAAAATCTCATTTATCACAGATGGTTCTGTCACTTCCAGGCATACTCTGGTGTCAGAAAGATAAGTCCGAATCCCCTCGGATGAATACGGTTTAAAGCTGTCTCTGCTGTCAGAATCTATCCACAGTTCCACTACTGCCCGGTCGATGGAAGCTGTCTTCAAGCTGTCCGCCATTTTTACTCCCGCATCTTTCAAAAGTGATATGGTATGCTGAAAGCCTGGATAAACAGGATAGTAGGCAAAATCGTTAAACCTGGTGTAGTCTCCTTTTTCTGCCCGTATCTGATCAATCGTATTCTGCATTTTCTCTGTCTTAAACTGAATGTATCCCAAAGGTGCTTCCATTCTTCTCTCGTCTGCAGTCAGCTGAAGAAATTCTTCCTGATAAACGCTTAGCAGCTCTGGAAGTTCTTCTTTTTTCATATCGATATGGTTATAGGTATCAAAAACATGGAAATTAGCTCCTGCCAGTTCCTCTTCATCAATGGCAAAAACAGGATAGCTTTCTTTTTTAAAGTCCGTGCTGGCATAAAGCCGGTCAAAGGATTCTTTCACATCTAACAAATTCAGCCAATATGCCCTCGTAGCCGTCTTTCCATTTTTCAGGTGATACTGAACTACTATCTGAGCAAACTCTTCAGGATGCTCTGCCGCTGTTTCTGCTGTTGTCTCTTCCTCTCCTCCTTCTACACCCTGAACTGATACCATATCTGTTTCAGCCTCTTTCTGATACCTTGCCTTCTTTTCGGAAATTCCAGCCTCTGCAATCTCCAGAACTGCTTCAACTGTCTCTTCCTCTGAAATTTCCATTTCCTTTAAAATCTCATACTCTCCTGGCTCGTTTCCTGTTATATAAATCTGCCCTTCATCTCCCTGTTCTGTTCCTATCACCGTCCGATCCTGAGTCAGGTTTTCATACAGCAGATAGCTGCTAACTCCTATTGACTCTATCTCCTCCTGTTTTGGAAGATAGCTGTCATATCCAGTTAAATCGAAGAAAAACACGCTGAATACACCAAGAGATACCACAGCTCCGGCAATCGTTCCCTTCCAGCCTGCAAAAGCCTGCTTTACATCAAAATGGTAAATCATCTCTATCACACATGCAGAGACAAGAACACCGCAGACAATTCCAAAAAGTCCCCAGGAAAAGCTTCTTCTCAGCTCATAGAAAAACAGGCTGAAACCCAGAGCGCAGGGAACTGTAAGAGCCATTTTAATCAACGGCTGGCTCAAAGGAAACGCCATCGCTCTTCCTGCTGCCTCTGATGGCCTCTTTCTGTACAAAAGCAGGGCTGCAGCACAGACAGCAGCTCCTGCTGCTAAAGCTTCCACTGCTTTAATCGCTGTGCCGGTACCAGCTGTCCAGTAAAAAAAGACAGGGGATGTATTTGGAATAGACAACCAGTTTAAAATCCCTTCCGCCTGGTAGAAAGAAGAAAAATAAACCTGACAGTATGTTCGAACTACAAAAACAGTCAGAGGTCCCCAAAAGAAAAACACAAAAACACCCAGAATACTGACAACTATATTTCCAGTCAGAACAGCTGCCGCTGATGCAGTGCTGTAGCAAAGGATATAAAAGGACATTGCCTGTAATACACCTTTTATCAAGGTTCCCCATTCTACAGAATATGGCATCACTTTCACCTGAATCAGCAGTCCCGCCGATAACAGTCCTACCATATAAGGTACTGCTACATACAAAATTCCTCCGATATAGGAAACTGCAAACAGAATTTCCCGTTTAACCGGAAGACTGTGAAAAAAATCCGTCTTTTTTCTGGAATGAAGAAACGAAAATTGTGCCAGCCCCCCGATTGCTGCAGCAATGGGAATCATCCACAGAAGCAGAGGTCCTGTCGGAGATATCCAGTCATGAAATTCCTCAATCAGCTTCTGGCTTGCCATATTTCGGCACATCTCCACAGTCAAAAGCCCTGCGGAACGTTCTGCCTGTGCTGTAATCTGCCCCATATCCAGGAATGAACCCGCCATCAACGCCGCTGCTACTGGAAATGCGAAAAAAGAAACAAGACATGCCAGAGCAATCAGCCAGATACGCTGCTTTGTCTGTTCACGCAGAAGTTTAAAAAATGAGTTTTTTGATGTCATAACCGGCCACCTCCGTTTCACTGATAAAAATTTCTTCTAATGTAAGGGGAAGCATTTCAAAAAATACCGGCCGATAGAACTGCATCTGCTTTTCTATCTCCTCCCTCTTCCCCTTCACAGTCAATGTGAACAGGCTGCCTCTTTTTTCTGTTCTGACAATTTCCAGCCCGCGCATCTGCTCCAGTTCCATTCCTGGGCACAAAACACACTGAACCTTGTGAATGTTCATTTTCATATCATCCAGATCCTTAGACAGCAGAATTCCTCCTTTGTGCAGAATTCCCACATGATCACAGATATCCTCCAACTCTCTCAGGTTGTGGGATGCAATGACCGGCGTCAGCTTCCTCGTCTCCATATCGTTTGCAAACAGTCTCTTTACAGCCTGGCGCATGACCGGATCCAGACCATCAAAGGTTTCATCGCAAAATAAGTATTCTGTGCCTGCACAGATTCCCAGGAGAACAGAAAGCTGCTTTTTCATTCCTTTTGAAAAAGTAGATATTTTTCTTTTTCTCTCCAAGCCAAAGCTGTCCAGAAGATCATAAAAACGCTTTTTATCGAACGCCGGATAAATAGAGCTGTAAAATACGGCCATTCCCTCAGGGGATGAATTTCCCAGAAAATGCTGCTCATCTGAAATATAAAAAAAACGGGCTTTTGCCGTAGGATTTTCAAACACCGGCTCTCCATCAAGGCTGATGCTTCCCTCATCCGGCTTCAGAATTCCTGCTGCCATTCTGAGGAAGGTACTTTTTCCAGCTCCATTGGTACCAATCAGTCCGAATACAGTTCCTTCTTTGATTTCTGCATTGATGTGATCCACTGCCACAGTTTTTCCGTAATACTTCGTCAGGTTTACCGCCTCAATCATGCTGCTTCCCTCCCCCTTCTTCTGGTTTTTTCTTTTTTCCATACATCTGAATCACTGCCTCCTGAAATTCCAGCATGGTAACACCGGCTGCTTCTGCTTTTTCCACCAGAACTTCCAGACTTTTAAAAACCTCCTGTCGGTTTTTCTCTCTGATTTTGTGATTTTCTGCCACATAGCTCCCTTTGCCTTTTACAGAATAGATATATCCCTGTCGTTCCAGCTCCACATACGCCCTCTGAATGGTGTTTGGGTTAATAGCCAGGTCTGTAGCCAAATTTCTCACAGAGGGAAGCTGACTGTCCTGAGGCAGAATGCCCCTTATCATCAGATCTGCCATTTTTTCCACTACCTGCTCATAAATGGGACGGCGATCTCTGTAATCAATTAGAATCATACACCCTCCTTTCTGGTCTCTCCTGCTGCCATGTATTAACTGTATTAGCTATATTAATACAGTTGGAGCATATCATACAAAGGTCAGACTGTCAATCACGGCTATGAAATGTAAGAAATCTGTAAGTTTTTAAAATTCTGTCATATAGAGACGAAACCGCAGAGGAAGATGACTGTTCTGGCATGTCCTGTTTTCTCTCTCCCTGATAGAAACAGAGCTGTGAAATATTCGCCACAGTTCTTCGTATTCTCCCTCCGCTTTCTGTCCAGAAAGATAGGTTCTCAATTTTTGGGGCAATTCTGACAGAATCACAAATCCACGGCCAGGTTCATGAAGAGCTGCACTGCCCCTGCTTTCATCTAAAATAAGCCAGCGCTCCCCTGACATTCGCTCCGAAAAGTGATTTGCCACGAGGCTGAGCACATCGTGTTCCGGCCGCATCACCGCTGCTAACAGTCCTGCAGACTGCTCTGAAAAGCGCAGAAACCCCGTCAGCAGGTGAGCTTCATTGGCAACCTGCCGGTTCATGCTGAATACAGCATATACATCCGGATCCCGAAGCATAGTTACGATCTTAGAACCTGACTGAAATCCTTTGACCAGGAAACGGTAAATCTGATCCGCCCTGCCTTCTTCACTGCTCAGGGACGCCCTGTAAATCCAGGCATATGCCTCCTGTGAAATCTTTCTTCTCACTGCCTCAGCTGTCTTTTTTATCTTCCATAAAGCATCCTCTGTCTCCCTGTACTGCGCAAACATCTGCATCGTCTGATTTTGCTGTTCTTTTCTGGTCATGAGTTTGACATTGTCATGCCCCAGTCCGCTCATCCATGCATCATATACGCCGCAGAGAATGCTGTTAAATTCATCTCCACACACAAAAATGGTCATCTGTTTCTTTCCTTTCTTTCTATAGCTGTCCTGTCAGAAGAGCTCCTTTCTCTTCTTCCGGCAGCGCTGCCTGCATATGAAAATCGTCGAACAGAGACAGCTGGCGATACATATCTCTCTGTTCCAGATCCCACACCTTTCTTCGCTCCTCCCCTACTATGCATCCTGTAATAAAATCCTCATTCATGGAAACTGGATACATCATCCGCCCTGAGCAGGTGATAAAATAAACGGCCCGTTTCATAACGACTCCCATTTTTTTCAGATCTTCAAACCGCAGAGCTGCTTCCTTTCTGGCTTTCACAATTCTGACTGCTGATTTCACTCCGATTCCTGGCACTCTCAGAAGCTCTCCGTAAGGCGCAGTGTTAATCTCCACTGGAAAACGCCCCAGATTTCTCACTGCCCAGTCACACTTCGGATCTAAAAGCACATTAAAATTCGGTTTTTCCTCTGAGAGGAGCTCAGATGCCCGAAAACCATAGTAGCGCATCAGCCAGTCTGCCTGATAGAGTCTATGCTCCCGCAAAAGAGGCGGTCCCCCCGGAAGAACAGGAAGGCTGCTGTCCTCATTGACCGGGACAAAGGCCGAATAAAATACTCTCTTCAGGCCAAAATTCTGATACAGCGCCTCAGCCACAGACACCATCTGAAAATCGCTTTCAGGTGTAGCTCCTACTATCATCTGAGTGCTCTGACCTCCTGGAACAAACACAGGCCTGCCCGCTGTACTTCTCCCCAGCCCATAATTTCCATAAGAAGATTTACCCGGAATCACACTGGGGCTCTTTTTACTGTCCTTTCTGTTCTGTCCTTCAAAATCAGGCAGACTGCCGGAAACACTGCGGTCTGGGGCAGAAAGAAGAGAATCTGTCAGTCCCTTTTTTTCCAAAAGGCCTTCCTGTGCAATCTGCTTCACAATTCCTCTCTGAATCTGACGCATCGGAGTCAGAATCTTTTCCCTCGTCTTTCCGGGGGCCAACTTTTTCAATCCTTCCGCTGTGGGAAGCTCCAGATTCACGCTCATACGATCCGCAAAAAAGCCTGCTGCCTCTATCAGCTCCGGAGATGCGCCTGGAATCGCCTTTAAATGGATATAGCCCTGAAATTGATGCTCCAGGCGAAGACTCTTTACCACAGCAAGCATCTGCTCCATCGTATGATCTGGAGAATCCTGAATTCCCGAACTTAAAAACAACCCCTCAATGTAGTTTCTTTTGTAGAATTCCATCGTGAGCCTGCACACCTCTTCTGGTGTAAAAGCAGTGCGCAGCGTGTCATTAGACCGCCGGTTAATGCAGTATTTGCAGTCATAGATGCACTGATTGGTAAGCAGAATTTTAAGAAGGGAAATACATCTCCCATCTGACGAAAAGCTGTGGCATATCCCTGCCTCATGAGCACTTCCCAGCTGTCCCTGCTTCCCTCTTCTGCTCACGCCGCTGGATGTGCAGGCCGCATCATACTTCGCTGCATCTGAAAGAATTTTCAGCTTTTCCTGTATCCCAAGGTTTTCCTGTATCAGCATCTGTTTTCCCTCCATTACAATTATATAGAACGTATGTTCTCATTTTATCATAAGCTCAAAAAAACTGCAAGTTTTTCCGAATATATGTTCGCTTTGTTAAGAAAAACTGCTGCAATCGAGTAGGAGGCGGTGATTAACCGCCGTCCTCTCACACCACCGTGCGTA